>NZ_JAZDQE010000009.1:0-272487 GCF_037963805.1 Cohnella sp. 56 | reverse complement strand
CCCGCAACCCCGCAACCCCGCAACCCCGCAACCCCGCAACCCCGCAACCCCGCAACCCCGCAACCCCGCAACCCCGCAACCCCGCAACCCCGCAACCCCGCAACCCCGCAACCCCGCAAAAACCTGCAACTATACATCCTTTTTTGCCGAAACCGTCGGTTTTGCAGCGAATTCCTGCAACCGTACATCCTTTTCGGCGAATTGAGCGAATTAGGAGGTCGGAACGCCTAAAAGCCTGCATATTCGCAGGCTTTTAGATGCGCGCGAGGCCGGGAACGTCAAAAAGCCTGCACCGATGCAGGCTTTTTGGGCGTGGCGGGACTTCTCGCAAAAACCTGCAACTATACATCCTTTTTTGCCGAAACCGTCGGTTTTGCAGCGAATTCCTGCAACCGTACATCCTTTTCGGCGAATTGAGCGAATTGGGTGACTGGAACGCCTAAAAGCCTGCATATTCGCAGGCTTTTAGATGCGCGCGAGGCCGGGAACGTCCAAAAGCCTGCACCGATGCAGGCTTTTGGGGCGTGGCGGGACTTCTCGCGAAAACCTGCAACTATACATCCTTTTTTGCCGAAACCATCGGTTTTGCAGCGAATTCCTGCAACCGTACATCCTTTTCGGCGAATTGAGCGAATTGGGAGGCCGGAACGCCTAAAAGCCTGCATATTCGCAGGCTTTTAGATGCGCGTGAGGCCGAGAACGTCCAAAAGCCTGCACCGATGCAGGCTTTTGGGGCGTGGCGGGACCTAGCGGGACCTAGCGGGACCTAGCGGGACCTAGCGGAACTGGCGGCGACCCGCAGCCGAGTCTCTTGACCACATATTAGCGAGTCCGCGATCTGAACATGAGGAATATGAGATACGGTGCGCCGATGAGCGCGACGACGATGCCGGAGGGAATCTCCCTGGGCGACAGGACGATGCGGCCGAGCCAATCCGCGCTGACGAGCAGCACCGCCCCGATGAGCAAGGACAGCAGCAGGAGGCGACGATGGTTGGAGCCGACGAGCATGCGCGCGGCATGCGGCGCGAGCAGGCCAATGAAGCCGACGGCGCCGACCGCAGCGACCGAGACGGACGCCAGCAGCACCGCGAGCAGCGCGACGAGCAGGCGTGTCCGGCGTACGGGCAGGCCGAGACCGGTCGAGCTTTCGTCGCGAAACGAAAGCAGGTCGACGCGCCGCCCGAGCCACCAGGCAATCGGCAGCAGCAAGGCGATGAACGGCAGCGTCCGGCCGAGATCCGCCCAACCGCGCGCATAGGTGCTGCCGGCGAGCCAGGCAAGGGCGGGTGCGAGCGTCAGCTTGGCGTAAACGACGAGGATGCTGATGAGCGCGCTGCCCGACGCGGCGACGGCGATGCCGACGAGCGTCAGGACGGTCGGGCTCAGTCCGCGCCGCCAGGCGGCCGCATATACGATCACTGCGGCGGCGAGGCCGCCGGCGAAGGCGCCGACCGGCACCCAGCCGGGCGGGAGCGCGGGGAAGGCGATCAGCAGCAGCATCGCGCCCACGCCAGCGCCGCTCGAGACGCCGACGATCTGGGGGTCGGCGAGCGGATTGCGCACCGCGCTCTGCATGAGGCTGCCGCCCGCGGCCAGTGCGACGCCGACGACGGCGGCGGTCAGCAGCCGCGGCAGCCGCAGATCGAGCAGCACCTTTTCGTGCAGAGGCTTGCCGTGGCCTGTCAGCGTCGCGAGCACCTCCCGCAGCGACAGGTGCAAGGTGCCGCTCATGAGCGCCGCCAGGCTGATGCCGATTAGCGCAGCGGCGAACAATAGGGCCAGCGGCACATAGGGTGCGCGCCTCGCGAAGACGGACACCTGCATGGACGCCTGGCCGTCGGCGGCAGAAGTTGAAGCCGCGTGCCGCGAGACGCGCAGGGCCAGCCAGATGATCCAAGGCGCGCCGATAAACGCCGTGACCGCCCCGGCGGGCAGCTCGCCGACCGCGCTCGTCGCGAAGCTGCGCGCGACCGTGTCTGCCCCGAGCAGGATCGCGGCGCCCCAGACCGCGCTGAGCGGCAGCAGCCAGGCATGCCGGGTCATGCCGCTCAGCTTGACGATATGCGGGGCCAGCAGCCCGATAAAGCCTATCGGGCCCACGATGCTGACGCTGACACAGGCGAGCACGATTCCGGCGCCCATAGCGAACATGCGCGTGCCCGCGACGCGGTGGCCAAGCGACTGCGCCGTCTCCTCGCCGAACGCGAGCAGGTCGAGATGGCGCACGGCGAGCAGCACGATGGCCAGTCCGCCGGCGACCCAGGGCCATGCGAAACGGACGCCGCTCCAGTCGTTCTGGTTCAGCGAGCCCGAGCCCCACAGGAACAGCCCCTGGGTGCTCTGTTCGAACAGCAGCATGAGCGCGCTCGTCACGGAGGACAGCACGAGCGTGACGATCATGCCGGACAGCGCGATCCGGATCGGCGTGCCTTTGCGGCCGCCGCCCATGCCGAACACGAGCAGCGCGGCGCCCGCGCCTCCCGCGACGGCGAACAGGAAGGCGTATTGATGCAGCAGGCCGGGCCAGAAGATCGTGCCGGCGGCCACCACGAGGAAGGCGCCGGCATTAATGCCGAGTGTCGTCTCCGAGGCGAGCGGATTGCGCGTGACGGACTGCATGAGCGCGCCGGATACGGCCAGCGCGGCGCCCGAGAGCAGCGCCATCACGGTGCGCGGGAGCCGGACGCCATGGATGACGCGGTGGTCGGGTGTGTCCTTGGGCGAGATCAGGGCGTCTGCGACAGTCGCGAGCGAGATGTGGGTCAAGCCCTGTGTCAGACTGACGAACGCCAGCACGGCGAGCAGCAGGAGGCCTCCGGCCAGCATCGCGAACGGCAGCCAGCCCCTCCCGCCTCGGGCGGGAAGGGCCGGCTCCATGCGCGAAGGAGAGGGAGCGGGCTCCCGGACCTTCGAAGCGATCATGAGGCGGATGTCAGCGCGTTCACGGCGCGCTCCGCCATCAGCTTGGCGGCATAAGGTCCGCCGAACGGCCAAGTGTCGCCGCCCAGCGCATAGACACGCTTATCCTTGACGAAGTTGAAGCCGGTCCATACGGGGTTTTTCTCCAGCATCGGGAGCACGTCGTCCTCCGCCGTAATGTGCAGATAGTCGGCGTCCTGTACGGACTGCAGCGCTTCTACGCCCGAAGTGGTGTATCCGTAGACCTCGAACTGGGCCGGCTTGTAGGCGTTCTTCAGGCCGAGATGCTCGAGCGTTTTGATCGCGAGCGCGTTGTCGGTGTAGATGCGGAACGTGACCGCATTCTGATCGACCCACGGCATCGTCAGCGCGATCGACCGGCCTTCCTTGCCGGCGGCCGCAAGCTTCGCCTTGCCGTCGTCGTACGCCTTCTGCAGATCCGCGAGCGCCGCTTCGGCTTCGGCCTGCTTGCCCAAGACATCCGCGATCGTGTGGAACGTGTCCAGCATCTCCTGGTACTGGTCGCCTTGTCCCTCCGGCGGGTACGGATCGAACAGCAGCGTCGGCGCGATGCCGTTCAACTGATCGTATGTAGCTTCGTGGCGGAACTTGACGCCGATGATCAGATCGGGCTCGAGCGCCGCGATTGTCTCGAGGTTCGGCTCCTGGCGCGTGCCCACATCCTGCACGTCCGTGGACAGCGCCGTCGGCGTGGCGGTCCACTTCTTCATGTTCTCGATGTCCGCAACGCCAGCCGGCTGCACGCCCAGCGTCAGCAGCTCTTCGGCGTACGTCCATTCGAGTACGACGACCTTCTTCGGCACGCCCTTGATCGGCAGTTCGCCGAGCGCATGCTTGATGTTGCGCGTGCCGCCGGCGTCGGCGGACGAAGCCGCGGGCGATGCCGAAGCCGAGGCGGACGGGGCGGATGAAGAGGCTGCGCTATTATTGTTGTTGCTGTTGCCGCAAGCGGCGACGAGCAGAATCAAGACGGATAGCATGATGAAGAGCGGTGACTTTCTCAAATAAGACAACGGAATATCCCCCTATATCATTCATTTCCGATAATGATAATCGTTATCAAAAATGTTTGTCAACCGATTTCTCGCGTGCGGTGTCTCGAAATGCGGTCAGCGGGAAGGAGAGCGGACACTTCGCGCGTGATTGGGCGGTGGAGAAGCTGTGGAGAAGCGTGCGAGAGGGGAATAACGGACATTTTGTCCGTTATCGGGCTGTGGAGAAGCGTGCGGGAGGGGAATAACGGACATTTTGGCCGTTATCGGGCTGTGGAGAAGCGTGCGAGAAGGGAATAACGGACATTTTGTCCGTTATCGGGCTGTGGAGAAGCGTGCGAGAAGGGAATAACGGACATTTTGTCCGTTATCGGGCTGTGGAGAAGCGTGCGAGAGGGGAATAACGGAAATTTTGGCCGTTATCGGGCTGTGGAGAAGCGTGCGGTAGGGGAATAACGGAAATTTTGGCTGTTATCCGGCCGTGGAGAAGCGTGCGAGAAGGGAATAACGGAAATTTTGGCCGTTATCGGGCTGTGGAGAAGCGTGCGAGAAGGGAATAACGGAAATTTTGTCCGTTATCCGGCCGTGGAGAAGCGTGCGGGAGGGGAATAACGGAAATTTTGTCCGTTATCGGGCTGTGGAGAAGCGTGCGAGAGGGGAATAACGGAAATTTTGTCCGTTATCGGGCGGGGAGCGGGCGCAAAAGTCGTGAAACGCGCAAAGTATAGCCGGTATTCGGCGTAATTCGGCATGAGCCTAGCGACTGCCCGCCGGTTCAGGGAAGCTTGTCGCCTGCCTCACCCAGGCGGGCGGTCATCTCCGCGCCGCCGCATCGTTCGCTCGACGGCCGCTTCGATCATGCGCCACGGCAGCAGCCTGCCGGCGAGCAGCAGCAGGCTGCTGCCGCGGCCGATCGGGTAGCGCAGCCGGGAGAGCTTGCGCCGCTCCGCGAGGCGGACGACGAGTTCGGCGACCTCGCGCGGATCGGGCGCCGATTCGGCCGTCCGCTTGGCGTAGCCGAGCACGGCGGCCAGCGCCCTGCCGTACGGCGAATCCGGGCCGCCGTACATCTCCGCGAAGCCCTTGGCCCAGATCGGCGTACGGTAGGCGCCGGGTTCCACGAGCGCAACGCGGATGCCGTAGGGCGCAACCTCGTGGCGCAGGCTCTCGCTGAAGCCCTCGACCGCGAACTTGGACGCGGCGTACGCGCCGTACCCGGGGAATCCCCACCGGCCGCTCACGCTGCTCATCTGCAAGATTGTCCCGCCACCCTGCGCCCGCATGACAGGCAGGACGGCGCGGGTCATCGCGACGAGCCCGAAAAAGTTTGTTTCCATCTGCGCCCGCCAGCCTGACATCGGTACATCCTCGGTGAAGCCGCCGACAGCCATGCCCGCGTTGTTTACCAGCACGTCGATTCGGCCATGCCGCCGCAGCATGCCGGACACCGCGGCTTCGATCTCGTCCGAGTCGGTCACATCGAGTTTGACGATCTCGATATTCTCATGCGCGTCGACACGCTCGGCCGCATGCAGCAAATCCGCTTGTCGCTCGGGGTCCCGCATTGCCGCCGCGACCTTGTAGCCTCGCTGCGCCAGCGCAACCGCGATCAACAGTCCAAACCCGCTGGAAGCGCCCGTCACAAGCGCAGTCTTGCCGTTTTCCTTCTTCATATTCTATCCCCCGGCCTATGGATATTTATCTTGGCAGCCCCGCCGACCCCTCAGTACTGTCGATCGACAGCACATCCCGCGCTCGTACTCCTGCAATCCCACTCCGCGCACCCCGCACACCCCGCGCACCCCGCCATCACAGCTTGTACCTGCGCATCAGCGGCACGCCGATCCCGCCGAGCAGGCGCTCCAGCGCGGACCAGCCGCATCTCCGCCAGGCGGGCAGATGCCGGTCGTACACGGCGGTGTACTCGATCGCGGCGCCGGCGCCGCGGTTGCGCTTGAAGCGGGCCGCGCCGGAGCTCTCGTGCAGCAGCAGACCGCGATCGGCGGCGATGCCGATCAGCATGGCGGAGAGCATGCGGTACAACCCGACCTCCTGCGGCAGCGACGTATCGTAGCCGAACAGCGGCGTCGTCATGGCGCCCTCGCGCGCATAGAAGCCGAGGACGGCGTCGAGCCTTCCGGTGCGGCCGTCGCGATAGCCGTGCAGCTCCAGCGTGCCCTCGGTCAGCGCCATCTCCAGGAAACGCGCCGTAAACTGCGGATTGTGCAGCGAATATTTGTCCAGATAAAGCCGCTTGTACAGCTCCGCGATGCGCGGAATATCCGCAGCCGTCATGTCGTCCGGGCCGACAGCGACATAGCCGTGCCGCGAGGCCAGCGCGCGGTCGCGCTTGAGCAGCCAGCGGGATTTGGCATTGCCGAAGTCCGGATCGCAGGTCCGCAGCAGATACACTTGCCTGCTGGGCACGAAGCGGCACCTCCGGCCACGCAGCAGGCGCATCTCGCGGGCGTTCAGCGCGGGACACAGCGACCGGAAGGCGATCGCATGATCGGGAAAGGCGCGGACGAGCGCCCCCAGCGCGTCGGCCCACTGCCGGTCCGAGAGCGCCGGATACAGGTTCGTGGACAGCAGCCAGTTGTTGACGTGCACGACGCGATTGAACCGGGAAGCGCGGAGCAGCCCGCCGATGCCGGACAGCAGCGCGGACAAGGCGGCGATCAGCGGACGGCTGCGAAGCAGCGAGAGCTCCTGCCTGGCATAGCTCACATAGTGCGTGTAGGGCGAGCAGACGTACGAGTTGTCGTATTCGGCGTCGTTTGCGGTGATCGGGACCGGTACGCCGTCCACGCTCATCACGAGCAGCCGGGTGCGGACGTTGCCTGCGAACGCCTCCGATCCGGCCTGCACAAGGGGGAGCAAGTACCGCCGCGCATATTGTCCGTAGGCCGTGTCCGGCCAGGGACAGTCCAGGATATTCGTATTGTCGTAGAAAAGGATCGCGGCGCTCACGGCGTATGCCTCCGCTCGACGCGGCGAAGCTTGCGGCCGCCGGACAACGGTGCGTAGGGTGCGAATGCGAGCGTGGGCGCAGCGGCGCCGAGCCGAGCGCACAGCGCTCCGATCGCCTGTCGGATGCGAGTCTCCACGGCTGGCCGCGCTTCGCAGCGGACGTCCAGCTCGATGGTCCATCGGTCCGGCGCGGTCTGGACCGCCCGGTACTGCTCGATCTCGGACGAGGCGCCGATGATCGCCCGCGTCACGAAGTCGGGGTACACGGCGACGGGGCCGGCACCCTGGCGCAGCGGCGAGGCGTAGAAGATATCGTCGCATCGCCCCTCGATCCGCTCGATGGCGGTGAAGGGCGAGCCGCACGGACAGGGCCCGGCCCGCTCGACGAGCAGATCGTTCAGCCGATACCGGACGATCGGCTGCGTCCGGCGGGAGAAGTCCGTGACGATGGGCACGAAGGTGCCGGGCTTGCCGGGTACATATTCCTTTTCAATATAAACGATATCCTCGTTCAGATGCAGCGTGCCGTGTGCGCAGGTGCAGCCGAGGAAGCCCTCGGTGCACTGGTACACCTGATGAACGGCCTGCCCGAAAGCGCGCTCGATAACCGGACGGTCGAGCGGATCGAGCACCTCGGCGACGGATATGATCCGGCGGGGGCGGATATCGAGTCTGCCTGCGAGCAGCTCGCCGGCCAGTGCCCGCAGCATCGACGGCGGTGCCGCAATCAGGTCGGGCCGCTCCGCCCGGAGCCTGCCGGTATGCCGCTCGAGCGGGTCGAGCAGGTCGTAGAAGCCGAACGAGAGTCTCCTGCCGCCGACGGACTCGTACAGATTGCTGTTGGCGCGGAGGAAGAAGGCGATCTTGCAGCGGCCGAGCAGGGAGACCGGCAGCAGCTTGCCGAGCATCGTCCCGGCCCAAGCGGCTTGCTCCTCAGGGCTCACGAGGAACAGGCCGCGATTGCCCGAGGTACCGGACGACAGGCCGACGGTGATGCCCCGCAGCGCGGGCTTGAAGTCGCGCGAATGCTCGGCCGCCTCCGCTACGGCGAACGCCTCGGCCTTGGAGACGCCTGCGGTGTTGAGACGGTCGAAGTTCGTCATCATGACGGATTTGTCGATCTGCGGGAATATGCGCCAATCGGAGTCTGCGATGCCCGTCCACAGCTCCCGGTAGAACGGCGCTTCCCGGCGCACGCGCGCGATGTGCCGCAGAATACGCGCTTCGCGCCAGCGTTCGAACGCAGCGCGGTCGGCCCAACGGGGGCCTCGGCGGGCACGCAGGTAATGCAGCAGGAAGCCGGCGGCTCTTTTCATCGCGGTCCATCCTCCTTGATCGCAAAAAATTCCCGGCAATGGCTCGGCACGATAACGAGCGCAGGGTCGGAGGCCTGCCAGCGGCGCAGCAGCGCGAAGCTGTCGCGATAGGCCGCCCGGTCGTCCATGACGAGGCCGGCGGCGGGATGCGGCGGCCGGTTCTCCCGGAGCGCCCGGCTCGACCAGGATGCGTCGGCGCACAGCAGATAGCGCGTGCTGCCGGCTGGCGGTGTCGCCGGTCCCGGGGGGACGGCGGCCGGGGACGCGGGCATGACGACCCGGGCGTTGTCCGCCGCGCCCGTGGCGGTCAGCAGCAGGCCGATCTGTCCCGCGGCATGGCCGGGCAGGCTGACGGCGATCAGGCTGCCGTCGCCGAGCAGGTCCCAGCCGCCGGACATCGGCGATCCGTCGCCGGGCGGCATCCATGTGGCTGTCCGCTCGATGGGCGAGGCGGTGTCCGCGAAGCCGTCCGGCAGCAGGCTCGCGATGAAGCCGGCTCGCGTCGCGCGGACCGGACCGAGGCGCCGCAGCGGCGCGTAGGCGGCTTCGGGGTACAGGAACCGCGCATGGGGGAAATCCCGCGCGCCGCCGATATGGTCCGCATGGAAGTGCGAGAGAATGACGAGCGCCACATCCTCCGCGCGCACGCCAAGCCGGGCCAGCTGCCGCACGGCCGCATCCTCCTCGCGGAAGCGGACGGGCGTGAGCCGGCGGTACAGCGCGTAGGGCAAATGCTGCGTCAGCGCCTCGAACCGCGCGGAATAGCCGGTATCGAACAGAATCCATCCCCGCGACGGATGGCGGATCAGGGCGAAGCCGGCCGGATAAGCGGCGCTCTTCAGCGATCCGCCCCGGATCGTCACGAATTCGGGGTGGACGCAGTAGCCGGCCGCCATCAGCCGCAGCTCGACGGGAACGACGGGCCGCACGGCCGCCGGATCGCGTTCTCGCCGCGACGAGGCCGAGATGTCTTGCGCCGCACTGCCGGGCACGGCTCCGCCATGCGCGGCTCCGCCGTGCGCAGCCCCGCCGTGCACAGCCCCGCCGTGCACAGCCCCGCCGTGCGCAGCCCCGCCGTGCACAGCCCCGCCGTGCACAGCCCCGCCGTGCACAGCCCCGCTATGCGCAGCCCCGCCGTGCACAGCCCCGCCGTGCACAGCCCCGCCGTGCACAGCCCCGCCGTGCACAGCCCCGCCGTGCACAGCCCCGCCGTGCACAGCCCCGCCGTGCACAGCCCCGCCGTGCACAGCCCCGCCGTGCGCAGCCCCGCCGTGCGCAGCCTTGCCATGCGCAGCGCCTGAGGCGGGCCGTACAGCCGCTATCGGATTGCTTGTTCCGTCCATGCTCATCGGCTCTCCTTCCACCAGGCGGCGAACCGCCGCAAGCCTTCGTCGATACTCACGCGGGGCGCGTATCCGAGCGTCCGGCGCGCCGCGCCGATGTCCAGCGTCTGGCTGTATGCGAGCAGGGCGACCGTATAGCGCGTAAAGGGCGGCTCCGGGCCGAGAAAGGGAGCAATCCGGTATGCGCGCTCCATCAGGGAGCCCGCAGCCAGCGCCGCCTTCAGCGGCACTTCCCGCGTGCGGAGCGGCAGCTCCAGCAGCCCGAACAGCCGCCGCAGCAGGTCGATCAGCCGGACCGGCTCGCCGTTCGAGATGTTAAAAGTCCGGCCGGCCGCGTCCGCTGGCGCGAGGCAAGCTTGGACGAGCGCATCGACGACATTGTCCGCGTACGTCAGATCCAGCATCGCCGCGCCGCTGCGGACGAGCGGGATGCCGCGCCGCTCGTTGACCCGCATCAGCCGGGGGAACAGCGCCCCGTCCTCGGGACCGAAGATCGCCCTCGGCCGCAGGATGATCGCGTCCAGTCCTCGGCGCCCCGCATCGCGCACGACGCCCTCGGCGAGCAGCTTGGTCGCCGCGTAGGCGTTGACCGGCCGGCGGGGCAGCGGGGCCGTCTCGGGCACGAGGAGACGATCGCTGTAGTCGAAGTAGACGCTCGGCGTCGATACGTGCACGAGTCTGCGCACGCCGTGCCGGAGGCAGCCGGCCGCGACATGGGCCGTGCCCAGGACGTTCGCTTCTTCGAAGTCGCGGTAGCGTCCCCACGGCGAAGACAGCGCCGCACAGTGGATGACGTAGTCCTGCTGCGCGCACGCGTCGGCGATCTCCTCCGGCTGCCGTCCGATGTCGATCCTGCGAAACGCGATGCCCGAGGCTTCCAGCCTGCTGCCTGCCTCGACATTGCGCCCGACGCCGGTCACCGCCCATCCTGCCTCCGCGAGCCGGCGCGCGACGGCTCGGCCCAGGGCGCCGGTGGCGCCGGTTACTAACGCGCTGGTCATCTCTCACCATTCCATTCGATGTCGATTGTCGAGGCTTCCTGCAGCGTCAGCCCCTGCCGTGCCGCCGTTCGCCGCAGCCAGGCCAGCAGCCGCAGCTGCTCCGCGGCCGGCCCTGCGTCCCCGCGGCGATACACCGCGTCCCGGCTGCCCGCATAGGCGCGCAGCCACTCGCCCAGCCTGCGGCCGCGGGCCGCCTGCGCGAGCCCGCAGGTCAGCATCGCGGCGGAGAGCATGGCGCCCGCGCCGGGCGCGGGGGACGCGATCGTCCCGCCCGCGAGGAGCCGCTCGGGCGCGAGCAGCGCCTCCGCCAGTCCGTCCGCCGGGCGGAACAGATGGATGCCGCTCGTAGCCCGCGGATTGCATTCGAGCGGGTAGACCGCGCCGTCCGGCAGCGCCATGAAGTCGAACGCGATCTGGCCGCTGAACCGCGCGTGCCGGACGAACCGCGCGACCCAATCCGCCAGCGCAGGCTGATCTTCGGCAGCGAAGTGGATGCTGGCTCCGCGGCCGGCTCGGTAGCGGCTGCGGTAGGCGGCGAACGCCGTCAGGACGCCGTCGTGCGCGACGCCGTACGTGCACCACTCCTCGCCGCGCAGCAGCTGCTGGGCGACCCAGGGGCGCTGCGGCGAGATGCCGGCGTCCGACAGAAGGCGCACGGCCGCATCCCTGACCGTAGGGGATAAGCGTCCTGCCCGCGGCTCGACCGCGATGACGCGCGAGGCGAACCGCGAGTATGCGGGCTTCAGTACGAGCCCGTCCGCGTATGCTTCCTCCGCGAGCAGCGGGAGCCAGCCCTCGGGCGATTGTACGATGTCCGTAGGCGGCGCTGTCAGGCCGGCTTGCTCAGCCAGCCGGATGAACCTGCCCTTGTGGTGCAGCGCGTCCAGCATGTCCAGCGGCGCGGCGATCACCCGGCATACATCGGCGAACCGGTCCAGCGACCGCGAGATGTGGAAGATCTCCTCGCAGGTCGGGACGATCACATCGACGCCGCATTCATCGGCGATCCGGGCCAGCGACGCCGCGAAGCCTGCCGGATCGGACGCGGGCGCGGGCACGGCGAAGCTGCGCTCCACGGCACGGGACTTGCGGCAGAGGTGATAAGGCGCGCTCTCGGCCGCGAACACCGTATGCCCGGCGGCATGCAGCAGGCGGGCCAGCTCGAGCGCGGCCGGCGCTCTGCCGCCGGTGAGCAGGACGCGCTGGCTGCCGCCGCTCACGGACAGGCGGGGCATCGCCGCTGCCGGCAGGGCTGCTTCGAGCCGGGAGTGCCCCTGCGGGATCTCCCCGAACTCCCTATGCCCGGTCCCGAACGCCCCTAGCCCGGGGCCTCTCAATCCGAACGTCCCTAGCCCGGAGCCTCTCAATCCGCCCGCCCCTAGCCCGGAATGCCCCTGCCGGACCGCTGCCCCACCTTCTCCCGCAACCCGCGTCTCCCCGCCCGGCTCCTCCGGCCGCGCCTCAATAATCAAAGACAAGCCCTCCGAGCGTCAGCCCCGCGGCGGTGCCGATCAGCAGCACCCGGTCGCCCCGGACGATCCGTCCCGAGCGGATCGCGTCATGCAGTCCCATCGGGATGGAGGCCGCGATCGTATTGCCGTGATCCGGCGTGATATAGACGAGCTGGGACTCGGAGATGCCCAGCTTCTTGCGCAGCAGGCGCACGGCCATCGCGCTGCCCTGATGGGGCACGACGGCTTTGAAGTCGGCCATGCGCGAGCCGGTCGACCGCAGCAGATCGTCCGCGAAGCCGGGCAGCAGCCGGGCCGCCAGCTTGAAGATGGCGGGGCCGTCCATCCGGAACAGATAGTCGTCCGGCTCCGCAGGCTGCGGCCCGCGCGGATGGCGTCTGGAGCCGCCCGCGCGGATCTCCGACAACGCCGCGCCGTCCGCGTACGTGCGCAGCGACGCGCCGATGACGGCGGACGGCTCCCCGTCCGCGGAGGGGCCGAGGACGACGGCCGCCGCGCCGTCGCCGAACAGGGCGGCGCTCTCCTTGTGCCGCCAGTCCAGCCCGAGCGACGCGATCTCCGTCGACACGATCAGCACGCGGCGGTAGCGGCCGGCCGCGATCATGCAGGACATGACGTCCAGCGCGTTCAGGAAGCTGAGGCATGTCGCGTCGACGTCGAAGGCGGGCACGCCGGAGCGCTCCTGGCCCATCGCCTGCTGGATGAAGACGGCGGTGCAGGGGAGCGCCTGCTCCCGCGTGCCGCTGGCGCAGACGAGGCAGTCGATGTCGGAGAAGCGCAGCCCCGCGTCTTCCAATGCCGTATAGGCAGCCTTCGCGCCCATCCCGGCCGCGGTCTCGCCATCGGCGAAGTATCGGACGGCGACGTCCGACGTCTTCCGCGTCCACCCGGAGGCGACCCCGAGCCGCGCGTCCATCTCCGCGTCCGTGACCGGACGGCCGGGCAAGTATTTGCCGATGCCGCATATTTTGACTTTGCGCTGCGTCATATCGTGCATCTCCTTCCGTGAAGTAAGGCGATTGTTATTACGTCCATTGTGCCGGATCGTGCGCGGTCCAGATAGTACTAACTATTCATGGTACCATCGTTTATCGCGTGCGGCGCTTAAATTTTGACAAAATTCTACCGGCATAATCACGTATTTGTCCATTTTCAGCAGGCGCATTCTACTTTAAAGTAAATTGGTGATAATGATTATCAATATCTTCGGAACGGAGCGTCAACATCGAATGAAACAATTCCGCAAGCTCAAAATAGGTCTTCCCGTCCTCGCATCGCTCGCCCTGGCGTTATCCGGCTGCGGAGCGGGCAGCAACGACAACGCCTCGCCCTCCGCCAGCGTATCCGCATCACCGCCGGCAAGTGCGTCGGCCTCCGCCTCTCCATCCGGATCCGGCGCGGACGCGAAGCGCAGCTTCACGGATGCGACCGGCAAGGCCGTCGAGATTCCTGCGAACCCTTCGCGCATCGCGGCTGTCCAGTACGTCGGCGATATGCTGGCGCTAGGGGTCAAGCCTTTTATTACGACCAACTACTATCTCGATACGTACAAGACCGAGCTGGCGGGCGTCGCGAGCATGGGAGATCGTCCGGTCAACGCCGAGAAGCTGCTGGACAGCGCGCCGGATCTGATCCTGACCGACGATCTGGATGACGCGGCCGCGCTCGAGCAGCTGACGAAGATCGCGCCGACCGTATCGCTGACGTTCTGGCTGAACGAGCCGTTCGCCCATCTGCATAGCGTGGCGCAGCTGCTCGGCAAGGAAGCGGAGGAAAAAGCCTGGATGGCGGATTACGAGGCGGCGGTCGCGTCGGCCAAGGAGAAAATCACGGACAAGCGTCAGCCGGACGATACCGCGCTGCTGCTCATCGCCTCGGGCAAGGATCTGGGCCTGTCGGGCATCCGCAACGGCGGCTATACGTTGTTCACACAGCTGGGGTTCAAGGCGCCGGACAAGCTGCAGAAGCTGATCGACAAGGATCCTAACTTCGGATTCGAGGCGGTATCGCTCGAGGCGATCGGCGATTATCAGGCGGATCATATCTTCATCGAGCTCGACGACGATACCGACGTCACCAAGGAAACCGTGAAGCAGCTGAAGGACAGCGGCATATGGCGCAATCTGCCTGCCGTGAAAAACGGCCGCGTCTACGAGGTGTCCAACAAGTGGGGCCTGGGCGACGCGACGTCGATGAAGGAGCAGCTGAACGAGGCCGTGACGGCGATAGGCGGTTAACGTCTAGCGATGCCGTCTTGAAGCGCAGATGGAAGCAGCCATGGCGGCGGGGCGGGATGGCCCGCGCTGCCGACGGTGCGGCAGGCAGTACGGCCGTGCTGCCGAGCGACTTGGCCATACGATTTTGGCAACAGAGGACCCCTTGCGGGTCTTTTTGTTTTATAATAGGCTATATTCAATGGTTGATAATGATTCTCAAAAGGAATTGCGCCGAAATGGCAGCGAGGGAGGGAACGGACATGTCGCGACAGCAGCGGGAGAACGGGGACATGAGCGCCTCGCTGGCGGCCGTGGCCCGCACGGTTCAGGAGATGCGCCGCCGCCCGCATGACCCGCTGACGGTGAAGGACCTGGCGCGCCAGGCCAATCTGGGCGTGTGGCAGTATCGGATGCTGTTCAAGCAGCTGACCGGCCGGACGCCCAGCGACTATCTGACCCGGCTGCGCATCAACCGGTCCAAGGAGCTGCTGCTCACGACGCGGGACAAGGTATCCCAGGTTGCCCGCAGCGCCGGCTATCCCGACGAGTACTACTTCAACCGGCGCTTCAAGCAGTCCGAAGGCGTCACGCCGAAGCAGTACGCCAGAGACGCCGGCCGCCGCCGCAACGTCATCGCGCTCGCGGGCCTCGGCGACCTGCTGGCGATCGGCGTACTTCCTGTCGGCGCGGACGCGCAGGTGCTGTCCTGGCTCGCCACGGGGGACACGGCCGGCATCGAACGCGTCTCCCTCGGCAACGAGGATCGGGTCGCGTCGTTGCGCCCGGATATCGTGCTGGCGAACCGGTATACCGATGCCCGGCTGATTGAATCTCTGCGGCCCGCGGCGCCGGTCGTGATGCTGGAGGAGGGGCTCGGCATGCTGGACAGTCTCCGGTCGACCGCGGGCCTGCTCGGCATGCGAGGGGAGGCGGCTGCCTGGATCGAGCGCTATGAGGCCAGCGCCGAGGCCGCCGGTGCGGTACGCAGGGAGCTGGCGCGCGGGGAGACGGCGCTGTTCGTGCATGTCGTCCGCGACGCGCTGTATTTGTACCGGCCCGAGCAGATGCCGGTGCTGTACGACGTGCTCGGCTTCCTGCCGCCGCCCCGGCTGCTGGAGGCGATGCGCACGGCGCGAAGGCTGTTCATCCCTCCGGCGGCGCTCGCCGAGTATGCAGCGGACAGGCTGTTCGTCGTGTGCGGCACGATGCCCGGCGCGCGGGATACGTACGCCGAGCTGCTCGGCGGCGAATGCTGGAGCCGGCTGCCCGCGGTGCGCGCGGGTCATGTGTACCACCCGGATGAGCGCTGGACGCTGGACGGGACGATCGCGCTGGATTGGCAGCTGGCGGGCATCCGTCAGCTCATGCAGAGGAAGAACCGCCAGCTCCGTTGACACGCTTCGCCGCATCGGGTCGGCGAAGCGCGAATGCCGGACCATCCGCTGCGCAGGACGATGGCAGAGATCAAAGGTACGGTTGGCGCAGTTTGGGTGGCGGTTGAGCGTGCAGTAGCAGTAATTGAGGGTTACGCTACTGCTCAAAATTTGCGTCTGCACCCTCCGCAGCTCCGCTCCCCAACCAACTAAACTCAAAATTTGCGTCTACACCCTCCGCAACTCCGCTCGCCGGCCAAGCAAGCTCAAATTTTGCGTCTTCGCTCGGCAACTGCTGTGGGCGGTACGCTCCTAGCTTGCCGGACTGCCGATCGAATCGGCAGCCTCCTGTCGCACGATAGGGTTCGCGTGTTCGCCACGGTATGCGCCAGCTCGTTTATGGTAAAGTAGGGGAGGCTACTTTCCAAGAAGGTGTGATATTTTGCTTCGATCCAACGCCATTAAAATATCCGTTCTCTTCGTTCTGGCGGCGGCTGTCATTGCGCTGCTCATTTATATGCCTCATGCCATAGGGGTTGCCGACAATGCCGATTTTAACAGGACGATGAGAGCGTTCGGGCTGTCCTCTATCTCGGACGTCAAGTCGATGAGTGCCGAGTTCCAGTTCGCGATATCCGATCCGGCGACGGCGGCGGCATACTTTATGCGGATTTTTCTTCCCGTGACAGACAACCCAGCGGGGTATTATTCCACCCAATTCATTTTTGTTAAGATCGGGCTATTTTTCAATGCCTTGGCCGGCGCAATATGGCATCGCGACCCCGCGGTGTTTCACCTGCATTTCCAGACGGCTCAGTATATCGCGATTTACGCCTGCGCCCTCGTTTTATTTATGAAGGAGAAGTGGAGAAGCGGCCGGTACGCCGACATCGCCCTCAAGGCGGTTTTCGCCATCATATTTTTGGATTGCGGATATTTGGTTTATTTCAATTCCTTTTACGGAGAACCGACGACGCTTATTTTTCTCGTCTTATCGTTTGTCCTGCTTCTGTATCTGGAAAAGGGTAAAGCGAACTATGGAGTGTATGCGGCGGTCATTTTGTCATTGTTCTTATTTTCCGGCTCCAAGTCGGCTAACTTTCCGTCCGCCGTGCTGCTGTCCGTCCCGCTCGTTTATTATGCTGTTAAAAACGAGGCGCGGCGCAAGAAGTGGATCGTCTGCGCGTCAGTCGTCGTCATGCTCGGCGCTTCGTACGGCTATGTGAAGAGTACGCCTGTGTGGATGAAGGAGGTCACGACGTTTCAATCGGTGTTTTTTGGCGTCTTGTACGATAATCCCGCGCCGGAGCAGGCCGTGCGAGAGCTTGGATTGCCGCCGGAGCTGGCCGATTCGGAATCCGTCAACGCCTATACCCCGGACCCGGTGAATCCCTACAGCGGCAAGGTTCCGGGTTTTCGGTCCATGTTTTTCGACCATATGAACAAAACGAAGGTCTTAAAATATTATTTGACCCATCCTTCCTTCTTGGCCGGGAAGCTGGATATGAGCGCCGAGGCGGCGCTGCCCCTTAGACCGACCTACTTAAGCAACGTGCAATTGCCGGATGGACAGGAGGACTTGCGGTTCGATTTCAGAATGAATGTATGGGAGAGCGTCCGCAAAAGTTTCTCCGGCTCGGCTTCAACGTTTCTACTGCTCGTCCTCGTGCTGTCTGTGGCCAATATAATTGCCTTATTCAGAAGGAAGGCCGGCTTGTACGGCATCTTGCTGAGGCTGGCGCTATTGGGCGCGGCGGCCGCGCAGTTCGCGATTCCGATCGTCAGCAACGGCAACGCGGATTTGCAGAAGCATATGTTTTTGTTTAACGTGCATCTGGATCTTCTGATCGTCGTGCTGCTGCTGGACCGTCTGGAATTTAGCAGCCGGACGTTCAGGTACGCCGGCGCGCTCTCCTTGGCGATCCTATTCGTCATTGCCTGCAAACCGGGCAAGCCCGAGACGCTGACGCTGGGCCGCCTGGACGGCAAACCCATCCATTGGTACGTCCTGGAGAAGAGAGACGCGTGGGTCAAGGTGATCTCCAAAAACGTGCTGTACCGGAGCGCTTACGACGAGCAGTCCAACGATTATACGCAAGCCGACATCCAACAAAGTCTGGATGCCAAGCTGGATCAGTGGTTTACGCCGGACGAGCGGGCGCGTATCGAAAAAGCGCCGTTCCCGGCGCTCAGCAACGAACTGAACTGGAAGCAGGCCGAGAGCGGCGATCGGCCCTATTACTGGTTCTCGGCTCTTAAATACGCATCCCAGGACAGCGACCGCGCTTATCGGAACACGTACACCGCCTGTTTAACGCTGCCGTCCGTGGACGACGCGGAGCGGCTGTTCCGCAGGTCCAAGTCCGCGTCCGTTCTGCCTGCCGACTACTGGCTCTCCACCCCGTATTACAACAGCTCCGATCAAGCGCGTATCGTCTCATCGGACTATCAGGTCTATCATCGCAAGGTGGACAGCGTGCTGGGCGTTCGGCCGGTCATGTGGATCAGGGCGGAGTAGGAGACTTATGCTATTTTTTCGATGCAAGCGATATGATTGCCGTTGAAGATGACGGTGAGCTTGTCGGATACGGGCACGATACCGGAGTAGGCAATGGTTTTGTTGCTCATGGCGACCGCGAAGCGCGGTTTGCCGGTCGGATCGAACGAATAGACGGTGCCGACGTTGGCGCTGAAGTATACATTGCCCGCACGGTCCGAACGCATCGTGAAGGAGGCAAGGCCTATTCCTTTGGCTCTGTCGGCCTTGGACAGCTTGAAGCTCCATTTGACTTGACCTGTACCCCAGTTCCTGTCGGTCAGTTCGTTCGTATTGTCGTCGAGCGCATATACGCCGCCGGACTGGTCGATGGGGCCATCCGACGTGTATCGGTACAACAGCTTGCGGTCCGTCAGCGGGGAGAGCTTGCCGCGCTGGTCGACAGAATAAGCTTTGTAGGTATGCGTATATGTCTTGATGTCGAACGTATGGGAGATGAGATAGCCGTCCGTCATGAAGTAGCCGGCCTCGGGCCGCACGGCTGCAGACCATTGAACGGCACCCTTGCGGTCGAGCTGAAGCAGTGCGCTCTCGAACCGCAGATAGGTGTAGCCCTTGGCGTCGCAGAAAATGTCCCGGATACTCGCCGCCTCATAGCTCCGGCTATCATAGTCGAACCGGGAGGACTGCCAGCCGACCGTTCCGTCGGGCTTGTACGAGACCAGCCCCTCCGTCGTCAGCAGCAGCAGATTGCCGCCGGCGTCTCCGGCATGCGGATAGCCGAGATCGAACCCGCCTTGGTCAGTGACACGGTGGACGGATACAGCCGGCATACTGGCATGGTTGCCCTGGACGTCAATCCGCTCGATGCCGCTTAACGTCTGTATGCCCTCTGCCGTCTCCCCCGCCAGCCCGGCATGCCCGTCTCCTTCATTGAGGAAATACACGGTCCCATCCGCGCCGACAATCCGGGTATGGTTGATGTCGATCTGAACCGGCGTCGACCACAAGACATTCCCGCTCAGGTCGAACGTGGTCGCGCTGTCGAAGGAAGTGACCAGCAGCCCTCTACCGCCGTTGATGACAGCACCCTCGAACATCTGATATGGATTTGCATCCTCGTAAGACCACTTCAACCGGTATTGTTTGGCATTCTTTAATATCCAGTCGCCGCCCCGGTCGTCCTTGATGCCCAGCTTTTTTGTGACAGTCATCGGATCAACCTGGGCCAGCTTGGCTTGAGGGGCCTTCTTGACGGCCGCGGCGGCCGTCGCCGTGCAGGTGCCGGACAACAACGAGAACATAACAACAACGATCAGCCAAGCCGTCCCGATCCGCTTCATTGAGTCATTCTCCTCTAAGCAATCATGAATAAGTAGATTTAAACCAAATACTACCATGTTTGGTTTGGTTCGAATATCTCTATTTTCGCACAAGGCCACATCCCTCGATCCCACCAGAAAAAGGCATCAAATCGGCGCCCGCCGATTCAATGCCTTTTTTTGAGTGCGCCCACCTCTTCTCTGCCATGTCCGCACGCATTCGAACCGCACAGAATTGTGCGGTTACAGCCCGCGAATCCAAAGCGCCGCGAGTACTTGCGCTCCACACGCCGCCGCCGCGCCCGCGAATCCCGCAGAACCGCACAGAACTGTGCGGTTCCAGCCCAAGCATCCGCCGCGCCGCGAGTACCCGCGCGCTCCAAGCCGCTGCGGCGCCCGCGAAGCCCGCAGAACCGCACAGAATTGTGCGGTTCCAGCCCAAGCATCCGGCCCACCGGAACGGCAGTCGCCACGAGGCGGCTACTCTGGCTCATTTGCCTCAATTACTTCATTAGGCTATTCGGCTCATTCGGCTCAATTGGCTATGCCGCCTCATTTACCTCGTCTACCTCATTTACTTCAAGCTGATCTGCGCCGTGCGCTCGAGCGCCGTCTTGTACAGATCGGTTACTTTGGGCAGGTCCAGCTTGCCCAGCCCGTCGATATACTTGCTCCAGTCGCCCATGCTCTGCGAGCCGAGGATGAACTTGCTGATCTGCTCGTCGCGGTACTTGTCGATCGCAGCGCCGGCGATGGTGATCGTCTCGTACTCGCTGTCCGTGAAGGACGGCTTGGGATTGAACTTGCTGTCGTAGTTGCGCGCTTCCTCGTAGGCGTACTTCAGCTCCTTGGAGGCGAGCGACAGATGCGCGTCGTAGTCGATCCACGTGTACGTGCCGTTGGTGGCGAGGCCGGTTTTCTTGCGCAGGTCGGACGAGTCGGCATAATCAGGCTTGATCTTCTTCTGGCCGTTCTCGATCGTGTACGTCTCGCCTTCCTTGCCCCAGCTGAGCAGCGTGCGGCCTTCCTCGCTATAGTAGTAGTCGAATACTTTGACGATATCGTCGATGTTCTTGGAGCTGGCCGCGATCGCGAGGTTGTTCTCGACGATCTGGGTGTACGGGTTCTGCTGCTTGCCGCCCGGCAGGCCGGCCGGAGGCGGCATGAAGGCCATCGTGAACTCGGGATTCTCCTGGCGCAGCGCCGCGTTGAAAAAGTCGATGCGGCCGATGTAGTCGACAGTGATGAACGATTGGCTGGTGGACAGCAGGTCCTGCCACTGCTTGGTCTGGAGCGTCAGCCAGTCGGCCGGGATCAGCTTCTCCTTGTAGAACTTGTTCATGTAGCCGACCATCGTCTTGTAGTTGTCTTCGGACGGACCGAACTTGACGTCGCCTGCATCGTTCTTGTAGTAGGCCGCGTTCGTCTCGAAGTTCGACGCGAAGTTGATCATGGCGTTCATGCCGTTGCGGAAGACGATCGGGTAGCTGTCCGGGTACAGCGCCTTGAGCTTCTTGGCGACATCGTACAGCTCATCGTACGTCTTGGGCGGCGTGAGGTTGTTTTTCTTGAAAATATCTTCGCGGTACATCCATACGACGCGGTTCGTCTCGCCGAAGCCTTCGGTCGGCAGCATATACATCTTGCCGTCGGCGGCGAGGAACGACTTGGCGACGTCGGGATACTGCTCCATCCACTTCTGGAAGTTCGGCATCTTGTCCTTGTAGTCCAAAATGTTGGCGAGCGCGCCCTGCTGGCCGTACTTCATCGCCTGGGTGCGGTCGGGCATGAAGATCAGGTCCGGCAGCGTGCCCGAGGCGAATGTCAGGTTCAGCGCGTCATACAGCGTGCCGGACGGCAGCTGGACGTCGAACTTGGCGCCGGTCTTCTCCTCGATCCACTTCCACACCGGCCAGTCCTTGCTGTACGGCCAGCTCGGGTTGGAGTCGGTCAGCATCGTGAACGTCTTGTCGGTCACCTTGGCCGAAGTCTCCGCGGCGCTTGCCGAGGCGGACGATGACACCGGGGCGGTAGACGCCGCGCCGCTAGCGGCGGGCGAGGTTGCCGCGCTGCCGTTGTTGTTTTTGCTGCAGCCGCTGAATACGAGGACGAGGGCCAGCAGACCCATCAGCCATATGCTCTTTTTTCTCATCGTGTACAGGCTCCTTTATAATCGCGAATAGTATAACGCACTTCTCTAGCCCTTCACAGCGCCGATCATAACTCCCCTTACAAAAAAGCGTTGCACGAACGGATACACGCACAGGATCGGGAGCGTGGAGACGAGGATGACGGCGAACTTGTACGACTCCTCCACGATCACGGAATCACCTCCCTTCGCGGCGGTCAGATCGCCCGCACCCGCCTGCCCGGCGAGCAGCAGGTTGCGCAGGATGACCTGGAGCGGGAAAAGGTCCGGATCGCGCAAATACAGCAGCGGGTTAAGGAAGTTGTTCCACAGGCCGACGGCGTAGAACAAGCCGATCGTGGCGAAGATGGCGCCGGAGAGCGGGACGACGATCCGCGCGAAGATGCCGAGGTCGCTCAGGCCGTCGAGCTTGCCGGACTCCTCCAGCTCACGCGGGATGCCGGCGAAAAAGGTGCGCATGATGAGCAGGTTCCACGTGCTGACCGCACCCGGCAGCACCATCGCCCATAGCGTGTCCATGATGCCCATTTCTTTGACGACGAGAAATGTCGGGATCATGCCGCCGCTGAAAAACATCGTGATGACGATCAGCACGGTGAAGCCGCGACCGAACAGCATCTCCGGCTTGGACAGCGCGTAGGCGCCGAGACCAGTCACGACGAGCGCGACGAGCGTGCCTGCGGAAGCGTATACAATCGTGTTCACATAAGCGTGCATGATGCGCGGGTCCTGGAGCACCAGCTTGTACATATCCAGATTGAAGCCGCGCGGGAACCAGCTGACCATGCCCTTAAGCACATAGTTGCTGCCGCTCAGCGAGACGGCGACCATGTAGATGAACGGGTACAGCGTCGCCAGCGCGACGGCCGTCAGCAGCAGCAGATTGACGATGGAAAAGACGGATATTTTTTTCTCGTTCATAGTTGGGCGCTCCTCTACCAAAGACTGTTGCCCGTAATCCTGCGGCTCAGCAGATTGGCGGAATAGATGAATACGAAGCTGACGACGGCAGTGAACAGGTCGATCGCCGCACCGTAGCTGAAGTTGCCGTTCACCATCGCAGTCCGGTATACGTACGTGCTCAGAATGTCCGCGCTCGCGTAGGTCGCCGGGTTGGACAGCAGGTACACCTTTTCGAAGCCGATCTCGATCATGCTCCCGACCTTCAGGATGAACAGAATGATGATCGTCGGAGAGATGCCCGGCAGGGTGATGCTCCGGATCTTCTGCCAGCGGTTCGCGCCGTCGATGCCGGCCGCCTCGTACAGCGCCGGGTCGATCGCGGTCAGCGCGGCGAGATAGATGATCGACTCCCAGCCGACATGCTGCCAGATCTCCGAGAGTACGTAGATGCTGCGGAACCAGCTGGGGTCCGCCATGAAGTTGACGGAGCCGATGCCGAGCGATTCGAGCATGCGGTTCAGCAGGCCGCCCGTCGGCGACAGGAACACGATGACCATGCTCGCCACGACGACGTTGGAGATGAAGTGCGGCAGGTAGCTGACCGTCTGCACGAAGCGCTTGAACACGCGCAGCCGCATCTCATTCAATAGAAGCGCCAGCACGATCGGGGCCGCGAAGCCGAAGACCAGATTGTAGAAGCCGAGCAGGAACGTGTTGCGCAGCAAGAGCCACAGGTCGTCGCCGGAGAAGAACAGGCGGAAGTACTTGAGCCCCACCCAGTCGCTCGCCCAGACGCCCCGGTACAGGCTGTAGTTTTTGAAGGCGACGACGATGCCGAAGATCGGCAGGTACTTGAAGATCAGATAGTACAGCAGGCAGGGGATGAACATGGCGAAGAGTATCTTGCCCTTGCTCCACTTGGTCCTTAGCGTCATCTCGATGTTCCTTTCGGCGTGATTTAACGTGGCCTAAGCATACTGCCGCTCCGCCGGGGAGAGATATCGCCCTTTCTTCAGATCGTCGCCGATTCGTGTGGCATCCAAAGATCGGATAACGATGTGAAAATTCGTATATCGCCCGCGCGGCGCCGCCTCTATGAAGGAAAGCGCGCTTGTCATATAGTTAAGATCAGTCGGGCGATCGAGAGGGAACGGGGGGATATGGATGGCTTCGCTGCGCGGCATGACCAACTCGCTGCTCTTCAAGCTGCTTGCCAGCTTTCTGGCGCTGATCGCGCTCATGCTGTCTTTCAATCTGTTCTCGTACACCTTCTTCCGCCATACGATCCAGGACGAGATCATCAAGAACAGCAGCCTCAATCTGAGCCTTGCCAGCGAGAACTACGAGCGGCAGCTGAACTTCGTCCGCAAGACGGCGCTCCAGCTCTACTTCAACGATCATGTGGCGATTCTCAAAAACGACGGGTCCGACATCGACTATATGATGGCGCAGCAGGTTCAGAAGGACATCGTCACCCTGCTCTCATCCGACTCGCTGTACCTGAACAATCTCGTGCTTTATTTCCCGGGCAGCGGGTTGATGATCGAGAAGGACGGCACGGTGAAGCCGGACCAGATGTTCGACAAGTTCTACCGCAGCGATGCATACGACTGGCCGTTCTGGCAGGCCGCGTTCGAGCGGGACGAGAGCTTCGAGCTGTTCCCGGCGGCCTCGTTCAGGGAGGTCATCCAGTCGTCGGGCAAGCCCAACGGGACGCTGTTCCCGCTGCTGATCAAGGAGAAGGGCCGGCCGCAGGTGTATATGATCGCTTTCCTCGACGCAGACCGGATGGCGCGCGCCTTCCTCCCGCCGGACAGCCGGTTCGCACTGCTGGACGCCGACGGCCAGGCTCTCTACCGGACATCCGCTGCGGTTCCGGCGCCGCGCCGGGAGGAGACGGTCCAGCCTCAGGGCTACCTGAAGCGGGACGGTTCCTACTTGTTCTACGACAAAGGCGGGGACAGCGGCCTGACCTATGCGCTGGCGATGCCGTACGCCAACATCTCGTCGCAGATCAGCCGCCTCAATCTGGTGCTGATCGGGCTGCTCGGCGCGGCCATCCTGCTCAGCGCAGGGCTCTCCGTCCTGTTCAGCCTGCGGGTCAACCAGCCGCTCAAGCAGATCGTAGATGCGCTCAAGGGCCGGCGGACGGAGGGGCCGGCGACGCAGATTGCGGAGTTCGAGTTCATCGGAGAGCGGATGAGCTCGCTGATGCGGTCCCATGCGGACGCCCAGCTCAGTCTCAAGCAGAACGAGACGACGCTCCGCTACTACGCCTACATCAACCGGCTCAAGATGATCCGCACCGGCGGGGAGGAGCTGCCCGTCTCGCTGACGGCGGACAAGCCGTTCATGGCGATCGTCTACGAGATGCGCTTCGGCCGCGCCTTCGCGGAGCTGCAGGGCGCCGAGGTCGAGCGGGCGGCTTTTCTGCACAAGGAGTACATCCAGCTGTTGTTCCGGGAGCGGTTCGCGGATGCGCAGACGTTTCAGATCGAGCGGACGCGGATCGTCACCCTCGTCTTCCTGGAAGGCGAGACATCCGGAGCGGAGGTGCTGGCGCTGCTGGAGCAGGCCAAGCGCACCTTCGAGCTGGACCGGGCCTACGGCCACATCACGATCGGCGTGAGCTCGATCTATCGGCAGGCCTACGAGCTGATCACTGCTTACGAGGAAGCGGTCGCGCTGACCGAGCGGCGGCTGCTGGGCGACGGGACGCAGATTCTCCGCGGTCCGCCGCCGGAGGAACGGCATGTACAGCTGGGCGCTGCCGAGGAGCAGGAGCTGTACACGCATCTGCGGCACGGCAACGAGGCGGAGCTGCGCCGGCTGATCTCGCGCCATCTGGCGGCGATGCGGCGGACAGAGGCAACAGCAGCTGCATTCAAGGGATTCGCACGCGATCTGGCGGACAAGGCGCGCAAGACGCTGCGGACGATGCAGATCGAGCCCGATCCGGGCATGGAAAAAGAAGCGAAGGCGTTCGAGGAATGCTGGACCTACGAGCAGATCGAGCAAGCGCTGACGGACTATGCCGCAGGCGCCGCGGGGATGGTCCGGCGCAAAAAGGACGAAGCGCAGGACCCCGTCATCGGTCTCGCGCTCGATTATATCGCCCGGCATTACGCGGAGGATCTGTCGCTCGATATCGTGGCCGACAAGCTGAATATGACGGGCACGTACCTGTCCACTTACTTCAAGAAAAAACAAGGCGTCAACTTCGTCGAGTACCTGCATGGCTACCGGATCGGCAAAGCCAGGGAGCTGCTCGCGGAGACGGATCTGCTCGTGCAGGAGATCGCGGCCAGAACCGGCTATCTCAACGCCAATTCATTCATCCGCACGTTCAAAAGAATGACCGGCGTATCGCCGGGAGAATACCGCAAGAGCGCGCTGCAGGACGGGGAGGCGGGCAAGATGCAGAGCGGTGTGGCGGGCGCGCTGCCGGACAGAGTGCCGGATGCACCGACGGATACATGAACGGATGCATCGATGAAGGCAAAGCCCGACGCATTGCCACACGCGCTGCCGGATGCAACGCCAAGTGTACAGTCGGCTCCCAAAAGCAGACATTACCTTGACAGGCAGCTGCGGCGGGAGGAGAGAGGGGGATGGAGATGACTTATCGAGTCGCGGTTGTCGGCGGCGGCATCATCGCGGAGGAGCATCTGGCGGCGCTGACGTCGATGGTGGGAAATGGCGCTTGGGAGGAGGAAGGGGAAAAGGCAGGGGCGGACGCAGCGGATCAAGGAGGAGATTCAGCGGCGGACGCCGAGGATGAAGCGCGGTCGGACAGAGGGGCGGCGCCTTCGGATGGGATTGTGCCGGAGGTCGGCCGACGCGGCATCCGAGCGGTCGCCGTAGCGGATTTAGTCGCGGAGCGGGCCAAGGCGCTCGCAGAGCGGTACGGCGTCGCTGCCTATACGGACTACATGCAGATGATCGTCCGGGAGCGGCCGGACATCGCGATCATCACGCTGCCGCATTATTTGCACAAGGAAGCGGCGCTGTTCTGCCTGGCGCAGGGCTGCCATGTGCTGCTCGAGAAGCCGATGGCGCTCGACGTGGAGGAGTGCGACGAGATCATCGCGGCAGCGGGCCGCGCGGGCACGGCGCTGCTCGTCGGCCACACGCAGCACTACATCGCGGAGAATCTCGCGGCCAAGCGGATCGTCGACGCGGGCATTCTCGGCGAGCTGGTCATGATCCGTGACGTCCGCAACGTCCACTACTTCAGCGAGCGGCGCCCGGCATGGTTTTTCCAACAAGCGCTCGCGGGCGGCGGCATCATGATGAACCTGGGCTCCCATTCGATCGACAAGATCGTATGGTTCGCAGGCAGCGCCGTGTCCCAGGTCAAGGCTGCGGTCAGCTACCACGGCGACCGGGGCGATATCGAAGGGAGCGGCATGGCGCTGCTCCAGCTGGAGAACGGCTTCCCGGCATCGCTCGCGCTGTCCGGCTATCCGGGCTGCGCCCGCAACGAGACGGAGCTTGTATTCACGGAGGGCATGCTGCGGCTCGAGACCGGCAAAGGCTTGTGGATCAGCCGTGGGGGAGACTACGAGCGTGTCCAGACAGAGCCGCAGGCCCCGCCGTTCGTGCTGCAGCTGCGGCATCTGGTCGACTGCATCGAAGGCAGGCGCGATGCCTCGGCATCGCTGGCCCATTCGCGGCATGCAGTCGCGACCGTCCGCGCGATATACGCCTCGCATGCATCGGGGCGAGAAGAGACGGTCTAGTCTGCGCTGCAATAGCGGGTAGGCGGCGCGTCATAGCTCAACGATCCCGCCGCCACCCCGAAGCTAACCCGCAACCGCACAATAATTGTGCGGTTCTCCGGCGCGAGAGGTGCCGCCGGCGTGGCCCGTCCAGCCTATCCCGCCGCCGCCCCGAAACTAACCCGCAACCGCACAATAATTGTGCGGTTCTCCAGGGCGAGAGCTGCCGCCGGCGTGGCCCGTCCAGACGATCCCGCCGCCGCCCCGAAGCTAACCCGCAACCGCACAATAATTGTGCGGTTCTCCGTCGCGAGAGCTGCCGCCGGCGTGGCCCGTCCAGCCTATCCCGCCGCCGCCCCGAAGCTAACCCGCAACCGCACAATAATTGTGCGGTTCCCCGGCGCGAGAGCTGCCGCCTGCGTGGCCCGTCCTGCCTATCCCGCCGCCGCCCCGAAACTAACCCGCAACCGCACAATAATTGTGCGGTTCTCCGTCGCGAGAGCTGCCGCCTGCGTGGCCCGTCCAGCCTATCCCGCCGCCGCCCCGAAGCTAACCCGCAACCGCACAATAATTGTGCGGTTCCCCGGCGCGAGAGCTGCCGCCTGCGTGGCCCGTCCAGCCTATCCCGCCTCCGCCCCGAAAATAACCCGCAACCGCACAATAATTGTGCGGTTCTCCCGGTGCCCAAGCTGCCGCCTAGCGCCTCGGCGTGCCAGGCCTATACCATGCAGACCTCGCCAATCCCCTCCTGAAGCTCATATCCAAGGCCCACATCAAGCGGCACCGGGCGCTCGACTCGTGAGCCGCCATCAGATTTCAATTTTCAATGAGGAGTATGTTGACCTGGAGCCGGCTCCAGCATCTAGAATAGGGTCAGCGGGGAACGGAAGGGGTGCGCAGACGAGATATGTACTCGATCGGGCAAGCGGCGGAGATGACGGGGTTCAGCATCGATACGCTCAGGTACTACGAGAAGATCGGCTTGGTGAAGCCGCCCGCGAGAGGCCCGGGGGGTACGCGGACATACAGCGAGGACGACGTGAAGCTGCTGTCCTCCCTGCATTGTCTCAAGCGAACGGGGCTGTCGCTGGAGGAGATGAAGGCCTTTTTGCAGGAGGGGCGATGCTTCGCGAATCCCAATCTCCCGCTGAGCGATGAGGATCGGGAGACGATCGAGAGCCGCACGCGGATACTGTCCGGGCATCTGGCGCATATGGAGGCGCAGTATCGGGCATTGGCCGACATCATGGCGCAGACGCAGGAGAAGCTGGACTTTTACAACGGGATATTGGATCAGAAGGAGGCGGCCGGAAAATGAAAATCGCATCGATCGGGTCCGGGAATATGGGCGGAACGTTGGGCAGGAGGTGGGCTGTCGGGGGGCATCGTGTCATGTTCGGATCGCGCGATCCGTTCAGCCCGGCGATCCATGAGCTGCTGCAGGCGGCCGGCCCGAACGCGCAAGCCGGAACAATCAAGGAGGCCGCCGCGTTCGGCGAGGCGATCCTGCTGGCTGTGCGCCCCGAAGACGTGGAGCGCGTGCTGGCCGAGGCCGGGGATCTCCGCGGCAAAATCCTGATCAACTGCACGAACCGCTACGACGGCGAATCCGCCGACCATGAGGTGCGGCGTCTCGCCCGCAACGCGCGCATCGTTCGCGCCTTCCACACGCTGCCTTGGGAGGTGCTCGCGAATCCCGCGTACGACGCGGGCAATGCGACGGCTTTCCTGTACGGAGACGATCCGGCTGCCGTGACGGCGGTGGCCCGATTGGCCGCCGATCTCGGCCTCGACCCGGTAGACGTGGGGAGCGCTGACGCCATGGCGCAGGCGGAAGCCGCGAACGGCGCGCTCTGGGGCGTGCTCTCGCCGAAGTTCGGACGCGAATACGCACTGCGCGTACTTCGGCGTTCGTAAGCCGCGCACGCAATAAAGAGGTCTTGAACCGGCGCTGTGCCGATCCAAGACCTCTCTGTCATTGCTGAGTCACTTCATGCCAGACAAACCGCGTCAGCCGGCCATATTGTTGACCGAATCCTTCTCCGCGAAGACGGAGATGTGGTCGACGGTACCCGTGGACTTCGGGATGACGAACTTCAGCTGGAAGTCCTCGCTTGCCTGGTAGACGTAGATTGTATCGTCGCCGTTTCTGGTCGTGGACGAGGGCTTGCCCAGCGTCTGCTCGATCTCAAGCAGCGTCAGCTTGCGCAGCTTGGCGTCGCTCGAGCGCACGTCGAAGATCTGGCTGCCTTTGTTGAAGCCGAATACGGCGTCATGCTTGCCGTAGACGGCATAGATGCCTTTGCCTGCGGAGTCCGACTTGTCGGCCTTGCCCCATGCCTTCTCCACGTCGTCGATCAGCGAATCGTGTGCGGCGAAGGGAATGCCGGGCGCCTGGCCCTTCTTGGCGAGTGTCAGCAGCTCGTTGATCTGATCGGCGATCGCGGCGTCGATCTTCGGCGGCACGGACGGCGACTCGCCCGCAGACGAGCCGGAACCCGCAGACGGGGAAGCGGATGCGCCTGCCCCGTTGTCCGTCCCGCCAGCCGAGGCCGAGGCCGGGGCCGAAGGCGATGGAGAAGTAGCAGCCGACGCATCGGCTCCGCCACCCCCGTTCCCCGAGTTGCAGGCCGCCAGGAAGAGTACGCCGGCCAGGGCGAAGCCATAGGCCGCCTGTCTGAACGCCCCTTTCCTGAGCGAATCTTTTCCGAACGAAGCCTTCATACCGCAGCCCTCCTCCCGCTGCACATTAGTTCAACTTGGCGACGCCGACTGCGAGCTTCTCGATCTGCGCCTTGGTCAGCGCGCCGTCCGGGGAGCTGATCGTCACGATGCGGTCGTCCAGCTTGAAGCTCAGCATGGCCGTGTCGTCCGGTTGGTACCACTTGGCCCCAACGCCGTTCGACAGGGTTACAGGCGTGCTGTCATAGCCGTCCGAATAGTCGCGCGGAGAGACATTGACGATCATATGCGCGAATACGAGGCTCACGCCGTCGGATGCGCCGACTTGTTTGTACGTATCGCCGGCTGCCATCAGCGTCGGGGCATAAGCCGTCGTGAAGCCGTCGAACTCGGCATAAGCTTCCTTGATCTTCTTGATCTGGGCATCGCTGTAGGTGACGGCGGACAGGTCCGAAGTTTGCGGGTTCGCTTGGCCGATGATCACCTGGCTGGTCTTCGGATCGAAGGTCACCGGCACGTGCAGCGCGTCGGCCAGCGCCCGGACGGGCAGATAGGTCGTGTCCTGATACGTGATCGGAGTGAGCTTGTTACCCTTGGCGTCCGTCGGCGCATAGGCTTTGCCGTCTACTTGAATGCCGATGCCGCTGTTCAGATAAGCCGTAATTTTTTGCAGATGGGAGCCCGCATACACGCCCGCTGCACCTGTGACCGTCATCCCGACTACCATGGCGCCAAGCACCGACTTTTTCAGCAAATTGTTTTTCATTAATATCATCTCCTCAAGGGTTTTTAAAATCGATAATTTCTGTAACGGGCAGATCGTCCTTGCCGGCCGATGTGACGCCGAGCCGTGCGCCGGAGGGATTCCAGCTGAGCGGGTACTGGGGAAAAACGTTCGGGACGACCGGCGCGACCGTGCCGGAGGCCGCGTCGAACAGGTAGACGCCGTTCATGCCGCTGCGATCCTCCGTGTATACGGCGAAGGCGAGCTTGCCGGCATCCGCGGACCAGCTGATGTAGGGAATCAGATCCCCCTTGCCGATGGCGGCGCCCTGCGTACGGCCGTCGGCACCGTAGAGGAGCAGCTGCGCGCCTGCCCCGTCCCGCCCGATCGCCGCCGATACGGCGATTGTGGCACCGTCCGGCGCCGCTTCGAAGTCCAGGACGCCGGTGGCGAGCCGGGTCGGGCGGGATTCGCCGGAAGCCAGCGTCTTCAGGTTCTGCAGCTGGTCCGTGTAGTAAATTCGACCGTGGGACGCCGTCAGCCTGACGAATGTCTCCGTCTCGGCATCGTCGAGCGCGAGCTTGGTCGCGGTGCCGTCCGTCTTGACCGCCAGCACATCGCCCCTCCCTTCCTTCGTACCCGTCGCCAGCACGAACGTATCCGCGTCCAGCCATCCGCCCGACTCCAGGTAGTTGTCCGCGTCGATCTCGGTCATGCTGCCGGTCGCGGTGTCTCTGACGAAGTTGCGGGCGGTGTACTTGTCCTGCCACTGCTGCACGAAGACGTGCTTGCCGTCGGGGGAGGGCGTCTCCTTCACGAGCGCCGCTGTCCCGCCGTTCGGCGCGGGCAGCTTGGCCGGCTGCCGTGTGTCGTCCGTCAGGTCGACGGTCTCGTACCCGTAGCTGAACTTGGGTTCCTCTGTCGCCGTGGCGGGCTTCTCAAGCTTCGTCGTCATGATGCGAACGACGTCGTCCGAGAGCCAGGCATCGACGGCCGCGCCCTCCATCCGGTGGATGCGGTCGATCGCGATGCCGGACGACTTGGGGGCGTCCGTCTCCCGGACGACGGTCAGCTTGCGGTCGCCGCCGCCCGGCGCGGGCGAAGTGGCCGCTTCGCCCGTCTGACCCGCGGCAGCGCCGGGCGGCACCGGGACCGCGCCGCTGCCGCTATGGCTGCGGCAAGCCGTCAACTCGACGGCAAGCACGAGCAGGATGGCGAGCTTGGCGGCGTGCTTGCTTGGCATGTAAGGCATGACAGGTCCTCCTGACTGCTGTCGATCTCGTCAGGGAGCAGCCGCGGCGCGGAGCCGATCCCGCGCTGCGGCGCATCGTCGTGTCCCTGTCTGAGATCATTGTAAGATCGCGATATATCGAACCCATATCCGGCATGTAACGAAGTTGTAAACAATTCGGTACGCATTGCGCTGCGCGCTTCAAGGCGTCGGCTCAGGCTCAGGCTCCGGCGCAGCTCCCGGCTCGAGCTCCTGCCCCGTCTCCGGTCCTGGGACGGGCAGCTCAAGCTCGAAGCGGGACCCGTGCGGTCCGGACTCGGCGAGCCGCACGGAGCCGCCCTGCTTGTCGGCGAGGCTGCGGACGAGCGACAGACCGAGGCCGGTGCCTCCCGTCGCACGGGAGCGGTCCCCGCTCACCGTGTAGAACGGATCGAAGATGCGCGCCTGCGATTCGGGCGGGATGCCGCGTCCGGTGTCCGCGACTTCGACGAGCATGCGCGGAGCGCCGTCCGCGCCTGCGACTGGCCTGTTGCTCAGCCGCACGGAGCCGCCTGCCGCATTGTACTTGACCGCATTGTCCAGCAGGTTCAGCACGATATGCATCACATTGTCCGGGTCCGCCCATATCTCCCCGTCCTGCAGCCGCAGCTCGAGGCTGATGTCTGCGGTCTCGGCCTTGACCCGGATGCGATCGGCGGCTTCCCTCAGCAGCGGGGCGAGCGCGATCCGCCGCGCCCGCGTCTCGAAGTCGTACACATCCATTGCGGACAGCTGGAGCGCCTTTTCGACCAGTTCGTACAGCCTCGAGGCTTCCAGGCCGATCCGCATCCGCGCCTTGGCGAGCAGCTCGGGGTCGTCGCCGTACATCTCCAGCAGCTCCGCGTAGGCGCGGATCGACGTCAGCGGCGTCTTGAGCTCGTGGCTGATATTGCCGATGAACTGCTTCTGCTGCCGTTCGAGCTCGGTGAGCCGCGCGATCGCGTCCACGAGCTTGCGCTTCTCCTCATTCAGCTGCGTCACCGACATCGAGATGCTGCCGCTCATATCGAAGATGCCGTCGGCCAGCTCGCCCAGCTCGTCCCGGCGCTTCACGGGGGGAGCCGCCAGATATTCGCCGTGCCCGATCTGCTGGGCGGCCCGGTTCAGCCGGCGGATGACGCCCACCTGGCGGCGGACATAGAGATAGCCGACGAGGAATCCGCCAGCCGCCACGGCGAGGCCCGCGTACAGGAACAGGTCGCGGATGCGGCCGTAGAACGCGTTCTGCTCGGCCAGCGACGCATGGAACTGCACCGTGCCCAGCAACTGGTCGGCGTTGTACAGGGGAGCGAGGTATAGCAGCGCGTCGCCCTCGGTCACATATGCGGACATGCCCTGCGCGGTATATGCGAGTGCGTCCCGCGCATCCGCGCGCGGGCGGATCGGCAGCGACGTGCCGACGGGATTGCCGTCCGTATCGTACAGCGTCACCGGCATGCCGCTCAGTTCTCCCAGATCGACGGCGAGCCGCTGTCCGTTTTTCTCCATGAACGGCTTCGCATCGACGCGCGCGCCCGTCAGGTATGCCTCGCGCACGCGCAGATTCGCAGCCTCCGCCTGCCGGGCGAAGGTGCGCTCGAGCCGCTCCCGCTGGTCGTCCCGAATGCCGGACAGCACCTGCGCGCTGAGCGCGGCGACGACGGCGGCCAGCAGCAGGGCGAGCAGCAGCGACAGCTTGCCCCGCAGGCCGATACGCGCCCGCCGGCTCATTCGGCCGGCCTGGCGCTCTTGTAGCCGACGCCGAACACCGTCTGGATGAGCCGCTGCGCATCGCCGAGCTTGCGCCGCAGCCGCTGCACATGGATGTCCACGGTTCGCGTACCGCCCGCGAAGTCCATATCCCACACCAGCTCCAATAGCGCCTCCCGAGTATAGACGCGCTCGGGATTGGCGGCCAGCAGCCGGAGCAGATCGAACTCCTTGGGCGTCAGATCGAGCGCCCGCCCGTCCACGCGGGCCGTCCGCGACAGCGTCTCGATCGCGAGCGCGCCCAGCCGCACCGTCTCCGCCTCCTCATCGACCGACGCGCTGGGCGCGTGATCCTGCACCCTGCGGGCGAGCGCCTTCACGCGGGCGATCAGCTCGCGGATGTCGAAGGGCTTGGTCATATAGTCGTCCGCGCCCAGCTCCAGCCCGAGCACCTTGTCCACAATATCGTTTTTGACCGTCAGCAGGAGGATGGCCGGGCGATCCTTGCCCTCCAGCCTGCGGCAGACGTCGAATCCGCTCATGCGCGGCATCATCACGTCCAGCACCATCACATCCGGCCGCCATACGCCGACCTTTTCCAACGCTTCCGCCCCGTCTGCGGCCGTCTCGGTCTCATACCCCTCGCGCTTCAGCGCGTAGGCCACCGCCTCCGCGATGCCGGCCTCGTCATCCACGACCAATACACGCACCATATGTCGCTCACGCCCGCCTTCCCTTTGCCGAAGCTTCTCCTATCATTCATACCCTCAAACGCGGGGAACATGCAGAAAGGTTGCGACCCTTGATCCATACAACAGAACATGCTAGGCTCAAAAGCAACATGTAGAAGCGGAGGGATGCGCGATGAAGGACAGCTTTGCGCGGACGGAGACGGAGCGCGAGCGCCTTGCCATGATCGGCGGGCTGGCGGATTCGTTCAAGCCCTTGGCGCAGACCGTCGATCAGGAGGGCGGCTTCGCCTTCGACTCGGTGGAGAGGCTGCGCGCGTCGGGCTACACGAGCTGGCCGGTCCCACGGGAGTATGGCGGCGAGGGGATATCGTTCTACGAGCAGGTGCTCTATCAGGAGCGGATCGCCATGGGCGACCCTGCGCTGGCGCTCGCGATCGGCTGGCATGTGAGCACGGTGGCCGAGCTGGTGGCGAAGCAGTCCTGGGACGAGGACAAGCTCGTACCGTTCCTGCGGGCGGTGGCGGGCGGCTCGCTCATGAACCGGGCGGCGACGGAGAAGGGGACGGGCAGTCCGTCGCGCGGCGGCAAGATGCAGACGACGGCCCAGCGGCATGGGGACGGATATGTGGTGCGGGGGCGCAAAACCTTTACTTCGCTCGCTCCGGTGCTCGACCTCGTCGCCGTGAGCACGACCCTGATCGAAGGGGATACGGAGGATGCCGCCGACTTTCTGATCCCGATGAATACGCCGGGCGTGAGCGTCGATCCCGTGTGGAACATGATGGGCATGCGCGGCACGGGCAGCCACGATCTGGTGCTCGACGACGTCGTCCTGCCCGCCGAGGCGCTCGTCCACCGGGCGCCTGCCGGCAAGCGGAGCGGCTCGGCCAATCCGTATCTGCTGCATGTACCCGCCTGCTACCTTGGCGCTGCCGTCGCCGCGCGCGACGAGGCGCTTGCCTTTGCGGCTGGGTACCAGCCCAACTCCCTCGACCGGCCGATCCTTCATCTGCCGCATATCGGCACGCTGATCGGCGAGATCGACGTCGAGCTGGCGGCGGCGCGGCACTTCATGTACAGCGTCGCCGCGCGGTGGGAGCAGCCCGTCGCGGACGAGGCCGCAGGCATCGCCGAGCTGGGCGCGGTCAAGGTGTTCGCGATCCGCACGGCGCTCTCTGTCGCCGACAAGGCGCTGCGCATCGCCGGCGCGCACGGGCTGGCCCAGACGCATCCGCTGCAGCGGCTGTTCCGCGACATCCGGTTCGGCCTGTCCAACCCGCCGATGGAGGACGCCGTGCTGCGGCTGTACCATCAGCAGGCGCTGCGGGAGCAAGGGGAGGCGTGAGCGCGTCCCTGCTCGCTGCGTCTCGACAATGGCGGCAGCGGCAAATAACAAGCAATAGTAGGTAGAATTCTGCGAATGCATGTCGGGGTGCGTACACATGTCACAGTCCGAAGAGATCGGCGAATGGGGAAGAGTGCCGGTCCAATTGATCGATGTACGGCGCGCGACGGCGAGGCGGGGCCAGGAGCCGCGGGCTTATCGCCTGCCGGCCCATCTGTTCCTGCTTGCTGCACAAGGGGAAGCGCTGCTGACGCTGGACGGCACGTCGTCGGAGCATACGCGCGACCAGCTGCTGCATGGCGGCAAGGGGAACGTGCTGCAGATCAGATGCATCACGGACACCTACGAATATTACATGATTCTGTACAGACCGTACGGCAAAGCCGAGGGTGCGCGCTCATTCCGGCAGGGTCCGGGCGGGACGATGCATCAGGCGCCCCCGCACGACTACAGATGCCCGGAGCCCTGGCAGCTCCGGGAGCTTGCGCAGCAGCTGCATCGTTCGTGGAACGAGAGCGGAGAGCTGCAGCGGCTGCTCGCGACGGGGCTCTTTTACCAGTTCGTCTACGAGCAATTCCGCCAGCTGCGCCTCGCAGAGGAGCGGTATCGTCCCGATCTGGCCGAGGCGGTCGCGCGTTACTTGCGCACTCACTACCGTCAATCGATCGCCATGGACGAGCTTGCCGGGTCGTTCCACTACAGCGCGCACTACCTGTCCCGGCTGTTCAGACGCGCATACGGCTGCAGTCCGATGACGTATCTGGTACGGACGCGGATGAATCGGGCCAAGGAGCTGCTGGCCGGGACGAGCATGGGCATCGGCGAGATCGCGGAGTCCGTAGGGTACGCCGATATGTATTATTTCAACAAGCTGTTCAAAAAACAGCTCGGCATGACGCCGGTTCAGTTTAAAATGCAGGTGCTCGGCACCAAAGGTTCAAATCGTCCCAAGGATACGCCCGAATCGTTCATTGCTCCGGCGGCAAGCGCGGATTATAGTGTTGATGATAATGATAATTGTTATCAACTACAATCTATACGGAGCGTGAACGATTTGAAGGTCGGCAACAAGCCGTCGCTGACGGCCGGTCTGCTGCTGGGCCTGTCGCTGCTGGTCGCGGCATGCGGAGACGGGAACGGGCAAGCGAAGGACGCACAGCAATCGGCCGGCTCGCAGACGACGGCTGCGTCGGAGATGCGGCTGTACAAGGATGCGCTGGGCCGGGAGACGGAGATTCCCGTGCAGCCCGAGCGAGCGGTCGTCGTGACCTACGGCGGCTACCTGCTGCCGCTGGGGCTGATGCCTGCCGGAGCGGATCAGGATACGCTGGCGCGGTATCCCGATGAGATGGCGGGCGTCCCGAATATTGGCGAAGGGCTCGGCAAAGAAGAGGCTATCGCGGCGATCGGGCCCGACTTGATTATTGTGCCGGACTTTTACGACGAAGCCAGCTACAAGAAATACGAGAAGATCGCGCCTACGATCGCCGTGGCCTGGGGCGGAGATCCCGACGTCGTCAACACGCTGCGCACGATGGGAGATATTATGAACCGCAAGACGGAGGCGGAGGCTTGGATCTCTGCGTTCGAGCAGAAGCTGCAGCGCATAAGCGATCAGATTGACGTGAAGATCGAGCCGGGCAAGACGGCGCTGACGTTCATTTATTATGAAAAGGAGATGCTGATCGGGGGCGAAGGCGGCACGCTCGGCAAGCTGATCTACCAGGATTACGGCTTCCGGATGCCCGAGCAGCTGAAGAAGTTCGCGGACGGAGGGACGGCGATCTCGGTGGAGGCATTCGTGGCGAACCCCGCGGATTATTACTTCACGCAGATGAACGACGAGGAGATGGCGACGCTGCGGGAGCTGTTCAAGGACCCCTTGTACAGCTCGCTGCCGGCCGTCAAGAACAACCGCATCTTCAACGTCAGCCGGGAAAAGTGGAATTACGGCCCGTATCTGGTGGATCAGGCCGTCGATGAGCTCATCGGACAGATGAGCAAGCTGCAGTGAATTCGCGATAGCCAAACGGGACGAGGCAGGGATATTTCCTGCTTCGTCCCGTTTGCGTGTTTGGGCAGATGAAGGGCATGGCGTTCCGGTCAGGGAGCGGGTCTGGCCTGCAGGTCGCGGATGAAGTCCTCGGCCAATCGCCGGGGAGCAAGCAGAGAGGGATCGCGTCCGCTCAAAATCCAGAAGAAGGCCGGTCCGATGAGCAGGGCGGTGGCCTGATCGAGCGGGATCGGCAGCGCGTCCTGGCCGAAAGCGCGCTCGATCGCGACCGCGGCGCTGTCGCCGAGCGGGTCGTTCGCGGACAGCAGCTTCGCCACGGCGTCGTCGTGCTGCGCTTCGCCGAGGAGCGCCCGGTAGGCGGCGCCGGCCGGCGAGTGCGCCAGGAAGCGCACGAGCGCCTCCAGGTAGGCGGCGAGTCCCGCCAGCGGCGTGTCGGCAGGGCCGACCGCCAGCTCAAGCTTCGCATCGATCGCGCTGGCTTCGAACAGAATCTCCGCCTTGTTGGACCACCACCGGTACACCGTCTGCCGGGACACGCCGGCACGCTCGGCGATCCCTTTCATCGTCATCTCCGCATAGCCGATCTCGACCAACAGGTCGTCGACGGCGTGCAGCACGGCAGCCCTCGCCTGCTCGCTGCGGGGACGGCCGACAACATAATTTTCTTTGTCCATGCCTTCACTATACAAGGGGACGGCTTTCTTTGTCCATGTCTTCGAACAGCGTCCGCCAGCGGGCAGAAAAAGAAAATAAAATATTTACTGGACACGATGTAACGAATCTATTATATTATGAGACACGGTGTCTCGTAATTGCGGAAGGGTCGGGTTAAAATCTGCGCGATCTCAGCCGCTGCGAGCGCTTGGCAGAAAATTCAGCCCGCACAATGGGCTGCAAGGAGGCAATCATATATGCGCGTATTTGTAACGGGAGCAACAGGGTGGATCGGGTCCGCCGCCGTGGACGAACTATTGGGGGCGGGCTACGAGGTTGTCGGGCTCGCGCGGTCGGATGCCGCCGAAGCGTCGCTTCGGAAGACAGGCGCGACGGCTCTGCGCGGCGATCTCGACGACCTGGACGCCCTGCGCCGCGGAGCGAGCGAGGCGGATGCTGTCGTCCACCTGGCGAACAAGCATGACTGGGCGAACCCGGCGGAGTCGGACCGCGCCGAGCGGGCCGCGGTGGAGACGCTCGCCGAGGCGCTGGCCGGCAGCGACCGCCCGCTGCTGGTGGCGAACGGCCTATCGGATCTGGCATTGGACCGGCCGGCCTTGGAGACAGACCCGTCGCCTGCCGTAGGACCGACCGCCAGACGGGGCGGCGCGGAGAATCTCGCGCTGGACTACGTCGGGCGCGGCGTGCGCACCGTCATCGTCCGGTTCGCGCCGACGGTTCACGGAGCGGGAGATTGGGGCTTCGTCAATTTTCTGACGGCCGCCGCGCGCAAGCAGGGCGTATCCGGCTATATCGGCGACGGCTCGCATGCGTGGTCCGCGGTGCACCGTTCCGACGCCGCCCGTCTCATCCGGCTGGCAATCGAACAGGCGCCCGCGGGGTCGCGCCTGCACGCGGTCGCGGAGGAAGTCATCCCCACCCGGACGATCGCCGAAGCCATCGGACGCTCGCTCGGCATTGAGGCGGTGTCGATCGCACCGGAGAACGCAGGCTCGCATTTCGGCTTTGTCGGCAGGTTTTTCGGACTGACGATGTCCGCTTCCAGCGAACGCACGCGCGAGCTGCTCGACTGGAGGCCGGCCGGTCCGACCTTGCTGGAAGATATCATGGCCGGCGCGTACGCCAAGGACGGTGAGCGGTGAACGCCCCGCGTCCGATGCCCCCGGGTGTCGAGTCCGCTTCGCGCCGTCCCGGGCTGGTGCTGGCATGCGTATGCGCGTGCACCGTGCTGGTCGTAGGTCTTGTCGCCGCCATCAATCTGGCGGTGCCGAAGCTCGCGGCCAGCGGACTGCACCCGAGTTCGTCCGAGCTGCTGTGGATCGTCGACGCTTATGTCGTCGTGTTCGCATGTCTGGTCATACCGGGCGGAGCGGCAGGAGACAGGTTCGGCCGCAAAGGCGTGCTCATCTCCGGGCTCATCGCGTTCGCGGCAGGCGCGGCCGTCTCGGCCGCCTCGACGAGCGTGCCGGTCATGCTCCTGGGCCGCGCGCTGACGGGCATCGGGGCTGCGCTGGTGCTGCCGAACAGCGTCGGCGTGCTGGTTCATGCGACCGCACCGGAGCGGCGCGGCAGGGCGCTGGCCATCTGGAGCGCGGCGACCGGCATGGGCGGGCTCGTCGGCAACATCTTCGGCGCGGCGCTGCTGACCGTAGGGTCATGGCGGGTTCTCTTCGGCGCCATCGTGCCGATCGCGCTGCTGTGCGCGCTCTGGGCGGCGCTCGCCGTCCGGCGCAGCGGCCGCAGCCCGCGCAGCCTCGATCCCGCCGGCACCGTCCTGCTCGTCGCGGCGACGGTGGCGCTCCTCGTCGGCATCATCGAGGGGCCGGCGCACGGCTGGAGCAGCGCCCTCGTGATCGGCGCGTTCGCGGCCAGCGCAGCGCTCGGCGCCGTCTGGGTCGCGATCGAGCTGCGCGTCCGCCATCCGCTGCTCGATCCCCGGCTGTTCCGCATTCCGCTGCTCAGCACCGCGAGCGTAGGCATGCTCGTGATGTTTTTCGGCAGCTTCGGCCTGTTCTATCTCAACGCCTCGCTGCTTCAATACGGCCGCGGCTACTCCGTCCTGCAAGCCGGGTTCGCGATCGTCCCGATGGTGATCCCGATGATGCTCGGCGCGCGCTTCGTTCCCGGCCTGGTGAAGCGCTTCGGCATCCCCGTCACGCTGTCCGCCGCCTTCCTGGCCATCGGGCTCGGCCTGTTCGGCCTCAGCCTGGCCGCTCGCCAGCCCTACCCGGCCTATGCCGCCTGGCTCGTCCTCATCGGGCTCGGCTTCGCGCTCGCGCTGCCTTGCTTGACGGCCGAGATCGCCGCCGCGCTGCCGGCCGAGCAGGCCGGCGTCGCCGGCGGACTCCAATCCGCCGCGCGGGAGCTCGGCAGCGCCCTCGGCGTCGCTGTCGTCGGTACTGCGCTGACGGCAGGCTTCGTCCGGCATCTGCCGGCGAGCCTCCACCAGCGCGATCCGATCCCGCGCACGGTCGCCGAAGCCTTGGCAGCCGCGCCTGCGCAGCAAGCGGCCATCGTCGACGCCTTCGCCGCCGGCGCAGGCATCGCGCTGCGAATCGCGAGCGCCGTCACGCTCGCCGCAGGCGTGCTCGTCGTCGCGGCGGCCGTCTTCGCCGAACGCCGAGGGCGCGCCCACCGCGCCGCCGCGAACACGGAGCAGCTCCGTCCCTCGTAGGGATGGAGCTGCTCCGCGTATTGAAGCGCAAACTTTGCGCCTGCACGTCTCATCGGCCGCTGTCGCCCCGCCCTAAGCGCAAAATTGCGATGACAAACCTCGATTGTGGAGGGCAGCAGTACTCAGAGGTGTGGTGCGGTTTCTACGGAGATACACGATACTACCGTGCAACGACGCTCCCCAGACACGTTTTCTACGGAGATACACGATACTACCGTGCAACGACGCCCCCCAGACACGTTTTCCACGGAGATGCACGATACTACCGTGCAACGGCGCTCCCCAGTCACGTTATCTACGGAGTTGCACGATACTACCGTGCAACGACGCTCCCCAGTCACATTTTCTACGGAGATGCACGACACTACCGTGCAACGGCGCTCCCCAGTCACGTTATCTACGGAGATACACGATACTACCGTGCAACGACGCTCCCCAGTCACATTTTCTACGGAGATACACGATACTACCGTGCAACGACGCTCCTCAGACACGTTTTCTACGGAGATACACGATACTACCGTGCAACGACGCTCCCCAGTCACATTTTCTACGAAGATGCACGATACTACCGTGCAACGACGCTCCCCAGTCACGTTTTCCACGGAGATGCACGATACTACCGTGCAACGACGCTCCCCAGTCACATTTTCTACGGAGATACACATACTACCGTGCAACGACGCACTCAAGCCAGGTTTTATGCGCGGATACATACGGCGGAGAAGGGCGCTGCTCTGCATTTTTGCAGGGGCGTCTTCAGTCGATCATTATGCTTCTCCGAAACGCCTCCGACAATAACGCATCGCTGCCGTCCGACGAACGGTGAAGCCGCTGCTGCCGGAATGTCCCGGCTTTCATCGCGCGTCGTCACGGTTCGCCGCTAGCGGGGGCGCCGATCAGCCGGGTCGCCAGGGCGGCGAATTGCGCGCGCTCGGCTGCGCTCAGGCTGGCTGCGACGTCCATAATCTGCCGCTCGATCTCCGCGCCGGCCGTCCGTACGAGCTCCCGTCCGGCGGCGGTCATCCTGACATTGAACCCGCGGCGGTCGTTGGGCGTCGCGGTGCGTTCGACCAATCCCCGGCGCTCAGCGCGATCGATCAACCCGGTGACGCTGGACTTGTCGAGTCCCAGATGCCGGGCAAGCTGGAGCATGGTCGGCTCCCGATCCCTGAGGATGCCGAGCAGGCGTATCTGGACGATCGACAGATCGTGATCGGCGCCGATCCGGCCCAGGATCGATTGGATGACAAAGGACAGCTGGACCAGGCTGTCGATAACCGACAGCTCGCCGCACCCGTCCGCAGCCTCGTTGTTCATAGGTTTCACCTGCATTCGTTTGCTATATGTACACATTGTAGCACAGCCGCCATTGACTTTGTACGTGAAACAAACTAAATTGTTTGTATAACAAACTAAATGGTGTGCAAAGCACAATGGGAGGCTTTTTATATGATGCATGCAGCAGTTGTGCGTTCTTTTCAAGCGGCCCCGGCATACGGAACAATCGACGTGCCGCAGCCGACGGGCGGTCATGAAGTCATCGCCGACGTGTTGGCCGCAGGCCTGCACCCTCGCGTGCGGTCGCAGGCGAACGGGTCCCACTACACCAGCGAAGAGACGCTGCCGCTTATCCCCGGCATCGACGGCGTAGCGCGCTTGCCGGACGGCGGCATGGTGTACTTCGTCGCGCCCGATACTCCGTACGGCACGATGGCCGACAAAGCGGCGGTAGACCTGCGCCGCAGCGTGCCGCTGCCCGAGGGTGCCGATCCCGTCGCGGTCGCCGCCGCGATGAACCCTGCCATGTCCTCGTGGGTGGCGCTCCGCCGAAGGATTGATTTTCAACCTGGCGGGCAGGTGCTGGTGCTCGGCGCCACAGGCAATTCGGGACAGATGGCGGTCCAGATCGCCAAGCTGCTCGGCGCGAGCCGGGTCGTCGGCGCGGGACGCGATGCGGACCGTCTCCGGGCGCTCGCCGCGCTTGGCGCAGACGAGGTCGTCTCATTGGCGGGCGATCCTGAGGAGGCCGCGGACCGGGTAGCCGCAGCGGCTTCCGAGGTCGACGTCGTTATCGATTATTTGTGGGGCCAGCCGGCGGAGCTCGCGATGCTCCCGCTATTGAAGCGAAGGTCGGACCGAAGCCGGACGCTGTCCTGGATTCAGATTGGCTCTGTCGCAGGGCCAGTCGCTGCAGTGCCTTCGGTCGCGCTGCGGTCCGCGGACTTCCGCCTGCTCGGCAGCGGCCAGGGCTCGGTCACGACGGCAGGCTATCTTGCCGAGTTCCCGACGCTCATCGATGAGATCGTAGCCGGCCGGCTCCGGGTCGATGCGATGCCGGTTCCCTTGTCTCAGGTGGCAGAAGTGTGGACTTCGCCCTCCGATTCGGGGAGGCGAATCGTATTCGTGCCGACGCATGCGGACAAGGACTCAGCGCCGACCTGAGTCCGAGAGATGCGGCACAGGCAGCCGCTAATAATGGCGATGCTGGGATATCCTCCCGGCACCGCCTTTTCTTTACCCGGCGATGCCGTGGGGACATGCGTTTAGCGTGACAGCTTAGATGGCTGCAAGTTGCAGGCGCGTGCTCGCGGCGTTACAATACATCGTTGCTGTGATATACTGTTTATCAAGTAAACATATTGGCGGATGCGGCGGCTTCCGGCAGCACGGAGGTAGAACAAATGAACAACAACGATATGACGCGGGAGGAAGCGGGAAAATTGCTGCCGCCCGGCGCGGCGCTCGCCTGGGGGCTGGCCAAGCCTCCGCAGCGGGGACCCAAGCGGGAGATGAGCATCGACCAGATCGTCGGGAAGGCGGTAGAGATTGCGGACAGGGACGGCCTCGCCGCCGTATCGATGAGCCGGGTGGCGGCGGAGCTCGGCTTTACTGCGATGTCGCTCTACCGCTACATCCCGAGCAAGGACGACCTGCTGCTGCTCATGCAGGACAAGGCATGCGACATACCCCTGCCGCCGGCGAGGCCTGCGCATGAATGGCGGGAGGAGATGCGCGAATACGTGAGGGGAACAGTGGACATTTTCCGCGCTCATCCGTGGTACGGAGACATTCCGATTTTCGGCATTCCGATCTCGCCCAACAATCTCCGCGTCGTGGACTGGGCGCTGCGGCCGATGCGGGATATGCCGCTGAACGATTACGAGAAAATGTCCTTCGTGCTGCTCCTCAGCAGCTATGCGCGCTCCTACGGCATGATCCAACGCGACATGGACCGCGCGGTTCAGGCCGGCTCCAACGCCGAGGAGTTCGGCGGGGTGCATTATTCGGCGGCGCTGCGCGCGCTCGTGAAGCCGGAGCAATATCCGAGCCTGCATCCGATCGTGGTATCGGGTGCTTACACCGACGAGAACGGCGAGGAGAAGGATGCCGTAGGCAACGACATGGATTTCGGATTGGAGCGGATTTTGGACGGGATCGATCAATATCTGCATGTCAAAAGGGACGGCGGGGCGGTCAAGTAAGTCTACTGTTCGAACGAAAATGGCTGCTTAGGGGACGATGGGGTGCCCCGAAGCGGCTTTTTTGTGCCTTTTGGCGCTTGGTGACGGCAGGCGGGACGGTGCATGGCCGCTTTTCCGCCCGGGTGGTCGAGGTGCGTCACGCTCCAATTTGACAATATTGGGGAGTTTGCGAATTGTGATCCTTATTTACGGAATTTTTACACAATTTGTTTAGGTTCGCTCGAAGGCCTTAAATTATGATTAAACTTGTCGATATATCTGTGGGAATCAACCATTCAGCAACGGGGGGGTCAGTCACATGAATTTCACAATTAGGAAAAAATTGATGTCCGGGTTTTTGGGTGTCATCGTCCTTCTAGGTGTGATCAGCAGTCTATCCTATGCGCAAATTCAAAGGATCGACACGTCCTATTCGGACTTGATCGATCGCCGTGCTGCAATTCTGGTGCAGGCCAAAGATATTCAAAATTATGCCTCCAGGGAAAACAGCAATCTGCGTGCCGTGCTGCTGCAGGAGCAAGGGGCGGAGGATACGCTGATCACGCTCATATCCGATCTGGACGCCGCGATCGCGGCGACGGACGGGCTTGCCCGGCGGGCGGAGACCCGGGAGGCGCTGGCCAAGCTGGCGGTGCTCAACGCCAGGTTCAAAGGAGAATCGGACAAGGTAATCGAACTGCTGCGTACCGACCGGGAGGCGGCCGTCAATTACTTCGTCGATAACGCGTCCCCTGTTGCGAGGGAGATCAGGGACGTGGCGGATCAGATCACCCAGGATCAGGCTCAATTGATGGAGGAGGGAACCACAGCCAACACCCGGTTGGTCTCCTCCGTGAACGCCATGGTCGTGATCCTGAGCCTGATAGCACTGGCGCTGGCGATCGGCGTGGCTTTGCTGATCTCGCGAATCATCGCCAGTCCGATTCTGGCGCTGGCCGCCGGCGCGGAGGTCATCGCGTCGGGCGATCTGACGCAAGCCGACATCCGGGTGAAAAACAAAGACGAGATCGGTCGCTTGGCAGATGCCTTCAACCGGATGAAGCTGAGTCTGCGGCAGCTGATCCACGAAGCGGGCGCCAACACCGATCAAGTCGCCGCCACCTCCGAGGAGCTGTCGGCCAGCGCGGAGCAGACCGGCAAAGCCACCGAGCAAATAGCCGCCGCCATCCAAGAAGTGGCTGCGGGCTCGACCGCGCAAGCGTCCAGCGCCGCGGCGGCCGAGCAGGCTGCCGGCGACATCTCCACGGGAATGGAACAGGCCGCTGCGTCCATTCAGCGCGTTGCCGAGCTGGCGGCGACCGCGAACGACAAGGCCGGTGCAGGCCACGAGGTTGTGTCTAAAGCGATCGAGCAGATGGGTCTCGTGAGACAAGCCGTCGGCGAGACGGCGGAGGTTGTGCGCGCGCTGGGCGAGAAGTCGAAGGAGATCAACCAAATTGTAGGCTGGATCACGGAGATCGCCTCCCAGACCGACCTCCTGGCGCTGAACGCGACGATCGAAGCCGCAAGGGCCGGCGAGCACGGCCGCGGATTTGCGGTCGTAGCCAGCGAGGTCAGAAAGCTGGCCGAGCAATCCGGTACTGCGGCGAGTCAGGTGCGCACGGTGCTCGAGGAGATGCGGACGGAGACGGGCAAAGCTGTCCGGTCGATGGATGCGGGTACATCCGTCGTCCAGGAGGGCATCGATACGGTGAACCGCTCGGGCCAGTCCTTCTCGGAGATCGCCGGCTTCGTCGAACAAGCGGCCATGGAGTCGCAGGAGGTTGCTTCCATCATCGAACAAGTGAATGCGAGTGCGCAGGGCATGCTGGCAACGATGCAAAACGTCGCCCGAATCGCCGTGCAGTCCGCAGCCCATTCGCAAAATGTAGCCGCTGCCTCCGAAGAGCAAAATGCGGCGATGGAAGAAGTGTCCGCTTCGGCGGAAGCATTGAGCATGATGGCGCAGGAGCTGCAGCAAGCGATAAGCCGGTTTAAAGCGTAAATATAAAAAAGCTGCTTCAGGGTCGATTCAACCCTGAAGCAGCTTTTTTGTGCGCTGATGCGGTCAGGCGGCGAGGCCCGCCGCCGGCTGCCGCTCGCGGAGCAGCACGATCGTCGCTGCGGCGGTCAGCAGCAGGAGGACGCCCGAGACGAGGCAGGTGGCGTGCATGGCGGTCATGAAGGCATCGCGGGAGGCATGCATCACCTGCGCCGCGGTGTCTGCGGGCAGTTGCCGCGCGGCGGTGGAAGCGCCGGCGATGGTCTGCTCGGCCGCGCGGGCCGCTGCCGGCGCGAGCTTCGCGGGCAGCAGCGGGGAGACGGCATGGCGGTAGAAGGCCGCGAGGACGCAGCCGAGCAGGGCGATGCCGAAGGCGCCTCCGAGCTCGCTGGACGTCTCGAGCAGGCCGCCGACGGCTCCTGCGCGGTCGGCCGGCGCGACGCCGACCACGTAGTCGGCGACGAGCGTCATGACGGAGACGATGCCTGCTGCGACGAGCCCGGCGCCGACGAGCATGACGGCGAGCGGGGAGAAGCCTTCCAGGCGAACCTGGGTCAGGATGCCGAATCCGATCGCCGACAGCGCGAAGCCTCCGGCCATGACGCGCGGCCTCCCGTGCGTCAGCGACAGCTTGGCGGCCATGGGCGCAGCCGCGCCGACGACGACGGACGGCAATACGCTCCAGAGGGATGCGGCGAATGCGGAGTAGCCGAGCACGGACTGCAGGAACTGGGTGTTGATCAAGGCGCTCGCCATGAGCGTGAACGTCGCGATGAGGTTGACGAGGATCGAACCGCCGGTTCGCCGATCCATCAGGGCGCGGATATCGAGCAGCGGGTTGGGAAGGTTCAGCTGACGCCGGATCATCACCGCTCCTGCGAGCAGACCTGCCGCGAGCGAGATGGCGGGCGTCATCGCCCAGCCATCCTCCGCGAGTGTCTTGACGCCGTACGTAACGGGGAGAATGGCGGCGAGTGCGAGGATTGAGCTGGCGATATCGATGCGGCTGCGTACGGCACTGCGGGACTCGGGCAGCAGGAACGGTGCGATGATCAGCAGCAGCGCCATCGCCGGAATATTGATGAGGAACACGGAGCCCCAGGAGAAGGAGTCGAGGAGCAGTCCGCCGACGATCGGCCCGAGCGTGACGCCGCCGGCCATGACGGCGCTCCAGATCGCCATCGCCTTGGTCCGCTGCGCCGCATCCTGGAACATCGTGCGGACCAGCGCCAGCGTCGACGGCATGAGCGTCGAGCCTGCGATTCCCAAGATGCCGCGGGCCACAATCAGCGTATCGGCCGTCTGGGCGAACGCCGCCAGCAGCGAGCTGAGCGCGAATCCGACCGATCCGATCATCAGCAGGCGACGGCGTCCGATGCGGTCGCCGATGGCGCCCATCGTCAGCAGCAGACCGGCGAGGATGAAGCCGTACACGTCGAAAATCCACAATTGCTGGGTAGCCGTCGGCTGCAAATCCGCGGCGATCGCGGGTGCGGCGAAGAACAGCACCGAGACGTCCATCGATACGACCATCAGCGGCAAACACAGAATGCCGAGCGCGGTCCATTCCTTGCTGCCGGCGCGTGCGGCAGCGGCTGGAGTTGCGTTTGTCATTTGAAATCTCTCCTTATTGTATGCGTCGTAAACAGTTATTCTTAGACACAGTATATTATATAAACAGTATATGGTCAACACTAAAAAGAATCACAATAATTAGAATGAGCTGCGGCCTTTCCCGGCTCGAATCCGGCCCGTTGTGCGATACTACCGCATAACGCGGCCCTCTCCGGTCCAAATCCGGCCCGTTGTGCGATACTACCGCGTAACGCAGCCCTTCTCGGCGCCAACGAGGTCCGTTGTGCGATACTACCGCGTAACGTAGCCCTCTCCGTCGCCAACGCGGCCCATTGTGCGATACTACCGCGTAACGTAGCCCTCTCCGTCGCCAACGAGGTCCGTTGTGCGATACTACCGCATAACGCAGCCCTTCTCGGCGCCAACGCGTTCCGTTGTGCGATACTATCGCATAACGCAGCCCTTCCCGGCGCTAACGCGGCCCGTTGCACGATACTACCGCGTAACGCGGCCCTTCCCGGCGCCAACGCGGCCCATTGCACGATACTACCGCGTAACGCGGCCCTCTCCGGTCCAAATCCGGCCCGTTGCACGATACTACCGCGTAACGCGGCCCTCTCCGGTCCAAATCCGGCCCGTTGCACGATACTACCGCATAACACCCCCATCGTGTGCCCCGTTGCGCTGGACAGGGCGTATGGGCCAATTGAGACATGCGTCGCCCGGATCATCCGCACACAAAAAAAGGGATGAAGCAGGAAAACCTGCTTCATCCCTCTGGCTGCCTCAATGCATGTTGCTCTGGATCCGCTGCATGAACTCCTCCGCCGCGCTGTAGCCGAGTTGCTTGAGATACCAGTTGTTGGCCGCCGCCTCGATCAGACCGGCGACGTCGCGGCCCGGCTGCAGCTGGATCTCGATATGGGGGATCTGCACGCCCATATAATCCGTGAACCTGGGCTCCAGCTCCAGCGCATTGCTGAGCTCTCCCTCCCGCCACGTCGCCAGCTCGATGTCGAGCACGATACGCGTCTCGTCCTGAAACGCCCTGCGGCCGTACTGCCGCACGACGTTGATCAGGCCGACGCTGCGCAGCGCGAGAAACTCGCGGGTCGTCTCGTTGTGCGTTCCGACCAGCAGCGCGGGGCCGAGCTTCTTGAGCACGACGATGTCGTCCGCCACGAACCGGTGGCCTCTGCGGATGAGCGTGTGCGCCGTCTCGCTTTTGCCGATGCCCGACTTGCCTCGCAGCAGCACCCCGATGCCCGATACGTTCACGCAGACGCCGTGGATCGATTGCTCGGGCGCGAGCGCCTTCAACAGATAGCCGTCCAGCTTCGCGATGAACTCCGTCGTCGGCTCCGCGGTCCGCAGCAGGGGGATGCCCTCCTCGTCGCAGAACTTTTTCAGATAGGGCAGCTCTTGCTGTCCCGCGGTCACGATGAAGCAGGGCGGATGGTACTTGACGATATTGCCGATATGAAGCAAGCGTTCTTCGACGCTCAGCTGCAGCAGATACGTAACTTCCTTGCGGCCGAGCACCTGCACGCGCTCCATCGGGAAAAACTCGAAGTATCCGACGAACTCGAGCCCCGGGCGGTGCGCCCGCGAACGGGAGATATGCCGGTCCAGGCAGCTTGCGCCCGCCAGCACCTCCAGTTTGAACTGGTCGGCCAGACTTTGTACGGTGATGGACTTCATGCGGCGTTCCTCCTCCAATTGCGGCGTGTCTATAGTACTCTACCCGATGTATTCCCCGGCGTGAAGTCTTATTCCTGCGAGGCGATGAGAATTCCATAGACAGCGTTCCTGTATCGTGGTAGAAAGGGAGAATAATCCATAAAGGAGCTTGAACGATGTCCATCTGTCTCCGTCCCGGCCGCTTCGCTTTGATCGCAGCTGCCGCCTTGCTGATTGCCGCCCTTCCTATATCGACGCCGCTTCAGTCGATAGCCCCTGCACATGCCGCGGCGACAGCGCCTGCTGCCAAGCAGCAATTGACGCTGCAGCTTCAGACGATCCGGCTTAATCGAGTGATCATGGTCCCGGCGCGCGCTTTCTTTCAATCCGTTGGAGCACGCTCTCAATTTCAGAACAAATCGTTTACCGCAACGCTGGAGAGCCGCAGTCTGTCGGGTACGACCAACTCTACCAAAGCCTTCATAGACGGCAAGGCGGTCAAGCTGGCGTATGCGCCCACAGTCGTCAAGGGCATACTCTATATCCCGTTAGAGCTGGCGGGCGGCCTGCTTGAATACGATGCTTGGCGCTATGACGACGAGACAAGGAAGCTGACGTTCAGCTACAGCAAGCAGAAAATGAACGAGTTCGCCGCGAGCCTGCATAAGGCGGCCAAGCAAGGGGACGTGAAGCTGCTGCGGAAGCTGCTGGACAGCGGCGTCGAGACGAATGCGAAGGTGAACGGCTACGCAGATTGGACGGCGTTGGATTACGCTATTCTGAACCATAGGCCGCAGGCTGCGGATCTGCTGCTGGAGCGCGGAGGGACGTACAAGCCGATGCTCATATGGCCGCTGCTGCACCCGAGCGACATGCAGGCGACCGATACGTTGGAGGCGCTTCTGAAGCGCGGGCTGGAACCGAATCTGTGGGATATTTATACACGCACAACCTTGTTGGAGCAGGCCAGCATGAGAAGCAGCGAGAGTCGGCCGGACGGTACGGAAGTGACCCGCGTTCCATCCTATGAGACGATTCGACTACTGCTGCAATATGGAGCTAAGGTGACGCCCGATGCGCTTTATCATGCCGTCGGATCAGGGAGCTTCGAGATTATTCAGGAGTTGCTGCGGTATGGCGGAGATCCGGATCAGAAGTCGAGCAACGGTACTACGCCCAGAGCGGTCGCTCAATCCCGCGGCGTGGAGGAATGGCTCGTTCGCGGGGCCAGCCAGACGCTGGTGCCGCTCGCCTTCAGGACAGCCGAAGGGACAGCACTCGAGGAGGGCTCGGCACAACTGAGGCCGCTGGCGGGGACCGGTCCGCTGCCAGGAGGCGCGCCGTTGCCGGTAAGCGTATCCTTCAACACAACACAAGTCTATATTGAGGCAGGAAGTTATCAGCCGGAATTCGTAATGGTGTATGGAAAAGGATGGGTGCTGCATCGGCAGCCGGCGATAGACATTCAAAACGGGGCATCCGGATCTGTGACGCTGCAACTGCCGAAGCTGAACGCCAAGGTACGTGTGCTGGCGGGCGACCCGGCGCAGTGGTACGGTATACTCTATATAATCGATGCTGTCTCCGGTCAAATATATTTGTTTCATCCGGCACAAGGCGTCTTTGAGTTATACCTTCCTCCGGGGAAGTTTTACATCGACATCGTACAGGGTGAAGGCGAGATCAAGCCCTCCGCGTCGGCGGTACCGATCGAGATTCGTGAGGATCAGCCCTACTATGAGATTGCGATTCCGACAACGGAGGGCTAGGCCGGAGACAACCTTGCAGAAGACGCTAACAGCAAGAGACCGCCTGACGCAGGCGGTCTCTTCGCTGTGCGGCTACAGATCCAGGGTCGAGGCGGTTGCGCTTGCCCGACGGGCGCCGCTGCGGAACCGGAGCATCACGGGAATGACGAGCAGCGCGAGTGCGCTGCCTGCCAGCGAGAGCGCGCTGAAGCTGGACATCGCCACGACTGCGCCGGACAAGGCTCCGCCCGTCGCGCCTGCCAGCGAGATCAGTACGTCGACGGAGCCTTGCGTCTTGGCGCGTGTGCGAATGCTCGTCGCGTCTACGATGATCGAGGTGCCGCTGATGAGGCCGAAGTTCCAGCCGAGGCCGAGCAGCGCCAGTCCGATGAGCATCCACGTCATCGAGCCGCCCGGCGCGAGCGCGGTGACGATGCCCGCGCAGAGCAGCGTCGCGGCTCCGACGCAGGCCATCGCGATGCGTCCGATCTTGTCGACGAGCACGCCGGTCACGAGCGAGGGGAGGAACATGGCGGCGATATGTACGCCGATCACGAGGCCCACGTCGTCCAGTCCGTGTCCGTGATGCTTCATATGAAGCGGTGTCATCGTCATGACGGCGGTCATGACGATCTGGGTGATCAGCATGACGGAGGCGCCGACGACGATGCCGCGGCCTCTGGCCCGTTCCGGCGGCGCTTCGGTCTGCGGAGCGGCCTCGGCCGCAGTCGTAGCCGCGGGAGCCATGGCTTCGGCGGCAGCTCTGGCGACGAGCAGCGGGTCCGGCCGCAGCAGGACGGCGAACACGAGGCCGGCCAGTGCGAACGCCGCCGCCGCGAGGATGAACGGCCCGGCGAGGGACGGTATGCCCCACGCGTCCGCTACGCGGCCCATCGGCGAGAGCAGGCTGGGGCCGGCGACCGCGCCGAACGTCGTCATGACCATCGCGATGCTCACCGCTCTGGCCCGCTGGCCCGGCTCGGCCAGGTCCGTGCCGGCGTATCGCGCCTGCAGGTTGGTCGAGGTGCCGGCGCCGTAGACGAGCATCGAGACGAGCAGCAGCGGGAGACTGTCCCAGGCTGCTGCCGCCACGACGCCCAGTGCGCCGACAGCGCCGGCCAGGAATCCCGCCGTCAGGCCCGCCCGCCGTCCGAGGCGCTGGGACATGCGTCCGACCGAGAAGGCCGACACCGCCGAGCCAAGCGTGAACAGCGTCGTCGACAGCCCGGCCAGACCTTCCGATCCGGTCATGTCCTGCGCCAGCAGAGCGCCGACGGCGATGCCGGACGCGAGCCCCGCACCTCCGAACAGCTGCGCGATCACGACGATCGCGAGCGTTCGTTTTTGCAGTGCGCGCAGTTCTGCTTGCGTATATGCTTGCATCTTCATCATCCAGCCGCCCTCTCGTATGTACATCAATTAAGGCTATGATTCGTTATCGGAAATCAGGCGAAGTTCATGTAGTTCATGCAACCGGCAAACGATGTGAAAAAAGCATGCGCAAAAGGCATGCTTGGAGGCCACGGTCCGTCAGCAGTCGCAAATTAAGCAATTATAGCGATGTTCGGCCTACCCAGACCTGACCGTCGGCCTCCGCGGCTCCTGCAATTACTGCGCGAGCAGCAGCGCATCAAGCTCCGTCCGCAGCGCCGCCGATATCGGGCTCATCGGCAGCCGCAGCGCATCGGATGCGATGACGCCCCGGCGGGCCAGCAGCCACTTGAGCGGCGCGGGATTGGATTCGCTGAACAGCCGCTCGATCCAGGGCAGCAGCCGCTCGAACGCCTCTCTGGCGCCAGCCGCATCGCCCCGCATGAATCGCCGGTACACGTCGAGATAGTCGTCCGTCCTTATATTCGCGGACGCGAGTATCCCGCCGCGGGCGCCGCCAAGCAGCATATCGCAGAGGAGCGCATCCTCGCCGGCCAGCACGGGCTTCCCGGTGGTCGGCACCAGCGCAGAGAGCAGCGCGGTGCTGCCGGTGCTGTCCTTCATGCCGATGACGCCGTCCAGCTCCATAATCCGGCGAGCCGTATCCGCCTCGAGCCGCACGCCTGTACGGGACGGGATCTCGTACACGATGACGGGCACGCCGACTTGCGATACGCGGCGGAAATGCTCCACAATGCCCTCCTGCGAAGGCCGGCTATAGTACGGCACGACGACAAGAGCCGCGTCGGCGCCGATCTGTCCGGCGTGCTCCGTTCGCATGACCGAGGCAGCCGTGCTATTCGTACCCGTGCCGACGACGACCGGCAGGCCGACTCCCTTTTCCCGAACGGCTTCCATAGTCGCGCACACGAGCGCGATCGTCTCGTCCCACTCTACGGTGGGAGCCTCGCCGGTCGTGCCGCCTACGACCAGCCCTTGAATGTCATGGCCGAGCAGGGCATCCAGATACCGCCGGTAAGACGCCAGGTCCAACGCCCCATCGTCCGAAAACGGTGTAATTGTCGGCACGAAAATGCCGTTCAGGTCGCGTTCGCTCAGCATTGTATCCCCAACTCCTCATCGGCTTCCATTCCTTTAATTTAGCATGGAAGGCGTTGTGAGCGTTATTCATCATGTTCGATGCACTGCATCACAGATATCGATTCCTTGCTTGCCGGCAGGGGGGACTTAATCTCGGATAATCAGCTTTAATCCGTCGTTGAACAAGTCATCGATCGTTCTTCCCGAAGAGAAATAGTCCTCGATGCCGGCTATGACCGTCGGGTAGTTTGTTTTGAAAGCTTCCATGTCGATCTTGACGCTTCCTTCAGGCGGCATCGGGGTCTGTTCTTCAATGACGTAGCCGAACGTGTAACGTGTGGCAGTCAACACGATGAGCCGGGCTTCCCGCAAGGCGACACCTGCTTCGACGAGCGTATTAATCGTGGACTCGCTAAAGGCAAGCATTGTGGTGGAAAGGTGTGCGCCTGCGATGACTCGCGCGCCATCGGTATGGGAGAGCATCGTCTTGCGGAGGCGCTGCATCATATTCATCAGCCATGCAGCCCAAGTTTCGTCAATTTTACGTGGGGCGAACGTAGCAAATTGCGTTTGCAGAATAGCATCCGCCATCTCATTGACAAGAACGGCTTTATTTTTAAAATGCCAGTACAGGGCAGGGGCCTGTACGTCCAATCGCGCGGCCAGCTTTCTGAGCGAGACGCCTTCGAGGCCGCCTTCTTGAAGCAGCGCGAGGGCTTCCTTGACGATCGTAGTTTTATGAAGAGCCATGGGGAGTTCCTTTCTGACATGCGGGCATCTTTGCTGTTGACATTGTACCACAAAAGAGTTACCTTAACAGTGTTAAATTTAACGATGTTAAGGAGGCGATGGACACATGAAAGCGGCAGTACTGCATGGGTTTGGAGAAAATCCTCGCTACGAGGAGTTTCGTAAACCGAATCCCGGGGAAGGCGAGATTCTCATTCGTGTCAAAGCCGTTGCTCTCGAGAACATCGATAAGGCAATGGCGAAAGGAACGCACTTTGCCAGTCGCCAATTTCTATCCGAACTACCGGCCATTGTCGGGTTTGACGGTGTTGGCGAGACGCCGGACGGAAGGTTGGTCGGCTTCGGCGGCGTCAAAGCACCGTTCGGCGCAATGGCAGAGTGGACGGTCGTGCCGTCGAATTACACTGTTCCTATTCCGGATGGTGTTGATGCGATCACGGCTGCCTCCGTTCCATCTTCGGCATTAACGGCGCTATTTCCGCTGAAATGGGTTGCAGGTATGAAGTCGGGAGAGACGGTCCTCATTAACGGCGCGACCGGCGTGTCGGGCAAGCTTGCTGTTCAGATCGCCAAGATGCTCGGCGCAGGCCGGATCGTCGGTACGGGCAGAAACCCCGAATCAATGAAGCGGGTATTGGAGTATGGGGCGGATGCCGTTATCGATCTTAAGCAGCCGCAAGAGGAACTCACCGAGACGTTTAGGCGGGAAGCCGGGGAAGGCTACGATGTGATTTTGGATTTCTTGTGGGGCAGTCCGACCGAAGCGCTTATACGATCGATGGTCCCTGACGAAATCCGTTTAGCAGGCAAGCGTACACGGCTTGTTCAAATCGGCGAAAAGGCGGGTGAGACGATCGCGTTGTCGGCGGAAATGCTGAGAACGACCGGGCTCGAAATTTACGGAGGTGCGGCTGGTCTTACTGGGGAAACCATGCAAGAAGGTACGAACATGGTGTGGGATTGGCTAAAGGAAGACAAGCTAAGAATGGACGTCGATGTAGTCGAACTGCGGGACATCGAGCGGATATGGCAGCGTAAAGATTTTGAAGGTAAACGCATCGTGATCGTAACTTAAGGGGAACTTTAGGGCATTGTGAGGTGCGTAGTGGCCTATAACAGTAAGCAGATTTAAATACATCGTCATGCGGCGTATACGCCCTGACGATGTATTTTTTATGGCGCTGTAGTATTCGCCGCTAGAGATCTCGAGCAGAGTGAGAGAACTCCCGAAATCCAGCATATAATGAGCGCTCTGTCCATATGATTTACAGCCAAAGACAACCAGTGGCCGTCGGGTGTTATACAAAGGTTGGTGCAGTTATCATGTTGGAGGAGGTCCGGCGCATCCTATGTCACGTGTGCGGCGTACGAGGAAGCTGGCAAAGAGACGGAAGCGGCAGTGGGGGACGGAGCGTCACGCAACGCCGCTGTCTATATTCCACGACAAGCCGTCCACCCGGAAGATGGTGAATAGCCGGTTAGCTATTATTTTGACGGTCGGCTTTTGGAGCGTTTATGTGATAAACACGATTATCAAGCAGTATTTCAAGGGGCCGAATACGTTCCAGTTCGTGATGGAGTCACTCGGATATTTGATTATTGTCACGCTGCTCACTTTTTCGGCGCTCATGTATCTGCTCGCACGACAGGGCGCCTTGCAGCGATTCGGCAGGCATGTGCGTGTACCTCGCGCGGAGATCGATCGATACTTCGAGGAGAACCAGCCGGCGATCACCGTATTGATACCGTCGTATGACGAAGAGCCGGAGGTTGTTCGCAAGACGCTGCTGTCCGCCGCGCTGCAGGAGTATCCGCGCATTCGAATTGTGCTCCTGCTGGACGACGCCCCCTATCCGACCGCCCCTGCGGCTATCGCCCGACTCAACGCCACGCGGCAGCTGGCCAAGGAGATTGCGGATTTATTCGCCGAGCCCCGTCGGCTGTGCGAGTCCAGGCTGGCGGCGTTCCTCGGCGAACAGGCATCGTCGTCGCATGCCGGACCGGAGGTCGCGAAGGAGCTGGCCGCACACTATGCCTGGGCGGCGAATTGGCTGGATCAGCTGGTCAAAAGGGAAGAGAGCGGCGATCATGTCGGGCGTTTTTTTGCAGATGATGTGGTGCGCGGTTTATCGAAGGAGCTGCGCCTCGTGCGCGAAGCGTTGATTGCCTCCTACAATGAGCGGGTGAGTCTTCCCGTCACGAGGATCGGCCAGCTCTATCGGCGCTTGACCTGGATATTTGACAAGGAGCTGGCTGTCTTCGAACGGAAAAAGTTCGCTTCATTATCTCATGAACCGAATAAAGCCATGAACTTGAATTCCTATATCGGGCTCATGGGTCGCACGTATACGCAGGTATATACGCCTGACGGTCCGATACTGGTGCCCGCGACCGAGACCGGGGACGGCGAGCGCCTTGCATTTCCGGACAGCGAATTCGTACTTACCCTGGATGCCGACTCCATCCTGCGTCCCGGTTACTGCCTGCGCCTGGTGTACTTCATGCAGCAGCCGGATCATGCCCGTGTTGCGGTCGTGCAGACGCCGTATTCTTCCTTCCGCGGAGCCGCTACCCGCATCGAACGGATTGCCGGGGCGACGACGGACATCCAGCATATTTTGCATCAGGGCATGACGTACTACAACGCCACGTTCTGGGTGGGCGCGAATGCGATCATACGGAAGTCGGCATTGGAAGACATCGGCGAGACGGAATGGGTAGGCGGCTTCGAGATACGGAGGTTTATTCAGGACCGCACAGTTATCGAGGATACGGAATCCAGCGTCGATCTGGCCAGACATGACTGGACGCTCGTCAACTATCCCGAACGTCTGAGCTACAGCGCTACGCCGCCCGATTTTGGTTCGCTGATCGTACAGCGGCGCCGATGGGCGAACGGGGGACTTATCGTGCTGCCGAAGCTGTGGGCGCTGGTACGGGACCGCAAGAGACAAGGAAAGGCGATAGCGAAGGCCGAGATCTTCCTTCGTCTGAACTATCTGGCTTCCATTGCGTGGGCAAGCTTCGGGCTGTTATTTCTGTTGGCCTATCCCATTGACGGACGCCTCCTGAGTCCGTTTATCCTTCTGGCGGCATTGCCTTACTTCCTGGCGATGTCCAGCGATCTGAAGTATAGCAGCTATAAACGGAGCGATATCTTCCGGATTTACGGCTTCAACTTAATTCTGCTGCCCGTGAATCTGGCCGGCGTGCTCAAATCGATGCAGCAGGCTTTAAGCGCCAAAAAAATACCGTTTGCCCGGACGCCCAAAATAAAGGAGCGCACCATGTCCCCCATGCTGTACGTTATATCGCCGCTGCTCATTATTTTAATTTCATTGATTATTTTGTGGCGGGGCATCGTGCTGGAGAACTGGGGAAATGCTGCGTTTGCGGCATTCAATGCATTCACTGCCGCATGGGCAGTCGTGGAGTTCATCGGCATCAAAAACACCATTGTCGACGTATGGCTCAGCATCGTTAATTGGCTGTACGTCCCGGTAAAGAACAAGCAGACGGGGCAGGAGCCGGCGGGTGCTGCACAGCGTGTGGGCTGGCAAGCCATTCTGTATCATGGCGATGCAGAGACGAGGCTGTCCAATCGCGCGTCGCATCCGCTTGCATTAAATACCCGTGCCCCGCATCTCGAACAAAATGAAGTGATGTCCTCATGAGCGGCGTCACGAAGAATATGGTCGGGGAACGGCGATTGTCGATATTCCGGCTGCTGCTGCTCTGTACGCTCCTTGCCGGTCTGGCCGCCGGCGGCTTCTTCGGCGCTGCCGGCCTGTTGGGCAAGTTAGGGGCCGCTCGGGCAGCGGTGAACAATCAATGGTTCGCGCCGTATGTCGACGTCACGGCTACCCCGATGTTCATGTTCCAGCGCCTGGGCTCCACCGAACATCGGGACGCCGTTCTTGCGTTCATTGTCGCCGATCCGGCTGATCCTTGCACCCCATCATGGGGCGGTTCATACACGCTGGACCAAGCCGGCGACAGTCTCGAACTGGATCGTCGCATTGCCCGGCTGCAGCAGCAGGGGGGCAGTGTGGCCGTGTCCTTCGGCGGCTTAAAAAACAATGAGCTGGCGGTCGGATGTACGGCAGCGGATAAACTGTTATCCGCCTATCGATCGGTGGTCGACCGATATCGGTTAACGACGATAGATCTGGATCTCGAAAAGGCCGGGCTTGCGGATGCGGCCGCCGGCAGCCGCCGCGCTGCGGCGATGGCCAAGCTGCAGTCGGAAAGACGGACAGCCGGCAAGCAGCTGGCGGTATGGGTGACACTGCCGGTCTCGCCGCAAGGCTTGAGTCCGGACGGTACGAACGCCGTCGCACAGCTGCTCAAGCACGGCGTCGATCTGGCGGGCGTAAATGTGATGACGATGGACTACGGCTCAAGCCGGGCGTCGGATCAGACGATGCTGGCCGCTTCGGAGAGCGCCTTGATACAGACGGAGCGCCAGCTCAAGATTTTGTATGAACAGGCAGGCATGCATCTCAGCGATACCGCCTTATGGTCGAAGATCGGGGCGACGCCCATGATCGGCCAGAACGATTACAGAAACGAAGTGTTTACGTTGACTGACGCACAGGCTCTGAACGAGTTCGCTCTGTCGCATGGTGTCGGCCGGATGTCCATGTGGTCGGCCAATCGGGATATAAAGTGCGGAAGCAACTATGCGGACGTCGGCGTCGTCTCGGACGCCTGCAGCGGTGTGCAGCAGACGCAGTACGGCTTTGCGGATGTGCTGGGCATGGGCTATGACGGAAGCATGGATACGAGTGCCGGTCTCATCACGGCATCGAATCAAGTGTCGGCCAGTCGGCAGCAGCCCGATGACCCGGCGACCAGCCCCTATCCGATCTGGTCGCCGACAACCACATACCATGCCGGTCAGAAGGTCGTACAGCATCACAATGTCTATGAGGCGAAGTGGTGGACCAAAGGCGACGTGCCCGACGATCCGGTGCTCCAGTCGTGGGAGACGCCCTGGAATCTCATCGGGCCGGTGTTGCCCGGCGAAAAACCGGTTCCACAGCCTGCCATACCGAAGGATACGTATCCGCTCTGGCTAGACAAGGCTGTATATGAGGCCGGACAGCGGGTTATCTTCGAAGGCGCAGCCTATCAAGCCAGATGGTGGAGCCAGGGCGAGAGTCCCGCCTCGGCAATAGCGGACCCCGACAGCTCCGCGTGGGCGCCGCTCACCCAGGCTCAGATCGATGCCGTATTATCAAGGCTGCAGAAAGGCGGCAAGTAAACAGCTGCTGCCTTGAGTTGACCAGGAAAGGGCTGTCCGCAAATGACTCCTGCATTCGGCAGGGGTCGTTTGCTTTTTAACCGGCCGGGTCTGGAACCATATTCCATAATTTCTTGTTGCTTCGGTTGCGTTTGCATGGTTGCATATAAAGTAGGAGACAGTCACGGGAGGAATCGTCATGATCGATAGAGCCTATTATCTGGCACTTTGCGAGGAAGCTCACGAGAACATGGAAGCCTACAAGGAAGAAGCGGAGCGCCATGTCGCCGGATGGGAGTATGCAACCGGTAAAAGATACGACTTGACGCCGTATTATTTTGAGCGGAACCATGAGTCCCGGGGACGGGTGAGCAGGCAGGAGCAGATGACGGCATACGGCCGCGACGAACGAGGGGACATATGGATTACAAAGTGGGATTATTTAAGAGATGCCATAGGCTGCTACAGCCGCAGCGAGAATCTGTTGATTAACCGTCTGTACCAATCCGGGGAGATTGACTCCGTGGAGGAGGTTGTGTTCAAAGACGGGCTGCCGATCCGGTATGTGCAATTTATCGTGCGGGGCGGGAGGACGTTGGAAGCCGCGTGGCATTATGAAGAATACTATGAATACCGGCACAGCAGACTCGTACAGATTAACCGATATTCGCACTCGCACGGACAGAAGCCCCAACAGTATCAGTATGACCTCAGCTACGCCGACAATGGCAAGCTGTCGCAGATAACAGACGGCCAGAGCAAGATCATTTTTATGGATATATCCGGATCGCAAGCGGCGGTTCTGCGGGAAGCAGTGAAGAAGGGGTTGATCGAGGAGGCGCGCCGGACGATCGAGGCAGCCTGCCGGAGGGCCGCCCCGGAGCAGCTTTTCTGTATAGGCGTGTATCTTCACGATGAGCCTGACACTGTTCGGGATCCCATTTTCCAGCCGGGCCTGGAGAGCATTCGCAGCGAGCAGCTTCGCCAACATCAGAGCAAGCACGATATTTGGTATTTAGGCGAGCACCCGATACGTTATCAGGAGTCGATTGAAAATAAGGAGCTGCTGGCCCGCTTCGAACGGCTCATTCAGTATTGGGAGATGAAGGGCTCCTGGTGGAGCAACGCCAGGAAGCTATGGCGCGAAGTGGCTATGGCGTTGAACCAGGAGGCGCTGGCGAGCATGCTTCCTGGTCTGACCGACGATTTTGTAATATTTATTGACGAGGAAGGAGCGGGAATAAAGGACTTGTTAAAGAGCGTCCCCCCCAAAAAGCAGGATCTGCTGCGGTCCAAAGGGCTGGTATAGTCGGTGCGATGTCAGAGTCTTTATCGGAGAGCCGCCCTCAACATCTTGCGAATCCAATAGGCGATCACCGTCTCAAAGCCCCATGAGCCAGGCGTCTGCAGGTATTGCAGGTATTGATCGTTGATGATATAGGTCCAAGTGGAAGTGGGACTCTTCAGCCCGAACTTTTCCCACATCGCCGGATCGTTCGAGCCCCCGAGCCTGACGAGCATATTGACCGACTCCCGATTTATTTTTGCGGCAATTTGCTCGTATGCCTGGATGATTTGCATATGGAATTCATCGATCGGATTGCGGTTCGCAAGACTGTTCAAGTGGATGCTCTCGCGAATGTAAGACACATACGCCAGATGGTCGGCCCAGAACTTGTCGGTATAATAAAGCCGCACTCTCTGCTCCGAAGGGGTCATCGACGTCTCGCCTCTCAAGATGCCGAGCCGCTCCTTGTGCACGATACGCCGCTGCTGCTCCAGCATATCCGAATAAAGATTCAATTCCTGGCGGAGATGAAAGTTCTGGCCCATCATTACGCGCTGAATATGCGCGATATTGCTGTTGAGCATCGATTCTTCGAGCGCGCTATCCTGCCTATGGCCGCGATACTTGGGCGGAATCGCTTTGTCGATGCCGAATTGCAGGATCAGCTCGTCCTCCAGGCTGACGAAAAAAACGGAAGCGCCCGGATCGCCTTGTCGTCCGGCGCGCCCGCGCAGCTGGTTGTCGATCCGCACGCTCTCGTGCACATGCGTACCTATCACGTACAAGCCGCCCAGCTTGGCGACGATGGCCGCTTGCGTGGGGCTGCCGCCGCCAAGCCGTATGTCGACGCCGCGTCCCGCCATATTCGTAGACACCGTCACGGCACGCCGGCGGCGGCCAGCGCCTCCGCCAGCATATCCGACTCCTCGACGCTTGACGTGCCGATGAGAATCGGACGTCCCGTGTCATGGACGGACGAGATCTCTTGTACAAGCGCCTTGAGCTTGGCTTCCTTGTGGGTGTAGATCCGGTGCGGATGGTCAAGCCGCCGGTTCGGCCGGTTCGGCGGAATCTGCACGACCTGCAGCATATAGATGCTCTCAAATTCGATGGCGGAGACATGCGCCGTCGCCGTCATCCCGCAAATCTTCGGATACAGGCTCAGGAAGTGCTGGAGGGTGATCGTGCCGAGAATTTTCCCGCCGGCCGTCGACTGCAGCCCTTCTTTGGCCGCCAGCGCAGCCTGTAGTCCGTCCGGCAGATGCCTGTTCTCCGCCACGCGGCCGGTATATGCGTCGATCAACTCGATTTTGCCGTCCCGAACGATGTAGTCGACATCTCTTTTTAACAGCGATTCCGCATGCAGCGCGCAATTCAGCGACATTAACAGATGACTGTTATGGCTGTCGTACAGATTGCCGCATCCCAGCAGCGATTCCGCCTTCGCGGCGCCCGCTTCGTTCAGATAAACGTTCCGCTTGAACTCGTCGAAGTCATAATGCGCATCGTGCTCGAGCTGCCGGGCTACTTCTGCGTAGCGAATGCCGTCGCTGCCGGAAGCGCCCGGCTCGCCGGCGATCACGAGCGGCACCCGCGCCTCGTCGAGAAGCAGCGAATCCGCTTCGTCGACGATGACATAGTGGAAAGGGCGGTGCACCGTATCGGCCTCGCTCAGTGCGATCGTATCGCGCAAAAAATCGAATCCCGCTTCTTTGGCCGTCACATAGGTAATATCTGCGGCGTATGCTTCCCTTTTGTCCGGCAAGCTCATGCCTGCTTGAACCGAGCGCACCGTTAATCCGAGGTAACGATAGATCGGGCCCATCCACTGCGCATCCCGGTGCGCCAGATAATCGTTAAAGGTCAGCACATGCACGCCTTCGCCGGTTAGCGCATTAAGATACGCAGGCATAACGGCAGAGAGCGTCTTGCCTTCGCCGGTCTGCTGCTCGATCAACAATCGTTCATGCAGCGCGACGGCAGCCATGATCTGGACATCGTAGGGCCGCAATCCGAGTGTTCTCTTCGCTGCTTCGCAGACGAGCGCATAGGCATCGACCAGCAGCTCGTCTAAAGGCGTACCTGATCGTGCTTCCTTCTTCAGCCGGAGAGATTCCGCTTGCAGCCGCTGATCGTCCCATGCTTCCAGGTTCCGTTGCCTGATGAGCGCGACTCGGGCCCGATAGCCGCTCAGCTTAAGTCGGGTATCTCGTTCTCTGAACTGCTGCATCCACTTGACGGCCAGATTCATGGAAGCTGATCTCTCCTCGGTAGTCATACACGACTCAAATCCAGTTCATATAAGCTACAGCGACAGGGGCCAGGAAAGCCAATGCGGGGAGGCCATATCTTTCCCACAGTCGCTTTGCGCGCGCTTCCCTTTTGGACAATGTCCCGCGCGCTTTGCCCTTGGCGATCCTGCGCCGTTCGCGCCAAGCGGCCAACTGCCGGGAGAACATGCATAACGCGACAACCGTTAACAGGTTGCCGACAAATCCGATGATGCCTACTATAATAGCGGATAAACCCCAAGCAATGCCCAGCGGTACGACTAGAAATACGTCGAGCCACGGGAGTGCGGCAAGAACAAACAAAATCAAATACTGCCAACCGGCGGCGTCAAATTGACTTCCCCACTCCACCACGAACGGTCACCTGCCCATATTATACAATCAGACACGGCTGTACTTCCAATTGGTCAGACGATAAACGAGATATTGACCCAATCCCAATAGGCCAAAAGCGATCAGTGCAAGAACATCACTGTGCGGCAGCAATATGACGGCAATCGCAGCGATCGGCAAACAGCAGCTGTAGTAGATATCGTCACGAGAAGCAATGTGGTTGAGAGTAATGGCGAGCGCATCATTCGTGTCAGCATCGTAGTCCTCCTCTTGTAAAGCACACACTTCTTCGACGGGTAACTTGAAGGCTGCGGCAATCTTGAGCGCGAGTGTGATCGAAGGGGAGCAGTCTCCTTTCTCGATCAGGCCTACCGTCTGGCGAGTAGCTCCGATGGCATCCGCCAAGTCCTGCTGCGACCATCTAAAGCGTGCCCTCAGTTCGCGAGCGGCAGGATCGAGCGGTATCCCAAGTGTGAAGATTAGATGGATCAATTTTCCCGCAGGCGCTATTGACAGCCCCCGGTACTGCGTGTTACTTTTTAGTGGTAGTAAGTAATACTGCATACCAGTCATACAGAATACCTGTCATACAGAATACCTGTCATACACAATAGCGAAGGGTGAATACGCTTTGGAAAACTTAACGGAAATGCTCAAAGGCGTGCTTGAGGGCTCTGTTCTTGAAATTATCAGCCGCAAAGAAACCTACGGCTACGAAATCACGCGGCAGCTGAACGCCCTCGGCTTCGCAGATGTTGTGGAGGGGACGGTGTACACCATCCTGATCCGGCTTGAAAAAAACAAGCTGGTGGAGATCACCAAGAAGCCCTCCGAAATGGGCCCGCCGCGAAAGTTCTTCGCGATCAACGAGGCCGGACGCGAGGAGCTGCGGAAGTTCTGGGAAAAGTGGGAGTTCGTATCGTCCAAAATGAACGAGCTAAAGGAGAAAACACAATGAACTTCTGGGAAAAAATCACGGGCAGCGATATGACGAAAGAAATGAAAGACTTCGAAGCGAGAGTCAAAATGCTGCCGGCCGATTATCAGGCGGCGTGGAAAGAAGTGAACGGCCATATCTGGTCGTACTCCAGCTTCAGCGGCCGCAACCTGATGCCCATCCTCGACGGCGTGCTTGGCCTGCTCGAGCAATCGGCAGCGGATGGACAGCATGTCCAAGAGGTGCTGGGCGACGATATCCAAGGCTTCTGCGCGGCGCTGGCAGGCGAAGAAGGTGCCAAGTCCTACCGCGACAAGTGGCGCGAGCAGCTCAACCATACGATTGCCAAAAAATTAGGCAAATAAGAATTGGGCAAATAGGAGGGAAATAAAATGAACATTCGAGATATCATCGAAGGCAAAAAGGAATGGCGGGCGCATGTGGCGCGCGTCAAGACGCTCCCGCAAGATTATCAGTTCGTGTACAAAGAGATTCAAAAATACCTGTTTAAGGTCGGACCTGTCGAACTGACCGAGGGGACGGGGCTGCTGTCAGGGATCGTCGAGCTGTTCGAAGAGGGCGCGGCGTCGGGCAAGGGCGTGCTCGAAGTGACGGGCAGCGACGTGGCGGCTTTCTGCGACGAGCTGATCAAGGATTCGAAAACGTACGCCGACATCGCTCAGGAAACCGCAAACCAGGCCGTTAACAAAGCGATGAAAAAGCTGGCGGATAAGAAAAAGTGAAGGAGGAGATCGGCATGGAGAACGCCATTGAAGTAAAAGGACTTAAAAAATCCTTCAAGGGCAAGGAAGTGCTGAAGGGCGTCGATCTGGAAGTGAAGCGGGGCGAGATCTTCGCCCTGCTCGGCGCCAACGGCGCGGGCAAGACGACGATGGTCAGAATCCTGGCTACGCTGCTCAAGCCGGACGGGGGCAGCGCCGTCGTGAACGGCTTCGAGGTCGCGGCCAAGCCCGAGCAGGTGCGGCGCGCGATCAGTCTGACCGGACAGTTCGCGGCGGTAGACGAGGTGCTCACCGGGCGGGAGAATCTGATCATGATCGCCAAGCTGCGGCATCTCGATCGGCCGCGCCAAGTGGCGGACGATCTGCTGAAGCGCTTCGGCCTGACGGACGCCGCCGACCGCAAGCCCTCCACTTATTCGGGCGGGATGCGGCGCCGGCTCGACATCGCCTTGAGTCTGGTGGGCAAGCCGCAGATCATTTTCCTCGACGAGCCGACTACCGGACTTGATCCCGAGGCGCGCATCGAGGTGTGGAAGATCGTCAAGGAGCTTGCCGCCGGCGGCACGACGATATTGCTGACCACGCAGTATCTGGAGGAAGCGGAGCAGCTCGCCGACCGGATCGCGATTTTGCACGAGGGCCGGATTATTGCGGGCGGCACGCTCGCGGAGCTGAAGAAGCGGTTCCCGCAAGCCAAGGTGGAGTATGTTGAAAAACAGCCGACGCTGGAGGAAATATTCCTCGCGATCGTCGGCAAGAAGGAGGCGATCTGAATGGAAGCGGCCAAAAGCCACTTTTTCAGCGATATGGGTGTGATGCTCGGACGCTCCATGCGCCATATTTTCCGCAGCATGGACACGATCTTCACGGTGTGCATCACGCCGATCGCCATGATGCTGCTGTTCGTCTACGTGTTCGGCGGCGCGATCGACACCGGTACGGACAACTATGTGAATTACCTGCTGCCCGGCATACTGCTTATGGCCATTGCAAGCGGCGTGGCGTATGTGGCTTACCGCCTGTTCCTGGATAAGCAGCGGGGCATCATCGAGCGGTTCCACTCCATGCCGATCGCGCGCTCTACTGTTCTATGGGGACATGTACTGACCTCGGTCGTTTCCAACGTCCTCTCGCTTGCCGTCATCATTCTCGTAGCGCTCGCGATGGGCTTCCGCTCGTCGGCAGGGGTTCTGCCCTGGCTCGCCGTAGCCGGCATCCTCGTACTGTTCACGCTGGCACTCACCTGGATCGCGGCCATCGCCGGCCTGTCCGCCAAGTCGGTGGAAGGCGCGAGCGCCTTTTCCTATCCGCTTATCTTCCTGCCGTTCATCAGCTCGGCATTCGTGCCGACCGCGTCGATGCCGACCGTCGTTCGCGCCTTCGCCGAGAACCAGCCGGTGACCTCCATCGTAGAGACGATCCGCGCACTGTTGTCGGGTCAGCCGGCAGGCCATGACATCTGGGTTGCGCTGGCATGGTGCCTGGGGATACTGATCGTCGCCTATCTGTTTGCGGTGCGCGCCTACAATCGGCATGCCGCTTGATGTCGGTGTTAGCGGGTTCGACATAACCAGAGAGCAGGCTGCACGGCGTCCGCTCGCCAGCCGTCCGCTGCTCCCTCCGGCCAGGTGAGTTTGAAGCCGAACATGATTTAATAAAAACATTCTAAGCGGAGGTGGGCGGAGTGGGAAAAGTGCAGACCGAATCCGAATTGTTTGATCATATCGGCAGGATGAGCAGAACAAATTCAGTTTCGCAGATTTTTATTCCGGGAAAAGGGACTTTTACCATTGTGCTTCAAGAAGAAGATCCGCTTTCGATTAACGCTGAAGTTGCCTCCGCCCCCCGATTGCGTCAAATGATTCAAGATAGCCGAGCTCGTTATCCGTAAGTTTCGATTCTACGTAGCGTGTGAGGCAGACGAAGCGATTGTGGCTGCAGTTAAAAATCCGGGTGAGAGCTAGATAGTTGCATCCTTGATTTATGTCGCCGGTAAAAAAGCAAATCAAAGCGGGCGCACACACCACTGCGGTGTCTGCGCCCTTTTTGTCCATGCGCCGGCGAGCCGACAATCAATCGATATCGAGCAGCTCCAAAATAACGCCCAGATCGTCCGTGCTGTCGACATACACGTATTTGTCGCCGTTCTGGATGACCGGGAAGCCGAATTCTTCTAGCTTGGCCGCGGTGGGCATCATGCGGTCCTTCGCCTTGAAGGCGATATGGTGGACGCCCGGGCCGTTCGTCTCGAGGAATTCCTTCCACGTGGTCGGGTCTTCCGTCGGTTCGATGAACTCGATGACGGTGTTCTCCATATGGAAAAAGGAGAGCTTGACTCTGCCGGGCGTCGATTCGCCCCGATAGGTGACGGTGTCGCTGCCGTCATGGTTGGCGGTGATGATATCGGGAACCGGCACGTTCAGCAGCGAGGCGAATTTGCGGGTGGCTTTCTCTACGTCGCGCACGACCATCGCGATCTGACAGACGAAGGTCGTGCCCAGAATGGTGTTAAGCATGTTGTCTGCTCCTTTATGCGTATGCGCCGCTTGATTAAGATTTACTCGGAAAGTCTGTAGCTGACGAACGCGAATGTGCGGCTGTCGGGCGCCCACGAGTTCACGTTGAGCGTCCCTTGTCCGCCGAACAGCTGGACGATGGTGCGGGACTCGCCGCCTGCGGCGGGCATGAGCCGCAGCTCCACCTGCTTGTTCGCGGGGTGATCGCCGGGATCGACGTCGCCCTTGCGGTAGGCGATGTAGACGACCCATTGTCCGTCGGGCGAGACATGGGGGAACCAGTTGTTGCTGTCGTCCTCGAACGTCATGCGCACCTGCTCGCTGCCGTCGGCGTTCATGCGCCACACCTGCATGAGTCCCGACCGTACGGAGTTGAACCAGATATGCCGTCCGTCCGGCGAGTATTCGGGGCCGTCGTTCAGCCCCGGCGCATCGGTTAGCTGCGTCTCGATGCCGCCGGCGGCGGGAATGGTGTAGATGTCGTACTGGCCGTCCCGCTCCGCACAGTAGGCGAGCGTGCCGCCGTCGGGCGACCAGCCGTGCAGATAGCTGGGGGCCATCGGGGTGATGAGCGCAGGCTGTCCGCCTTCCAACGGAAAAATATAAATGCGCGACTGGCCGTCCTCGTGCGTATGATGGCTCACGGCGACGCGGTCATTGTCGGGCGAGAGGACATGGTCGTTGTTGCATTGGATCGCGAAGCCCGAGTCGATCTCGCGGCTGCTCCCCGCAGCCAGGTCGTATTCGTACAGCCGGCCCCGGCTGTTGTAGATCAGACGGCTGCCGTCGCGAGTCCAGTTGGGCGCTTCGATCAGATGGTCGAACTCGGCCAGGACGCGCCGCTTGCCGCTGTGAATGTCGACAGTCTCGAGGATGCTGATGATCGGGCTCGCTTCGATCCTGCGCGGTTCCTTCAATCGGTTCATTATGCTCGTCTCCCTTGTCTGCGCCGGACGGGCTGCTATGCCCGCGGCTTGATGTTCAGATTGACGCCCAGATCGTCCTCGCTGTCCACGATCGTCCAGCTGCTGCCCGGATAATAGCCGATCGTCCGCATCGCGTAGCCCATCTCCTCCAGCTCGCCGACGATCGCATCGCGCTTGTCGCCGACCTGGAAGCCCAGATGATGGACGCCGTTGCCGTGCTTGTCGAGGAACTCGCGGAACGTGCTGTCCCGCTCGTCGGGCTCATGCAGCTCGATGACGAAGGAGCCGACCTCGATGTTCGCCAGCTTCAACCCGTACTCGGCCGGCTTGCCGCGATAGGTGAGATCGGGATTGGGCGCGGGCGGCTGGTAGCGGATCTCGGGGACGGGGATGTTGAAGAAGCGCGCCCACGTCTGTGCGGCTTTTTGAATGTCTTCCACGACGATGGCGATCTGGATGAAGCCGTCAAAAGAGAGCGTGTTTTTCATCGGATGTCCTTCTTTCGGTTGAATTGGGCGTAGTCCCGGCGGCAGCCGCGTCACAGCTCCAGCGTGCTTAAGTAGAGAAGATGCTGCTTCATCTGTTCGTCGGCCGTGAAGGAATAGCCGAACGATTCGCGGATGCGCGAGACGTCGATCGGGATGCCGTCCGGCTCCGGACGGCCCTTGTCGATCAGCGCAATCCGGCTCTGCGAGCCCAGCAGGTCGACCGCCATCTGCGCGATCTGCGCCCAGGTGCGATGTTCCGTGCTGACGGCGGTGTAGTAGCCGCGGTTGTGCTCGCGGATGTCGGCGTGCAGCAGGGCGACGTATACCTTCGCGAGATCGCCGGCCCAGATGAACTGGGTGCCGTCATTCTGGACGAAGGATATCGGCGCATTGTCGCGGGCGCTCTTCACCATATCGACGAGCTTGCGGTCGGGATAGAGAGGGCCGCCCTCGACGCACGGATTGCCGAAGGTGTAGCCCGGCCGGATCACGTTCGCCTGCAGGCCATACTCGTAGGCGATCGCCATCAGATACGCTTCGGACGCGGCCTTGGCGGCTCCATAGTAGTTCATCGGCCGAATATAGCCGGCGTCGTCGTGCCGCGCCGTGCCGAAGCTGGCGATGGACGAGGTGAAGAGGATCTTCTTGACGCCGGCCTCGGCGGCCGCCTGGAACAGGCGGATCGTAGGCAGCGTCTCGTGTACGGCGTTCTCTTCGGCCGTGCCGCCGAGCCACGACAGCGCGACGTGGATGCAGGCGTCCTGGCCCTCCAGCCCTTGGGCGATCGCTTGACTGTCCTCCATGGAGCCCTCTACGAGGCGAATGCGTTCATCCGCGGCGAAGGCCGGCACCTTGTTCGTATTGCGGGCCAACAGGGTCAACTCGTGACCATGATCGAGCATGGCCTTGACGACATACGAGCCGATGAACCCGGTGCCGCCGGTGACGAATATTTTCATAGCAGACGCATCCTTTCCCTATCATCTTATTCCTTGACGCTGCCCATCACGAGACCGGTCGTGAAGTACTTCTGCAGGAACGGGTACAGGCACAGAATGGGGATCATGGCCAGGAACATCTGCGCGGCGCCTGTCGTGCGCGCGCTGACCAGGGACAAGTACTTGGACAGGTTGCCGCTGAGATCGGTGTTGTTGCGGATGAACTCCTCCGGATTGACGACGACGGTCTGCAGATACGTCTGCAGCGGATAGTTCTCGATCCGGTTCATATAGATCATGCCGTCGAACCAGCTGTTCCAATGATCGACGAAGGCGAACAGCGTCACGGTGGCGATCGTCGGCGCCGACACGGGGAGCACGACGCGGAGCAGCGTCTGCACGTGATTGGCGCCGTCGATATACGCGGCCTCCAGCAGCTCCTTGGGCAGGCTGCGCATGTAGTTCATCACGACCAGCATGCTGAAGACGGGCAGCGCGCCGGGCAGCAGCAGCGACCAGATGGAGTTGATGAGGCCGGTGCTCTTGACGACCATATAGGTCGGGATCAGTCCCGCATTGAACAGGATCGTGATGACGAAGAACCAGGAGACGTAGGGCCGGGCCCGGAAGTCCCCTCTGGACTTGGACAGCGGATACGCCGTCAGAATGATCAGCAGCAGATTGAGCGGCACGCCGATCGCCGTCCGCTTGAGCGACACGACGAGGGAATCGAAGAACTTCGAGGAATTCGTGATGAATTCGTAGGACACGGTTGTGAAATGAACGGGCCAGAAGGTGACTTCGCCCGCGGCTACGGCGGTCTTGTCGGAGAATGATACCGCCAGCAAGTTAATGAAAGGCGCGATGCAGGCCAGGGAGACCAGCGTCAGCAGTACGACATTGCCCACCAGGAATATTCTGCGCGATGCCGATGTTCGTATTTGCATAATCCCATCCTCCGCTAGAATACTTTGTATCCGGTGAATTTGTCGGCCAGGTAGTACGAGACGACGATAAAGATGAGCGATACGCCCGACTTGAACAGGCCTGCGGCGGTGGACAGGGAATATTGCGCCTGCTCGATGCCGAGCCGGAACACGAACGTATCGAGAATGTCGCCGGTCGAGTAGACGACGGGGCTGTACATGTTGTAGATCTGGTCGAACCCGCCGTTCAGAATGTTGGCGAAGCCGAGCACGGTCATCAGCACGACGATCGGGGTGATGCCGGGCAGCGTCACGTGCAGCGTCTGCCGCCAGCGGTTGGCGCCGTCGATGACGGCCGCTTCATAGAGCGCCGGATTGATGCCCGCCAGCGCGGCCAGATAGATGACGGAGCCGAATCCGAACGTCTTCCATACGTCGCTGAGGATCATGGTCGGGGGAAAAGCGTGCGCATTGCCCAGGAAAAAGACCGGCTCCATCCCAAGCTTGGAGAGCAGGACGTTGACAACGCCCTCGCTCGGGGAGAGCAGGTTGATCAGAATGCCCGACAGAATGACCCACGACAGGAAGTGCGGCAGGTACACGAGCGTCTGGAACACCCGCTTGGCCAGCAGGCTGCGGATCTCGTTCAGCAGCAGCGCGAATACGACCGGCACGACGATCCCTGCGATGATCTTGCCCAGGGCGATGACGACGGTATTGCGAATGACCGGACCGATGTTGGGCATCGCGAACAAGGTATGGAAGTTGTGCATGCCGACCCACTTTTGATGACCGAACAGCCCCTTGGCAGGGATGAACTTCTGGAAGGCGATGATGACGCCGGCCATCGATCCGTAGCTGTAGACGGCCACGAGAATAACGGCGGGCAGGATCATCAGGTACAGCGGGATTTCCCGGGCGAGCCGGTCCGAGCGGAGAAGTCTGGATAACACGATTTGTCACCGCCTTTCTGGTATTTCGGCCGCCCGGGCCGCGAAGAGGGTTCCTCTCCGCTCCGCAGTCCGGGCGTCCAGATCAATTAGCGGGATACAGCTTGTCGAGCTCGTCGAGCGTCTGCTGTCCGCCGGCCTTCAGCCACTGCTTGACGAAGGTGTCGAAGGAATCGACGGGCTTCGCGCCGGTGATGATGTCCGTGAAGGCCGTGATCGTCAAGGTGTCCAGCGAGGAAGCGTTCGTGAGCCAAGCTTCGGGACGCTCGATGCCCAGCACGCTCTGCACGAGCGCATTGTCGGGAATGTACTTGTTCAGGACGATCGGCAGCGAGCCTGACTTGGACATCTGGCCCCAGTTGCCGAACGCATTGTCATCCTTGGCCAGCGAACCGTCCTCGAACCCTTTGATATAGTCGTAGTTCGGCTTCGCGCCCGGCGGCAGATCGTCCGAGGAGCCCTTGTCGAGCGCCTTCAGAATGTCGGCCGCGTACACTTCGCCGGGCTGGTCGATATAGACCGGAGAGAGCCGGTATTGTTCGTCCGCCCAGTACTTCAGATAATCTTCCTTGCTCGAGTAGTTGACGGTCTGATCGTACAGATTGAGAACTTTGATGGCCGCTTCCGGATGCTTGAAGCTCTTGCTGACCATCGTCATCTGCCCGACGGCGTTGCTCTCGATGCCGATCTTGTAGTCGATGCCCGCTTTGGTCGGGATGGCGTACGGGCGGACGATGACGCCGTCCTTCTTGTAGACATTGTTGTAGGGATACCAGGTTCCCCAGTTGCTGCCGTAGGCCATGCCGATCTTGCCGCTGGTGATGTCTTCGACCAGCGCCGACTCGTTCTTGGCGGTGAACTCCTTGTTGATGAGCCCCTTCTTGTACATGTCGGCCAGCTGGGCGAGCGCGTCCTTCATGCCCGGCTGAATCCAGGAGAAGGTCATCTTGCCGTCCGCGTCGCGGTAGAATACGCTCTCGCCGTAGCCGGGGACGCCGTAGGCCGCCGCCAGGCCGAGGAGGCTGCCGTGGCCGGCCTTGATCAGGTCCTTGTTCAACGCCAGTCCGTAAGTGTTGCCGTTGATGCCGTCGCCGTCGGGATCGCCCTTCGCGAACTTCTCCGCGAGCGCGACCATCTCTTCAATCGTCGTGGGCGGCTGCGAATTCGTATTCTTCAGCCAGTCGTCGCGAATCCATAAGAACGGCGCCTCGTGGAAGTTGTCGTTCATGCGGGGAATCGCGTACAGCTTGCCGTCGATCGTCGCGCCCTTGAACGAATCGGCGAAGCGCTCCTTGTAAGCCTTGAGCGAGTCCGACGCATACTTGTCGAACACGTCGGTCAGATCGGCCAGCTGGCCGTTCTGCGCGAGCTGGAGGAACACGTTGGCATCCTGTGTCTTGAATACGTCCGGCAGATCGCCGGAGGCGATGACGGCGTTCAGCTTGTTGTTGTATGCATCGGTGCTGCTGTCTGCCGAGAACGCCACCTTGAGATTGATGTTGAGCTTGTCCTGGATCAGGCGGCTCCAGCGGTTGTTGTCCCAAGTATCGCCGTCGAGCAGCTTCGAGGCGGCCGCGGTCTGGACGGCCCACGTCATCGTGACCGGTTTGTCGTATTTGCCTGCAGGGTCCGCCGGACTGGCGACGGTGCTTGCCTGGGCGCTGGCCGAGCCTTGCTGTTCGGAGCCGGAATCGGACGCATTCGAACCGCTGCTGCAAGCCGACAGGCTCACGATCGCGGCCAGGCCAAGCATGACATGCGGCAAAGCTTTTTTGGCATTCGTTTTCTTCACGGACAACCCCTCCAAATAAATAGTGGCCTTCCTCGGACCTGGTCGAGCAGAGCGGATCGAACCGGAGCGCTTGAGCCTCGCCGCGAGCGCGCTGTCACCGGCCGGCGAGGCCTCGCCGGTGAGTCCGGGTTCATGGGCAGACGCAAAAGGCAGGCCTGCATCCAAACTTTGATGAACGCGCGTTTATTTTGTCGTAGCAAGCCTGGAAAACATTTAAGCTTAGCGCTCAAGTGTGCTATCCGCCCTATAAACACGCGTTCATTCATCGGAAATAATAAATCCAAGCGAATGACAAGACTCGATTGGACATGTTCGATGGCTTATTCTGTAAACGCGCGTCTATGGGCTCATCATACACAACAAAATAAAGCGCTGTCAATCCCTGTTTTACACGTTTTAAGAATGAAAATAGCTTTCCAAATACAATCCGCGTTGACTAAACGCGCGTTAATGCTATAATCAGGCAGAATTGACTTCAAAACGACAGTAAGGAGGAGCACTCATGGCATCCGCAGACGATACATTCACGCCTCTCTTCGACGGCGAGACGCTCGCGGGCTGGCATGCCGTTCCCCGGCTCCCGGTCGCCCGCGCGCCGGGAGCGCCGCAGCCGGACTCGACGTCGGATGCGTACGTCCGCGCTTCGCAGACGACCGGCAGCTGGACGGTGGAGGAAGGGGCCATCGTGGGCCGCCAGAACCCGCCCGGCTGCGGCTACGGCGGCTATCTGCTCAGCGACGGCGTATACGGCGACATGGAATTGAGCTTCGAGGCCAAGCCCGATTGGCCGGCGGATACGGGCGTACTCGTCCGCGCGTCCACGCTCGGATCGCAGGGCTATCAGATCTTGCTGGATCACCGCAGATCGGGCAATATCGGGGGCGTGTACGGCAACGGCATCGGGGGCTTCCACGGGATCGCCTTCACGCTTGACGCGGAGACGGACGGCGAGGGGCGCCCGACAGGCTTGCGATTGGAGGACCCGGCTTCGAGTCTGGAGCCCATGACCCCGGACAAGCCGGCGCTTCTCGACTACGCGGCGACCGGAGAGCAGTTTCTGTCCGTCTGGCAGTGGGACGACTGGAACGAATTCCGGATTCGGGTCGAAGGGGAGATCCCGCGCATCACCGTTCATATCAACGGGCGGAAAATATCGGAGGTCGATGCGGCTACGCTCCGACACCCGTCGTACGACGCCGGGGCCGTCCGGGAGCTGCTCGGCGCGAAGGGCCATATCGCGTTCGAAGTCCACGACAACGACCCCGGGATGGGCGATGCCAGATGGGGGCCGAACGCGGCCTGCAGATGGCGCAATATCCGCATCCGGGAGCTGTAGCCGCAGCCCGGGACAGGCCGGAGGCGCCGCACAGCAAGAGGCCCGCTTCGCAAGAAGGGGCCGGAGAAGGGCGGAGATGCGTATGCGCGAGACGATCCGCAGGTCAGATTCTGCGGCAGGAATCCCGCACTACCAGGCTGCAGTCGGAGACGATCTCCCTGGCGACCGCGGTCTCGTCCTCGATGGCGGCGATCAGGCAGGTGGTCAGCCGCTTCAGCATGTCCGCGAATTCGACGCGAATCGTGGTCAGCGCGGGGTGATGCTTGGCACTCATCGCATGGTCGTCGAAGCCGATGACCGACATGTCTTCGGGTACGCGCACGCCATGCTCCTTCAGCGCGCGGATCGCGCCGAACGCGACGCTGTCGTTGGCGGCGATCAGTGCCGTAGGCAGCGCGATCCCGCGTCCGACCAGCGCCTGAACGGCGTCGTAGCCGCTGTTCTCCTGAAAGTCGCCTTCGAGCACCCAGTCCGCGTTCACTTGCAGGCTGCACATGCGCATGGCGGAGAGGAAGCCGTCGTACTTGGTGCGGCCGGACAAACGGTTCATATTGCCGTTGATCGTGCCGATATCCGTGTGGCCCAGGCCGGACAAGTAGGCGACGGCCATCTTCATGCCCGCATCGTTGTTGAAGGTGGAGACGATCCGGTTCGGCTCGGGCCGCTCCGCCAGCTCCTGGTCCACGACGCCGACCGTGAAGCCCGCCTTGACCAGATCTTCGATGAACGGCTCGCGGCTCGCCGCGCCGATGAAGATGCCGCCATCGATGCGGTGCTGATAGAATATATCCATCACATCCTTGATCGACTCCGTGTCGTGCGTATCTCTAATGATATGGGTGAGCACATAGTAGCCGTATTCGGAGGCGTTCTCGATGACGCTGACGATCAGCATGTTGGTGAGCGCGTCGCTCGCCACGTTTCCTTGCGAGATCAGGAAAAGTCCGATCGTCCGCGTGCGCTTGCCGGCGAGGATCTGAGCGGAGATGTTGGGGACATAGTTATGTTGGCGAATGACCGCCAGCACTTTCTCGCGCGTTCTGGGGGGCACGTTGGCGTAGTTGTTGATGACGCGGCTTACCGTGCTTCTGGATACGCCGGCCAGTCGCGCGATTTCGGTACTGTTGGCTTTCGCTATTTTCATGTTAACCATCCTTGCGTTTTATGAACGCGTGTTTATTTTTCATCATACACAAAGCTGTAAAACGTTGTCAATCTATATCCGAAAGGGGCGAATCCCGCATGAAGAAGGAAAATGAGCTATTCAAGGAACTGCTGGCGGAGGAGGAGCGGCTTCAATTCGCATCCTTCACGAACGAGACGGCGCTGCAAGTCGGGCTTGCGATCGCGCACAAGGCGCTGGCGGCGAATCAGAGCGTCACTGTCGATATTCGCCGGGGCGGTCATCAGCTGTTCCATTTCGCCTGTCCGGGCACCTCGGCGGACAACGACGATTGGGCGCTGCGCAAAGCGAGAGTCGTCGAACGCTTCCAGCACAGCTCCTACTACATGGAGGCCGAGCTCAGCGCGTCCGGGCGGACGATCGCCGAGCGTTATTTCCTGGACCCTTCCGAATACGCGCCGTACAATGGCGCCTTCCCGATCCGGGTTCGGGGCGCCGGCGTCATCGGCGTCATCGCCGTATCCGGCTTGAGCGGCGATCAGGATCACCGGCTGATCACGACGGTGCTGCAGGAGCTGCTGGAGCAGTCGAACGGGGGCTCTTGAGCGGATGAAGACGCCGAATAGGCGATCATGCTGATGCCTGTACGGCGCAAGAAATGTCTCTTATCCGGTCAACCGGCGTGCGGTATGAGCCGACGTCAAAATTGGACGCCCATAAACGCGAACAACGATCGATTAGCGTGCGCCTAATGATGCGAGCGGTTCTTCGACGGAATTCATTCCCATTCCCGTCTTGTTTAGACTTTGAGTTCGTCGATAGTCAACTCGAGGTTTCTGGCGTTGTCTTAATAAGAATCGGGCCAGCAACGCTCAAAATTGAGATTGCTGGCCTTGCTCGTTCCGTGGAATCACAATCCTGATATTTAAACCTTGTTACTAGAATTGTAGTAGGTTAGTAAGGTGCATATTTCTGCATATAAATTGGGGACGGTTTCTTCCTCTTTCAATTCTTCCAGCTCCAAAAGGGAGAACCATTTGAATTTTTCGTCGGGATCGTCTTTTTCAATAAATTTCTGACATTCAGTTGGAGAGAGAAGGCATAGCACTCGAAAACCATTTATACCGACTCCCGTCTCCTCTGAATGAATAAAATAGGGGACAACGATGTCCATTCTTGGGGTGATTTCCTTTACATTCAATTCCTCGTAAGCTTTCCTTATGCAGGACAACTCCAAAGATTCATTTATATTAATTTGTCCACCGGGAGCGGCCCATTTATGGGCACCCACTTTGCGATCAGATGGCCGCTTATGTAGGAGAAATTTTTTGTTTTCTTCGTCATAGCAAATGATCGCGTTATGAACCTCCACTTTAACCGGAAAATCCTCTCTTCTATAAATGATTTCTGGTCTTGATTCCAAGTACTCAATCATGGCAGTATATGAACACTTAGGTTATTTGTCTTAATCACGCCGTCTAACTTGGATTTCATTTTGCGGCAGTTCAACTTGCTGTCTGCGTTAAGTAAATTAGTCAGTTCGCACTTCTCTTGCTGGTCGTAGGGGAGATGATCTAACGATTGTTCAATGTCGTTAGAGAACCAAATTACCGGATAGTAGCTACCTTGCCATACACCTTTTAATGGTTTGTATCCTAGAAAGTAGAATGGCTCTAAGGAAGAGTGTTCGTTGAAGTAAGCAACCAAATAAGCAAGCTCGCAACTTATAGCAAATTGCCTTCTCTTTGCGAAGTTTCCAGCCACGCGAAAACCTTCGTCAATATGCTTGCCGATATAATCGTTTGTGCCTTCTGGAGAAATATTGTTTTTATGATCGACAGGACAAATCCAAGCAGCGGCTTTCAAACTTAGAAATGGTTTGGCACTTTCAATATTTTCAAGATAGTGCGCGGTTTTATGCAATATCGTGAAGGCCTCGTTAAGCGCTTTTAATAAATATTTACTGGAAATAATATCGGTCTCAAAGACAACCTCATCTCCGAGGCGTTTCCACGGCCGGATGTTATAGACATCAGTTCCTCGATCATTAATAGCAGAATTAAGAAGTTTTATATTATCTTCGATCTCGACATAAAATTTATTGAAGTCGCTTTGCCACGAAGTTGGGTTTTTTTGTTTGTGTTCGGTAGATCCTACAATGTCAAAGGATATGAATAACTTAAGGCGGTCTAGTGTATTCGAGCCTTTAGCGGGCGGAAAATGTTGCAAGTCAAGATCGGGATGTTTGAGCATGTGTGACCTCACATAATGCCGAGTTGACTAAGTCGAATTTCCATTGCTTTTAGAGACACGTTATACCTCTCTGCTAACTTTTCAATAAGTAGATTGGAGGACATATTACTGCCGGAAAGATATTGACTGACATCAGCTCGTACATTTTTCTCTGGCATCAAAAAGAAGGCTGAGAAATAATTGGCTTCGTACTCAATCCGATTTGGACTCAAATCCCGTTTAAGAACTTCAATTTCCTTGCAATTCTTCTCCCACTGATTTTGATCGGCCCATTGGAAATGCAAAATAACATGGCCTAGTTCATGTGCAAGAGTGAAATTTTTCCGGGGAGGGTACTCATCCAAAGGTATGCTCACTTCAAAGCGTTTTTCGGTATAAGGCTCAAGTGGCCGAACCTCACCTATACTAAAACTTGAAGCACTAGAATCAGTGACCTTTTTGGTAACTACTCCACCGAATGCTTTGATCGCGGCTTCGGCATTAAAGGGAGGTTCCAGATTAAAAGTTATTGAGTCAAACCGATAGAGCGAGAAGTGAACACGTTCAACGATTTGAGCAATAGTCTCTTTCGAGTAGAACATATAAACCTCCAATATGAATAATTCACCTTTGACTTCCAGTTTACAACAGTTTGTTCGCATATTCAAGAAAAAACAGGAACATGAGTTCCTGTTTTTTCTTGAATAATTATATAACCTTACTCATACTTGAGAGCCCAGGTTAAACCCCTCTATGCCAAGATGCGATCGATCCGATCCAGCTCCTCCTGCGTGAAGGAAGGCTGAGCCAGCGCGCCTACGGCATCCTCGATCTGAGCGACCTTGCTCGCGCCGATCAATGCGGACGTGACGCGGCCGCCGCGAAGCACCCAGGCCAGCGCCATCTGCGACAGCTTCTGCCCGCGGCTCTCCGCCAGCTCGTTCAGCTGCCGGACCTTCGCGACGAGCGTCTCGTCGATGCCCTCGGTGCGCAGGAACACGCTCGGGCCCGCCGCACGCGAGTCGGGGGCGATGCCGTTCAGGTATCGGTCGGTGAGGATGCCCTGGTTCAGCGGCGAGAATACGATCGAGCCGATGCCTTCCTCGTCGAGTACATCCTGCAGCCCTTCCTCGATCCATCTGGACATCATCGAGTAGTTGGGCTGATGGATCAGGCACGGCGTCCCGAGCCGCTTCAATATGCGCGACGCCTCGCGCGTCTGCTCCGGACGATAGTTGGAGAGGCCCACGTACAGCGCTTTGCCCTGACGGACGACGAGGTCGAGCGCCGCCATCGTCTCTTCCAGCGGGGTGTCCGGATCGGGCCGGTGATGGTAGTAAATATCGACATAATCGAGTCCCATCCGCTTCAGGCTCTGGTCCAGGCTGGCGACGAGACCCTTCTTGGAGCCCCATTCGCCGTACGGCCCGGGCCACATATAGTAGCCGGCCTTCGTGGAGATGATCAGCTCGTCCCGATAAGGCCGCAGGTCGTCCTTCAGCATGCGTCCGAACGATTCTTCGGCGGAGCCGGCCGGCGGGCCGTAATTGTTCGCCAGGTCGAAGTGCGTGATCCCCAGGTCGAATGCGCGCCTCACCATCGCTCTGCCGTTCTCGTACTTGTCGATGCCGCCGAAGTTGTGCCACAGTCCGAGCGAGATCGCCGGGAGCTTCAGGCCGCTGCGGCCGCTGCGATTGTATGTCATCGCGTCGTATCGTTCTTGCCTTGCCATATAGGTCATCTCGATCGCTCCTTCTCATGCGGATAGGCTCATTATAGTGCGCCTCGGGGGATAAGCCCATATCCGCAAGGAAGATAAATATGGCATGATGTCTTATTTTGCGAGCTGACCATACTGCTTGGGCGGCACGCCCTTCAGTTTCTTGAACATCTTCGAGAACAGCAGCGCATCCCGGTAGCCGACCGAGCGCGCCACCTCCCCGACGGTATACTGCCCTTTTTTGAGCAGCTCTCCGGCCCGCTCCATCCGGTAATGCAGCAAATATTGCTGCGGCGGCATCCCGGTGGCCGCCTTGAATATGACCGACAAATATTTGCGGTCCAATCCGAGCGCCGCCGCCAGCTGCGCGACCGTGACCGGCTCGCTGAAGTGGCAGTGGAGAAAGTCCAGGCTCCGGTGAACGTAGGCATCCTGCTTGCGGGGCGACACAGACAAGGCGGCGCCCGCATCCGCGGATGCGGGCAGCAGCTCGACCATCGACGTGAGCACGTCGATCAGCAGCGATGTCAGCCGCAGGTCGCGGTTGACGGGGCGATCCCCGGCCTCCCGCAGCAGCTCGTACAGGTTCGGCATCAATCGCATATCCATCGGAAATACGGGCGCCTCCGGCGTCAGCCGCGTCCGCGCCAGCACGTCCGCCACCCGATCGCCGCGGAATCCGATCCACGAGTAGGTCCACGGTTCCTCCGCATCCGACGCATAAAAAATAACCTTGTCCGGGAAGGACAGGAAGGCCTGTCCCGCAGACAGCTTGTACGTGCGCCCGCCGGCCTGCACGACGCCGGTCCCCCGATGGACGAAGTGAATCTTGTAATGATCGCGCACGCCGGGCCCGAAGGCATGGCCCGGCATGCAATCCTCTTTGCCGAAGTGCGACACATAAAAATCCGGATTATCGCGGAACGGACGATCCGGATTGTCGTGGAGTGCTTTCATCCGTGAGGCCATTTCCACCCCTAGAAAGGATTCGTATTGAGCATGCTCGCCGTCTTGATATACATCCGCTGAGACAGCTTCAGCTGGGCTACGATGAATTCCGCCATATCCTCCGGATGCATATACTGCTCGTCCTTGCCTTCCGCGATCAAGGAGGAGCTCTTGGCGAGATCGGTCGCGATCGTGCTCGGCGTCAACGCGGTGACTCTGATATTGTGGCGGCGGACTTCCTGCGCGAGCGATTCCGTCAGGCCGATGACGCCGAACTTCGAAGCGCTGTAGGCGCTGGAGCCGGGTGCTCCGCTCAGCCCGTTCGTCGAGGAGATGTTGATGATGTCTCCGCTGTTTTTGGCGATCAGCTGCGGGAGCACGGTGCGCGTCACGTAGTAGGTACCCAGCAGATTCACGTCGATGATTTTTTTCCAATGTTCGGGGTCCATCTCGACGAGCTTCTCGAACGTTCCGATCCCCGCGTTGTTAATCAGAATATCGGCGGTGCCGATCTCCCGGGTAATCCGGTCGACGGCTTGTTCGACTTGCGCCAATGAAGAGACGTCGGCTACCGCATAGTCAACCTTGACGGCCAGCGCTTCGATCTCGCGCGCCGCCTCCAGCAGATCGCTCTCCGTGCGGGCGATAAGGCCGACGTGCACGCCTTCTCTGGCCAGCTCGAGCGCGACGGCTCTGCCGATCCCTTTCCCGGCTCCGGTCACGATTGCCACTTTTCCTTTAATCGTCTGCGCCACGGTAGACACTCCTTTTTTTGCGATAGTAGATGATGCTCTGCCCTTATTATAATCCATCGGCGATTCCTGCGGACAATTCGTCCATGCAATCGAGTGCTGCCTCGCGGTCGGCCGCGTTCATCGGCAGGGTCAGGCTCTCCGCCTCATTGCGGCAAGGGCGGCAACCGCTTCGATGAATAGGCGGCTTGGATGAGGGGCTATTAGAGGATATTCCTCGCTTCTGTCGAAACCGTACATCATGATAAAAAGAAGAAAAATCTTAGTCGTCGTCGGGCTGTTCCTGCTCGTACTGACAGGCATTCGCATGACCTGGATCGGCGTGCAGACGCATGCCGCCACAGCCCGGGCGGAGAGCGGACTGCTGGACCTGAGCCGGTGGGATCCCGCCGCCAAGCCGATCCTCTCCCTCGCGGGACAATGGACATTTTACCCGTCGCTGCTGGCCGTGCCCGGTCCGGCCGGCATCTTCGATTCGGAGGGCGCCGCGGCTGTCACGGCGGCGGTGCCGGGCAGCTGGTCCGGGGACCTCAAGTCCGCCGTCGGATACGGCACGTACCGGCTGCGCATCACGCTGCCTGCCGGGAGTCTGCCGGAGCTGACGGTTCGCGTGCCGGGGCTATTCGCGTCGTCGGCGTTGTATGTGAACGGACACTTGCTGGGCGGCGCCGGACATCCGGCGGACCGCGCATCCGCTTATACGGCTCGCATCGTGCCCTATTCCGTCACGTTCACCCCCGACAGCCGCGTGCTGGACCTCGTGCTGCAGGCGGCCAATTACGACAACCGCGCCATCGGCGGCATGACGGAGCCTATCAGGCTTGGCGCCGCACGGGCGATGGAGCGGGCCTACTGGCTGTCCATCGGAGCGCAGGCCGCCTTTATTTTGCTGCTGATGATGCATGCCCTGTACGCGGTCGCTCTTTACTTCATCGGCACCCGGCAGCGGCCGCTCCTGGTCTTCGCTCTGCTCGGGGTCTGCGGAGCGCTAACCGTGCTGAGCAATTCGGAGCGCCTCTTGACCGCCTGGTTCGGGGTCGGCTTCGAGGCGGCCGGCAAAGTGTTCTACCTGTCGTATCTGGTCACGGCGGCGCTGCTGCTGCAATATGTGAGGAGCCTCCTGCCCGAATTCCCGCTCCGTCGTCATTCCCGCTGGTACTTCGCGGCATGCTTCGCCTTCGGCCTATTTGTGCTGGCTTCGCCGATCAAGGTGATCACCCTCCCCTATGCGGACGGGCTCCATACGGCGCTGCTGCTCGTGTCGTACGTCGCCGTACCGATCTGTCTCTACCGCGCGGTCCGCATCGGCACGCCGGACGCCATCTACCTGCTGCTCGGCACGGTGGCCATCGCTTCGGATTTAATATGGGGCATCTTCAGCTATTCGAGTGTTCTGGATGTCGGCTATTATCCCTTCGATATGCTCGCTTTCCTGGTCGCCTTCGCGTTGTATTGGTTCAAGCGGTACTTCCGCAATGCTGCGGAGACCGTCCGATTGGCCGAGCGGCTCCAGGCGGCAGACAGGCGCAAGGACGAATTCCTGGTCCATACCTCGCACGAGCTGAGAAATCCGCTTCACGGCATGCTGAACATGGCGCAGGCCGTGCTCGACAGCGGCGCGCGAACCGACGAGGCGGTCAACCGCGAGCGTCTCGCGCTGCTCTTGTCGGTCGGCAGGCGCATGGCCTTCCTGCTGAACGATCTGATCGATCTGGACCGGCTGAGGGACAATCATCTTCGCGTGCATCCGGAGCCGCTCCGGCTGCAGACGGAGGCTGCGGGCATGCTGGACATGGTCAGGTTCATGGCGGAGGGCAAGCCGGTGCGGCTCGAGAACCGGGTGCCGGATGCGCTGCCTGCGGTGCTGGCGGACGAGAACAGACTGGTGCAGATATTGTTCAACCTGCTGCACAATGCGGTCAAGTTCACGCAGGCAGGGCAGGTCTCGATCGAAGCGGAAAAGGAGGGCGATCAGGTCGTCGTTCGCGTCGCGGACACGGGAATCGGGATGGACGAGGAGACGGCGCGCCGAATCTTCCGGCCCTACGAGCAGGGCGAGATGCAGGCGGACACGAATGCGGCGGGCTTCGGGCTCGGCCTGGCGATCACCCAGCGTCTGGTGGAGCTGCACGGCGGGCAGTTGACGGTCCGCTCGGCGCCTGGCGTCGGCACGGTCTTCCGGTTCACGCTGCCGACGGCGGAGGCGGCCGACACGGGCGCGGTTGCGGCGGCCGGCGAGGTCGCCGCGGCCAGGCTGCTGCGAGAGGATGAGCCGCCCGCAAGCGCCGGGGCGGATGCCGCTCCCGAGACGCCGGCCGCCTCGCATGCGGACGCGGGCGCGGGCGCCTCATGGGCGGAGCCGGGCGCTTCACACACGGAGCGCTGCCGCATACTGGCCGTCGACGACGATCCGGTCAACTTAAGAATATTGCAGCATGTGCTCGATCCCGAGCGGTACGCCATCACGACGACGACCGGCGGCGCCGCAGCGCTGGCGCTCCTGAACACGGGCGTATGGGATCTGCTGATCGCGGACGTCATGATGCCGGATATGTCCGGCTATGAGGTCGCCCGTGCCGTCCGCGCGATCTTCTCGCCCTCCGAGCTGCCGATCCTGCTGCTCACGGCCCGACATCGGGCGGAGGACATCGAAGCGGGCTTCAAGGCGGAGGCCAACGACTACATCGTCAAGCCCGTCGACGCGCAGGAGCTGCGGATGCGGGTGAAGGCGCTGACGGACGTGGCCCGCGCCGCCCGCGAGCAGCAGCGGCTGGAGGCGGCGTGGCTGCAGGCGCAGATTCAGCCGCATTTCCTGTTCAATACGCTCAACTCCATCGCCGCGCTCGGGGATGTCGACACCGTCCGCATGCGCGACCTGCTGTCCGCCTTCGGCGACTATCTGCGGGCCAGCTTCGACTCGACGATCTCGGATCAATGGGTGCCGCTGCACAAGGAGCTGGGCCTGGTGCGTTCCTACCTGTACATCGAGAAGGAACGATTCGGCGACCGGATTCAGGTCGAATGGGATGCGGATGCGCATCTTCTGGCGGAGGTGCCGCCGCTGTCCATCCAGCCCCTGGTGGAGAACGCGGTCCGGCACGGCGTGCTCAGACGGCCCGAGGGCGGCAAGATCCGGATTCGGATCCGGGAGCGGGAGGACGAGGTGCTCATCTCGGTCGAGGACGACGGAGTCGGCATGCAGTCCGTGCTGCCGTCGTCGCTGGAGCCGGATTCGGGCGAGCGGCTCGGCCGACATGCGGGGATCGGACTGGCGAATACCGACCGGCGGCTGAAGCAGCTGTGCGGCAAGGGCTTGCTCATTCGCAGTCATCCCGGGGAGGGGACGATCGTCTCTTTCACCGTCCCTGTCCCCGGCCGACGATCGTCTTGACGGTTCGCGATCCGACCAACGCATATTTCAGACAAGAGAGGCAGGTTCACGATGAACATATCCATCGACCAACAGGACAATTCCAGAATCGCCATTGTAGACAGCCCTGACGTCATCATACATAACGCCCAGGATGCATTGGATTTAATGGCGTCTATTTATTACAACCACAACGAATGCCATAAAATATTGCTTGAAAAGTCGAATCTGACGGAGGCGTTCTTCGAGCTTAAGACCGGCCTGGCAGGCGATATCTTGCAGAAATATGTCAATTACAATGTGAAGCTCGCGATTGTAGGGGATCTCGACGCCTATGACAGCAAGAGCTTGAAGGACTTTATTTACGAATGCAACAAGGGCAAGCAGGTATTCTTTTTAAAAGATAGACAGGATGCGCTTCGAGCGCTTCACGATATCGCCTAGTTTCCATCGCATGACATTAAAAATCGCCATGAGCGATCCGATGCCGGACGACAAGTCGGTTTACGGGTTGTGACCGATGGCGTTCATTTTCAGTTTCTTGTTTCGATTACTGCATGCACAGGCCCGTGGCCTGTGTTTTTTTATTTCTTATCACGCGGGAGGCATATACATGAACGAACGATTGATCAGTGTAGATGGCGTCATCCGCTTCGATGCGATTGCAGAGCTGCGGCAGGATATGGGCAAGCCGCCTGCCGCAGCCGCTCGCGCAACCGCGTGATCTCAATATTATTTTGCGAGATTCAATGTGCGCACGACTTCTTGCTCGGTGCGGCCTGTCTCGATGAAGTCCAGCGAAGCGTACAGATCCGCTGCTATCTTATTGTTCGGCCGATGTCCGAGTACAATGCTGTCGCAGGCATACGTATCTCTGATGTGACGGACAAGCGCCTCCATGGCGGCGCGTCCGATTCCCCTGCGCTGGCAGCGGCGATCGATCATGTAGGCCATGATCCAGCAGCTCCCATCGTCGGGATCGACCGCGTACACTGCGAGGCCCGCCGGCTGGCCGCTGGCGTATATGGCAAGGGGCGTAAACCCGCAATAAGCGGATTCTGCAAGCCAGTAGACTGTAGAGACGGGAAAAACTTTTTTCTGTTCATCCGCTACCTCAAGCTCGGTGCAGGCGAACCAATTGTGTTGATCGATCGGTCTGAAACTGATGCACGGCCGATAATTTTTTCGAATCCGCTCGCAAATTCCCAGCAGCTTGTCTCTAAGTCCGATCGCCCAGGACGGATAGAGATCGTCCGCTATACCCTCCACGCTGCGCAGAAGCCTCGCTAAAGTATAGAGCTCCGCGAACCGTCGGAATAAAGGAAACGCCTGCTGGCAGCGCTCGCTAAGCGGCCGAATTGCACGGTACCCGGTTAGAAAATGTGCTTGTACCCGCCGGGCGTCGTCGTCATGCAGTTCGGCAAGATCAGCCAGAGCGGATACGATATCCATCGCGTACCAATGGTACATGGCATCGTCGAAGTCAATCGCGCAATAGCGCGACTCCCCGGACAAGTAGAAGAGATTGTCGGCCTGGAAGTCATAGTGGATTAAACCGAAGTGCGCTGCGTCTGTCGGAAGCGCGGAGAGCTGTTCCCGCAACCGATCGAGCTCCAGCCGGGCACCCGATTCGTCGGGGTGGCGCTGCAGTACGGACGAGATGAACAGCAGCGCATCGTGCCAGCTGCCGCGCGCTGCCGGGCCGGGCGAATATTGTTCGGATCGTTGGTGCAGCGCAGCCAGGGAACCTCCCCACGCTTCGGCATGCTGATCCGTCATCTGTTCCATCGGAATAGGGGAGCCTGCGGCCTGCTCGAATACAACGCCGTAATAACGTCCGTCGCCGGCCGTCTCTACAGTTTCGACCCGGTTGTCGTGGATGGAGAGGACAGGAGCTGCTGTCGGATAGTCGCTCGCTGCCAGGAACCGCATATAATCAAGCTCCGCCTGAATGCGCACGAGACTGTTGTCTGTCTCATGCACGAATCGGAGGAATTGCCGGCTGCCTCGCCTCTCGAACGTGTAGACGAAGTTGCTGCTGGCCCTCCAAAACTTTAACGTATGTGCATCATGATCCCAAAGCTGAATGAACTGCTGGGCCACGGCGTCCTTTTCCAATCCGCGCACCATGTTTTTTAATGACATCATTTGGATGTAGCCTCCCAGTGCCGCATGAGAGGTTCAGTCGCTCACCGGCAACGACCTCTCATCGGCTTCTTCAAGTTGCAGTTATTCACAACACCATCACTCCTTCGAATGTATATTTGGATACCAGAATTATGGTTGATGGCGATCGCACGCCAACCATATTTATTTTCGGATACATTTCCAAATGTTTCAAGAAAAAACTTTGCTGTGCCGCGAATTGCCGATCCTTATGAACATATGCCGCATTCCAGCGCACACACAAGCATGCCTTTTCGCCCGGGGACATTGATATAATTGCAGCTGGAGGGTTTCTGTTAAAAAACTAACGGGGGGCATGTCAGCATGATCGATATTCATTGCCATATCTTGCACGGGGTGGACGACGGTGCGCGGGATTTGGAGGAATCCGTCGCGATGGCCCGGATTGCCTATGAGGACGGCATTCGGGACATCATCGCGACCCCTCATTTCCATCCTGTATTCCTCACCACGGCGGATGTCGTACACCGCAAGCTGGAGGAGCTCGAGCGGGAGCTTGAGCGGCAGCGGATCGACGTTCGCCTCCATCCGGGCAACGAAGTCCAGATCGTCAGCGCGGAGTTCGTGGCTGCGCATACGAGGAGCCGCTCGTTCGCTTATCTGGGCAGGCCGGGCACGCATCTGCTCATCGAGCAGCGCTGGAGCGGCTACGATCCGGCCACGCCGGAGATTGTGGAGCGGCTGCTGGATGCGGGCGTCACCCCCGTGCTCGCGCATCCGGAGCGTCATGCCTTCTTCAGAGACGATGCGGAGCTGCTGCCGAAGCTTGTCGAGCTGGGCGTGTGGACGCAGGTGTCGGCGGACAGCTTGGTCGGCAACTTCGGAGCCGAGCCGCAAAGGTATGGGCGCATGCTCATCCAGGCCGGCCTTGTGCACACGATCGCCACGGACGCCCACAATGTGAACCGCAAGCCGAATCTGGGCGCAGGCATGGCCGTGTTCGAGGAGCTGGCGGGCGCCGAGGCGAGGTCTGAGCTGGAGGCCCGCATGCGGAGCATCGTCGCCGGATAGCATTGGCGCTTGAGGCAAGCTTCAGCGCCGTGCTGTCCCAAGGAAGCCGACTTCCGGCGCGTCGCGAATATCCGCTGTCCGGGCCATGCTGCGACAGCTGGATGCGAAGCAGCTGCGGACGGCGAAGGCATTGCTGCTGCGCCCCGCGTTGTTCGACTCCTGATGAAGGGGGCCCGCTGGCCGCTTTTCCGCCGAAAAGTCGGGTGGATTTTGTGAATTTTCGTCAAACGGCAGCCGCCGCGATTGGATTTCTGTCGTTTTGACCGGGGCGACAGGAGGAGAAGCCGAAGCGGAGGCGAATTAGTAATGTCGACTGAGAGGAAATTTAGAGAAATCTGTCGCCATCCATAGACAAAGGGAGCATGACACGCATGACTCGCATGAATCGGAGGTCCGGGCTAGGGAGCCGCCTCGTCGTGAAGCTGTCGATGATGATCTTGGCCGTTCTCGTTCTCCTGTCGGCCGCGCTCGTCTATCTGCAGATCCGCAACACCAAGCAAGCCAGCGAAGAAGCGATCGGCAGCTTCAGCATGCATGTCGCCGAAGCGTACGCGGGGAGCTTCGATATGGCAGCCTACGGGAGCTTTATGAAGGATGCCAAGGAGAGTGATCTCTACTGGACCATCCGCAAGGAGCTGGACCGGTATCGGCAGCAGATCGGGGCGTTCTACGTATACACGGTCAAGATCGATGAACAGGGACAGCCAATTATCCTGATCGATGGCCAGCCCAAGGACGATGCGTCCGCGTCTCCGATCGGCGAGGTCACCGATATGCCGAAGGCGGCGATCGACGAGGTGCTCGCGGGCCGCACGGCGAAGACCGGCATCATCCACAATCCGGAATACGGCGATTATATCTCCTCGTTTGCGCCGCTGCGCGACGCGAACGGCCAGGTGATCGGGGCGCTGGGCATCGATACGGACGTATCCGTCTCGAAGCAGATTTATCGTGACGTGCTGCGCAAGAGCGTGCCGCTCTTCATCATGATGGGGCTGGCGACGCTTGTCGTGTTTCTGCTCATCGCGTGGTTCCTGTCCCGCACGCTGCGGCCGCTGGGGAGAATCGTCCGCGGGGCGGAGGCCATCGCGCGCGGCGATCTTGCGGACGCCCAGCGCCATCTGGGCGGGACCCGCGTGCGCTCCGGCGACGAGATCGGGCAGGCGTACGCGGCGATGCTCGGGATGATCGAGCGGCTGGGCGCCACGCTCGGCGCCGTCGTGCGCGATGTGAAGACGACGACACAGGACCTGCTGCACGCTGCAGATCAGTTCGGGGCCGAAGCGGACGGGATGGTCGCCTCGAGCGTGCAGCTCGAGCGATCGACCGCCGGGCTGGCCGACGGAGCGCGGCATCAGCGCGTGGGCGCGGAGGAGAGCGCGCGATCGATGGAGGAGATCACGCTCGCCATCCAGCGCGTCGTCGAAGCCGCGACGAGCGTAGCGGGCGCCTCCTCGGACGCGCTGTCGACGGCCGAGCAAGGCAGGACGGCCATTGGCCAGCTCAAGACGCAGGTCGCATCGATGTCCGAGGTCGCCGACCGGACGAAGGCGTCCGTGCAGGTGCTCGGCGACTGCATGCACGAGATCGAGCCGGCGCTCGAAGCGATCGCGGGCATCGCCGACCGGACCAAGATTCTGGCGCTCAACGCCTCGATCGAGGCCGTGCGGGCGGGCGAGCACGGCGCCGGCTTCGCGGTCGTAGCCGGTGAGGTCCGCAAGCTCGCCGAGGCGTCCGCCTCCTCCGCGGCGCGCGTCACCTCGCTCCTGCAGCAGATCCGGCAGGAGTCCGCGCGGATCGGCGAATCGATGACCGCGGAGGCCGAGGAGATGGCCAGAGGCGAGGCGCTCTCCATCGAGGTGGAGACGCTGTTCGACCGCACGATCGAACGGTTCGACTTCGTGGACGGCCATATCGTGGGCATCTCCGCAGCCTCGCAGCAGGTGCTGGCGGGCTCGGAGGAGGTCGCGGCATCGGTCGAGCAGATGTCGCAGATCTCGGTGCAGACGTCGGACAACGCGTCGACCCTGCAGGAGATGTCGGCGAGCCAGCTGGCGGCCGCCCGGCGGATCGTCGACCAGACGGAGCAGCTCAAGCGGCGGGGAGCCGTGCTGGACGCGGCGGTCGCCCAGTTCAAGCTGTGATGCGCTTTTCGAAAAATTGCTAATTTTATTTTGCGGAAAACAGTTTATCTTTAAGCCTGTATCCGTTAAAATGATGGCACGACGAAATGCGATGAAGAGAAGAGTAGATACACGGATTCTTGGACAGAGAGCCCCGGCAGCTGAGAAGGGGCAAAGAGGACGTTATCGAAAAAAGACTCTGAGCAGCGCGCCGGAATCCGGGGAATAAGCGGAGGGTGGCGTGCCAGGAGCTCCTGTTACAGAGCTAGGGTATAAGCATGGCGGGGCCATGCCGTACTCGAAGAGGCGGGGACGGCGACGTGTCCGCGAATCCGGGGTGGTACCGCGAGAGTCTGATCTCGTCCCTGAGACTGCTGTCAGTCTTGGAGACGGGATTTTTTTGTTGTTCCGGAGGAAGCGCGGTTGACATGTAATAGAGGGTAAGCAGTATCGGATCAAATACGATATAAATACGACTCGAAAGGGGATCGATCATAGTGTCGCAATTGCTGAGAGCAGGTATCGTCGGAGGAACGGGAATGGTCGGCCAGCGATTCGTTCAGCTGCTGGATGGGCATCCTTGGTTTAAAGTAACGGCCATCGCGGCCAGCGCAGGTTCGGCGGGCAAGACGTACGAGCAGGCCGTGCAGGGCAGATGGAAGCTGGATACGCCGATTCCGGAGGCGGTCAAGTCCATCGTCGTGCAGGATGCCTCGAAGGTCGAGGAGGTCGCCGCGGACGTCGACTTTATTTTCTGCGCAGTCGATATGAAGAAGGACGAGATCAAGGCGCTCGAGGAAGCGTACGCCAGGACGGGTACGCCCGTCGTCTCGAACAACTCCGCGCACCGCTGGACGCCCGACGTGCCGATGGTCATCCCGGAGATCAACCCCGAGCATCTGGACGTGATCGCCGCCCAACGCGAGCGTCTGGGCACGGCAACCGGCTTCATCGCCGTCAAGCCGAACTGCTCGATCCAGAGCTATGTGCCGCTGCTGCACGCGCTGCGGGAGTTCAAGCCCAAGACGGTCGTCGCCTCGACCTATCAGGCGATCTCCGGCGCCGGCAAGAACTTCACGGACTGGCCGGAGATGCTGGACAACGTCATTCCGTACATCGGCGGCGAGGAAGAGAAGAGCGAGCAGGAGCCGCTGCGCATCTGGGGCAGCGTAGAGGGCGGCGCGATCCACGCTGCCAGCGAGCCGCAGATCACGACGCAGTGCATCCGCGTCCCGGTCACGGACGGCCATCTGGCCACGCTGTTCGTCTCGTTCGAGCGCAAGCCGTCGCGGGACGAGATCCTCTCGCGCTGGGCGGGCTTCAGCGGCCGACCGCAGGAGCTGGGACTGCCGAGCGCGCCGAAGCAGTTCATCACGTACTTCGAGGAAGACAACCGGCCGCAGACGAAGCTCGACCGCGACATCGAAGGCGGCATGGGCATCTCGGCCGGCAGACTGCGCGAGGATTCCCTGTACGACTACAAGTTCGTCGGCCTCTCGCACAACACGCTGCGCGGCGCTGCGGGCGGCGCCGTGCTGATCGCGGAGCTGCTCAAGGCCGAAGGCTACATCACGGCCAAGCCGGCCGTTCAATAACGCATAGTTTGCCGCTTCCGCAGCGGCGTCCTCGGCTCCTCCGGCGTATCGTCCGGGGGAGCTTTTTTAGCGATGCAGCAGAGTGCGTATCGCCGTCACCCACGGGATGGATGGTAAAGTCGGCTTTTACTTGTTCGTTTCCGATGCGCGTGCGTGCCAAGTAGTCTCAGGTAGGAACAAACGAGCGCGATGGTGGCGGATTGAGGTCAAAGTAATCTCAGGTAGGAACAAGCGAGCGCGATGGTGGCGGCGCACGGGCAAATTAGTCTCAGGTAGGAACAAACGAGCGCGATGGTGGCGGAGTGAGGACAAAGTAGTCTCAGGTAGGAACAAACGAGCGCAATGGTGGCGGAGTGAGGTCAAAGTAGTCCCAGATAGGAACAAACGAGCGCGATGGTGGCAGCGTGCTGACAAAGTAGTCTCAGATAGGAACAAACGAGCGCGATGGTGGCGGCGTGCGTACAAAGTAGTCTCAGGTAGGAACAAGCGAGCGCAATGGTAGTGGTGTGCGTACAAAGTAGTCTCAGGTAGGAACAAACGAGCGCAATGGTGGCGGAGTGAGGTCAAAGTAGTCTCAGATAGGAACAAACGAGCGCGATGGTGGCGGAGTGAGGACAAAGTAGTCTCAAGTAGGAACAAACGAGCGCAATGGTGGCGGAGTAAGGTCAAAGTAGTCTCAGATAGGAACAAACGAGCGCGATGGTGGCGGAGTGAGGACAAAGTAGTCTCAGATAGGAACAAACGAGCGCAATGGTGGCGGAGTGAGGACAAAGTAGTCTCAGGTAGGAACAAACGAGCGCGATCGTAGTGGTGTGCGGACAAAGTAGTCTCAGGTAGGAACAAACGAGCGCAATGGTGGCGGCGTGCGGACAAAGTAGTCTCGGATAGGAACAATGCCGCTTCTCCGGGGCGGCAGGGGGCGCGACACGAGGCGGACGTGTGCCATCCCCCGCTTACTCGCCGCCCCGCGCCTTGATCGTCCTGGCGTACTCCGACGGCGTCATGCCGACGGTCTGCTTGAAGTGACGGGAAAAGTAGTGGACGCTGCTGTAGCCGAGCAGGTTGGCGATCTCGGTCAGGTTGTAAAACTCCTCGCGGATATATGCCTTGGCGCGCTCGATCCGCAGCCGGTTGAGGTAGGCGATGATGCCCATGCCGACGGTCCGCTTGAACAGGATGTTGAGCTGCGTCCGGCTCATGCTGAATTCCGCGGACAAGCTGTCCAGCGTGACCTTGTCCGACAGATGCCGCTCGAGATAGGCGATGATGCGCTGTCCCATGTGCGCGCTCTGATTTTCCGTCGTCGTGGACAACAGACGCCCCGCTTGCTGCCCGCCCGTCCGTGCGCGCCGGATGATGAGGATCAGCAGCTGCTCCAGGTACAGCTTGAACAGCTGCTCCGAGGCGAACGCGGCATCTGGACGGGGCGTGATCGGATATTGATTGAGGCCGAAGCTGTCCAGGCCTTCCTTCATGAGCCGCGCGAGCACCGCATGCTCGTCCCGCCCGATGCGGAACAGCTTGTTCTCGTCGAAAAAGCCCATGGCTTCGTCGTCACAGCGGAAGGTGACGATGAACAGGTTGGGCGCCTTGCTGCCCGTGCTCTCGAGCTGATGGAATTCGTTGGGACTATGCACGAGAATGTTGCCCTGGTTCAGCCGGTAATACCCCGATCCGGTGTTCGCGTTCACCTCGCCCTTGTCGACGTATACGATCTCCCAGAAATCGTGGCTCTCCGCGATATACTGCTCCCGATTGGACTGCTCGAAGTAGTAGCAGGTGTATATGTCGTTCACGACGATCTGCTGGCGCAGGCGGTGCTTGATAAAGTCCATCGTCCGTCCCCTCCGAGCTTAAGTATAAATATTCCGTCCGATTATGCAAACCAATGTGCAACTATGCCGACATATTTTCTAAATCAACGGTTTATGGAAAACGCTATGATGGGGCTAACGGGCCGCCGTATCGCGGCCAGGACGCTCATCGCGACCACAGTCGAAGCAGGAGGGAATATTCAGATGGAGATCGGCGTCATTCATACGATCGATACGGGCGCGCAGGGCAATATGTTCAGCGCGGTCGCCGAATACGGATTTGGCGTATGCCAGCTCAGCTCGTGGAACATGGCGGACTGCACGCCGGAGGTGGCAGCGCGGGTCGTCAAGGAATCGCGCGAGGCAGGCGTGCGCATATGTGCAGTATGGGCGGGGGTGCCGGGACCGGCGGAGTGGAACTTCACGCAGGGGCCGCTGACGCTCGGGCTGGTGCCGGAGACTTACCGCGCGGAGCGGATCGAGGCGCTGAAGAAGTGGGCGGACTTCGCGGCATCGATCGGCGCGCCGGCGATCATCACCCATGTCGGGTTCATCCCGGAGAATATGACCGATCCGGCCTACCCGCCGGTCGTGGAAGCGATCCGCGAAGTGGCTGCGTATTGCGAGCGCAAAGGGATCGGCTTCTGGTTCGAGACGGGGCAGGAGACGCCTGTCGTGCTGCTGCGCACGATCCAGCGGGTCGGCACGTCCAATCTGGGCATCAACCTCGACCCGGCCAACCTGATCCTGTACGGCAAAGGCAATCCGATCGACGCGCTGGACACGATCGGCGACTACGTGCGCAACATTCACGTGAAGGATGGACTCTATCCGACGGACGGCGACAATCTAGGCGAGGAAGTCCGCGCCGGCACGGGCAAGGTGAACTTCCCCGCATTCGTGCGCAAGCTGCGTGAGATCGGCTTCGCGGGCGATTATATCATCGAGCGCGAGATCACCGGCGAAGCTCAGCGGCAGGACATCCTGCGCACGACGGACGATCTGAAGCAGTGGCTGCAGCAGGCTTAGTCTCCGGCGCAGATGGCTGCAAGCGAGTGGCTGCGAGGTTATAGTTATAGTGCGGCTGTCTGCTGCCAGCGAACGAAGACCGTCAGGGCGACCCCCGAACGGTCTTTTTTTGGCATGCCAGAAATCAAATCTCATCGACGCCCGGCCAACGAAGAAGCCGTGTCTACCCACGCAACCGCAGCCACAGTCAAAACAAGCGATTGTACAAGTTATTCAACCCAAGCATGCGCGTGACGGCATCATAAACTATTACTAATCCAAAAGGTTAGGAGGTGCCAAGCCCTATGAAATATACAGGCGACCAGGCCTTCATCAAACAAAATCCGCAGCTTCCGATTCAAACATCAAGCAGGCGCGGATCGGGGCGCCCAGCCAAAGGCGTATTCAGCCGTACGTCGGGAGGCTCGTTCAGTGCTGCGGGACGAGCATTGCAGACCGACAGCTGCAGGGGTGTCCTCAAAAAGGAGAGAGGAGGGGATATCGGTGGGAGCCGAAGCCATATTAAGTCGAATTTCAGTAGGGACGGTCGTTGCGGAGATTGCGATTAAGGGCGGGATTTTCCTGCTCGGAGCCAAGTGGGCGGGGTTCGATGCCGGCAATGCCGTATTTGTCGTCCCGGCAGCGGGTCTGGTATTCATACCGATCTCCGAGATCGTAGCGGTCGTCCTCTAAATATTGCGGGACAAGCCGAGAACCCGGCCAATCAGAGGGAGGGGAGCTGCCCTGCCATGAATAGCAATCCTGAGAACTGTCCTGAATACGGAGCCGTCGGAGCGCTGTACGATAATCATGTGAACATGGCATGCATCGATCAATCGAGCAACCCTGCTGTTGGCGGACAGCAGGGTTGTTTTTGCGCCATAGCACCGTTATATTGACATGCTTCGTCAAAGGGCGGCCGGCGCGAAGCATATACGCTCCGATCGCTCATACCCTAGTCATATATGCATGGGGAGGGACTGTGGTTGAACGTTGCGGAATACGGCTGGGCAAGAGCCGTCCGTTCGTATGGCAGCCTGCCGCTCTTGTTCGCGCGAAATGAAGGCCAATTCGACGAAAATACGCGCTTCGCGGCACAAGAGGGAAGGTTCAGATGCGCGCTTGAAGCGGATCGTATGGTCATGACCTTCTTCGAGAGCAGGTCGAAGCGGGAAGACGAGGAGATCGTCGAGGGCTTCGTCCTGGCGCTGCGCTTCGAGGGCCGGGGCGGCACGGGCGAGCCGGAAGGGGTATGGCGGGACCCGGGCAAATACAACTATCTCCGCGGCGGGGACAGCTCGCGTCATATCCAGGGCGTGGACCTGTATCGGAGCGTCGCCTACCGGGAATTGTGGCCGGGCATCGACATGGCCGTCCAAGGGCGGGGCGGCAAGCTCAAGTTCGACTGGCTGCTGCGGCCGGGCGCACATGCGGAGGATATCCGGTTCGCCTACGAAGGCAGCGGCGGCGCGCGGATCGACGAGGCGGGCGATCTGCTCCTCGACACGCCGTTCGGTCAGATCGCAGATCGTGCCCCCGTCGCCTATCAGGAGGCGGAGGGCCGGCGCCTGGAGATCGGCTGCCGGTACAGGACGGAGCCTCGTCCCGAAGGCGGCGCCTGGATCGGATTCGAGCTGACGGAGCCTTATGACGGCAGCCTGCCGCTCGTCATCGATCCGGTCATTGAATATTCGACCTATCTGGGCGGATCGGGCACGGAGGAAGGCAACGCGATCGCCGTGGATGGCGCAGGTTTCGCTTATGTGACAGGGAGCACGGTGTCGGCGGACTTTCCCGTGACGCCGGGCGCGTTTCAGACGATGCTGCGGGGCGCCGAGGACTTCTTCGTCACCAAACTTAATCCGACTGGCACCGGACTCGTCTACTCTACCTATATCGGCGGCAGCGCCAGGGACATCGGGCAAGCCATCGCGGTGGACGCGGGGGGCCATGCCTATGTGACGGGCTCCTGCTTCTCCGGCGATTATCCGACGACGCCGGGTGCCTTCCAGCCTGTCGTCGCTTCGGCGAGAGCACATGCGGTCGTCACCAAGCTGAGTCCGGACGGCGGCTCGCTTGTCTACTCCACCTACTTGGGCGGGACGGGCGGGGACAGCGGCTACGGCATCGCCGTCGATGCCGCCGGCGAGGCGTACGTGGTCGGACAGACGGACTCGCCGGACTTCCCGGTGACGCCGGGCGCCCTCATAACGACGAATCCGTCGTCGATCCCGATCGCGTTCGTGACCAAGCTGAACGCCGCGGGCTCGGCTCTCGTCTACTCGACGTATCTGGGCGGCCGAGGCACGACCGATGCGCTCGGCATCGCCGTAGACGCGGCAGGCAATGCCTTTATCGGCGGCCAGACGGTGGCGCCCGATTTTCCGACGACGCCGGGCGCGTTCCAGACGACCTTGCAGGGCGATATCGACGGCTTCGTCGCGAAGCTGAATCCGACGGGGACGGCGCTCGTGTATTCGACCATACTCGGCTCTCCGGGCAATGACGACATCAACGGCATCGCGATCGACGATGCGGGCAATGCCTATGTGACCGGCCAGTCGACGTCGCCGGACTTTCCCTTGACGCCGGGCGCGTTCGTCACGCCGCTGGGCATTCGCCGGGTATTCGTCACCAAGCTGAATCCGGCCGGCACGGGATTGATCTACTCCGCGCTGATCGGCGGGCACGGCTCGAATACCCCTTTTGGCATCACGCTCAACGCTGCCCGCGAAGCGATCGTCACCGGGCAGACGACGTCCAACGATTATCCGGTGACGCCCGATGCGTTCCAGCCTTTCCTGAACGGGGAAGCCGATGCATTCGTGACCGTGCTCGACCCGTTCGGGTCGTCGCTGTCCTACTCGACCTATCTCGGCGGCAGCGCGACCGATCTGGGCAACGGCGTGGCCGTCGACCCGGCCGGCGATATTTATGTGACAGGCCAGACGTTTTCCTACGACTTCCCGACGACGCCCGGCGCCTTCCAGCCCGTCAGGAGAGGGATCGACGCGTTTGTGACGAAGTTCGGGAGTCGGGCTATGCTGAAGCTGAACAAGTTCACCGACCGCTTCGAGGTGCGGCCGGGCGAGCATGTACGTTATTTTATCGAGCTGCTGAATGAAGGCGTGCCGCTCACGAACGTCATCGTCGAGGACCCGCAGCTCGGCTTCTTCACAGTGCTGCCCGAGCTCTTTCCCTTCGAGATACAGGTGTTCGTCGTCGACTTCGTGGTACCGCCGGATCATCCGCCCGGCATTATCGTCAATGAAGTGTTTGCGCGCGCGGATCAGCTGCGGGACCCGGTGTCGGCGATCGCGCATATCCGGGTCGTCGAGACCCCGAGGCTATTCGCTGCGAAAACGGTCAGCCCGCCCGCCGCTATCCCCGGCCAGACGGTAACCTTCACGATCACGCTGAGGAACGGAGGCAATACGGAGCTGATCAACGTCCGGATCTTCGATCCGTTCCTCGGCTTCGACCAGTTCATCGGCAACCTGGCGCAGGGCACGAGCTTCCAGATCGATTGGCCGTTCACGATTCCGCAGGGTCAGGAGATCGGACTGACAATCGCCAACGTAGCCGAGATCACGGCCGACAATCTGCCGGATCCGGAGCGCGTAGGCACGGCGGTCGAGGTGCTGCCCGCGCCGCGGCTCGGCTTGGCGAAGTCCGCGGACAGAATCGCCGTGCTGCCGGGCGAGTCCATCCTGTTCACGCTTGAAGTGGAGAACACGGGCAACGTCGTCCTGACGAATGTCGTCATCGCGGACGATACGATCGGTATGGACTTCCGGGTGCCGAGCCTCGCGATCGGCGAGACGCGTTCCTTTGAGGTGCCGTTCCTCGTGCCGCTTGAGACGCCGCCGCAGACGTATACGAATACGGCGACCGCGACGAGCGATCAGACGCCGTCGACGACCGCGAGCTTCGACGTGCGCGTCATCGCCGCACCGCTGCTCGGCGTCCGCAAGCTGCCTTCCGTGACCTCGGCCGCGCCGCGGCATACGCTGCAGTACACCATCATCATCGACAACATCGGCAACGTGCCGCTCACGGACGTCCGGCTGGACGATCCGCTGCTCGGCTTCAGCCGCACCGTGCCCCGTCTGGCCGTCGGCGAGCGCCTCGAATTCGCCGTCCCGTACACGATCCCGCGGTCGGCGCCGGTCGGCTCGGACATCGTCAATCAGTTGACCGCCACGGCCGTGGAGACGGGGGCACAGCAGGTCAGCGCGATTGTCGCAGTCGCGGCCGTCGGGCTGACCGTGGCAAAGGTCGCGGATCGCACGACGGCCGCGCCCGGCGACACGATCGTCTATACGCTGACGGTGACCAACGCGCTCGCGGCCGCACAGACAGGCATCGCGCTGAGCGATCCGCTGCTCGGCATCCTCGAGACGCTCCCGACGCTGGCGCCGGGAGCGACCGTGACCCGGACCGGCTCGTATGTCGTGCCCGCCGGCGCGCCGAACGGCAGTGTGATCGACAACGAATGGACGGCCTCGTCCGATCAGACGCCGCCGCAGACTGCGGCGGCCGCGGTCGTCGTCATCTCCGTGCCGGACGCGCCGACGACGCTCGCCGTCACGAAGCGGCCGGACCGGAATGTGGCCGCGCCGGGCGAGACGATTCGGTATGCGGTGGCGGTGACCAATACGGGCGCCAATCCTGCGACCGGGGTCAGCGTCGCCGACTCGCTGACCGGCGCGGTCGTCGCGATCGCCGTCATCGCGCCGGGTGCGACGACCGAGGTCGAGCTCGCGTATACCGTGTCAGCGGCAGCAGTGCAGGGGACAGAGATCGCCAATCGCGTCACAGTGAACTGGCTGGAGAACCAGAGCGGATCGCCGGCGACGAGCGAGGCCCGCGTCGTCGTGGCGCTGCCGTCCACGCTGCTCTCCATCGAGGTCGAGGCGACGCCGGACGTCGCACGACCGGGGGAGACCGTCATCAAGACGATCCGGATCGTCAATGTGTCGGATCGGACACTGACGGATGTGCCCAATCGTACGCTGACCCACGTACGCGTCATCGACAATCTGCTCGGCTTCAGCACCGTCATGCCGGCGCTCGGGCCGGGGGAATCCCGCATCCTGACGCTGCCGTTCAAGATTCCGGCGAACGCCGTCGGCGGCCAAATTTTCCGCAACGACGTCAACGTCTTCTCGGACCAGTCGCCGCTGCAGCAGGCATCGGTCGACATCGTGGCGGCTTCGCTGCCGGACGTGCTGCTGACCGAGACTGTGGACCGCGCGGAGGGCCGTCCGGGCGACATCGTTCATTTTACGATCACGCTGCGCAATACGGGTAACGTCGACCTGCTGAACGGTGTGCTGACGGCGCGCCTGCTGGATCTGTTCGTCCGGATCGAGCGCTTCGATATCGGTGCGGAGGAGATTATCCGCGTGCCGTTCCGGCTGCCGGACGTCGAGGACGACACCGTCATTGCGAGCCCCGTGACCTTCAGCGCGGACAACGGGCCAAAGCGCACGGCGACGGCCTCGGTGCGCGTGATCGCGGAGGAGGAGGAATAGGGGCAGGAATCGGAGCATGGATAGGGAAGGCAGGCCGGGTTCCCGGGAGGAATCCGGCTTCATCTATGTCCCAGCTGCCGCTGCCGCACAAAATTTATCCGCAGCCGTATGGGCTTGCTCCATCATATTGTCTTTAATGGACGCGCTGAGGGAAGGCGATGCGGCGCGCATCGTCGGGATGCTCGCCGAGAGCATCCACAATGATGCCAAGCCCGGCTCTCGGGAAAAAGCCAAGCAGGACATGCGCGGCAGAACATGCTCGGAGGCTCGCTTAAGCATCGCGGCCCGGCGCTGCAGGTCATGCGGGGACGCTGTGGGGCAGTGGAGCTTCTCACTGCGCCTATCGCTGGCTGCCGCTGCGCCGCTCGCCCGCGCCTCAACCCCGCCTCAACCCCGCCGCATCCGCCCGATCTCCGCGAAGATCGCGGCGACGCCCTCGTCGATCCGCTCCTCGCCGATCTGCGCGATGCTGAGCTGGAGCATGGGCCACTTGACGAACCCGCGCAGGAAGCACGCATCGGCGTCCCGCGTCTCGATCCTCCGCTTGGCGAGCCGGTCGACGAGCGTCTCCGGGCGCAGCGAAGCCGGCAGCGCCAGATGCGTGTGCATGCCCGACTCGGGCCGCATATGCCGCACGTCCGGCGTATCGTTGCAGGCGTCCATCGCCCGGACGAGCCGCTGCATCCGGCTGCGGTAGGCTTCCGAGATCGCGCGCCGCCGCCGGGCGAACATCCCGCTCTGGATGTAGATCTCGAGCGCCGCCTGCGACAGCATGGAGCTGTCGATATCGGCGAACCGCTTGTGCTTGGCGAAGACGGCCTGCAGGTCGGGCGGCAGCACGGCGACGCCTACGCGGAGGCCGGGGAACAAAATCTTGGAGTAGCTCTTCAGATAGACGACATGCGAAGAATCGTAGGCATAAATCGGGTCGGCCTTCGGATCGGTCTCCAGGTCCGCGAGATAGTCGTCCTCCACGACGATGACGTCATAGCGCCGCGCCAGCTCGGCGATCGCCTTCTTGGTCCCGGCAGCGTACGAGGAGCCGAGCGGGTTCTGGAACCGCGGGATTGTGTAGAAAAACTTGATGTCGCCCGTCCGGAACAGCGTCTCCAACTCGTCCAGATCGATGCCCGTCTCCGTCCGCGCGATGCCCTGCACGGGCACGCCGAGCAGCTCCAGCATTTCGATGAAGATCGCATAGGTCGGCTGCTCGACCAGCACGGTCCGCTTGCCGGAGGGGAAGGTCATGGCCGTCAGGATGGACAGCGCCTGCTGCACGCCGGAGGTGATCGAGATCCGATCCGCGGGTGCGAACACCTGATAGGACGCGAGATGCCTGCTCAGCACCTGGAGCAAGGACGGGAGCCCCTGGGGCGTGCCGTAGGTGAACAGATGGTTGCGGTAGCGGTCGATGGCCTTGTTGATGCAGTGCTGGAAGTCGATATACGGAAAAACATCCGGGTCCGGCGCGACGGCCGAGAGGTTCAACGAGACGGCAGAGGAGGCGGAGGTTTCCTCCCGTCGCTGCAGCACGGCGTAGTAGCCGCTCTGCGGGACGGAATATAGCAAATGGCGCTTCTCCAGCTCGGCGTACGCGCGGATGACCGTGCTCTTGCTGCATTCGTACGCCGCCGCAGCCTCCCGGATGGACGGCAGCTTCTGCCCGCCGCGCAGACGGCCGTCCTCGATTTTTTGTTCGATATCGCGCATCAGCGCTTCGTATCTCATCATGGTCGATCGACTCCCAGCATGCGAATTGTACCGGTACAGTTTGAGTATAAATGGATGGCTCGAAGCAGCCCGATGTCTTATGCTGGAAACACGAAGTGATGCCGGCCGGCACAGCAATCGGACACGAGGAGGAAAGGCCATGACGACACCGGCAAGCGAAAAAAGCTCCGCAGCCACCTATACGTTGGCTTTATTATACGCGATCATCATCGGATTTTCCTTCATGTTCACGAAGCTCGCGCTGCAGCATGCCGACCCGCTCGACATGCTCGCCTACCGGTTCGCGCTGTCCTACGCCGTGCTCGCCGTCCCGGCGCGTCTGGGCTGGATTCGTATCCCGAAGCCGGAGCCGGGGACGAGCCGCCGGCCGCTGCTGCTGGTCGGCCTGATCTATCCGACTGCCTTCTTCGCCTTCCAGGCGATCGGGATCTCCGCCTCGACGACGTCGGGCGCAGGCGTCTTCTCGTCGACCGCCCCGATCTTCGCGCTGCTGCTCGGCGCGCTGATGTTGAAGGAACGGGCGAGCCTGTTCCAAATGCTGTCCGTGCTCGTCTCGATCGGCGGCCTCGTATTTATGACAAGCGCCGGAGGCAGCGGGCTCCAGGGGATGAGCGTGCTCGGCGGCACGATGATGCTGCTGTCGGCGGCCATGCTGGCGCTGTACGGCGTGCTGGTTCGGCGGCACAGAGCCGCGTACACCGCCATCCAGCTCAGCTATGCGATGATGCGGACCGGCTGCATGATCTTCGTCGCGCTGGCGCTGGTCCGCCACGCGGTACAGGGAACGATGCCCGCGCTGCTCGCGCCATCTTCCGCACCGGGCTTCTGGCTGCCGCTGCTGTATATCGCGATCATGTCATCGCTCGTATCGTCTTGGCTGTCCAACGTCGCACTGGCCCGGATCGAAGCGTTCAAGGTGAGCCTGTTCACCAATCTCGGCAACCTGATATCGATCCTGTCGGGCGTACTGCTGATGGGCGATCACTGGAGCGGGGCGCAGACGATCGGTTCGATCTGCCTGCTGGCGGGCGTCATCGGCGCCAACTACCGCGGCTTCGGGCGGCGGCGCGATCGGCCTGCGGCCAAGGGCGAGACGGCGGCTCCGCCCTCCGCACAAGCGGGAGCGGGATCGGCTCGCCTCGCACGGACAGAGCCGACGCGTGCCGCCGCTGCTGCGAATGCTCCATCCACATCCATATCCCCGGAGGTCGATATCAGATGAGAATTGCAGTTGCAGGCGCCACCGGCGCCATCGGACAGCCGTTGATCCCGATGCTGCTGGCAGCCGGTCACGAAGTGACGGGCTTCACCCGCCGCCCCGAGAAGGCGGCCGAGCTCAAGCGGCTGGGCATGCGGGCGGTCGTGCTCGACGCGCTCGACCGGGATTCCGTCTTCGCGGCGGTGCGCGAGGCTGAGCCGGAGACGGTCATTCATCAGCTGACGTCGCTTGGCGAGCGCGACTTCGGCAGCAACTCGCGCATCCGGATCGAGGGGACGCGCAATCTCGTCGACGCCGCGCTGGCTGCGGGCGCGCGGCGGATGATCGCGCAGAGCATCTGCTGGGCGTATGCGCCGGGCGAGGGTCCCGCGAGCGAGGAGGAGCCGCTCGACCTGGACGCGCCGCCGCCGCGCAGCGCCACCATCCAGGGCGTGCACGCCCTGGAGAGCGCGGCTGCGGACATGCCCGAAGCGGTGATCCTCCGCTACGGGCTGTTCTACGGGCCGGGCACCTGGTATGCCCGGGACGGCTTCATGGCGGACCAGGCGCGGCTCGGCGCGCTGCCCGCCACCGACGGCACGGCGTCGTTCGTCCACGTGGACGACGCCGCACGGGCGGCACTGCTCGCGCTGGACTGGCCGTCCGGCGCGGTGAACATCGCGGACGACCGCCCGGCGCCGGGCAGCGAGTGGCTGCCGTATTATGCGGCGCTGCTGGGCGCGCCCGCGCCGGAGCGGCAGCCGGGCGCCGCCCGCGGCGAGCGCGGCGCGGATAACGCCAAGGCCAGGCGGCTCGGCTGGCAGCCGCGCTATGCCGACTGGCGGGACGGCTTCGCGGCGACGCTCGGCTGATAGCAGCGCCTTGCCCGGAGGCTGCGGCGGGCGGGCTTCGCAGCGATGCGCCATCGACGGCGGCGGCCGGCGGCTCTGCTGAAGGATAGCCATTATGCGCCACATTTCAAAAAAACAGCACGATGCCTCATTCACATTCGGGACAAATGCTTCTATACTAAGTTAATAATGATAATCAATATCACTTGTATAGGAGCTACTGAATAAATATGTCCTCACGACTCGCGCAATTTGCTACGATCTTACTTATTGTTTTCCTGCTGGCCGCTTGCGGCGATTCCGGCGACAAGGGCGGGGCGAGCAGCCAGACGGCGTCCGCCGCCGCAACGGCGCAGCCGTCCGCAAGCCCGGCCGCGAGCGAAGCGGATGGCCGTCTGCTCACGGACGCGGATGGGCACGAGGTCCGTGTGCCCGACCATCCGCAGCGAATCGTCGCACCGTTCCTCGAAGACCCGCTGTCCGCGCTCGGCATGAAGCCCGTGGCCCAGTGGGGCGCGGGGGGCGTGCCGCAGCAATATTTGCAAGACAAGCTCTCGGATGTACCGGTCCTGCGCATGGACGACGGGCTCAAGCCCGAGGAGGTGCTCTCCTACAACCCGGACCTCATCATCTTCCTGACGTCGGCCTACGCGCCGAGCGGCAGCTACGAGCAGTTCGCCAAGATCGCGCCGACGTTCGTGCTGTCCACCTCGGATGCGGACTGGCGGGGCAATCTGGAGAAGCTCGGAGCGCTGCTGAACGAGCAGGACGCCGCCGCGGCTGCGCTGGCTCGCTACGACGAGAAGCTGGCGGACGCGAAGGCCAAGCTCGGCAGTCTGCCGTCGGAGAAGACGGCGGTGCTGCTGCAAGCTGCCGACAAGGGCTTCAAGCTGTTCGGCTCCGACTTCTACGGCGGCGTGACGTTGTATCAGGCGCTGGGCTTCGGCCAGCCGGCGGTGCTCAAGGGCAGCTATGAGTCGTATTCGGCCGAGCAACTGGCGGAGCTTGCGGACGTCGATTATATTTTCGTGCTGTCGGGTCCGGGCCGTCAGGCGCCGCCGACCGACAATCCGCTGTGGCAGCAGCTGAAGGCGGTCAAGGAAGGGCATGTGTTCGAGGCGGACTCGGGCTACTGGTTCAACCTGAACTCCATCGCCGGCGGCTTGATCATCGACGATGTGCTGAAAAACGTGCATGAATAGGGACAATAGCGACGACCTGGGGCCACCGGCCCCGGGTTTGCTCTGTTATCGGCTGCTGGATGTCCGCACGATCCGCGATGCGCCCCAGTCGCCATCGACCGAGCGCAGGTTCGTCGAAACGGATACGCGTGCGCTGCTGCTCTCCAACGCGCACGGCGGACAGCTTGTCATCGACGGCCGCATACGGGTGCTGCGGCCGGGCGATCTGTTCGTCTGCCGTCCGGGCCAACTGATCGAGCTGACGAACTATTCGGGACAGCCGCTGGAGCTGCTGCTGCTGTCCTTCGCCGCATTCGGCCCGTCCGGCGAGCATCCCGGCATGCTGACGGCCGTGCCCGCTGACGCGCCGCTGCCGCTGCCGGCGGAGGCGCAGATATCGCCGGCCTCCCTGGCGGGCCAGCTATACGGGGCGATCTGCGCCGGCTGGCGAAGCGGCGCGCCGTCGGACCGGCTGCGCTGCGAAGCCGGACTGCTGGAGCTGCTCGGCTTGGCGCTGCACGATCGGGAGCAGCGGACGGAGCTGGCGCTGGAGGCGGCCAGGCTGGAGCTAGAGCGGCGGTACGCCGACGAGCTGACGATCGACGAGCTGGCGGGCATCGCGGGACTGAGCCGCTACCATTTCATGCGGCTGTTCAAGGAGCGGTACGGCAGAGGCGTCATCGACTACCGGACGGAGCTGAGATTGAGAGCAGCCAAGCGGCTCATGCGGGAGCCGGGCGGCCCTGCGCTGGGGGAGATCGTGTACCGGGTCGGCTACAAGAACGAGAGCTACTTCAGCAGTTTGTTCAAAAAGCAGACCGGTGTCGCGCCGGCCGTCTATCAGCGCAATCAGAAGCGGCGGATCGCGGCCTACAGTTGGATCAACATCGGGCAGTTGCTGGCGCTGCAGACGATCCCGCTCGCGGCGCCGATGGACCAGTATTGGACGGACCGCTACCGCAACCGCTACGATTGCGAGGTCACGACGCGGCTCAGTCATCAATACGAATTCAATCTGGCCGCCTTGCGCGCGGCGAGGCCGGACCGGATCGTGGGCATCGGCGCGTTCATACCCGAGGCGGAGCAAGACCGACTGCGGGAGGTGGCGCCTGCGCTGTTCCTGGATTGGGCGGCGGACTGGCGCGGGCATTTGCGGAGCGTGGCCGGGTTTCTGGAGCTGGAAGCGGAGGCGGCCGGCTGGTTGGACCGCTATGACCGCCGTGCGCAGGAGGTGCGCGAGCGGGTCGGCCGCGTCGTCGGCGCGGACGCTGTCCTGATGCTGAGCGTCGGCGGGCAAGGCGTGTCCGTCTGCGGCCGGCGCGCGGGGACGCTGCTCTACGACGATCTTGGCTGCGCCGTGCCATCCGGGCTGGGGCAGGACTGGTGGGCCAGGCCGATTGAGCCGGAGGAGCTGGCGGGCATCGGGGCGGACCGCATGCTGGTGCGACTGGGGCAGGACGAGGCTGCCAGAACCGCCTGGGAGCGTCTGACGCGAGCGGACACCTGGCGGGACCTGCCCGCCGTCCGCGAGGGCAAGGTGCATGCGCGGGTGCACGACGGTTTTTTTGCGGCGCCCGTCAACGAATATGCGGCCGAGCCGCTGAGCCGAGCCCTGCTCGAGCTGGCCGAGTGGCTCGGAGACGAGCCGCCGTCCGCTGCGCGGCGATCGGCGCGAGGGAGCGTGCAGTGGCGGTGAGCAGCAGCGGCAGCAATAGCAATATGTGTGACGGAGTGCTCCCGTCCTATCGCCTCCGATAAGCGCGGTAAAAGCCGGGCGGCGCCTGCAAAGGCGGCCGTCCGGCTTTTCTTGATAGCGGCGTTGCGGATTTACCGGCCACGCGAGCCGCTGACATCGCTGAAAAACTTGAGCGCGTATAGCGCGGAGACGCCGACGATGATGTAGATGATCCGGGACACGACATCCTCCTGCCCGCCGAACAGATCGGACACCAAATCGTACTTAAACACACCAACCAGCAGCCAGTTCAACCCTCCGATAATCAGCACAGCGAGCGCGACAGCATTCAACGTTTTCAAATCGAGTCAACCCCCTTGGCAAATTTGAAAGCTCGATGTGACACATCCATTTGCAAGTGGAATCTACTCATAAGCTACGCAGAACATATGGCGCTTATGTTACTTCTTAACAAAGAAACAAACGTAGTAGAGGCGATGGCCCTCGCCGCGCGCCGTACAGTCCAATCGCCTCCTGTAGTGGAGGCGATGGCCCTCGCCGCGCGCCGTACAGTCCAATCGCCTCCTGTAGTGGAGGCGATGGCCCTCGCCGCGCGCCAAACGGACCAATCGCCTCCTGTAGTGAAGGCGATGGCCCCCGTCGCGCGCCGTACAGCCCAATCGCCTCCTGTAGTGAAGGCGATGGCCCTCGCCGCTCGCTGTACAGCCCAATCGCCTCCTGTAGTGAAGGCGATGGCCCCCGTCGCGCGCCGTACAGCCCAATCGCCTCCTGTAGTGGAGGCGATGGCCCTCGCCGCGCGCCAAACGGACCAATCGCCTCCTGTAGTGAAGGCGATGGCCCTGGTCGCGCGCCAAACGGACCAATCGCCTCCTGTAGTGAAGGCGATGGCTCTCGCCGTGCGCCAAACGGACCAATCGCCTCCTGTAGTGGGGGCGATTGCCCTCGCCGCGCGCCAAACAGCCCAATCGCCTCCTGTAGTGAAGGCGATGGCCCTCGCCGCGCGCCGTACAGCCCAATCGCCTCCTGTAGTGGAGGCGATGGCCCCCGTCGCGCGCCGTACAGCCCAATCGCCTCCTGTAGTGGAGGCGATGGCCCTCGCCGCGCGCCAAACAGCCCAAACGCCTCCTGTAGTGGAGGCGTTTGGGCTGTTCTACGCAATGCGGCGCTTCTCCGCCAGGCTGCGTCCCGCTCCAGCTTCTCCGCCGACCGCCGCTCCAGCTGCGCCCCGTCGTCGGCCGCCGCTCCAGCTGCGCCCCGTCGCCGGCCGCCGCTCCAGCTGCGCCCCGTCGCCGGCCGCCGCTCCAGCTGCGCCCCGTCGTCGGCCGCCGCTCCAGCTGCGCCCCGTCGCCAGCCGCCGCTCCAGCTGCGCCCCATCGTCGGCCGCCGCTCCAGGCTGCGCCCCGTCGCCGGCCGCCGCTCCAGCTTCGCCCCGTCGCCGGCCGCCGCTCCAGCTTCGCCCCGTCGTCGGCCGCCGCTCCAGGCTGCGCCCCGTCGCCAGCCGCCGCTCCAGCTTCGCCCCATCGTCGGCCGCCGCTCCAACTGCGCCCCGTCGCCAGCCGCCGCTCCAGCTGCGCCCCATCGCCGGCCGCCGCTCCAGGCTGCGCCCCGTCGCCGGCCGCCGCTCCAGCTTCTCCGCCGACCCCAGCCGCCGCTCCAGCTGCGCCTATCCTCAGCCCTGCTGTTCCGGGTACGGATCGATCGTCTCGATCGTGCCGTCCGCACGGTAGCGCAGCTCGGTCATCTTGACGGAGCGCTTGTTGTCGGCGCCGCCGGAGAGGGAGCTGTCGTGGTAGAACAGGTACCACTTGTCCCGGTACTGCACGATGGAGTGATGCGTCGTCCAGCCGATGACCGGTGTCAGGATCGTGCCCTTGAAGACGAACGGGCCGTACGGATCGTCCCCGACCGCGTAGACGATCTGGTGGGTCGTGCCGGTGGAGTAGGACAGGTAGTAGCGCCCGTCGTACTTGTGCATCCACGGCCCCTCGAAGTACCTGCGGTCTTCGTCGCCGGCCAGGATCGGCTCGCCGGCCTCGTCGACGATGCGGATCTCGCGCGGCGCCTCCGCGAACGACAGCATGTCGTCCGACAGCTTGGCGACGCGCGGCCCGATCGCGGGCTCCGTGCCCGCCGGACCTTCGGCATCCGCCTGGAACCCGTCGCCGCTCTGCCACTTCTCGAGCTGGCCGCCCCACAGGCCGCCAAAGTACATGTACGCGCTGCCGTCGTCGTCGACGAAGACGGCGGGGTCGATGCTGTAGCTGCCGGGGATGTAGCTCGGCTCCGGCCGGAATGGGCCTTGCGGCCTCTCCCCGACAGCGACTCCGATCCGGAAGATGCCGTCGTGGTCCCGCGCCGGGAAGAACAGATAATACTTGCCGTCGCGGCAGGCGGCGTCGGGCGCCCATAGCTGCTTGCTCGCCCAGGGGATGTCCCGCAGGTGCAGCGCTTCGCCGTGGTCGACGGCGGTCGTCAGCTCTTCGTCCATGGAGAGGACATGGTAGTCCTCCATATCGTATTGATCGCCATTGTCGTTGGACGTCATCTCATGATCGAGATCGTGGGAAGGATAGATGTACAGCTTGTCTTCGAAGACGTGGGCGGAAGGATCCGCCGTGTAAATATGCGTTACGAGCGGTCGGTTAGCATTCGTTCCTGTCGTCGTCATCCGTGACCCTCCATTTGTAAGCGCTATCGCGGCATTTTCCTATATACTAGCAGACTTCGCAATGTCTCGGAACCTCACAACGTTTAGGTTTTATCCTATTATTTTTAGATGTTTGCATCCTCCCCAGATGAACCGTTGGCTGGCGAATCAGTCTTTGTGATACAGTAGACGGGATTGGATTCGTGTGAAAACGGGTGGCGATACGATTGGCCAAGCTGAGCGAGATGAACACGCTACGAAACCAAATATTCGCTGTCTTTACGCTGACGATGATCGTCATCCTGACCTTTGCGGGCATTTATATTTACGGCCAGGTATCCGTATTGCTGCGGAGCAGCGCCGAAAAGCATATTCAGCAGACAGCGGTGCAGGCGAACGGCCGGCTCGACGCGCTGCTGGATCAGATCGATTCGCTGACGACCCAGCTCGCGACCAACGACTACGTGCAGAAGCTGCTGCTGAAGGAAGCGGACGGCCGCCGCGCCGAATTCAACGAGCGCCAGTCGCTGCTCCAGATCGCGAGCACCTATATGGCTTATTCGTCCGGCATCCGCTCGCTCGAGCTGTATACGACCGATTACCGCCGCTTGTTCCCGCTCGACGAGACCAGGCTGAGCGCGCGCGTCACGCCGGACATGATCGAGCAGACGGACCGCGCGAAGGGACGGCTCGTATGGCTGGGGCTCGATCGGGCGCAGCCCGACACCGTGCTCGCGATGCGCCGCATCCGGCTCATCGACCGCGGCTATGCGGCGGGCGGTTATCTGGCGGTCCATCTGAGCCGCGATTACTTCGAGATGAGCGAGCCGCTCGCGGGAGATGCGGAGGGGGGCGGCGAATACATGCTGCTCGCCGACGGGAGGGGCGATCCGATCACCTCGGACCTCGCGGCCGACGATGCGAGGGAGGTGCTCGCGCAGGAGGGCGCGACGGTGTCGGTCGGAGGCGAGGCGCTGCTGACCGTGCGGCAGCGGTCCCAGGCGACCGGCTGGACGCTCGTGCTGCTCACCCCGGTGCGCGCCTCGACCGAGGGGATCTCGGTGCTGCGGACTGCGATTCTGCTGTCGATCGGCATCAGCGCCGTCGCTTTTCTGCTGCTGACCTTGCTGCTGTCCACGCTCATCACCCGGCCGATCCTCAAGCTGATGCGGACGATGCGCGGCGCGCGGCTCGGCGGGCTCAAGCAGAATCTGTCCCCGTCGCCGCCGATCGCTTCGCTGGAGATTCGGGAGCTCAACAACACCTACAACCAGATGGTCACGCATATGAACGAGCTGATCCAGGTCGTGTACGAGAAGGAGATCACGCAGAGCCGCACCGAGCTCAAGGCGCTGCAGGCGCAGATCAATCCGCATTTTTTGTTCAACACGCTGGAAGCGTTCTATTGGTCGCTCGAGGACAAGGGCGAGGAGGAGCTGGCCGGCATCGTCGTCGCCATGTCGGGCTTGTTCCGCTATGTCATCGGCAGTACGGGGGGCAACGACGAATGGGTCACCGTGCGCGACGAGCTGGAGCATGCGCAGCGGTATTTGCAAATTATGAAGATGCGCCTGATCGATCGGCTGAGCTGGCGCATCGCCGCCGACGACAAGCTCATGCAGGTGCCGATTCCCAAGCTGATCATACAGCCGCTCGTGGAGAACGCGATCCTGCACGGCGTGGAGAGCCGCATCGGTCCGGGCTCGGTCACGATTCAGGTTGTGTCGCAGCAGCCGGGGATCGCGACGATCGCCGTCATCGACGACGGACTCGGGATGGACGAGGAGACGCTGGCTAAGCTCATGCGGAAAATCGAGGGCGAAAACGCGCTGCCTTCCTCCAAGAAGGGGGCGGGGGTGGCCATGTCCAATGTGGAGCGGCGTCTCAAGCTGTACTATCCGGACATCGCGGGACGCGGCAGCAGGCTGCATATCGAGAGCAAGACCGGCGTCGGCACGATCGTTCGCTTTGATATCACTATTCCACCGGGAGGAGTCGAACTGCTGTGAAGACGCTGTTAATCGTGGACGACGAGCCGCGCACACGCCTCGGCATCCAGAAGACGCTCGCCGCCTGGTCGGCGGGCAGGCATCGGATCGAGATCGCCGCGAGCGGGGTCGAAGCGCTCTCGTGGCTGAATGCCAATCAGGCCCATATCATCATCACGGACGTGCGCATGCCCGAGATCGACGGTCTGCAGATGCTGGAGGCGCTCGCGGCGCGCGGACCGCTGCCCGTCGTCATCGTCATCTCCGGCCATGCCGAATTCGAGTATGCGAAGCGGGCGCTGCAGCTCGGCGCATTCGACTATATCCTCAAGCCGCTGGACAAAGGGATCCTGATCGGCACCGTGGAGCGCGCATTCGAGCTCGTGAGCGGCAGGGACCGGCTGGACGCGATGGAGAAGCTCGTCGATCCCAAGCTGCTCGAAGTGAATCGCGACGAGGCGCGGTACGGCACCGCCATCAAGGATGCAATCGGTTATATATACGAGCATCTGCACGAGGCGATCGGCATGAAGCAGGTCGCGGAGCAGCTCCACCTGAACGCGAGCTATTTCAGCGTGCTGTTCAAGGAGCAGACGGGCATGACGTTCAGCGATTACCTGACGCGGATTCGGCTGCAAAAAGCGAAGGAGCTGCTCGTCGCCACCCAATCGCCGGTCTGGGAGATCGCCGAGAAGGTCGGCTACCAGACGGATAAATACTTCATCAAGGTGTTCAAGGACAACGAAGGCTTGAGCCCCAGACAGTATCGGCAGCAAGCGGCGGACACCGATCCGTCGATCCAATAAAAGTGGAGTTTCTCCCAACGGCAGTTCACTGTTGCGCTTACATTTCTAGTTCTATACTGTGTATGCGATTACAAAGTGACTGTGTCGTAAAAAAGGGAGGCTAAAAAAATGAAACGCGCTCTAACCGCAAGCACCGCCATTCTCCTCTTGTCCTCCGTTCTGGCCGCGTGCGGCTCGAACTCCTCCAACAATGCAGGCAGCAGCCAGGCAGCCAGCTCGGACGCAGGCGCTTCGAGCGCCGCCTCGAACAGCGGCAAGTCGAAGGAAAAGGTCACGATCAACCTGTGGAGCTTCACGGACGAAATTCCGAATATGACGAAAAAGTATATGGAGACGCATCCGGACGCGAACGTCGAGTTCAAGACGACCGTCATCGCGACGACGGACGGCGCTTATCAGCCTGCGCTCGACCAGGCGCTCGCCGGCGGCGGCAAGGACGCGCCTGATCTGTACGCAGCCGAATCCGCCTTCGTCCTCAAATATACGCAAGGCGACGCCTCCGACTATGCCGCCAACTATGCCGATCTGGGCCTCGACGACCAGATGGTGAAGGATGCCGGCATCGCTCAATACTCGGTCGACATCGGCAGCAAGGACGGCGCGCTGCGCGGCCTCGCCTACCAAGCGACCGGCGGCGCCTTCATCTACCGCCGCTCGATCGCCAAGGACGTATTCGGCACGGACGATCCCGCGACGATCAAGACCGAAGTCGGCCCCGGCTGGGACAAATTCTATGACGCGGCCGCCAAGCTGAAGGCCAAGGGCTACGGCATCGTGTCCGGCGACGGCGACATCTGGCATCCGATCGAGAACAGCTCCGACAAGGGCTGGATCGTGGACGGCAAGCTCCATATCGATCCGAAGCGCGAGCAATTCCTCGATCTCTCCAAGAAGCTCAAGGACAACGGCTATTCGAACGACACGAAGGACTGGACGGAAGCATGGTACGCGGACATGTCCGGCACCGGCAAGCAACCGATCTTCGGCTTCTTCGGTCCGGCTTGGCTCATCAACTACGTCATGAACGGCCAGGTCAAGGACACGAACGGCGACTGGGCCGTGACGGAATCGCCGACCGGCTTCTTCTGGGGCGGCACCTGGCTGCTCGCGAACAAGGCCGTCCTCAAGGACGACGCCAAGAAGGCGGCCGTGGCCGACTTCGTCAAGTGGGTCACGCTCGATACGTCCGAGACCGGTCTCCAATACTACTGGGCGAACGGCACGATGAAGGCCGGCGAGCAAGGCACCAAGGACAGCGTCGCCTCGAGCGTCGTCATGTCGAAGTCCAACGGTGAAGTCGCGCTGCTCGGCGGACAGAACATGTTCGACGTGTTCGTACCGGCCAACGCCAATGCGACCGGCAAAAACCTGACGCAGTACGACGAGTCGATCAACCTCATCTGGCGCGATCAGGTGCGCGAGTACGCCAACGGCACGAAGAGCCGCGACAAGACGATCGCCGACTTCAAGCAAAAGGTCAAGGACCAGCTCGGTATCGAAAGCGAATAATACGGCACGCTGCGCCGAAGGGGCGGGTTCATAGCCCGCCCCTTTATATAAATGGATGGAGTGGTAGCCATGCGCCGCAAGGGAGTCAACTATTCGAGATTCGGCTACATTTTCAGTTTGCCTTTTATTCTCGCGTTTTTGGTTTTTTCGTTTTATCCGGTATTGTACACGGCGGTCATCGGATTCACCGATATGAAAGGCGTCATCCCGAAGCCGGTCCATTTCCTGGACAATCCCTTCGGCAACTTCGCGGATCTGATCATGCACAACACATCGTTCCGCATCTCGCTTACCAACACCGCGCTCATCTGGATACTGAACTTTATTCCCCAGATCGGGCTCGCGCTCCTGCTCACCGCCTGGTTCACCAACCAGCGTCTGAAGGTGAAGGGTCAAGGCGCGTTCAAGGTGTTGCTCTACATGCCGAATATTATCACGGCGAGTACGATCGCCGTGCTTTTTAACTCTTTGTTCTCCTACCCGATGGGTCCGGTGAACAGTCTGTTCGAGAGCCTGGGCTGGATTCACGCGCCGGTCAACTTCCTCCAGGACAAGACGACCGCACGGGGCATCGTCGCCTTCATCCAATTCTGGATGTGGTACGGCAATACGATGATTATCCTGATCGCAGGCGTCATGGGCATTAATCCCGCGTTGTTCGAGGCGGCTTCGATCGATGGGGCCAACGGCTTCCAGACCTTCATGCGCATCACGCTGCCCAGCCTCAAGACGATCATGCTCTATACGCTCATCACGTCGATGATCGGCGGCCTGCAGCTGTTCGACATCCCGCAGCTGTTCCTGTTCGGCGGCCCGGACGATGCGACGCTCACGACGTCCGTGTTCATCTACGGCCAAGCGTTCAAGGGCAGCTATATGTTCAACAAAGCGGCGGCGGCCAGCATGATTATGTTCGCGATCGCGGCGGTTCTGGCGGGCCTGTTGTTCTACCTTATGCGCGACCGCGATGCCGCCAGGCTCAAGAAGGCGCAAAAGAGAATGAAGAAGGCTGCGCAAGCGGCGGCAAGGGGGATGTAATTCATGGCCAACATTCGAGTCGAATCCAAAGCCTCCCTTAACGTCAACCGGACGATCGTGTACATCGTCTGCATCGCCCTTGCGCTGCTCAGCATTTTGCCGTTCTGGATCATGTTCGTGAACGCCACGCGCTCGACGGCGGAGATCCAGAGCGGTCTGTCCCTGCTGCCGTCCACGCATATGAAGACGAATCTGGACGTGCTGCTGAGCAAGAGCTTCGATCCGATCAAGGGCTTTTTCAACTCGCTGATCATCTCGGGCTTTTCGACGATCTGCGCGGTCTACTTCTCGTCGCTGACCGCCTACGCGCTCGTCGTATACAACTGGAAGCTGCGGCAGGCGTTCTTCACGTTCATCCTGCTCGTCATGATGATTCCGGCACAGGCGAGCGCCATCGGCTTCTACAAGTTCATGTACCAGCTGCACTGGACGAACAGCCTGCTGCCGCTGATCCTGCCCGCGATCGCGGCGCCTGCGATCGTGTTCTTCATGCGCCAGTACCTGCTCGCGACGCTGTCGATCGAGATGGTGGAGGCGGCGCGCATCGACGGCGCCGGGGAGCTTTATACGTTTAACCGGATCGTCCTGCCGATCATGGTGCCGGCGATCGCGACGCAGGCCATCTTCGCCTTCGTGGCGAGCTGGAACAACCTGTTCATGCCGCTCATCCTGCTCACGCAGAAGGATAAATACACGCTGCCGATCATGGTCAGCCTGCTCAAAGGGGATATTTACAAGACGGAGTTCGGCTCGATCTACATGGGGCTCGCCCTTACTGCGCTCCCGCTGTTTGTGATATACTTCCTGCTGTCCAGGTATATAATAGCAGGCGTGGCGCTGGGCGGCGTCAAAGAGTAGACATCCTCGTGCCGCCCGGCGCGCCCCAGGCGGAATCGGCATGACATGCGGTGGAGGATACGAGCGTGCGCATAAAAATTCGGGCGGCAACGGCGCTGGCGCTGGCTGCAGGCCTGGCCCTCGCGATAGCGGGCTGCGACGGAGCTTCGAACGAGCGTCCGGCAGTCGAGCCGGATTCGGGCGATCAGGTGACGATCAGGATGATGCATCTGTGGCCCGAATCGGGTGCGCTCGGCCAGCACCGGATCGTGAACAAGATCGTCGAGGAGTACATGGCGGCGCATCCGAACGTCAAGATCAAGCAGGAAGTGCTCGACAACGAGCAATACAAAGCGAAGATCCGCGTGCTCGCCGCCGTCAACGATCTGCCGGACGTCGGCCTGACATGGGCGGCCGGATATCTGCAGCCGTTCGTCGAGGGCGAGCTGTTCACGCCGCTCGACGATCTGCTGCAGGGCGAGCTGCGGGATTCGTTCGTGGCCGGCACGACGGAGGCCTACGCCATCGACGGCAAGACCTACGCGCTGCCGCTCGAATTCAATATCGCGCCGGTCTACTATAATAAGAAGCTGTTCGAGAAGTTCCATCTTCAGGCGCCGACGACCTACACGGAGTTCCGGCACGTCGTCGAGACGCTGGCCGCGGGTGGCATCTCGCCGATCGCACTCGGCAATCAGGACCGCTGGACCGGCTCGATGTGGTACATGTATCTGGCCGACCGCATCGCAGGCTCCCGCACGCTGGCGGATGCCATCGACGGCCGGATCTCGTTCGCCGATCCGGGGCTTGTCCAGGCGGCCCGGTACGTACAGGACCTCGTGAACGCGGGCGCATTCAATCCCGGCTTCAACGGCCTGTCCAACGACGAGGCCAAGGCCGAGTTCCTGAGCGGGCATGCCGCGATGTATATGGTAGGCACATGGGAGCTGCCCAACTTCACGACGAACCAGGACATCCCGCAGGACTTCCGCGACAGCGTCGGCTTCTTCAAGTTCCCGACCATCGACGGGGGCAAGGGCAACATCGACAGCTGGGTAGGCGGGCCGGGCGTCGGTCTGTTCGTCGCCGAGAACTCCGAGGTCAAGGCGGAGGCCAAGTCGTTCGTCGAGTACTTCGTGAAGCGGTGGGGCGAGCAGTCCGTCACGGACGCGGGCGTCATCCCGGCGACCAAGGTCGACACGGCGGCCGTGAAGCTGCCGCAGCTGTATATCGACCTGCTGAGCGAGATGAACCGGGCGACGAGCGTCACGCTGTTCGCCGACGTGCTGCTGAAGCCGGGCGCCGCCGAGCAGCATCTGAACCAGATCCAGGCGCTGTTCGGCAAGGCGGTCACGCCGGAGCAGTTCGCGTCCGCGCACGACAAGGCGGTCAAGGCAGGACAGTGACAGGCGGGAGCGGGCGATTTGCGGGCGGTTGGCGGACCGTCGCGCTCCGGCCTGCGGCGGTGCTGTATGAGGTATGAGGTATGAGGAACAGAGCGGCTAGCGGGCTCTGTTCCTTTTTTGCGTTGTCCGGCCTGCGGCCCGGTGCCGCTGCCGAGGGCGCCGAGGGTATAATCAGGCTCCTCTCCCGGAATAATGAAGGAAAATCTGCTGTTAACGATGCGAGGGGGAGCAGAGCATGGGCGGTTATCGGAAGCGATCGATCTGGCACGCGCTGCAGCCCGCTCCCGGGCCGGGACTGCTGGCGGGCTTGCGCGGCTCGTTTCAGGATATGGCGGACTTCGAGTCGGTCCGGATCGGGGCGGCGGCTTCGGACGAGCTCTATCTGTGCTATCTGTCCACGCTGGTGGGCTCCGAGCATCTTTTGTTTTCTATGGAGCCCGCGTCCGGGAGCGAGGACGCTGCGCTGATCGAGCGATATGTGGGAACGAAGTACACGGAAGGAGATCTGCCTGCCTGCGTCGAGGCGCTGTGCAGGGGAGGAACCGTGCTGTGCACGGCCGCATCGGCGGCGGGCATTGTGCTGGAGACGGGGGATTGGCAGCAGCGGGGCGTCCAGCAGCCGCAGACGGAAAATGTCATTCAGGGGCCGATGTATGCGTTCAACGAGTGCTATCGCACCAATGTCGCCTTGCTTCGCCAGCGTATGCGTACGCCGAAGCTCAAGCTGTGGGAGACGTCGGTCGGACAGGTGACGCCCGTCCGCGCGGGTGTTTTCTATATGCAGGGCATCACGGACGAAGGTCTCGTGCGCCGCGTTCAGGACCAATTCTCCAAGATTGAGATCGACGGCCTCCAGGATACAGGCGAGCTGCTGCGGCTGCTCGGCGGCAGGTCCATCCTGCTGTACCCGCTCGCCGTGACGACGGAACGTCCGGATCGGCTCGCCAGCTCGCTCCTGGGCGGCAAACTCGTCATCATCATGGACGGTACGCCGCTTGCCATTGTGGCGCCGGGCGCCTTTGCGGATTTTTGGGAGGCGGCGGAGGACCGTTATTTAACGCCCGTGATCGCCATTTTTTTAAGAATGCTGCGTTTTATGGCTTTAATCATCAATCTGTTCCTGCCGGGCTTCTACGTCGCTATCTCCTCCGTCAATATCGACGTCAACCGGCTGGAGATCAGCCTGGCCGCCGCGGGGAGCAGGGAGGGCGTGCCGTATCCGGTGCTGGTGGAGGCGCTGCTGATTCTGTTCCTGCTGGATTGCATCGTCGAAGCCGGCGTCCGGCTGCCGCGCACGATCAGCGCGACGGTCACGATGGTCGGCGGCGTCGTGCTCGGCCAGGCGATCATCCAGGCCAATATCGTCAGCAATCTGCTCGTGATCGTCGCCGCGACGACGGCGCTGACGAACTTCATCGTCGTGGACTATCAGATGGGGCTCGTCCAGCGCGTCCTGAAGTACTTCGTGCTGATCGGGGCCGGCGTACTCGGTATTCTGGGCCTCGTCGTTTGCTTTGCCGTGCTCGTCGTCTTCCTGTCGCGCCTGGAATCGTTCGGCGTGGCCTATCTTACGCCGGCGGGTCCCCGGGCGAGGACTTACGCCGGCGACATCCTCCCGCGTTTCAAGCGACGAAGCCGGGCGCCCAAGGGGCGGGCAGGATGAACGATGCGGCGCTTCGTCTCTCCTCGACCCAGTTTTTCATCCTGATATTGGCGGTTTTCGGCGCGACATCCTATTTCCTGTACCCGTACCTGGTGCTTCATTCTACAGAGGGCAGCTATTGGATGCCGATTCTGACGGGCGTGCTGGTCGGAGTCTTGGGTGCCAAGACGTTCTCCGGACTGATGGCGTTGCATCCGGGACTGGACGCGTTCGCCGTCCTGAGACGCACGCTCGGCCTGCCCGGGCTGCTGCTGTTCGCGCTGCCGTTCGCCTGGCATGTCTGGCGGGCGATGGTGATGATTGCCCGCGCGCACGCCGAGATTATCTCGATGACGATTCTGCATGCGACCCCGCTCTGGGCGCTGCACTGCATAGTATTCGTGGCGATGTTTCTGGCCGCTGGCGGCATCGCTTCGATCGTGCGGGCCGCTGCCGTGTTCATCGTCGTCGGCATCCCCGTCACAGTGGGCCTCACCCTGCTTGGATTCAGCGATCTCGACTTCACGCTGCACGAGCCCTGGGATCCGGGCCACCTGTCGTTTCTGGACAGCAGAGCGTTTTATTCCTCCTCCTACGTCTGGGTCGGCTTTTTGTATTTATCGTCATGCGGACAGCATGCGCGCCGTCCCGACAGGCTCTGGCTGCCGTACACCGCAGCCGCAGCCTGCTTCCTTCCCGTCATGTTCGGCACGGTATATTTGCCCGTATTGACGTTCGGTCCGGCGTTTTCCAAGGTGCTGGCCTTTCCTTTCCTGACCAAGATGGATTCGATCAGCCACTACTGGCTGATCGTCGAGAATCTGACCGCCGTATTCATCTCGGCCGCCATTCTGTTCGTCATCCTGACCCTCAGCCTCATGATGCACAGTCTTGTCGCCGCGCTCCGGGCTATTCTGCCGTTCCTGCCGGCGCGTCCCGCGTACGCGATCGTCGGCATCGGCACGTATGTGTCCGCTCTGCTGATTCCATCGTGGGACTGGATCGAGAAAGGGGTATGGCTCGAAACGCCCGTCCGTCTGTATTTGCTGGCGCTGCCGCCGCTTGTGCTGCTGCTGGCGCGTCTTGCGAAGGGGAGGGGGGCCCGCGCATGAGGTTATCCTCAAAATGGGGCCGCTGGCTGGCCGTGCTGTGCCTGCTTGTCCCGACCGCGCTCCTGCAGGGCTGCTGGGACATCAGGGATATCGACAACCGGATGCTCGTCGGTGCGATGGGAATCGCACGCGACGACGAACGGGGCGTGACGATATGGGTGAGATTTCCGATTCCCCATGCGCAGCAGGGGACCACGAGCAATGACAAAGGTTTTCTGGCCGCCAGCCAGCGAGGCAAGACGGTCGTCGACGCGCTGGACCGACTGCGGGCGCGGATGCCCAAATACCTGGACCTCTCCCAGACGAGAGCTGTTTTTGTCGACAAGAAGCTGGCCGAGGAGAAGGGGATTTATTCCTTCCTGGACTTTGCCGTGAGAGACCGGATATTGCCGATCAGCGCCGTGTTCGCGCTGATCGAAGGCGATATGGACCCCATCTTCACGAGGCCGAACCCGTCGGGAGAATTATCGGGCGTGTACACGAGACTATTTTTCGAGAAGTACGCCGGGGGCACGCCGCAGAAAAACAAAGTCACGCTCTGGCAGGTTTTCAACAAGCATTACAATCCGCTCCAGCAAAATTTTGTTCCGCTGATTGCCGCGGACGATACCTTTCAATTTTATTTGAAGGGCAACATGTATTTCAGCGGAGACCGGGCGGCAGGCACACTCACGCCGGACGAGTCGCTGATCTACGAACTCGTCACAGGGAAGCTGTCCCCGTTCGAGATCGAGACGGCGGGCGGCGCCAACGTGAAGGTCGAGACGTCCAGCGCGCGGATCCGGACCGCATGGGCCGAGGGCAGGCCCGACATCGATATCGTCATACGTGTCGTGATGAAGCTGATGGACGCCTCGCATACGAAGCCGATGAACAAACAGAACATCGAGCAGACCATCGACAGGCTGCTGGAGGACCGGGCCGCCAAAGTGTTCAGCGTCACGCAGGCCCGGGAGTCCGATATTTTCGGATTCGGCAACCGCTTCAGAGCGTCGCTGCCGACCGCGAGGCACAAGGAATGGCCTGCGCTATACAGGCAGGCCAAGATCTCGGTGAAGCTGGAGTCCCATATGGTTAACGAGGGGTTGAAGCTGCTCCGCCAATAAGACAATTCGCTTACCCGGCTAGCCGGCTGAGTTTACGAAGCGCCCTCACTTGATCCCGAACCGCACGAACGAATCCACGATCTGGCGGCGCAGCAGCAGGTAGATGAGCAGGATCGGCAGGCAGGAGACGGTGGTGGCCGCCATCAGCGAGCCCCACATGTTGGAGTCGGAGTTGACGAACAGCTTGAGTCCGATCTGCAGCGGCGCGTTCTCCATCTTCTTGGTGATGAGCATCGGCCACAAGTATTCGTTCCACCCGTTGATGAACAGGATGATGCCGAGCGAGGCGACCGAGGACTTGATGTTCGGCAGGATGAGCCGCGTCAGGATGCCGAAGTCGCTCTGTCCGTCGATGCAAGCCGCCTCGATGAGCACCTTGGGGAACGCCTGGAAGCTCTGGTAGAGAGACAGGATGGCGAAGGTGGACACGGCGAACGGCAGCACGATGCCCATGAGCGTCTCGTTCAGACCCATGTCATTGACGAGCACGTAGTTGGGGATCATGATCGATTGGAAAGGAATGAGCCATGTCAGGCTCAGCAGCGTGAAGATGAGCGACTGTCCGCGAAAGCGCCAGCGGACGAGCGCGTACGCCGCGAGCAGGCCGGTGAACAGCTGGAGCGCGGTCATCAGCACCGATACGCCGAATGAGTTGAACATCATGCGGAAGATCGGCAGCTGCTCGAACGCGTAGGCATAGTTGCTCAAGATCGGGCTCGGCGGCAGGAAGTCGGACTTGAAGATGTCCGACTCGTTCTTGAACGAGGAGCTCAGCATCCAGTACAGCGGGAACAGCGCGATCACGCACATGAGCGACAGCAGCCCGTGCTGCAGGATCGCCACCGCCGGTTTGGTTCGATTCATGGGCGGTTCCTCCCGTCTTAGTTGTCGTAAAAGGAAAAGCGGCGCGACAGCGAGTTGAGCGCGAGCGAGATGACGCCGAAGACGACGAAGAACAGCAGCGCCGCCGCAGAGCTGAAGCCCGCGTTGAGATTGGAGAAGGCGAACTTGTACATCTCGTAGTAGACGTTGGTCGATGTGCCGTACGGCCCGCCCGTCGTCAGAATGTCGATGTACGCGAACGTCCACTGACTGGAGAACAGAATGCTCATCGTCAGCATGAAAATAATCATCGGCGACATGAGCGGGATGGTGATATGCCAGAACTGCCGCATGCTGCCCGCGCCGTCCTGCGAGGCGGCCTCGTAATACTCGCGGTTGATCCCGGTCAGGGCGGCGGAGAACATGATCGTGCTGAAGCCGATCATCTTCCAGCCCGTGATGAGCAGGATGATCCACTTGGCGAAGGACGGGTCCGAGAAGTAGGCGATCGGCGTGTCGATCAGATGGAGCTTCAGCAGCGCGACGTTGACGAGCCCGCCGGACGGGTGGAACAGCCACCGCCAGATCGCGCTCACCGATACCGGCGCCAGAATCATCGGGATGAAGAACAGCGCGCGGTACACGTTTTTCATGCGGCCTTCCATATGGTGGGTGACTGTCGCCAGCGCAAGCGGGATAATGATGGAGAACGGCAGCAGCAGAGCGGTATAGAACACGGTGTTGCCGATCGACCCGACGAAGCTCTTGTTCGCGAGCAGCCGCGTGAAGTTGTCGAGCCCGACGTACAGCGGCTCGGTGCCGGGCACCATGCTCCACTTGTGGAAGGCCAGATAGAAGGTGTACAGCAGCGGCCTGTACATCCAGACGCCGAGCAGGACGAGCGCAGGCAGCAGGTACAGCCAGGGCTTCAGCATGCGAAGCGCCCTGGACCTCGTGCGCTGCCGGTCCAAGGCTACGGGCGGCTTCCCCGCGAGGGGGGGCGCGTAGGCGTTATCGATGGCTTGGCTCATGACGGCTCCTTTTCATTACGTTACTGGATCATGCTGTTGATATCGTCCTGCGCCTTCTGCAGCGTCGCCTTGACGTCGCCGTCCTTGGTCATGACGGACTTGACGATGGCGTCCGTGAACGCCGTAGCCGCTTCGGTCGCGTACTCGCCCGGCCAGATGGCGACCGGCTGGATATGGGAGAGCTGCTCGAGGTTGATCCGGTAGAGCGGGTTCTGCTCGACGAAGTCCTTCAGGCCGTTGGGATCGTCGGCGAGGGCCGTACGCAGCGGGAGGTAGCCGATCTGCGAGGTGATGATCGTATAGCCGCGGTCGCCGGTCACGAAGCGGATGAACTCCCAGATGGCGGCATTCTTCTCAGGCGTGCTGCCGCGGACGGCGAGCACGCTGCCCGAGTTGACCGGGACGGCCGGCTTGTCGCCGAACTGCGGCATGCCTGCGCCGTACACCTGCCAGCCGCCGGCTTCCGACGCCTTCTTGATGCCGCTGTACAGGGAGGTCGAGGAGGCGTACATGCCGAGGTTGCCGGCCATGAACTGCTCGACCAGCTCCGTCTCCGTGCCGGGCGCGGAGGCGCCGTTCTGGTACAGATCCTTCCATGTCTCGATCGCTTCGACGCTCTCGGGGCTTGCGAATTCCGCCGACTTGCGGTCCTTCGACAGCACCTCGCCGCCGTTGCTCAGGATGAGGCCTTCGGTGATCCAGCCGTTGGTCGGCGTGAGGCCGAAGCCGTCCTTGCCCGTGGCGGCCTTGATCTTGAGCGAAGCTTCCTTGATCTCGGCCCATGTCTTCGGCGGCTGCGCGGGATCGAGTCCGGCCTGCTCGAACAGCTTGCCGTTGATGAAGACGATCGGCGTGCTGAACGTGAAGGCCAGCCCGTACATCTTGCCGTCGATCTTGCCGAGCTCAAGCGCGTTGGGGGAGATGCCCTGCAGATGCGCGTCCAGCTCCGCCTTCGGGAATACGTCCTCGTAGGCTTGGAAGCCGAGGCTGATGCGGGAGCTGTCGAGCGTGCCGAACGTATGCTGCACGACGTCGACTTCCTTGCCCGCCGAGATATCGGCCTTGTACTGCTGCATCGTCGCATCTGCGACGCCTTCGACGACGACGCCCTTTTCCTTGCCGACCGTGTCGTTGAACTCCTTGATCAACTGCTCCATACCCGGCTTCATCGTCGGGTAGGCCAGGCTGTACGAGTAGAACGTGACCTTGGTCGGATGCGCGGGATCGAGCTTGGCAAGCTCCGTCTGGGCAGGCGCGGCAGCGGCGTCGGCTTCGCCTTCTGCGGTGGAGCCGCATGCGGACAGGCTGGCGGCAGCAGCGATCGCGAGCAGCAGCGCGGTGCCTTTCAAGTACGGTTTCATTGAATGATTTGCCCCCTGTTCAATAATGGTTGACTGCATATCCGGACGGTCTATTCCAGGCAATACGCCTGGATGCGTGCGCGATCCTCGGCGTCGATGCCGAACTCGGCGAGCAGATATTGCTCGAACGTGCCGTGTGCCGCCAGGATGGCGTTCATCGTAGCGTCCAGATACCGCTCCTGCAGCGCCATCGTGCGCCGCATTTTCTCAAGCGATTGTTCGTCGAGGTAGCGCGCGGCCATGTCGAACATCTGCGCATGGAATTTCTCGAGCGTCACGTTCGACAGCAGGTAATCCTCCAGGATCGTCTCGTACGGCACGCCGAGCGTCCGCAGTATGAGGAGCGCGCCGACGCCAGTGCGATCGCGGCCGCCCGCGCAGTGATGGACGAGCGGCAGGCTCGTCTCCGGCGCGCGCAGCAGCGCCATGAGCTGCTTGTAGGACGCATTGTTGATCGGCAGTGTGGCGTACAGCCTGTCCAGCATATTTTCGGAGAACGCTTCGTGCATGCCGCTCGCGAACAGCTGCTCCATCGTCACATGGGGCGCGCTCTCGGCGGCTTCGTTGGCGGGCACGCGGATGTAGACGGCCTCCCCGATGGCGGGGTCCGGCTTCTCGTCGGCTTCTGCACGGTTGCGATAGTCGAACACATGCTTCAGGCCGATGGCGCGCAGCGCCTCGTGGTCGGCCGGCGTGAGCCCGGTCAGCTCGGCGGCGCGGTACAGCAGTCCCTTTTTGACCGTCCGTCCGTCTTCGGCGCGCAGTCCGCCCATGTCGCGGAAGTTGTAGACGCCCTCCAGCGGCAGCAGGCAGGCCGGCATTTGAATCGTCGTCATGATGCGTCTCTCCTCGGTTATCGATTAGCGATGTCGGTCGGGCATGCCGGGGCGCCGTCGTCGTGGCGGATGCGTTCGCCTCGCGCCGGAGCGACGGCACCTGCGGCTAATTCGCGCGGATCAGTGCTGGACGGCGAGTGCGGCGATCGGGAAGCGGAAGTATTCTTCGTTCGAGGTCGGCAGCACGGTCGTCTGGATCGAGATGCCTTCTTCGCTCACGTCGACGACGTTGTAGCCGCAGAAGTTAACCATCTTGTAGTTGTCCGCGTCGGCCATCTCGCCGGTGAACGCCGTGCCGGCGGCTGCGACGTTGACGATGCCGCGGTAGGTGCCGACATTGTTGGAGTGGACATGTCCGGCCATGACGCCGATGACGTCGGTGCCGGCGAGCACTTCGCCGAGCTGCGCACGGTTCGCCAGCAGATGGTCGCCGGGCATGCCGCGCACGCTCATCATCGGATGATGGATCGCGACGATCGTGCCGAGCGGAGCGGGCTGTGCCAGCTCGTCCGAGAGCCAGGCGAGCTGTGCGGCGTCGATCTCGCCGTCGTGGCGGCCGGGCGTCTGGGAGTTGAGGCCAATCAGGCGCAGGCCGTCGATGTCGTGCGAGTAGTAGTAGGCTTCTTCGGATGGCGTCTCGCCCAGATAGCCTTGGCGGAACGCGGAGCGATGGTCGTGGTTGCCGAGCACGACATGCACCGGCGCGCCGACCAGCGCGGAGCATTCGTCCAGCACGGTGCGGATATAGGCGTAGTCGGCGGCGTCGCCTTCATGCGACAGGTCGCCGGTGATGAGCACGAAGGCGGGGGCGATGTTCGCCTCCTGGATGTGGCGGCACGTCTGCTTGACCTTTTCGGCCAGCTTGAACTTGGCGAAGGGGCCGTCGGAGCTTGGCGCGTTCATGTGCGTATCGGTCAGGTGGACGAATCTCATGCTTTTCATCTTGGGTTAGCCTCCTTGGATTTGAGAAGTGATCTTGTATACAAGAATTATCAATCTTGTATGTAAGGACGGTATAAACGAGCTTGCGGTGTTGTGTAAAATGTGCGGACGCGTCAAAAAGCCCCGGAAGCGATGCGCTCCGGGGTGAGGTGCGAGTATGAGGTTCGGTCGAAAAGCGGCGTCGTGCCGCGGTTTTTCAGAGCTTGTAGCCGTTGCGCAGCAGCTCCTCGCGGGAGTTCCGCTTGGACGCCTGGATGGCGGCCTTCGCCTCGACGAAGTTCCCTTCGGTTAAATGGCGGTAAATTTCGGCGTACAGCTTTTTGCCGGTGTAAGGGCGGTTCGAGCCTTGGGTCGAGCGGTAGGCGACGACGAAGTACAGCACCTTGTCCCTGTAGCGGTCGAACGTCTCCATGATGCTGCGGTTCTCGATCGTGGACAGCAGCGTGCTCATGAACATGAGGCCCGATTCATAATACTCGCGGTGCATCTTCCGTTCGCTCGCTTCGTTCACCTGGTCCAGATAGTGGCGCAGACGCTCGAACTCGGGCTCGAACTGATGCTGCTCCATGCGGTCGAGCGCGAACAGATACAGCGCATTCAGCAGATCGAACATATCGTAAAGTTCCTTGACGTCGATCCCTTTGACGAGGATACCGCGCTTGACGAGCGTCTCCAGGAACCCTTCCTTCTCCAGCTGCATGACGGCGGCGCGGACCGGCGTCCGGCTCATCCCGAGCCCGCTCGCCAGCTCGCTCTCCGAGAGCAGATGGCCGGGCAGATATTGACCGCTGAGCAGCCGCTGCCGGAGCTCCTGGTAGGCCACTTCCGCGAGAGGCAGATCGGACATAAGTCTATCTCCTTTGAATCGTTGCCGATGATAATATCCATTTAGTATATCTTGTCGGTTGCTGGCGGGCAATGCACGGTTATTGAACTCAAAACAGCCCGAACCTCTTCTTGCAGACGTTTTTGCGGTCCGGTTGTATCAATTCGGTGACGCCGGCGGCTTCCAGTTTGTCGAACAACGCTTCGTGTCCTTGATTGAGCTTGAAGTCCATCTCTTCCTTGTAGAGTGGTACAAGGCTAAAGAAATGAACGTCCTTCCCCGGCGCGGCTGTCAGCGTGAAAAAATTTCTGGCCGAAGGGATTGTCTCGGGAATCGATACGATCATGCTGGAAAGCTTCGTATTGTCTGCATACGCTGCCGCCACTTGGCCGGTTCAAGGCGCGGCAGTGCGTGATGCACTGTCGAACGACAGCCCTTGGCCGGTTCAAGGCGCGGCAGTGCGTGATGTACTGTCGAACGACAGCCCTTGGCCGGTTCAAGGCGCGACAGTGCGCGATGTACTGTCGAACGACAGCACTTGGCCGGTTCAAGGCGCGGTAGTGCGCGATGTACTGTCGAACGACAGCACTCGGCCGCACCTAGGGCCGGGCCAGAGCGGCGGCTACAGCCGCGAGCCCCCGCTCGCGTCGATGAGCTGGCCGGTTACCCAGCGGCTGTCGGGCGAGGCGAGGAAGGCGGCGATGTCGGCCACGTCCTCGGGCTGGCCCCAGCGGCCGAACACCGAGAGACCGGCGGCGAACGCCCGGCCTCCCGGGTCCTGCAGCGTCGCTGTGTTCATGTCGGTGTCGATGATGCCGGGCTGGATGGCGTTGACCCGGATGCCGCGTCCGCCCAGCTCCTGCGCCAGGTTCAGCGTGAGCGTGTTGATCGCGCCTTTGGACACGCTGTAGCCGAGCAGATTCGGCAGCGGGATGCGCGTCACGGCCGAAGACAAATTAATGATGCTGCCGCCGTCGTTCATGCGCTTCAGCGCCTCCCGGATGACGAGAATCGGCGCCTTGACGTTGATATTCAGCACCTCGTCGAGCGAAGCCTCCGTCGTCTCCCCGATGCCGATCTGCTGGCCGATCCCGGCATTGTTGACCAATATATCGAGCCGCGTGCCTCCCGCCGGCCCATCCAGCCGTCCGTCCAGCGCCTCGAACAGCGCCTCGATCCCCCCGGCGCTCGCCAGATCGGCGCCGATCGCGAACGCCGAGCCGCCTCCGGTCCGGATCTCGCGGACGATCTCCTCCGCCCGATCCCGGTTGCTCCCGTAATGCACCGCGACGGTCGCGCCGTCCGCGGCGAGCCGCAGCGCGATGCTGCGCCCGATTCCTCGACTCGCCCCCGTCACCAATGCAACCTTCCCGTTCCGCCTCGTCATACGATCAGCTCCTTCTATTTTTTACAAGACCAGTTATAGCACGGGAGCTCCTTAGATATGTTGCGCTTCAATTCGCGGCGGCGACTGCCGCAGCTTCACGAGGATAGCTGTTGCGCGCGCGTGCTGCTAGAATGGGAGGATAGGACAAGCGCCGGAAAGGGGCCGCCACACATGACCGATCGCATCAACATAGAACTCGCAACCTGGTCCGAGGATCACTTCGACCTGCTGCGCGGGCTGAACGCGCCGGAGATGACCGAGCATCTCGGCGGGCCGGAGACAGACGCGCAGGTTGCGGAGCGTCACGAACGGTACTTGCGCATTGCCGGCATAGGAACGGGCCGCATGTTCGCCGTCGTCCTGCTCCCGGGGCGCGAGCTTGTCGGCAGCGTCGGCTATTGGGACCGGACGTGGCATGGCGAGCCGGTGTACGAGATGGGCTGGGGCATCCTGCCGGCGTATCAGGGCAGAGGACTGGCGACGGCCGCCGTCTCTCGGGCGGTCGCGCATGCCCGCACAGAGGGCGCGCGTCGCGCGATCCATGCGTATCCGGGCGCGGACAATCCCGCATCGAACGCGGTATGCCGCAAGCTCGGCTTCACGCCGACCGGCGAGATCGAGTTCGAATATCCCCCGGGCAACATGATGCGGTGCAACGACTGGCGGCTGGAAATATGAAGAGCAAGGTTCGTCGGCGCGGATGCGAGAGTCGCAGCCAGGGTTGACGACGGGCGGCAGTCGGGAGCGCGGTATACCGTCATATGCGTGTGATCCGGCCGCTGGGGCCGGGATGGATTACTACAATCGGAGGGATCGGCATGAGTCTCAACATCGCCTGCCTGCATGCGCATGAATCCAATATCGGATATATCGGCGGGCTTAATGTACCCGAAGGGGTGACATGGACGCACTATGTCGATCCGGGGCTGATCGCGCGCATGGCTGCGGATGCGTCGTTTATCGACGAGCAAGCGAAGGCGCATGTCGCCTGGCAGCTGGATTGGATGGCCTCAGCCGGCGCGGACGCCATCCTGATCACCTGCACGAACTATATCGCTTTGCTGGAGGAGGAGCGGCTCCGGATCAAGCTGCCCATACTCAAGATCGACGAGCCGTTCTTCGCGGAGATTAGCAGATGCGCCGGCCCTCAGATGCTGCTGTTCACGAACCCGGCGACCGTCGAGGGAACGAGCGGCAGGCTGCGCGCCTACGCCGCGAGTCAAGGGTACGCGCAGCCGCAGATCGAGACCGCCGTGCTGCCGGAGGCATTCGAGCTGGTCATGCGCGGGGACAAGGAGGCGTCCGTCAAGCTCGTCCGCCAAGCGCTGGACAGACTGCTGGACGCCGATCCGGCGAGGCCCGTCTCCGTCGCGCAGCTGTCGATGGTCGACGCCGCGCGCTTGACCGGGTCCGCGCGCGGCGTGACGATCGGCCATCCGCTGCGGCCGCTCGAAAAAGCCGTGCAGGCGCTGGCGCGCGCACACGGCTACGAAGAGTGAAACTTATCGAGGCTTAAGCTGCCATTCCTCGAACAAGCGCGTGGCATAGTCGGTCATCCATTGGTTGACCTCCCACAGGTCCGCGACCGGCGCGCCCGTGAAGGGCAGCGTATGCATGTAGCCGGGCGGCCCGAATTCGGCGGTGAACGTGGTGAACGGCTTTCCTTGCGCAGCCTGCTGCGCCCAGATGCGCTGCCACCAGCCGGCGAAAATCTCAAGCTCCGTCCGATACTCCGGCGCGCCCGGATGCGGAACCTGCGGCCCTTCGGGATACCCGATTCTGCCGTGTACATGAACCGTGCGTTCGATGGCGAGAGCCAGATGCTCCTGCTGATCGTCCAGATGCGACTCGCAGACGTTCATCCAGTGGCTGAAGTCGGCGGTCAGACGCAGCGACGGGAAGCGCCGCAGCAGCCTGGCCGTCGTCCAGGGCGTGAACATCGCCCGCTGCCTGTGCGTCTCGTGGCCGACGGCAATGCCGAGGTCCGCCTCCGCCGCGAGCGCCCGGTCAAAAAAGCGGTCCTGCTCGTCCTCGCTCATGCTGTCTCTGGCGCTGTGCGAGACGATGAGCAGCGGCTTGAAGCGGGCGGCATACGAAGCCCGCTCCTTGAACTCCGCGTCATACGCGCCGGAGACGAATATCTGCGCGATATAGGCAAGTCCATGCGCTTCGAGCGCCGCTGCGAATGCCTCCGCCTCAGACTCCTCCGGCGGCGGCGCCTCGACACCGGCATAGCCGGCTGCGGCCGCGCGGGCGAGCTGCTGCTCCATGCTGCCTTCCATGCCCCATAATGCTTTAAATCGTTGGATCTCCATTCGCATCTGCCTCCAGTGAGGTTGAGTAGACTAGCGGATTGAGCGCGCTGGCGGCCGGATCGCCCGGCTTCAGATCCGGAAACCATGCGGCCAGATCGCCTCTGCGGGCGTTGCTGTCCGGCTCGGCGATCGTGAGGCCGTCCGCGATGTAGATGATCGTCATCACTTCCCGCATCTGGTCGGTCGGATTGCCGGGCGCACTGTGCAGCGTCCAGCCCGCATGGAACGTGGCGTCTCCCGCAGCCAGCGCGCCATAATTGACGGTCGGGAGCTGCTTGCCCTCGATGTACGACTTTAAGGTGCGATGGGACTCGTCCGAGATTTCCTGCTTCGAGATGTATCCGTTCTTGTGCGAGCCCGAAGCGAACGTCATCGAGCCGACCTCCTCGGATACGGGGACGAGCGGCATCCACATCGTGATCGTCTTGTCGGAGTCGATCGGCCAATAGATCTGATCCTGGTGCCAGGGCGTATGGCCGCCTCCCGGCTCCTTGAACAACGCTTGATCGTGATAGATGCGGACGCCGGAGACCCCCATCAGCTCCGCCGCGACCTTCGCGAATCTTCTGGCCAGTACGAAGCGCTTGGCTGCTTCGCTCAGCTGCCACAGATTGCCGATCTGAATGAACGCCTTGCCGTACGTGTCCCTCTCTTCGAGGGGCTTGGTATGATAGTTGTGCGTCTTGACGATCTCGCCGATGACCTGGCGATAGACGGCGACTTCCTCCGGCTGCAGCAGCCCTCGAACGATCGTATGTCCGTCCCTATTATAACCTGCGATTTGCTCGGCGGTCAGCGCCGCTTCCGAATTCAGTTCAGGCAGCTCGTTTACACTTGTAAATTCCATAATCCTCGACCACTCACTTTCGGATGTGTAATGGCTTACACACCCATATTACTAAGCTTTGACAGCCAATGATTTGTGTGCAATGATGCTTTTGATTGTAAAAAATGACGATATTGAGGATTGACTCATGACACTTCGCGCTATCGACGATTTGCCGATCGTACCGTATATTCGCCAGTGCGATTTTCCCGTCAGGGCAGCGTACTACTCTCCGAAGCGCAAGCTGCTCGATTACTTGATGATCCATATCAAAAAAGGCGAGCTGCGGATCGAAGCGGACGGCGCCGTCTATCGACTGGGCGAAGGGGATTTCTGCCTGCTTCAGCCGGGAACGACGCATGATCTGTCGGCGAGCGCCGCGAACGAGACGCCCTTCGTCCACATGGATATTTTTTGGCATCCGGAGCGTGACCGCAGCTTCCCCACACGCCCCGGCCAGGTGAATCTCGAACAATATGCGCATCTCATGCAGCCCAGATTGAATGACATCCCGGGCATCTCCCTGCCTGTCGTCCTGCATCCGTCTCATTCCGCGAAGTACGCGCAATTGTTGAACCGCATGATTGCGGACTGGCTCTCCCCGGACCTTTACGGCAAGCTCTCCGCGCAAGCCTGCGGCACGCAGCTCGTGCACGATATCCTCCGCGATCACGCCAGATCCGACGCTGCCCGTCCGACATCCGCGGGCGGGCTGGATTGGGTCCATTCCTACTTGTCCTTCCATCTGTCGGACCCGTTGTCCATCGAAGACATGGCGAGAAGAGCGCATCTGTCGGTGTCGCGTTTTCGCGAGGTTTTCCGGCAGCGCTTCGGGTTGCCCCCGCATCAATATTTGATCCGTCTGCGGCTCGCGCACGCCGAGGAATTGCTGCGCAATACGGATCTTTCCCTGGCGCGGATCGCCGAATATTGCGGATTTGTGGACATCAGCCATTTTGCGAACAGCTTCAAGACGCACCGCGGCATGGCGCCCGGCATGTACCGCTCGTCGCATTCCCGATCCTCAATCAGGCGCTCGTGACGACGATCGAATAAGTTGCGGCGCCAGGCGCTGCCCCGTCGGCTCGGGCGATTACCTCGCCGACCCGTGCGCCGGGCGGTGCGGATGCCGGAATCAGATGCCGAAGCGGCACCGCGACGGATTCGCCGGCCGCCAGCCCCGGTATGCAGGCAGAGTCGCCGGACAGCGTGTCGGAGATGCAGACATTGCACGCCGCCAAGCTGCCGGTATTCGTCACGCGCACAGCGTAGAAAATCGTCTCGCCGGGCACCGCGCGTGCATGCCCCGCAATGAGTGCAACCTCCAACCCGCCCGCCCCGTTATCGCCATCCGTTCGATCCGCCACAGTCATGCGCAGCTCCCCTTTCCGTGTGTACCGCCGTTTCCGACAATGGCCGACGTGCCTCCCGCACTAGCAGGTTATGTGCCGCAGCTTGGGCAGCAGAACTTTTTGCCGCGACTATATTGACAGTCGATATATCTGTTGTTATTATAACGACATACGATATATCGAGTTGCGATGCATGTGCAGTTAAAGGAGGCAACCGAACTTGGACAAATGGAAACAGATGCTGCCGCTAACGGAGGCGTTCTACTACATTCTGGTGACGCTGTATGCGGAGCCGTCGCACGGCTACGGCATGATGCAGGAGGTCGAGCGCATGAGCGGAGGCCGGGTGAAGCTCGGAGCGGGCACGCTGTACACTGCGCTGAGTACGCTGCAGGGCAAGGGGCTCATCGATCATCATCCGGGAGCCGAGGGCGCGGACGCCAGACGCAAGATGTATGCGATCACGCAGAACGGGCGCGAGGTGCTGGCGGCGGAGGTCGGCAGGCTCGAAGAATTGCTGGAAGCGGGACGACACGCATTGAAGGGAGCGGGTTTGTGATGGTGCGGACGGAGAAAAGATGGCACAGCTGGATGAGCTGGGACTACGAAAAGGAAGAGCGGTGGCTGAACGAACTGTCGGCCGGCGGGCTGCATATGACGAAGGGCGGCGCGTTCAGAAGCGAGTTCGAGCGCGACGACACGGTCAGATACACGTATGGCCTTGATTATCAAGGGGGTCTCACGAAGAAGAACGGCAAGCTGGACGAGTACATCGAGCTGTACCGGGAGATCGGGTGGGAATACGTGAGCACGTATGCCGGCATCTGGCACTTTTTCCGCAGACCCTGGGAGCCCGGCGAGACGCCCAAGCTCTATACGGACCGCGAGTCCCTCGTCGGACACTACAGGAAGATCCAGCGCCTGATGATCGTCATGCTGCTCCTGAATGCCGGGATCTTTTGCATCAACATGACCAATATCGTCTCCAGAATCGACGGAGCCGTGCGCTGGGGAATCACGGGACCGCTGCTCGTCATCTACGTTGGTTTGTTCACGCTGCTCGGGTACGGCATCATGAAGATTAAGGGGAAGATCAAGAAGATCGACGGGGAGTAGCGGTGCAGGGAGCGAGCGAGAAAAGCAAGCTCGCTGAATCAGGCGTCATTTGGATTCGGGCGGAATAAGCGGGGCCGCGGACGAGGCATTGAGGCTGTACGCCGCTAGAAAAATTAGAAGGGTCGGCCGTGCAGGCCGGCTCTTTTAGCGATATACGGCATTGTTATCTGCTCAGAAGTCGGCCCCACGCTCGGAATAACGATGTGCGGCATTGTTATCTGTGCGGAAACCGGCCCCACGCTCGGAATAACGATGTGCGGCATTCTTATCTGCTCAGAAGTCGGCCCCTCGCTCTAAATAACGATGTGCGGCATTTTTATCTGCTCGGAAGTCGGCCCCACGCTCGGAATAACGATGTGCGGCATTCTTATCTGTACGAAAACCGGCCCCTCACTCGAAATAACGATGTGCGGCATTCTTATCTGTGCGAGAATCGGCCCCTCACTCGAAATAACGATGTGCGGCATTCTTATCTGTGCGAGAATCGGCCCCTCGCTCGGAATAACGATGTGCGGCATTCTTATCTGCTCGGAAACCGGCCTCACGCTCGGAATAGCGCCACACGGCATTCTTTTTACTCGCAAATCGGCCCCACGCGCTGTCACACGAGGCGACGGCGGCTGCAAGCGAGCGAGCGTAGTCGCAGCATGGTCCGCTCCATGGTTCGCCTCCATAGTCGGAAAACTGCTAGCGATTAGTCGGCGCAGGGGTAGTTAATACTTGTGAATGCAGGTAAGCTGGAAGGACACGTGTCATCACCGATCGGAGGAACCCGCATGTTCAGCCGACTGGCCCATATTCCTTGGCGCTCGATCCGGGTCAAGCTGGTGCTTGGCCTATTGGCCGTGACGCTGCCGCTCATCGCGCTGCTTATTTACAACAACCAGTACAGCATCGGCGTCGTGCACAACCAGGTGGCCATGTCCAACGAGAATCTGATCCGCATTTATATGAAGCAAATCGATGACCAGCTGACCGAGGCGGAGCGGCATATGATCGCGCTCCAGACGACGGACCCGAACGTGCAGACGATGGGGGAGACGGTATCCGAGGATACGTATATGCTGGCCAAAAGCGCCGTCTCGCGCAAGCTGTCGTCGGATCTGACGGTGTATCCGTATATCGACGGTTTCTTTGTGTATTCGATCGCGAGAAACGATATCGTCGAGGCGTACCGGGGCTCGTTCACGTACCCGGAGCTGGTCGCGATGCGGGCGGCCATGGAGGACACGGCGACCGCGCTGGCCGAGCACCCGGCGTATACGAACGCCACCTGGCGGACGCAGTCGATCGGCGGGCGATACCACCTCGTCCGCATCTTCGGCGACGGCAATCTGTACATTGGCGCCTGGGTTCAGGTGTCCTCGCTGGTAGAGCCGCTGCGCAGCACGCGGGCGGGCGACCGGAGCGCCGTGCTCATGGTGAGCGGCGACGGCGAGCAGCTGTACAGCACGCAGCCGCTCGCGGACGAGGAGCTGGATTTCTCGCGCGGGTTCGACGGCTACTACTTGTCCGGCCACCGCCACTCGCACCTGATTGTGGGCGAGCCTTCGGTCAAGGGCGACTTCAGTCTGGCGGCGGCGATTCCGAACGCTTCGATATTGGAGAACCTGCCGTATCTGACCCGTGCGACGGCGATCGTCATCGGCATCGCGCTGCTCATGCTGCCGCTCGGCTTCTGGCTGCTGCGCCAGGTGCTGCTCCTGCCGCTGCGCCGGATGGTCGGCGCCATGCGCCTGCTCGGTCAAGGCAATTTCAGCACGCGCATCGAGGAGGCGCCGGCGCCGGACGAGTTCCAACTCGTGAACCGTACCTTCAACACGATGATCTCGCAGATCGAGGCGCTCAAGATCGACGTGTACGAGGAGCAGCTCCACAAGCAGCGCGCGGAGCTCAAGCATTTGCAACTGCAGATCAATCCGCACTTTTTTATGAACGCGCTCAATATTTTGTACAACCTGGCGCAGGTCAAGCAGTACGAGCTTATTCAGGAGATGACGATGTCGCTTGTCCAGTACTTCCGCTATATGTTCCAGAGCCAGCAGTCGCTCGTGCTGCTGCGGGACGAGCTGCAGCATATCCGCAACTATCTGCGGATTCAGCAGCTGCGCTTCGGAGACCATCTGCGATGCGAGATTCAGGTGCCCGAATATCTGGCCGCGACGAAGCTGCCGCCGCTCATGCTCCAGACCATCGTCGAAAATACGATCAAGCACGCGGTCCGGGCGGACGGGCAGACGACGCTGACGATCGAGGCGACGCTCGACGACCTGGCCGAGGAGCCGATGCTGTGCCTCATTGTCCGAGACGACGGCGAGGGCTATTCCGACGAGGCGCTGGAGGTATTCCGCTCCGGCAGTCTGCTGGCCGACGAGGAGCGGGAGCATATCGGGCTGTGGAACGTGCGCGAGCGGCTGCGCCTGCAATACGGGGATGCAGCCTGGATGGAATGCTACAACGACGACCCGCACGGCGCGGTGACGGAGATCGCCGTGCCGCTGGGCGCGGACCGAAGGGAGCGGACGGAAGATGCGCAGATTGTTGATCGTAGATGACGAACCGATCGCGGTGGAGGGCATCCGGTCCGGCGTGGATTGGGAGGCGCTCGGCCTATCCGAGGTGCTGACCGCGCACGGCGCGGAGCAGGCCAAGGCCGTGTTCGCACGGACGCCTATCGATGTCATGTTGTGCGATATCGAGATGCCGCAGGGCTCGGGCCTCCAGCTGCTCGAGTGGGTGCGGGCGCAGCATCCGCGGACGGAGACGATCTTCCTGACCTGCCACGCCGACTTCCAGTACGCCAAGCAGGCGATCCAGCTGGGCAGCCTGGACTATCTGCTCAAGCCGATTCCCTACGCCGATCTGGAGGCGGCGGTGCGCAAGGCGCTGCGCAAGATCGACGAGGAGAGCGAGCGCAGCGCGTTCAGCCAGTACGGCAAGTATTGGGTGCAGCATCAGCCGCTGCTCGTCGAGCGGTTCTGGCTGGACGTGCTCGGCAACGATATTCCGTCGCAGCCGGAGGCGGTCCGCAGAGCCGCCGAGGAGCGCAACATCCCGTACTCGGGCGAGCTGCGCTTCCTCCCGGTGCTGATCCGCATCCGCAGGTGGTACAGGGACTTCTCGCTGCGCGACAAAAAAATTATGGAGTACGCGCTGCGCAACTCTGCCGAGGAGCTCGTGCTGGAGCGCCACGAGAGCGGACTGCTGCTGTCGCCCGCGGACGAGACGATGCTGGCGCTGCTCGGCGGCGACGGGCGGGAGGCGGCCGATCCCGCGCGGCTCAAGGCTGCGTGCGAGGCATATATGCAGGCGTGTCCGCGGTACTTTTACTGCGACGTGGCCTGCTATATCGGCGAGCCCGCGCGCGGCCACGAGATCGCGGAGGCCTATCGGCGCCTGCTCGAGCGGGACGCGGACAACGTCGCCTACGACAGCCGCGTGTTCCTGCCGGGCGAGCTGCCCGTTGCTGCACGTCCGCATGCGCTGCCGGACATGGGCGTCTGGGCGATGCTGCTCAAGGAGGGCGCGCGGGACAAGGTGCTGCAGGGCGCGGAGGACTTCATCGGCGAGCAGGTGCGATCCGGCGGCTTGACCCCGGCGCTGCTGAACCCGTTCATTCAGGACTTCCAGCAGATGATCCATTATGTGCTCCAGGTGAAGGGCATCCAGGCCCATCAACTGCTCGGCGACCGGGAGTCCGCCGAGCTGTACGCCCGCGCCGCGCGCTCCGCGCACGACGCCTTGGCCTGGGTGCGCCATGCCGTGAACAAGTCGCTCGACTATGCGGCTGCGCTGGAGCATTCGCCCAGCGTCGTCGAGCAGGCGAAGGCTTATATTCATGCGCATCTGGAGGGCGACATCTCCCGCGAGGATATCGCGGCGCATGTCTTTTTGAACCCCGACTATTTGACGCGCATCTTCAAGCGGGACACCGGGCAGTCGATCTCCGACTATCTGCTGCAGCAGCGGCTCGCCATCGCCGCCCAGCTGCTGGCTCATACCGACATGCCTGTCAGCGCCGTCGCGGGGCGGATCGGCTACGCCAATTTCTCGCATTTCTCCCGCATGTTCAAGAAGTACATGAACGCGGGCCCCGCCGAATACCGTCAGCAGCACGCGGACGCCGGCAACACCGCCGAACAAAGTCGGCAAAGTGACAGCCGGAAGTCGTAAGCGGAGCAGAGGCGGCATGGGGCGCTTGCCTACAATAGAGACAGCCTCATACAAGAACAGCAAAGGCGGGGACATACTCATGAGCAAGAAAAACGTAACGGCGGCGTCGCTGCTGCTCACCACGGCGCTGGTGCTGTCGGCCTGCGGCGGCAACAACAATGACGGCGGTGCCGCATCCGGAGGCACGGCGTCCGGCGGGGCATCGCCTTCGGGCAGCGCTTCGGCCCAACCGAGCGGCAAGACCGAGGAGATCACGGTCGCATTCCCGATGATCAGCACGGCGATCCCGGAGATCCCGAACATCGAGGAAGCGATCAACAAGATCGCGCTGGACAAGATCAACGTCAAGGTCAAGCTGAAGGCGATCAGCTCGGGCGAATGGGTGCAGCAGGTCAACCTGATGTTCACCAGCAACGAGAAGATGGACCTGATGTACGTGAACGGCGGACTGTACAGCAACATGGTCGCCAAAAATCAGCTCGTCGCGCTTGACGAGCTGCTGGACCAATACGGCGAAGGCATCAAGACGGCCGTCGGAGCAGATTACATTAATGTGCCCAAGATTCAGGGCGCCATCTACGGCGTGCCGACGATCCGGGACCTGGCGAGCAGCTACGGCGTCATCATGCGCAAGGACCTGGTGGACAAGTACAAGATCGACGTCGACGCCATCAAGACGCTGGACGACCTGGGCGCCGTGCTGAAGACCGTCAAGGACGGCGAGTCCGGCTTCGCGCCGCTCATTCCGTCGGGCGTCGGCATGTCCTTCCTGGACGCCTATATGCCGTACGACAGTCTCGGCGACTCGATGGGCGTGCTGCCGAACTACGACAACGACCTGAAGGTCGTCAACCTGTACGCGTCGCAGGAATACAAGGACCTGGTAACGAAGTTCCGGCAGTGGTACCAGGACGGCTACGTCATGAAGGATGCGGCGACGAACAAGACGTCGACGTTCGAGCTGCTCCGCTCCGGCAAAGGCTTCGCCTACTTCGCTGCGCTCAAGCCGGGCATGGCCGAGCAGGAAGGCGCCGCGGCAGGCACGGCGGTCATCACGAAGGAGCTCACGCCGATCGTCGCCAGAACCGGCACCGTCTCGAACGTGATGTGGGGCATCCCCGTCAACTCCAAGCAGCATGAGGCGGCGATGAAGTTCCTCAACCTGATGTATTCGGACAAGGATATCGTCAACCTGTTCGACTGGGGCATCGAAGGCAAGCACTATGTGAAGGCCGACGGACAAGACGGCGTCATCAAGTATCCCGAAGGCGTCAACGCCGGCAACACCACGTACAACATGCCGCTCGGCTGGATGTTCGGCAACCAGTTCCTCTCCTACACGATGGAGGGCAGCGATGCCGACATCTGGAAGAAGATGGACGAATTCAACAAGAGCGCCATGCATTCCAAGGCGATGGGCTTCACGTTCGACGCGTCTGCGGTCAAGTCGGAGTTCGCCGCCGTATCCAATGTCGTCACCCAGTACAAGCTGCCGCTCGAGACGGGCAGCGTGGACCCGGACAAGGTGCTGCCGGAGTTCATCTCCAAGCTGAAGGCGGCCGGCATCGACAAGATCGTCGCCGAGAAGCAAAAGCAGCTCGACGCGTGGGCGCAGGCCAACGCAGCGAAGTAATCGAGGCATGACAACGAACCCGGCCGAGACGTATCGGCCGGGTTTTTGGCTGCGATTTTCGAATGTCCGCGCTCGGCATCGGAGCCGCCTTCATACCATTCCCTCACATAGTCGGCAAAGCGCAAACCGGAAGTCGCCCAAGCGGTAGAGGGCTTGAGGCCCGCTCGGCTACAATCGGAGCATACAGAGGCGGCATCACGCCCGCGCCGACACACAGAAAGGGGAGAACACGGTGGCCACAATCGCGCACCGCACCAAACGCCGCAGCCTTCGCCGGTATATACCGCTTTATATCATGCTGCTGCCGGGACTCGCATACCTGGTCCTCAACAATTACCTGCCGCTGTTCGGCCTGTCCATCGCCTTCAAGGACATCGACTACAGCAAGGGCATCTGGGGCAGCGACTGGATCGGCTTCGACAACTTCGAATACTTGTTCAAGACGAGCGACGCGCTCCTCATCACCCGCAACACGCTGCTGTACAACGCCGCTTTTATCGTGCTCGGGCTCGGTCTCGCCATCATCGTCGCCATCCTGCTGAACGAGATCAAGAACCGCTTCGCCTCGCGGCTGTACCAGAGCGTCATCATTCTGCCGTTTCTGATCTCGATCATCCTCGTCAGCTATCTCGTGTACGCGATGCTGAGCACCGACACCGGCTTCCTCAACAAGACGCTGCTGCCCGCGCTCGGCATCGACCCGATCGCCTGGTACACGGAGCCCAAGTACTGGCCGTACATCCTCACCTTTGTGCATCTCTGGAAAGGCGTCGGCTACAACTGCATCGTCTTCCTCGCCGCCATCATCGGCATCGACGGCGAATACTACGAGGCGGCGCGGCTCGACGGCGCGTCCAAGTGGCAGCAGATCCGCAAGATCACGATCCCGATGATCACCCCGGTCATCATCATGCTGACGCTGCTCGCCATCGGCCGCATTTTCTACGCAGACTTCGGGCTGTTCTACCAGGTTCCGATGAACTCCGGCGCGCTGTTCGAGACGACGAACGTCATCGACACGTACGTGTTCCGCGGGCTCATGCAGCTCGGCGATATCGGGATGTCCTCCGCGGCGGGCTTCTACCAGTCGGTCGTCGGCTTCCTGCTCGTCATGATCTCCAACTATATCGTCCGCAAAATCAACAAGGAAAACGCGTTGTTCTAAGGAGTGATCGACATGGATCGAGAAAATCGGAACTGGCAATGGATCGCGCATATCGTCCTGATCGTGCTGTCGCTCGCCTGCGTCCTGCCGTTTATCCTGCTGTTTATGGCCTCCATCACCGACGAGAAAACGATCGTCACGAACGGGTATTCGTTTTTCCCGGCCCGCATCAGCTTCAGCGCCTACGAGTACCTGTGGAACCAGGCGAGCCAGATCTTCCACGCCTACGGCATCACCGTGCTGGTGACGGTCATCGGCACGGCCGCGAGCCTCGTCATCACGTCGCTGCTCGCTTACCCGCTGTCGCGCAAGGATCTGCCCGGCGGGCAGACGATCGCCTTCGTCGTCTTCTTCACCCTGCTGTTCAACGGCGGCCTCGTGCCGACCTACATGGTGTACACGCAACTGCTCGACGTGAAGAACACGCTGCTGGCGCTGCTGCTCCCCTGGCTGCTCATGAACGGGTTCAACGTGCTGCTCATGCGCACCTTCTTCAAGACGACGATCCCCGCGGCCGTGCTCGAATCCGCCTCCATCGACGGGGCGGGCGAGTTCAAGACCTACTGGCGCATCGTCCTGCCGCTGTCGCTGCCGATTCTGGCGACGGTCGGCATGTTCCAGGGGCTGGCGTATTGGAACGACTGGAACAACGGCCTCATTTTCGTAACCAAGCCGAACCTGTTCAGCCTGCAAAACGTGCTCAACCGCATCATGAACGACATCCAGTTTCTGACGACGAACAGCGGCGCGAGCAGCAGCCAAGCGCTGGCGGCCCTGCCGAGCGAGACGTTCCGGATGGCGATCGCCGTCATCGGCGTCGTGCCGATCCTGATTGCGTACCCGTTCTTCCAGAAGTACTTCGTGAAGGGCATGACGATCGGCGCAGTCAAGGGCTGAACCCCGGCAAGCATCAAGCATGAACCTTGAACCATGAACCATGAATCGAATTGCAAGAGAAAGCGCATGCGGAAACGCGAACGACGAGGAGGAACGATACAATGCTCGGTTTGTGGCATACGTTCATAGAGACGCCCCGACTGAAGCTGAAGCTTCAGTTCAAGGTGGCGAAGAAGGCGGCATACGCGCTCGACATGGCGATGGAGCCGTTCCCGCTGCCGGTCCGGTTCGACCGGGTCGAGGTCGACGGAGCTACGCTGCGGGCGAGCGGCGGCGCGTACTGGAGACCGGGCGAGACCGCCAGCGTGGAGCTGCGCTTCGGCGCGGACACGTTCGAGGGCAGCCTGACGCTGCCGCTGTTCGGCACGTTCCCGCTGAGCGGCGCGCGCGGACGCGGCCCGTCGCTGTATGGCTCGCTGGCGGCGGAGGTCGCGCCGCTTCGCCGGGCGGACGTGCGGCCGCGCAGCGAGGCCGACATCGCCGCCGAGGTCGAGGCGCTGCTCGCCAAGCTGTCGCTCGCGGACAAGGTCGGCCAGATGAGCCAGTGCATGGCCTCGAACTTCTCCTTCGGCGCCGCGGTCGAGTCCGACCCGCCGGAGCAGCTCGTCGCCGAAGGCCGCGCGGGCTCCGTGCTCGGCGCCTTCGACGTGAGCCGCGTGTTCGAGCTGCAGCGGATCGCCGTCGAGCAGTCGCCGCACGGCATCCCGCTGCTGTTCAACAACGACATCATCCACGGCGCCCAGACGATCTTCCCCGTGCCGCTCGCCTGGGCGTGCAGCTGGGACCTGGATGCGATCCGCGAGGCGAGCGCCATCGCGGCCCGCGAAGCCACCGTATCGGGCATCGTGTACAATCACGGCCCGATGGTCGATATCTCGCGCGACCCGCGCTGGGGTCGCGTCGTCGAGGGCGCCGGCGAAGACCCGTACCTCGGCGCGCTGATCGCCAGGGCGCAGGTCGAGGGCTTCCAGGGCGGCGCCGACGGGACGGGCTCGCTGCACGACACGGATACGATCGTCGCCTGCCTCAAGCACTTCATCGGCTACGGCGCCGCCGAGGGCGGGCGCGACTACAACACGGTCGACATCTCCGAGGCGACGCTGCGCAATGTGTACCTGCCGACGTTCGCAGCCGGCATCGAGGCGGGCGCCGGCTCGGTCATGAACGCCTTTAACATTTACCAAGGCGTGCCGGTCGCGGCGAGCGTGCCGCTGCTGAAGCATCTGCTGCGCGACGAGCTGGGCTTCGACGGCGTGCTCATCTCCGACTACGGCGCCGTGGACGAGATCGTCCAGCACGGCCATGCGCGCGACGCGCAGGAAGCCGCCAAGAAGGCGGTCGACGCGACGATGGACATCGAGATGGTGACGCGCGCATACGACCATATCCCGCAGCTCGTCGCGGACGGCCGCTTGAAGGAGACGCAGATCGACGACGCCGTGCGCCGCATCCTCACGCTCAAGTACAAGCTCGGCCTGATGGACGACCCGTATCGCTACGTTCGGCCGGAGCTGGAGGCGGAGCTGCACTTCAGCGCGCCGCATCTCGCGGCGAGCCGCGCGCTGGCGGCCAAGTCGATCGTGCTGCTCAAGAACGACGGCTTGCTGCCGCTAGGCGGGCTGGATGGCGCGGGTGTGTCGGCAGCGCGGATGGCGGAGGCAGCGGACGGCACGGCGGAGGAGGCAGCCGTCGGCGCGGCGGAGGCGGCGGACAGCGCGGCGGACGAGGCTGGCGTGTCGGTCGCGGGTGCGACCGCGGAGGCTCGCGGTGCAGATGCTGCGGCAGCTGCGCCGACCCAAGCCGGATCGGCGGGCGGATCGGCAGCCGGGACGGCTCTGCCGGCCGAAGTCGCTCGGCGCTGCGGCCCCCGCGGCGACGGCAAGCTCGCGCTCATCGGTCCGTTCGCGGACAGCAAGGATCTGCTCGGGCCGTGGCAGTTCTCCCGCTTCGGGCACGAGACGGCGACCCTGTACGAGGGCCTCGAAGCTGCGGGCTATAGCGCGGACCGCTTGCTGTACGCCCAGGGCTGCGGCGTGAACGCGCCGATCGAGGGCGGCATCGAGGCCGCTCTGGCGCAGGCCGAGCAGGCGGATGTCGTCGTGCTCGCGCTCGGCGAAGACAGCGGCATGTCCGGCGAGGCCGCCTCGCGCATGCGCATCTCGCTGCCTGCGCCGCAGCTCCAACTGGCGGACGCAGTCGTCCGCACAGGCAAGCCGGTCGTCCTTGTGCTAACGAACGGCCGCCCGCTCGACCTGACCTGGTTCGAGGGGCATGCGAGCGCCATCCTCGAGACCTGGTTCCTCGGCTCGCAGGCGGGCCATGCGATCGCGGACGTGCTGACCGGCGCATACAATCCGTCGGGGCGGCTTGCGATGAGCTTTCCGCTGCACGAGGGACAGGTGCCGGTGTACTACAACCACTTCCGCACGGGCAGGCCGGTGACCGCGACCAACGCGGGCGAGAAATTCATCTCCAAGTACCTGGACGGCCCCAACGAGCCGTTGTATCCGTTCGGCTACGGGCTTGGCTACTCGCAGTTCGAGTACGGCGAGCTGCGGCTCGACCGGGAGACGCTGACGCCGGGCGCCAAGCTGACGGCGCGCGTGACCGTGACCAACGTTGCCGGTCCTTCGGGCGAGGAGACGGTGCAGCTGTACGTCCAGGACGTATGCGGCAGCATCGTGCGCCCGGTCAAAGAGCTGAAGGGCTTCGCCAAAGCTGTGCTGGCCCCCGGCGAGAGTCAAGAGATCGCCTTCGAGATTGGCGAGGCCGACCTGGCCTTCTGGTCGCCGACCGGCGGCTACGGCACCGAGCCCGGCGAGTTCCGCGTCATGGTCGGCCCCAACAGCCGCGATCTCAAGACCGCTTCGTTCGAGCTGCTGGAGCGCGCAGCCGGCGAATAACGGCCCCAGCGACCGCTATCGCTCGCATCACCGGGTTCCCGCCAGTAACTAACGGCCATAACGACCGCTATCGCTCGCGCAATCGGGTTCCCGCCAGTAACTGACGGCTTTACTGACCGCTATCGTACGTATAATCGGGCTCCCGCCGAGCCAATAGCGGAATAAATTTCCGCTATCGCGCGCAGCCCGGGCTCCTGCCGAGCCGATAGCGGAACAAACTTCCGCTATCGCGCGCAGCCCCGGTCCCTGCCGAGCCAATAGCGGATCAAACTTCCGCTATCGCCCGCGGCCCCGGCTTCTGCCGAGCCGATAGCGGAACAAACTTCCGCTATCGCGCGCAGTCCCGGCTCCTGCCGAGCCAATAGCGGAACAAATTTCCGCTATCGCCCGTAGCCCCGGTTCCCGCCGAGCCAATAGCGGAACAAACTTCCGCTATCGCGCGCAGCCCCGGCCCCCGCCGGGCCAATAGCGGAACAAACTTCCACTATCGCGCGCAGCCCCGGCCCCTGCCGAGCCAATAGCGGAACAAATTTCCGCTATCGCCCGCGGCCCCGGCCCCCGCCGGGCCGATAGCGGAACAAATTTCCGCTATCGCCCGCAGCCCCGGTTCCTGCCGAGCCAATAGCGGAATAAATTTCCGCTATTGTCCGCAATCCGGGCTCCTGCCGATCCAATAGCGGAATAAATTTCCGCTATTGTCCGCAGTCCCGGCTCCTGCCGAGCCAATAGCGGAACAAACTTCCGCTATCGCGCGCAGCCCCGGCCCCCGCCGAGCCAATAGCGGAACAAACTTCCGCTATCGCCCGCGGCCTGGCCCTATCGCCCGCAGCCCAGTCGCTATCGCCCCCGGCCCCCGGCCCCCGCGACCGAACGCTGTCGCCCGTCGGGTGCTACTTTCACACCATCACCACCTTCACGACCAATTTTACTCAACACAGGAGGGATTCACGCATGAGCGAGACACGCAACATCGAAGCGCTGATCGCGCAGATGACGCTGGAGGAGAAGGCGAGTCTGTGCTCGGGCGCAGATACTTGGCACACACGGGGCATCGAGCGCCTCGGCATTCCGTCCATCATGGTGACCGACGGCCCGCACGGCCTGCGCAAGCAGCAGGCGTCGGCCGACATTCTCGGCATGTTCAACAGCGTGCCCGCAACCTGCTTCCCGTCCGCGGCGGGTGTCGCCAGCTCATGGAACCGCGAGCTCATCCGCCGCATGGGCGAAGCGCTCGGCCGCGAATGCCAGGCGGAGGACGTCGCCGTGCTGCTCGGGCCGGGCGCCAACATCAAGCGCTCCCCGCTGTGCGGACGCAACTTCGAATACTTTTCCGAAGACCCGTACCTGTCGTCCGAGATGGCGGCGCACCACATCATGGGCGTGCAGAGCCAGGGCGTCGGCAGCTCGCTCAAGCACTTCGCGGCCAACAACCAGGAGCACCGCCGCATGACGAGCGACTCCGTCGTCGACGAGCGCACCCTGCGCGAGATCTACCTCGCGAGCTTCGAGGGCGCCGTCAAGCAGGCCCAGCCGTGGACAGTCATGTGCGCGTACAACAAGGTCAACGGCGAATATGCGTCGGAAAACGAGCGGCTGCTGACCGATATTTTGAAGGAAGAATGGGGCCACGAGGGATTCGTCGTCTCGGATTGGGGTGCGGTCGACGAGCGGGCCCGGGGGCTGGCCGCCGGACTCGAGCTGGAAATGCCGGCGAGCCTCGGCGAAGGCGAGCGCAAGATCATAGCCGCCGTCAAGGACGGCACGCTGCCCGAAGCCAAGCTCGACGCGGCCGTCGCGCGCCTGCTGCGCATCGTCTTCAAGGCCGCCGACGCGCGCCGCCCCGGCGCATCCTACGACGCCGAGGCGCATCACCGGCTCGCGCGCGAGGTCGCCCGCGAGAGCATGGTGCTGCTGAAAAACGAGGACGGCATCCTGCCCCTCGCCAAGACCGGCAAGCTCGCCATCATCGGCGCAATGGCCAAGACGCCGCGCTACCAAGGCGCCGGCAGCTCGCAGATCAATCCCACGCGCCTCGACGACATCTACGAGGAGCTCGCTGCTTCGGCGGGCGCGGGCACTGCGCTTGCTTATGCCCAAGGCTATGCGCTCGATGCCGAGACGCCGGACGAGGCGTTGACCGCCGAGGCAGTGAGCGCGGCGGCCGCGGCCGATGTCGCGGTACTGTTCGCGGGCTTGCCGAAGCGCTACGAATCCGAAGGCTTCGACCGCACGCACCTGCGGATGCCGGCCAACCAGGTCGCGCTCATCGCAGCAGTCGCAGCGGTGCAGCCGAACCTGGTCGTCGTGCTCAGCAACGGCGCGCCGGTCGAGATGCCATGGCTCGGCGACGCCAAGGGCGTGCTCGAGGCTTATCTGGGCGGTCAGGCGCTCGGCGGCGCGATCGCCGACCTGCTGTTCGGCGACGCCAACCCGTCGGGCCGGCTCGCCGAGACGTTCCCGGCGCGGCTCGAGGACAATCCGTCTTACCTGTTCTTCCCCGGCGAGGGCGACCGCGTCGAGTACCGCGAAGGCATCTTCGTCGGCTACCGCTACTACGACAAAAAGCGGATCGAGCCGCTGTTCCCGTTCGGTCACGGCCTCAGCTACACGACGTTCGCCTATTCGGAGCTCACATTCGACCGCCAGTCGCTGAGCGACAAGGAGACGCTGACCGTATCCGCCGTCGTCACCAACACGGGCGACCGCGCCGGCCAGGAAGTCGTACAGCTGTATGTGCGCGATGCCCACAGCAGCGTTATCCGGCCGGACCAGGAGCTCAAGGGATTCGCCAAGCTCGCGCTGGCGCCCAGCGAATCGCAGACCGTGACGTTCGAGCTGGACAAGCGCAGCTTCGCCTACTACGACGCCGACGCTGGCGAGTGGACGGTCGAGTCCGGCGACTTCGAGATTCTGATCGGCCGTTCTTCGCGGGACATCGCGCTGTCCGGCTCCGTGGCGGTCACGTCGACCGCCGTGCGCAGCGCGGCTTTCCATCGCAACTCGACCTTGTCGGAGCTGGAGCGGACCGAGGCGGGCGCGGCGTTCGTGAAGCAGCTGATCGCGGCGCTGCCGTTCGCCTCGGCGCTTGAGTCCGAGCACGCCGAGATGCTCAAGGCGTTTATGGCGCATATGCCGCTGCGCGGGCTGCTCTCCTTCAGCGGCGGCAAGTTCACCGAGGAGGCGCTGACGGCGACGCTGCGCAGCATGAACGGAGAGGAGGCGCCGCGATGACCGCGCCAGCATATCTGTACCCGCAGCCGCTGCGGTACGCGGCGACGGGCGGCAGCTCGCCCGCGCCGGCGCGCTTCGAGCTGCTGACAATAGACGCCGCTGCCGCGCATCTCGCCGAGGCGGCCGGCGCGGCCGAGCGGCTCGCCGCCGCGCTGGCGCTCCCTGCGGCAACGCACCCGCCCGCGGCGGCAGCACACCCCGCGCCGCCGGATGCGCCCGCGGCAACGCACCCGCCTGCAGCGGCAGCACACCCCGCGCCGCCGGATGCGCCCGCGGCGTCCGCGCGTATCGCTCACGACCCAGCGCTGCACCCGCAGGGCTACGAGCTGGCGTGGGACGCGGAGGGCTTGCGCCTGTCCGCCTCCACCGCCCAAGGCTTGCACTATGCGCTGCTCACCGCGGCCCAGATGATCGACGGCCAGCGCGAGTCGGGCGAGTGGGCGCACTGCGTCGTGGAGGACGCGCCTGAATTTCCCGTGCGCGGCGTCATGCTCGACATCGGCCGGGGCAAGATTCCGAAGATGGAGACGCTTTACGCCCTCATCGATCTGCTGTCCGGCCTCAAGTTCAACCACTTGCAGCTTTATATGGAAGGCTTCGCCTTCGACTACGCGAAGTATGCCGAGCACTTCCCGGATGCGACGCCTGTGACGGCCGCCGAATACCGGGCGCTGGACGCCTACGCGGCCGCCCGCTTCATCGACCTCGTGCCGAACCAGAACTGCCTCGGCCATATGGGGCCGTGGCTGGCGAAGCCGGCGTTCCGCGAGCTGGCCGAGCATCCGGACGGCATGCCTGCGCCGCCGCCGCTGCCGTTCAAGCTGCCGCCGCTGACGCTGAACCCGGCTGACCCGCGGTCCGTGGCGCTCGCGCGGGATCTGTTCGATGAGCTGCTGCCGAACTTCCGCTCCGAATACGCGAACATCAGCCTCGACGAGCCGTTCGGGCTCGGCACGGGCGCCAGCAAGGCGCGGGCCGACGAGATCGGCATCGGCCGCCTTTATGTGGATTATGCGAAGCAGATGATCGACATCGTGCGCCGACACGGCAAGCAGACGCTGATGTGGGGGGATGTGCTCGCGCACTACCCGGAGGCGGCCCAGGCGCTGCCGGACGACGTCATCGTGCTGCACTGGAACTACGACGCGCCGGTGCCGTACGAGCCGCATTGCCGCAGGCTGCAGGAGAGCGGCATTCCTTACTACGTATGTCCGGGCACCAGCTCCTGGTCCTCGCTCGCGGGACGGACGGACAATATGCTCGCCAACATCGCCGACGCCGCGCGGAACGGCAAGCGATACGGCGCCGGCGGGCTGCTCGTCTGCGACTGGGGCGACGGCGGGCACTGGCAGGCGCTCGCGATCAGCTACCCCGCCTATGCCTACGCGGCGGGAGCCGCCTGGCAGCCCGACGTTAACCTGGAGGCGCAGGCTCCGATGGCGCAGCACGTCTCCCGCCGGATGCTGCGCGACCGCAGCGGCCGCGCCGGGGATTTCCTGCTCGAGCTGGGCCGCTACTATCATCTGGAGCGCAGCTCGGCGGAGAATATGACCTATACGAACTATGTGCTGAACGGCGGCTTGAAGACACGCGAGGAGCTGGAGCGGCAGCTCGCGGTGACGGTCGAGATTCAGCGGCTCATGGGCGGCAGCGGCACGCCGTTCGTGCTCGACTACCGCTACGCGGAGCTCGCGGACTGGCTTGCCGAGCGCCGGGAAGAGCTGGCGCGGCTCGAGCTGACCGGACCGGACGCCGAGATTACGATCGCCGAGCTTGCCAACACGCTGCGCCTGATCGAGCAGGGTGCGGGACTGCACCGGCTTATTTTCAAGCAGGAGCTTCCGGACGCGGAGGCCGAGCGGGCCTGGACCGCGCATCTGCAGTCGGAGCTGTCGGCGGCGCTCGCGGAGTTCGAGCGTCTGTGGCTGCTGCGCAATCGCGCAGGCGGACTCGCCGAGAGTGTCGGCGCGCTGCGCAAGCTGCACGGGCAGTACGAGGAGCGGCTGCAGGACGTCAGACACTAGGGACCGCAGGATCGGGCAGACGTGTGCGTGCCGCTTCGTTCAATGCCATAACGTGTGCGTGCCCCTTCGTTCTATGCCATAATAAGCGTATTCATACAATACGCCGCCGGCGGGGCCTGGTCCCTGCGGTCGAGAGGATGAGAGCGCATGCGCGTCATTCCCGTTTCCAGAAGCAAGCAGTGGTTCGCCTGGTTTGCGGCATCCTGGCTCGTCACGACGCTGCTGCTGTGGCTAGTCCGATTTACCGTCTTGGGGCAGTCTTGGACTGGCGTTCACGCTTTTCGTTTCTGCCTGATCGCCCTCGTCGTGAGCGCGGTCGCCGCGCTATCCGGCTGGCTTGGAGCGAGATGGCTCGCGCTGTCGATTCAGGCAGGCAATCTGATCGGCTTGCTCTGTATGGCGCTCGTCGTGTCGCGCGATCGGACAGGGTGGGAGGATCTGGCGAGTCTGCTCGTCTATATGGAGCTGCTCGCGCTCGGACTGGCGGTGGGCCTATTGCTTGAACTATTGGGGTTCATCATGACAAAAACGGGACACAAGCGGCCATAAAGCCGAAGTTGCGCAGCTCGTCGTGAGCGTGAGTTTTCCGTGCAAGTCAGCGCCCTCCACAAAAAAAAGGTTACCTTCGCCCATGCTGTCCGAAGCCTGGGAGTCGAAGGTAGCCTTTTTTCTAGCCAATTTCCGTCTTCTATTATTTGAAATAAGAGGTCTGGAGCGGAACGAACACGGATCCGCCGTCGGAAGCTTCCGCGTGTACGTACAGGGAGTTCGCTCCCCCGATATCGACCTCAACCGTCATTAACCCGTCGCTCATGGCGATCGGCGTCGTCTTCAGCTCGACATCCGTGTCGCTGTCTTGAACGGTGAACTCCTTGATGTCTTTGCCGATGGCGGCGACCTGCAGGTACAGCTTCTGGTACTTCTTCTTCGGATAGAGCATGAACGAGGCGCTGCGGCTGCCGCTTAAGTTGTTCAGATACACGTCCTTGTAGTCCTTGCCGTCGTATACCGTCTTGGCCGGGTCCTTCGTCCGCAGATCGCCGCTGAAGCCGTTCACGATCGAGACGCCCTCGACCTGCTCGCCGAGCTGGATGACGCCCTTGGCGTCAATATTTACCGCAATCCCGAGCGCATCCGAGACGGAGCGGATCGGCAGATAAGTCGTATTATTGTAAGTAATGGGCGCCAGCGTGCCGCCGTTGCCGTTTTGCAGCTGGAACGGGGTGCCGTTGACCTTGAAGCTAAGGCCGGAGTTCAGATAAGCCTTGATAGGCGTGAGATTCGAGGCGGCGTACGCGCCTGCGCCCATGCTGGCGACCATGGACAGCCCGATGACGGCTGCGGTCAGCTTTTTCTTCATTGCTACATCACGCTCCCACAGTGGATGATTGAAGATACACCCGTTTAGTATAGAAATTGCTGGAAGGCACGCGCAAGGAATTCGGCGTAATTGATTCCAAAGCCCTTCGCATGGACGTAGACTGCATATCCGGCGACCCGGTTGGCATACTACTTTTGGCATGTATCCGCATAAAAGGGGAGAATACCAATTGAATCTGGGCACCCACGAGGCGCTTGAGCTGAACGAACTGCTGATGAGCTGCACGAACTCGATTCAATCGATGGCGCTGTTCCTGAATCAGGTCCAGGATGCCGAGCTGCGGGAGATCATCTCCCGCCAGTATCAGGTCCACATCCAGGATTACAATATGAAGGTCGAATTTGCGACAAAAATGACCGGCTCCACCGAGCGGCTGGAAGTACCGGGGTTATCGATGACGGCTCTGCTACCGGTGGCGGCGCCTCCGTATCCGTCCATCGAGCCGAAGGTGAAGCTCGCCGAGCTGGACGACCGGGCGATCGCCACCTCCTACCTGCTGACGCTCAAGCGCGCGGGCCGTGAATACGCTTGGGCCGCGTTCGAGTGCGGGACGCCGCAGCTGCGCGCGTTTCTGGAGGATGCGTTCCGCATGTGCTCGCATCAGGCGCACGAGGTATGGTCGTATATGGGCCGCAAAGGCTGGTATCCGATCAGCGCCGCGCCGAGCAATCTGCTGCAGACGATGGGGCAGATTTACCGGGAGGTGCCGCATCATCAGCCGATGAGCGTGTATCAATAGAAAACGGCTTCCGAGCATCCGGAAGCCGTACAGCCGGTGCGAGCGATCGCGCCGGTTTTTTCGCATTCGGTTTTATGATCCCGCGGCCGCCGCCGAAGGCGCCGGACCCGGTGACGGCCGCCGCGGAGCGGCCGGTCTCCCCTTGTACAGCGAGACGACCGTCCCCGACAATTGCGCGGTGGCCGCTCGCGCGCCCCGCCTTCAGTCAAGCTCCTTCAGCCGCAACCGGCCCTCTAGAGGCCGGTCTCGAACAGGGGCGCGAACGCTGTCCAATATGCCCCGCCGAGGTACAGCTCCAGCGCCAGCAGCAGCAGGCCCGCCCAGATCAGCGGCTTGTCGTGGAGCATGTGGGCGAGCAAAATGCACAGCACGACCGGCGCGAGCAGCAGCAGGGCGACGGGTACATACAATCCGGTCAGGAGCAGCAGCCCGGCGGCCAGCTCCGTTACCTTTACGAGCGGATACAAGTATCCGGCGTTCACGAGATCGCCCGTCGCCCGCGCGTTGACGGGCATGAAGGGGCGCTTGCCAGCCAGCACGAACAATCCGTTGACGGCGCCGGCGACGAATACGAGTCCGAGCAGCAGGCGGACGATGTGGACCGATATTTCATACATGTGCGGGGACCTCCGTTCGACTGTGTTGCGATCCTGCTGTCCATAAATTAGCATGATCGCCGGCCCGGCGAACAGTATACGATCGTATACATCAGTTCCCCGCCGCGAACCCCATTCTGCGTCCCGCATTGTCGGTCATCCATTCCCGGCTCCGCCCCTTGGACAAGTCGGACTTCATGCCCGCGACCAGCCGCTCCCAATCCGCCTCGCCGGTCTGATGCAGCTCGAGCGCGGCGGAGACGTACAGCTCGGCGAGCTGTGCGAAGGTGAAGCCTTCCGTCAGCGAGGCGATCCGGGCGATCCCCGCCTCATCCGTCAGCCGTCCCGCTCCCTTGTAGGTCAGGTAAGCGAGCCGCAGCGGTTCGGTCGGCAGCTTCACCTCGTAGGCGCGGTCGAAGCGCCCGGCACGGTTCATGAGCGCGGGATCGATCTTCTCCGGATAGTTCGTCGTCCCGATGAGGAAGATGCCTTCCCGCGACGTTGCCCCGTCGAGCGTATTGAGGAAGTACGAGCGGCACGACTCGGGCATCGAGTCGATGTCCTCGACGACGAGCACCATCGGCGCGAGCTTCATGGCGGCGTCGAACACCTGCTGGATCGACTCGCTGCCGGTGAATTCGGTGATCTGCCAGTAGGCGACCGGCGCGTTCACGGTGGCGGAGATCGACTTGACGAGCGTCGTCTTGCCGTTGCCCGGCTTGCCGTACAGCAGGATGCCCCGTTTGTAAGGGACGTCGTACGTCTGGTAGAAGCTGCGGTCGTCCGCGAAGAACGTATCCACCGATCGGTAAATTTGCGATTTGAGCGTCTCGTCCATGAACACGCCCGCCCGGTCGACCGGGCGCTCCGCCGTCTCGCGGCTGCGCTCGAGCCCGTCCTTCGTATCCGTGAATACGATCAGCTGCCGGTCCGCCAGCTGCCGCTCGCGCATTTCCGTCAGGAAGCGATCGAGATGCGCATCGCTCTCCGCGAAGATCAGATCCTCGTAGTCCATTCCGTAACGGCCAAGCCTCGGTATGCGGGCGAAGGCGACACGATGGGCCGTATAGACGAACAAGTTGTTGCGGACGGACATGCGAATGTCGTGTGCGCCGCCGGACGGGCGGCTTTGGTCGCGGTCCTGGCCGCGTCCTGCGCCATCCGCAGGGTCGGACGCGTATTTGAAGTTCCGCGTCTCGACGAGGTCGAACAGGCTGGCCGCGTGCTTCACGCCCGCATACCCGCTGCGGATGTCGTCCGCAAGGCTGTCCCAGGCGTCGTTGCTATATTCTTGATAATAGAGATGGAACTCGCAGCCGTAGCGCTCGCAGAGCCAATCCGCGATGCGCCGCACGGCCGCGGTGTAGTCGAAGTAAGCCTGCATGCCTACCGATTCGGCCGAATAGTCGGCTCGCCGGATGAGGAAGGGACGCTGCGCCTTTTGAGTGATTGCTGTCATCTGTGATTTATACTCCTTTGACGGTTGCGAGCGGCCGGCATTTGGCGACGACGGCCGCCAGGCCCGCGCCCGCAACGCTTTCTATGATTTGGTCTACATCTTTGTAAGCCTGCGGCGATTCGTCGATGATCGCTTCGAGCGCGCGATGGTTGACGACGACCTCGTCCTCCTGGCCGACGCGCAGCGATGCCGCGAATTCGTCCACGGTCACGAGCTGCTTGGTCGCATTGCGCGAGCGCACCCGGCCCGCGCCGTGACAGATCGAGTGATAGTTGCGTTCCCCGGACGGCAAGCCGACCATCAGGTAGGAGGACGTCCCCATCGATCCGGGGATGAGCGCCGGGTGCCCGGTCTCCATATAAGGCTCGGGATTGTCCGGATGGCCCGGCGGGAGGGAGCGGGTCGCACCCTTGCGGTGTACGAACAGCGCTTCTTCGCCGTGCCGTTCCGCCAGCGCATAGTTGTGCATCAGATCGTACAGCGTCCGCGTCTCCGCCTGCGCGCCGAGCGTCTCGCGCAGCGCGTCGCGCACTGCATAGGCGAGCAGATGGCGGTTCGCGACGGCGAAGTTGAGCGCGGCGTACATCAGGTTGACGTACGTGGCGCCGGCCTCGCTGTCCAGCGGCGCGAACGCAAGCTTCGGGTCCGCCGTGCCGAGGCCGAGCCTGTGCATCGTCTTGACGACCTCGGAGCCGCAGTGCTGATTGACGGCGCCGCCCCACGAGCGCGAGCCCGAGTGAATCATGACGATGACCTGGCCGTCGCGCAGCCCCCAGCGTTCGCCGATCGCCCGGTTGCCTTCGTCCAGCGTGACAGCCTGCAGCTCGACGAAGTGATTGCCGCCGCCGAGCGTGCCGAGCTGGCGATGGGCCCGGTGCCACAGATGCTCGGGAATCCGGTTCAGTGCCTCCTCGTCGTAGCGGAAGCGTGCATGCTCCACATGCGTGAGCGAGGTCGCCCGGCGCGGCGTATAGGCGTCCGGCACATATTTCCCCGGCAGCCCGTGCAGCCCTTTGATCAGCACATCCTCCAGCCGAATGTCGGAGAAATGTCCGCGCGCGTGATTTTCCGTCGGAATACGCTTCTCGATCGCCTTGACCAGCTTGCGCCGCAGCTTGACGTCCTTCAGGTCGTCCGCGTCCAGGTTCGTCAGATGCACCCGCATGCCGCAGCCGATATCGCTGCCGACGATCGTCGGAGAGACGAAGCCTTCGTCCGCTCCCCAGACGGCCGTCGTACCGATGCAGGTGCCGACCCCGACATGGGCGTCCGGCGTGTAGCTCATATAGCGGATGTTCGGGATTTGCAGATTGTTGTTCGCCATCTCGAGCGGCTTGGCGCCCATGGCGCGGAACAGTGCGTCCCCGGCGTATACATGCAGATCGCCCGCGGGCAGATCGATGCGCCGGTAATAAGTTTCGTTCATATTCATCGCAGTTTCTTTAACCTCTTATCGTTTTAATTTTCCGAAATACAAAAAAAGAGGACCACAAGCCGATTCGCTCGCAGTCCCCGGATACGTCAAACTATGCCGGATTCATTGCCCTCTTCCCCTGCGGGATCGAGCATTATCCGGGTCTGTCTCCTGGAGCGGCCCGTAGAGGCCGGCGGACATCGAGCGGCATATTCAGTTGCGTCCGTGCGTCGTAGCGGCGGGGGAGTCGAATAGCGGTCATGTCGGCCGGCCTCCTTTCTGATGAGATAATGGCTATATTAAGCGAGATAGCCAAACCCTGTCAACCATTTCGATGAAAAAAGTTGATGAGTGCGATTAGAAACGGTTATCAGATTAAAAGTCGATAAATATAATCTTTCATCCATAAAAAATACAATAAATATACATAATTAAATTACGACGTTATATTGAAATTAACAACAAAAGGAGTGAATAAATCATGGCAAGCGTAACCGGACTGGAAGGCATCGTGGCGGCGGAGACCGGGATCGGGCACGTCGACGGCGAGCGGGGACATCTTGTATACAGGGGTTATTGGGCAAAGGACCTGGCGATGAGTCGGGGTTTCGAGGAGACGGCGCATCTGCTCTGGTACGGCCGGCTCCCGGATGACCGCGAGCTGTCGGCGTTGAAGGAGCGCCTGGCCGCGAAGCGCGTCCTGCCGGAGACGCTGCGCCGCCTGCTCGACGCGCTGCCCCCGGCGCTGCCGATGATGGGCGTGCTGCAGGCGGCGACGGCTGCGCTCGCCGATGGGGCCGAGCCTGCCTGGCCGCCTCGGGCGGACCAGGCGGAGCGCGTCGCCGCACTCGTCCCGAGCATCGTCGCTTATCGGCATCGCCGCCTCGGGGGACTGGCGCCCATCGAGCCGGACGCGGCGCTGGATCACGCCGCGAACTACCTGTACATGCTGACCGGCCGGCAGCCGGAGCCGGATCACGCCACGGCGCTGACCGCCTATCTGATCCTCGGCATGGAGCACGGCATGAACGCATCCACCTTCGCGGGCCGGGTCGCGCTGTCGACCCAGGCCGGCCTGTATCCCGCCGTCAGCGCGGCGATCGGCACGATGGGCGGCCCGCTGCACGGCGGCGCGCCGGGTGAGGTCATCGCCATGCTGGAGGAGATCGGTACGCAGGAGCGCGCCGAGCCCTGGCTGCGCGCGGTGCTGGAGCGCGGCGGCCGGCTGATGGGCTTCGGCCATCGCATCTACAAGACCGTCGACCCGCGGGCCGAGGCGCTGCGCGCGGTGACGCGCGGTCTGACCGGCGACGATCCGGCGTTCGCGCTCGCCCTGCATGTAGAGGAGACGGCGACGCGGCTGCTCGCCGAGTACAAACCGGGGCGGCGGCTGCATACGAACGTCGAGTTTTTCGCCGCCGCCATCATGAAGGCGATCGCGCTGCCGACGGCGCTGTTCACGCCGACATTCACGGCTGCGCGCGTCGTCGGCTGGACGGCGCATATGCTCGAGCAGGCCGGTCACAACCGCATCTTCCGGCCGCAATCCGCATACGTCGGCGCCATGCCGGCCGAGCAGCCCGCGTCGATCGGCTGACGGGCCGCGCCTTAAGCCGGCGGTGCGGGCCGCATACGCCAAATGCTGCCGGGCACATCCGCCGCGCCGAACCGGGCGCGGCGGGCTGGTCCGCGATCGCACCGATGTGGTGCTAAGGCGCGTCCCGCGCCGAGCCGTGCGCGGCCGACTAGCCCGCGATCGCACCAGTATGGTGCTATGGAGCGCCCCACCGTCGAACCGGGCTGACAGACTACGCTTCAGGGTATAAAATGGATAGGAAATGGAATATAAAAAATTTGCGTCGATTAGGAGCGTGATAAGCTTGGCCAAAGTAGAACGAAATTCTTATGGCAAAGAAATCATCGTGCATGACAACCCGGTGTCGCGTTTTTTATTCTCCAGTTCTCGCTCCGCCTGGATCTGGCTGATCGTGCGTGTATACGTCGGCTATGAGTGGTTGAGCGCGGGATGGGGGAAGCTCGGGGAATCCGCGTGGACCGGGGACAAAGCCGGAGCGGCTCTGACAGGCTTCGTCAAAGGCGCAATCGCGAAGTCCGATCCTGCGGCGGAGCATGCCGACGTCACCGGCTGGTACGCCAACTTTTTGGAACATACGGTACTCCCGCACGCGAAGGTATTCTCCTACATCGTCGTTTGGGGCGAGATCCTGGTCGGAATCGGGCTGATACTGGGACTGCTGACGGGCATCGCGGCCTTCTTCGGCGGCATCATGAACGTCAGTTACTTGTTCGCAGGCACCTTGAGCACCAATCCGCTGCTGTTCGTCCTCGCTACCTGGCTGGTGCTGGCCTGGAAGGTCGCGGGCTGGTACGGGCTCGACCGCTGGGCGCTTCCGCTGCTTGGCACGCCATGGGAGCGACGGCGGCGCTCATCCTGACGCCGTCTTGACGCAGCAGCCGACGGCGCCGTTATTTGGCGTCTCAGCTAGCTGCCTGGCCCCGGGCCATCCTATATCGCGTTAGACCGGCAGCCTCGCGCGCGCGAGGCTGCCGCTGCTTTTTCAAGAAGGAATGTCCGCCAACAGCGCGAATACTAGGAGTGATCACAGCCTTCTGAGGAGGAACATGTTGGTGAACCCCTCTTGGTTACAGACAGCCTCGGTCGTATGTGCCGTCATCCTCGCCGCGGTCGCGATATTCCAGCTCATGTTGTACGCCGGCATGCCCTACGGGGAATACGGCTGGGGAGGCCGCCATGCAGGCGTACTCCCGCACAGGCTGCGCAGATGGAGCCTGCTCTCGGCATTTCTGCTGCTCGCGATGGGTTTCGTCTATCTGCTTCATGCCGGGACGGTCGCCATTGACAGCTCGTTCGCATGGACGAGCGTATTATGCTGGGTTATTACTGCTTTTCTGGGGCTTAACATGCTCGGCAATCTGGCTTCCCGCAGTCCGAAGGAGAAGCGTGCGATGACGCCGCTCTCCGGTGCAGCTTTTATATTGGGATTGTTGATCTCTGCGTACGGTGCCTCTTGAGGCAATTTTGGAGAAAAGGGAGCAGGTTGCGATGAAATTCAAGACGATAGTCGAGCTGGGCGGCAAGAAGGCCACGGGTATCGAGGTGCCGGCGGAGGCGGTCGAATCGCTGGGTGCAGGCAAAAAGCCCGCCGTATACGTAACGATCGGCGCCCATACATATCGCAGCACGGTGGCCGTAATGGGCGGGCGCTACATGCTTCCGCTTAGCGCGGACAACCGCGAGGCGGCAGGCGTCGCTGCGGGCGACGAGATCGAGGTCGAGCTGAAGCCCGACACCGATCCGCGCGAGGTGGCGGTGCCCGACGATCTGGCCGCCGCGCTGGCTGGGGCGCCGGAGGCGCAGGTTTTTTTCAGCGGCCTCTCGTACAGCAACAAGAGCCGCATCGTGCTCTCCGTCGAGGGCGCCAAGACCGAGGACACGCGCCGCCGGCGCATCGACAAGGCGGTGCAGGCGCTGAGCGAAGGCAAGGTCGTGTAGGCCAACCGGCTAACGCAGCCGCCAAGGTCCAACGCCAAGGCTCAATGCCAAGGTCTAACGCCAAGGCCGCTTCGGCCCGCGAGATAGCCGATAGAATCGGCTAGCCTTTAAGGCCGCTCGGCCCGCGAGATAGCCGGTAGAATCGGCTAACACAGCCTTTAAGGCCGCTCGGCCCGCGAGATAGCCGATAGAATCGGCTAACACAGCCTTTAAGGCCGCTCGGTCCGCGAGATAGCCGGTAGAATCGGCTAACGCAGCCTTTAAGGCCGCTCGGTCCGCGAGATAGCCGATAGAATCGGCTAACGCAGCCTTTTAGGCCGCTTCGGCCCGCGAGATAGCCGATAGAATCGGCTAACACAGCCTTTAAGGCCGCTCGACCCGCGAGATAGCCGGTAGAATCGGCTAACGCAGCCTTTACGGCTGCTCGACCCGCGAGATAGCCGATAGAATCGGCTAACGCAGCCGCCAAGGCCGCTCGGCCCGCGAGCTAGCCGACAGAACCGGCTATCTCTCTCGCGCCCAGGCCGCCGCCGAGCCCATCCGGCCCCGCGCGCATGCAAAAAGGACCGCCCCAACGTTCAACGTGGGCGGTCCTTTTTGCATCAGAACGTCGTGCTGCCGTCGTACGAGGCGATGACGCGGTACAGCTCCGGCCGGCGGTCGCGGAAGATGCCCCATTCGATCCGCTGGATCTCAAGCTGGTCGAGATCGAACTCGGCGGTCAGCACCGTTTCCTCCGTACGACCCGCTTCCTCGATCATGTTGCCCTGCGGGCCTGCAATGAACGAGGAGCCGTAGAAGTCGATGGACGAATCCTCGTCCTCCTCGCGGCCGATGCGGTTCGAGGCGATGACCGGCATCAGGTTGGAGGCAGCGTGGCCTCTCATGCACATCTGCCAGTGATCCTTGGAGTCGATCGAGCCGTCCTGCGGCTCCGAGCCGATCGCCGTCGGGTAGAACAGCAGCTCCGCGCCCATGAGCGCCATGCAGCGCGCAGCCTCGGGGTACCATTGGTCCCAGCAGACGCCGACGCCGATCTTGGCGTACCGGGTGTTCCATACTTTGAAGCCGGTGTCGCCGGGGTTGAAGTAGAACTTCTCCTCGTAGCCGGGACCGTCCGGAATGTGACTTTTGCGATAGTGGCCGAGAATCTCTCCGTCCGCATCGATGACCGCGAGCGAGTTGTAGCGGGCGTAGTTTTTTTTCTCGTAAAAGCTGATCGGCAGCACGACCTGCAGCTCCTTGGCGACCGCTTTGAAGTGGTTCACGGCTTTGTTGCGCTCGAGCTCGGTCGCGTAGACGTAGTAGTCCGACTTCTCCTTCTGGCAGAAGTACGGCGTCTCGAACAGCTCCTGCAGCAGGATGATCTGCGCGCCTTGCGCCGCGGCTTCGCGTACGAGCTTGTCCGCCTTGGCGATGTTCTCGTCGATGTCGCAGGAGCAGCTCATCTGGGTAGCCGCGACTTTGACCTTTCTCACGGGGATAGCCTCCTTCAGTGTGTGTGGATTCGAGCATACCGGTGACAGCAATCATTAGTTGTGAAGATGCATCTAATCGAGCAGCATAGGGCGGGGTTGGCGCGGATAAGTGCCAAAGTGCAGTTAATTTGCGGGAAAGGCGCCGTAAGGCAGCGAAACCGGTGAATTAGCTGCCGTTCGGCATTTATCGGGCGCGCGGAGCGGGCGGCGAATCGAATGAGTTATTTTGGAGTAATTATCCGAACGCCACCCGCGTCTCCGCAGCCGCTTCTCAGCCTCGCGCCGGCATCTGCTGGGTCGTGCAGTGGACGTTGCCGCCCTCCTTGATGATCGCCATGCCGTCTACCGTGCGGATGCGGCGGTCGGGGAACGTCTCGGCCAGGATGCGCGCAGCCTCGCGGTCCGTCTCCTCCGCGGCGCCGCCGAAGACCGGCAGGATGATGCCGCCGTTGACGAAGTAGAAGTTCAGGTAGCTCAGCGTGAGCCGGCTCTCCTCGAACGTCGCCAGCGGCGGCTGCGGGAGCTCGACGATCTCGAGCCGCCGTCCCTTGGCATCGGTCGCCTCGCGCAGTATGCGCAGATTTTCCTGCGTGATCGCATAGTTCTCGTCTTCCGGATCGTTGCACACTTGAATGATGACCTTGCCCGGTGCCGCGAAGCAGGCGATGTTGTCCACATGCCCGTCCGTCTCGTCGCCGGCGAGGCCGCGGCTCAGCCAGATGATCTTGTCGATGCCGACGTACTGGCGCAGCAGCTCCGCGATCTGCTCGCGGCCGAGCTCGGGATTGCGGTTGACGTTGAGCAGGCACTCCTCGGTCGTCAGCAGCGTGCCTTCGCCGTCGACGTGGATCGAACCGCCCTCCATGACGACGGGCGCGTCGAACCGGCGCACGTCCATACGTTCGAGAATTTGCGGCGCGACCGCGTCGTCGAGATCCCAGGGCGCATACTTGCCGCCCCAGGCGTTGAACCGCCAGTTCACGCCGGCCAGTCCGCCGTCCGGACCGACGAGGAACGTCGGACCGTTGTCCCGCAGCCAGGCATCGCTGTGTTCGATCGGGATCAGCTCGATGTTCGGCGCGTCCAGATGCTGCTTGGCGAGCGCCAGATCGTCCGGATTCACCAACACGCCGACCGGCTCGAATTCGGCGATCGCCCGCACGACCTGTGCGTAGCCGCTGCACACGAATTCATGGTCGTCGGGATACACCATGGAGTCCCGCACGGGCCAGGACATGAAGGTGCGTTCGTGCCGCGCCCATTCGGCGGGCATTTTATATTGGAGGTCTCGTGGGTACAAGAAGGATCAGCTCGCTTTGCTATTGGGATGAAGCGGATACCGCTTAAGTTCTTCATCATCATATACGAATCGGGCCGCGATCTCAACGCATCCGTACGTACGCCGCCCCCGACTTGTTTACGCCGGCTGCCGTTGAGGTAAATCGTTGGAAGGACGGATCAATGCCGGACAAATTCGCAGCTGCTGCAGCTACATATAATGGAGGCTCGCCGATGGAGCGCAATCATACGATGATGCAATTTTTCGAGTGGCATGTCACGGCCGACGGCAAGCACTGGCGCCGCCTGGCGAAGCTCGCCCCGAAGCTCAAGGACCGCGGCATCGACGCCGTCTGGATTCCGCCGCCTGCGAAGGCCGTCTCCCCTGAGGATACGGGATATGCCGTGTACGATCTGTACGACCTCGGCGAGTTCGACCAGAAGGGGTCGGTGCGCACGAAGTACGGCACGAAGGAGGAGCTGCTTGAGGCAATCGCGGCATGCCGGGAGTCGGGCGTGGGCATTTACGCGGACCTCGTCATGAATCACAAGGCGGGCGCGGACGGGACGGAGACGTTCCAGGTCGTCGAGGTCAAGGCGGACAACCGGCTGGAGGACATATCCGAACCGTTCGATATCGAGGGCTGGACGAAGTTCGACTTTCCGGGCCGCGGGGATCGGTATTCTTCATTTAAGTGGAACTACGAGCACTTCAACGGCACAGATTGCGACGCGCGCGCGGACCGGCAGGGCATCTATCGGATCGTAGGAGAGGGCAAGCGGTGGAACGAGAACGTCGATGACGCCTTCGGCAACTACGACTATCTCATGTACGCCAATATCGACTACCACCATCCGGACGTGCGCCGGGAGATGATCGAGTGGGGCAAATGGCTCGCGGATACGCTCGGCTGCGCGGGCTACCGGCTCGATGCGATCAAGCATATCGACCATACTTTCGTGCGGGAGTTCACCGATACGATCTATGCCGAGCGCGGCGACGAATTTTTCATCGTAGGCGAATTTTGGAACAGCGATCCGGGCGCCTGCCAGCAGTTCCTCGAGCATGTCGGCGGACGCATCAGCCTGTTCGACGTGCGTCTGCACTACAATCTTCACGAAGCTTCGGAAAAAGGGGCCGACTATGATCTGACCAAGCTCTTCGACGATACGCTCGTGCAGACGAATCCGCAGAACGCCGTCACCTTCGTCGACAATCACGACTCTCAGCCGGGCGAGGCGCTCGAATCCTGGATCGCGGATTGGTTCAAGCAGAGCGCCTATGCGCTGATCCTGCTGCGCGAAGGCGGATATCCGTGCGTCTTCTACGGCGATTACTTCCATATCGGCGGCGACGCAGAGGAGATTGAAGGCAAGAAGCTGGCGATCGACCCGCTGCTCTACAGCCGCCATCACAAGGCATACGGCGAGCAGGAGGATTACTTCGACGATCCGCGGCTGATCGGCTGGGTGCGGCGCGGGACGGACGAGATCGCGCGGTCCGGGTGTGCGGTCGTCGTCTGTACGGGCGAGGGCGGCGAGAAAAAAATGTTCGTCGGCGAGCACCGCGCGGGCGAGGAATGGGTCGACTTCACGCGGACGCTGGACGACAAGGTCGTCATCGGCGAGGACGGCTGCGGCGTCTTCCCCGTAGGCGGCGGGAGCGTATCGGTGTGGGCGCTGCCTGATCCCGACTGAGCGGCCGCACACCAATAAACCGACGCGGCTGCGTCGGTTTATTGGTGCGGGGAGGCTGCGCTAATAGGAACCGTGGCCGGTGAAGGTGCCTTTGTCGAAGTCCATGACATTGGCCGCTTCGACACGGCCGTCCGCGCCGGTGCTGAAGTACTCTACGGTATGCGTGTCCGCCGCGTAGATATCGAAGGGATCGGCATAGTCGATCCACGCGCCGCCGTTGATCCGGTATTGCGTCTGCAGCGATTCGCCCTGGGCCCCGGTGGCCTGCAGCGTGACTTTGAAGCCTTTGATATAAGGATTGCCCTGGGCCGTGACGGCCTGGATCGGCTCGAAGCGGTACTTGGTCAGCACGGAGGCGTCGGGATCGGGATCGGTGCCGCCGTTGTCGCCCGGCTTGACCGGTATGTACTTGAACAGCACGCTCTTGGCGCTGAGCCCGATCGATTCTCCCGGCGTGTCGCCGTCCGAGACGAGATTGTGCGCGGTCACGCGAATGTCCGTCAGGTGCACGACCATGTACGTCCGGCTCTCGCCCGCGCTCCGGGTCTGGAAGTACAAGTAGCCGCTGGCGATAGCCTTGCCCTCGGCGAATGCCTTCAACAGCGGCAGCGAGGCGGTGTCGAGCTGCTTCGCGATCGTGACATCGTCGTATGCCGGCTTGCCGGAACCGCCCGCGCCGCTGGCCGGGGCGGCTGCCTGGACGCCATAGCCGAAGCTGTTTACGACGATCGCGTCCTTGATGGTCTTGTCCTTGCTGTCGAAGCCGCCCTTGATGCCGTCCAGCGTGAGCAGGATCGGGGGCAGGTCGCTTGCCGCCGCGCTGGCGGACGGCGGAGCGGGAGAGAAGAGCAGCATGCCGCAGACGATGGCCGCTGCCAGGCTTAACCGCAATAATCTGGCGAACAAATCGATCTACTCCTTTGTCGGGACGATTGCCACCGGATCAGCTGTCCAGCAGCAGGCTGCGCTTGTAGAAGCCGTCTGTCGGCGTGAATGCCCAGTGACCGCCGTCCTCCATCGTTTTCTCGATACGCAGCACTTCGAGTGCGGGCGGACGCCAGGTCAGCTTCGGGTTTTCGGCGCTTGTCGTATGCATGACGATACATCTCCTTTGCAGCGTGGTGAGGGTGCGGGATTAGCCCTTCGTGCCTTTGATCAGGTCGATCTCGTACGTCTGCGCAGGGACAGGCTGGCCTTTTGGATCGGTAGCTTCGTAGACGAACGTCATCTTGCCGGCACGCAGCGTGAAGGATTCGGCGATACGATCCGCATCGCCGCCCGCGCTGAGCGAGTCGGAGGTGACGAAGATGTTTTCCAGCTTGATCGTCAAGTAAGGCTTCGTGCTCTGACTGCGGTAAAAGGCGATCGTGCCGCTCTTGATCGACTTGCCGGTCGTCAGACTCTCCAGCAGCGGGAGGGTTGCGGAATCCTGGAACTTTGTAAAGGCGAGGTCCTGGTAATCCGGCTTGCCGGCTCCGCCGCCGGAGCCTTGCATGGATACCGGATTCGCCGCGGCGAACGAGAAGGACGAGAGGTCGATGGCGCCTTTGGCGCCCGCGACCTTGCTCTCGCCGCTGATCTTGTCCAGCGTCAGCAGGACGTAGGAACCGCTGGCGGCGGAGGCGGATATAGGCGAGGCGACGGCAAAGATCAGGAAGGCGAGCAGTAAAAAGGATGCTTTTGGCACGAAGCGTGCAAACAAAACGATCATCTCCCTATGAGTGATACAAATCGTATCAATAGTATCATAGGTTATACATTTTGCCTAGATCTCTTCTGCGCCGGCTTGATGTTGACAATATCGCCTGCATCCTTTAAATTTCAAAGTAGTTAAGCATTTAATCAACTGGAGAAGTAGACATGGATGATCTGCAAAAGTATGTGTCGGAGCAGCCGCCCAAGGTAGGCGCGTTTTTTGAACTGGTGGAGACGACGGCGAGCCTGATCGCCGCGTCCGAGAAGTATTGGCAGTCGCAGGGCATGAACGGCGCCCGCGTCCGCATCCTCGTGGAGCTTGCCAAGGCGGGCGGCTCGCTGCTGCCTTCCATGCTGGCCGAGCGCATCGGCGTGACCAAGGCGAATATCAGCGTGCTGCTCGGGCCTCTGGCCAGCGAAGGCTTCGTGCGGATCGCGGGCGACCCGGAGGACGGGCGCAGGCGGCGCGTGACGCTGACGCCCGCGGGGGAGCGGCTGCTGCTGGACACGCTGCCCGGCAACCGGGAAGTGCTGGAGCGGCTCATGAACCGGCTGGAGACGCCGGAGCTCCGGCAGCTGCTCGAGCTGCTCGCCAAGCTGAGGGGCTGAGCCGAGGCGGAGCGGGGTGGGCGGGGCGCTAAGCTCCGCAGTGCGGTACTCTGTTGCGCAGTGCTCCGCTGTGAGGTACTCCGTTGCGCAGTGCTCCGCTGTAAGATACTCCGTTGCGCAGTGGTCCGCTGTAAGATACTCCGTTGTGCAGTGGTCCGCTGTAAGATACTCCGTTGCGCAGTGCTCCGCTGTACGGTGCTCCGTTGCGCGGCGGCAAGTGAATCGGTGAACATTCGACTGGATCGGCACGCTTTGCACATTTTGTTAAACATTTAACTATTTGCGAAGGAAGAAGGGGTTCAGTATGAAAATTGTGATGACCGGCGCCACCGGGCATTTAGGCTCGCTCGTGCTGGAGGAGCTGCTCCGGCGCGTGCCTGCCGACCGTATCGCCATCACGGCGAGGCATCCGGAAAAAGCGGAGAAATGGCGCAGCCGCGGCGTCGAGATTCGCTATGGGGACTACGATGTCCCGGCCTCCTTGGAGGAGGCATTCGCGGGCGCCGATACGCTGCTGTTCATCTCCTCGCCGCTGCGGGACGAGGGGGCGCGTCTCCGGCAGCACCGGGCGGCAGTTCATGCCGCGGCCGAAGCGAAGGTCGGCCGGATCGTCTATACGAGCATCGCTTATGCAGAACGGGGGCACCTGCCGCTGCACGGGACGCATCTGGCGACCGAGCGGCTCATCCGCGAATCCGGGCTCGGCTATACGATCCTGCGCAATGCCTACTATATGGACATCATCGACATGCTGGGCTGGCGCGCCGCTCTGAGCGGCGGCGTGCTGCTCAGCCCGCCCGGCGACTGGCAGTTCAACACGGCCGCCAGAGAGGATCTGGCAGCAGCCGCGGCTGCTGTGCTCACGGAGCGCGGGCACGAGGGACGTGTATACGAGCTGACGGCTGCACGTCCGTGGCGCCTGGGCGATCTGGCCCGCGCGTTGTCCGAGCGGTCCGGCAGGCCGGTCGCACATCACGCCGACCCGGCGATGAAGAGCGATGCGTACGCGCTTTTTCCCCTGTCCGAGATGGCGGCTGTCTCCCCGGACCTGGAGCGGCTCGCCGGCGCACCGCTGCGCGGCCTGAAGGATTGGCTTGCGGACCGGGGGCTGTAGGCCACAGCTCGGTTCGGAGCGTCCGGGTCGCATCTGCTCAGATCAGCTCAGCCCAGCTCGCGCACATAGGACTCGGGCGGCTCGCCGACGACAGCCTTGAAGTCTCTCGTGAAGTGCGCCTGGTCGTAGTAGCCCAGCTCCAGCGATAGCGCGGCCCAATCCAATATTTTCTCTTGGCGGATGCGCTCGGCCGCCTCATGCAGCCGGAAGCGCTGGAGCACCCACTTCGGCGACACGCCGATATACTGTCCGAACAGCCGCTGCAGCGTCCGCACGCTCATCCCGTATCGGCTCGCCATATCCTCCACGTGGAGCAGACTGCGGTCAGTTGACGCGGCCTGCACGATCCGGCCGGCCAGCTCGGCCGATTCGTCCCGCTCGGGCCGCAGATCCAGCAGGAAGCGCTCCATGACGGCGAGCCGCGCCTCGGCTGCGGGCACGTCGGCCAGCAGGCCCGCGAGCGCCTCGCCTGCGGGGCCGAACAGCTCGCCGACGGCGATCCGGCGGCCGGTCAGTCGGGCGGCGGACTCGCGCCAGAACGGGTAGAACGCGCCGGGCTTGAACTTGACGCTGAAGCACTCTCCGTATCCCGTCAGCGTCCGGGTGAAGGTGCCGCTCGGCACGCCGTACACGTCGGCAAGAGCTGCGCCGTTATCATTTTCCAGCGTCAGGTTGATGCTCGGATAGGACAATATCTTCTGGCTGAACGGCGCGTGTTCCCGCAGGTCCCACGTCAGCGTCCAGTAATGCTCGATCCAGTCCGCGAGCGCGGCCGTCGGCGCGTACAGCTTCAAGTCGAACTTGCGCGCGGCTTCATCCGGCTTGAGGATGGCTTTGTCCAGAGGGCGATCGATGGGCTTCATGGCAATTTGCCTCCAGGCATTGTCGCATTTTTGCAATACAAACCGCTGCCGGTCCGTTACCATCGATACTAGCAGTCCGCAGCATACGCCGCAATTCTTAAATCGAGCCAGGGAAAGAGGGAACAGGATGGAAGACTTGAAGTATACGATCTATATCGGCGGCACGCCGAAGCAAGTATGGGATGCGCTCGTCTCGCCGGAGGGCACGCGCGCGATCTTCTTCGGCTCCGTGCTGGAGTCCACGTTTGAAGCCGGTGCACCGTACGCCTACGTCGGCCCGGGCAACGACGGCGATCGCACCGTCCACGTATACGGTACGATACTGACGTTCGAGCCCTATAGCCAGATGAGCTACGTGGAGCATCCGGGGTCATCCTACCGTGAAAACCATGCGGAGCTGGAGACGCGCATCACGATGACGTTCGAGCCGATGGGCGCGAGCACCAAGGTGACACTCGTCAACGACCAGTGGCCGGAGGGACACCCGTCCTACGAGAGCACACAGCAAAGCTGGCCGATCATCCTCAGCAACATCAAGTCCTACGTCGAGACCGGCAAGACGCTCGATCTGGGCTGGTAAAAGGTTTCGTCGCTCGTTAGCTATAGAATCGATCAAAGTACAGTCCGATTCGGCGCGCCGTCTGCTGGCGACGCTGCCGATGGGCTGTATTTTTTTGCAGGAGCGGTTCGGCATAACGATGTGCGGCATTCTTATGTGCTCGCAAATCGGTCCACGGCGCGGCATAACGATGTGCGGCATCCTTATGTGCTCGCAAATCGGTCCACGGCGCGGCATAGCGATGTGCGGCATCCTTATTTACTCGCAAATCGGTCCACGGCACGAAATAGCGATGTGCGGCATTCTTATGTGCTCGCAAATCGGTCCACGGCAGGGAATAGCGATGTGCGGCATTCTTATGTGCTCGCAAATCGGTCCACGGCACGGAATAACGATGTGCGGCATCCTTATGTGCTCGCAAATCGGCCCACGGTACGGAATAACGATGCGCGACATCCTTAAATACTCGCAAATCGGTCCACGGCACGAAATAACGATGTGCGGCATTCTTATGTGCTCGCAAATCGGCCCACGGCACGGCATAACGATGTGCGGCATTCTTATTTACTCGAAAATCGGCCCACGGCGCGGCATAACGATGTGCGGCATTCTTATTTACTCGCAAATCGGCCCACGGTACGGAATAACGATGTGCGGCATTCTTATGTGCTCGCAAATCGGCCCACGGCACGGAATAGCGATGTGCGGCATCCTTATGTGCTCGCAAATCGGTCCACGGCACGGAATAACGATGCGCGGCATTCTTATCTACGATTGGCGATCGCCGCGCCGTGCGCTCGGACAGCCTATCCGACCGTTAACCCTCGCCGGCCGTCTGCGCTGCCGCGGCTTCCGGATCGCGCCAGCGCAGCGCCCACTTTTCCATCTCCGCCAGGGCGGCCTGGAAGTCCATCCCTTTGGCCGTCAGGCTGTATTCGACCGTCACGGGCACGGTCGGGTAGACCTCCCGCCGCACGATGCCGCTCTGCTCGAGATGGCGCAGCGTATCCGTGAGCGACTGGGTCCCGACGATGGCGACGTCGCGCTGCAGCCGGTTGAACCGCTTCGGTCCCTTTTGCAGCTCCGCAATGACGACGAAGGACCACTTGGCCCCGAGCACCTGCAAAACCTCGCAGATCGGTTTGTCTTGATCGGAAGTAGACATACGCGAAATTCCTCCTTCGACCACCAAGCTTAATATAAGTAAGTTACTCCATTAAACAGGATTATCCCCAAACAAATTGCGTTCTTACTTTTTTATAGTACCGCGCTTATACTGTCGCTACAAGGGGCATGAAGCTCCAAGACAAATATAAGAGGTGGTAATAGATGAACCGCACGATCTTGTATATGCTCACGCTGGGCACGTTTTTGACGGGATTCGCCGAATTGGCCGTCGTCGGTATCCTGCCGATTATCTCTCAGGATGCAGGGATCAGCATCGCTCAAGCGGGGCAGCTCGTCACCGCGTTCTCCCTCGGCTTCGCCATCGGCACGCCGGTCGTCGTCTCGCTGACGCAGCGGGTATCGCGGCGCCGCCTGCTCGCTGCTGCCCTGCTCGTCTTCGCCGCGGGCAGCCTGCTCTCGTACGCCGCGGATGGCTACGCGGCGATGATCGCGCTGCGCGCCTTGCTCGGCGCCAGCGCGGGCGTCTATCTCGCGACTGCGCTCGGCGCGCTCCCCAAGCTCATGCCTGCCGCGCAGCTGGGCCGCTCCATGAGCACGCTGATGATGGCGTTCAGCGCCGCCGCCGTGCTCGGCGCGCCGGTCGGCATCGCGCTGGCGAACAGCTGGTCCTGGCAGAGCATGTACCTGCTGCTCGGTGGCGGCGCCCTGCTCGTGATGCTCGGCGTGCTCCGGCTCATGCCGGAGGTAGAGGGCGACGCACCGGCCGGCTTCGGCAGCCAGTTCGCCGTGCTCGGGCGGCCTGCGATCGCGGCGGGCCTGCTGATGTCGCTTCTGTTTTCGTCGGGCATCTCCATGCTGAATACGTATTTCGTGCCTTTCCTCCAGGACATCCTCGGCCTGAAATTATCCTATACAGGATTGACGATGCTGCTGCTGGGCTTGGCGGGCACGGTCGCCACGCGGTTCGGCGGCGGCGCGGTCGACAGATTCGGCACGTCTGCGGTGATCGTGCGGAGCTTGATTGTCATGACGGTGACTCTGGCATTGCTGCCGGTGGCGGCATCAGCATTCGCCTCCGCGGCCGGGGGGCTTGCGGGAGGCATCGCTGCCGCCGCTGTGTGGATGCTGGCCTATTCCCTGGCGATCCCGGCAATTCAGACGCACTTCGTCCGGATCGAGCCCGAATCGGCCAACATCGTGCTCGGGCTCAACTCCTCGCTGCTGCATCTGGGCGTGGCGATCGGCTCCGTGACGGGCGGTTTGCTCGCCGACGCGACCTCCACGGTCCGGTATCACCCGTGGGCCGCCCTCGTGTTCGCGCTGCTGTCGCTGTCGGCGGGGCTGGTGTCCTTCGCCAAGGGCAGCGCCCGCGTCCCGGCAGGCGGCGGCGGACACCTCGCCCCGGAGAGCGGCGGCGCCGGCCGTCCCGTGCGGGAGTGAGGCGTGCCTGTCTGCGCGCCTGCACCTGCATATGCGAAGCGGTCGACCGTCCTCGCGCCAATCGGGAGCGCACACAAAGCAAGAGGCCGAACCGCGGCATGCGCCGTGGCTCGGCCTCTCGATTATTTCCTTTATACCCGCAGCGTCTTGAGCGCTCCGCTCCAAGCGACGACCTGATTCAGCATGTTGCTCACGGACGTCTCCTGCTTGGGGCCGGGCTTCAGCGTGCTGAAGTTCTCGAAGTCGTGGAACAGCGACAGCAGCACCTGCGCCTGGACGTCCGCCATCTTCAGCTCGCCGGCGATCTGCCGCAGATGCTCGACCGCACGGACGCCGCCCGCGCTGCCGTAGCCGACGAAGCCCGCGGCTTTGTCGTTCCATTCGTGGTACAGATAATCGATTGCGTTCTTGAGCGCGCCCGACGTCGAGTGATTGTACTCGGGGGTGACGAACACGAACCCGTCGAAGCCGTTGATCCGTTCGGACCAGGCCAGCGTGTGCGCGTGCTTGTAGTTCCCCATCATAGGCGGGATCGGCTCGTCGTATACAGGCAGGGCATACTCGGCGATGTCGACGAGCTCGAATGCCGCGTCGTCGCGCTTCGAGGCGATCTCGTACACCCACTTGGCGACGTCCTCCGCTTTGCGCCCGGGGCGCGTGCTGCCGATGATGATGGCGATCTTGAGCATAAATGATTCCTCCATCCGGGAGTATGTAGGAGCCGGTTCTCCGCGTTCAAGGTGCGGCGGTGCGTCATGGTGCTGCGGAGGAGAGAGCGTGCCTCGCCCATATCGTAGCCCAGATGGCGGGATGGATCAAGCTTCGGAGCGGCGTGCGCCGGCCGTCCTGGGCTCAGTTTTCCGTATGATCGTAAAAAGTGTCTTGGAGCAGCAACGGCTGTGTTCGAGGGGGGAGCGCGAGACTGTCGCAGTGACGAGAAACGTTGCTCGCCGGAGACAACGAACGATGAGGCGGACGGCTAAAAAACCCAAGCGAACTGCGCTTGGGCTGCTCCCGCACGTTTAAACGCCGGGCCTCGAATAGATTTTGCGCTTGTGGAACGAGATGGACCGGTACTTTCCCGCGAGCCGCCGCAGACTGGCCGGCGACAGGCTTGCATATGATGTATGCAGGCTTTTGTTCAGCGCGGGCTTCATGACGATGCCGCGCGGATTGCGGCCGTGCAGGAAGTTGCCGTACGTCTCGAACTCCGAAAAGCCGAATTGCCGGCTCTTGTCGATACTGCCGATGATCGCTTTGTACCAGCGCTTGCCGTGACGCGCCTCGATTTTTCGTTTCAGCTGGCCGACCTTCGTCTTGTCGAACAGCATGTAGTGGGTCACGAAGGAACGGGGCGCGGAGGCCTTGGTTCCCAGCAGCTTGCGATACGTACGGAAGTACTCGCCCTGGCTCCAGCTGCGGCAATAGAAGATCGGTCTGCCGCCCGTCATGAACCGATGCGGCCGGATCAGCACCGTATCCGCGTCCGCCACGAGATAGTGGCCGGCGGCGCCAAGCTTGCTGCCCGCGAGCTTCAGCAGCTGCTGGTAGAGCCAGCCCGCGCGATTCCAGCGCTTCGTCCCGTAGCGGATATCCTTCTTGCCGATTGGCAGCACCTTGCGCTCGTCGACGAACCTGCATCCCTTTTTGCGGCATAGCGCCTTGATCCGTTCGCTGTCGGGGGAGACGATCATGAAGCTTGCGATCGGATGCTTCACCTGTTTGCGGATGCCGTCGATCACATGAGGGAGGGTGCCAAGATCCTTGTCGATCGCGGGGATCAGCACGTCGATGCGGGGACCCGGCTTGCCTTCGCTCCGGTTGGAGAGTGCCATCTGTGCCTCGCCGCTCCTTTCCGCGTGCGGTAACCGCTGCTTGCTTGATTCCGCCGATACGATACAGCGTATGAAGCTCCCCGGCATCGGCTTGGGCGACTGGACTGGAAAATCACGCAGGAGAGGTTGATAATAAGATATGTTAAGGCTGACAGGAGAGGGTGCGCGGCTGTGGGCGACTTGCGGATCAAGACAAGCATCGGATGGTTGGAAGGACGAATCGAGAACGGCGCCGCCGTGTGGAAGGGCATTCCGTATGCGAAGCCGCCTGTCGGCGAGCGCAGGTTCGCGGCGCCGGAGCCGCCGGAGCCGTGGAAGGGCGTCCGAGCGGCTGCGACGTTCGGGCCTCCGGCGCTCCAGCCGGGCGACCCCGCGCAGAAGTACGCGCTCGGCGCGGATACGCCGCCGCCTTCGGAGGACTGTCTCTATTTAAATATATGGGCGCCCCTGCCCGGGCAAGCGAAGGGGCCGCTGCCCGTCATGGTCTGGATTCACGGCGGCGCATTCGTCACCGGGTTCGGGGGAAATCCCGCCTACGATGCCGCGGAGCTCGCGAACCGGGGCGAGGTCATCGTCGTCACGATCAATTACCGGCTCGGCCCTTTCGGCTTCATGCATCTGGCGCCGCTCGGCGCCGGCTTCGCCTCTAATGCCGGACTGCTCGACCAGATCGCCGCGCTGGCTTGGGTACGGCGCGAGATCGCGGCCTTCGGTGGCGATCCGGCGCAGGTCACCGCGTTCGGCGAGTCCGCGGGTGCGATGAGCATCGCCGCCCTGCTCGCGATGCCCGCCGCGAAGGGGCTGTTCGGCCGCGCCATCCTGCAGAGCGGCGCGGCGCAGACGCTGACCGCGGAGCAGGCGGACCAGATCGTCGCGAGCATCCTGCTGCTGCTGGGCATCGAGCGGGCAGAAGCGCATCAACTGAAGTCGCTCCCGGCGGCAGCCATCCTCGAGGCGGCGGAGGAGCTGACGAGAATGCTGGGCGGAGGCCCGGCGATGATCTTCCAGCCGGTCGCGGGCGTCGCGGAGCTGCCGGCAGAGCCGCTCGAGGCGATTGCGGCAGGCGCGGCGGCTGGCGTACCGCTGCTGATCGGCACGAATTTGCACGAGGGGCATTATTTTATTCGCGAGGATATGGCGCCCATGCCGATGGAGGGCGCGATCCGCGGCGTCGAGCTGATGACGGGCATTGCGGATGCGGAGCCGCTCTTGCGCGCCTATCCGCATACGGCGGCGGGGCAGGCGGAGGCGATCACCGATCTTTTTTTCTGGCGGTCCGCGCTTCAGCTCGCGCTTGCGCAGCACCGGCATGCGCCGGTGTGGATGTACCGGTTCGACTGGACCTCGGCGGCGCATCCGGAGCTGGCCAGAGCGTTGCATACGCGGGAGATCGTCTTCGTCTTCGGCAACCTGCCGCAACTCGAGCGTCAGCTCGGCGTGGCATTGGGCCCGGACGCGCGGCGGCTGGCCGGCGAGATGCAGGCGGCCTGGCTCGCCTTCGCGAAGCAGGGTGCGCCGGGGACGGCGAATCTCCCCTGGCCGCGGTACGCAGAGCCCGAGCGGCTGACGATGAAGTTCGGCGCGCCGGCAGGGACGGGGATCGTCTCGGACCCGGACGCTGGCAAGCGGGCGCGGCTCGGCATATGAGGATTATCGGCAGGCGATATACAATAGAGAACCGGAGAACCGTCGGGACACGATCGCCCCTGGCGGTTTTTTCTTTATGTTTGCCGTTAAGCCGGACTGCGGCGGCCGGCCGGGAGCGCGGACGCAGGCTGGCTCGTATACAGTGCAGGAAGGGCGGTGATGGAGGTTGCATGCGCCAAAGCTGGAGGCCGGCCTGGCCGCAGTCAGGGAAGACGTCGCGCCGGACGGAGACGGACCGCAGAACGCCGACAGCGCCGGCAGCGCCGACCGTGCTGCCGACCGCGACTGGCTGGAGCACTATATGACGATGTACGGAGATGCCGTGCTGCGGACCGCGTATTTTTACTTGCGGGACAGGCACAAGGCGGAGGACGCCTATCAGGAGACATTCCTGCGAGTGTATCGCGCGCTGGATCGCGTGCGTGAAGCGCCCCACCCGAAGCCGTGGATTCTGAAGGTGGCGATCCGCGTCTGTCTGGACATGCGCAAGTCCTCCTGGTGGCGCAGAGTGCTGCTGATGGACCGGCCCTGGAAGGAGACGGAGCGGACGCCGCCTGCCGACCGGACATACAGCGTCGAGGGCGGCGTGCTGCGGGCGGAGGAGAACCGTGAGTTGTACGAGCGCATCGTGAGGTTGAACGAGCCCTATCGGACGGTCGTGCTGCTCTATTATTATCACGAACTGACGACACAGGAGATCGGGGACATGCTGCAAGCGGCGGAGGGAACGGTGCGCAGCCGGCTGCACCGGGCCCGGCAGTTGCTTCGTCATGCGTTGGACCAAGCCGGAGAAGGGAGCGAGGACCGATGAATCCCGGGGAGAAAATTAAGGCGGCGCTGGCGCGCGAGCTGGACGGTACGGTTGCGGAGGAGAGCTTGAAGCGGCGCGTACTGCTGCGGTTGGACAAGGCTGCCGCGCAGCCGGCACATCGCACGCGCGCACTGCCAGGCTTGAGACGAGGCCGCCTGTGGCGGTACGGCGCTCCGATCCTGCTGCCCGCGGCCGTCTTCGCGGCGCTGGCGCTCATGCCCGGCGTATTCGGGGCGGACGCGGAGCCGCCTGCGGCGAATGTCGCGAAGGTGCCGTCCTTCGTGCCTGCCGGCTATGCGATGACCGAGATCGAAGCCGTGCGCCAGCGAGGCGCGGAGCCGGAGCTAGTCCTGCGCTACGAGGATGCTGCGGGGACGGACGTGCTGGAGCTGATCCAGCGCAGGAGCAAGGAGGCGGAGGAGACGGCGAAGGCGTGGGAGCGGGCAGGCTACGAGCGGATCGAGCTGTCGGGGCGGACAGCCTGGATGAAGCGGCTGACTGCGGATACGCTGGAGCTTGTATGGCAGGACGAGCGTACCCGCTATACGCTGTCCGGCAAGGTGGACGAATCGGACGCCCGCAAGATGGCAGGCTCGATCACGCTGCGGATCAAGGAGGACCAGAAGCCATGAGCATATGGAGCGGGAGTCCCCCGCGGCTGTACCGGACGCTGGCCGCCGCTGCGATCCTGCTGCTGGCGTGGCCGGTCGCTGGCTGCCGGGACGCCGCCGAGCCGTCTGCTTCGCCGGGCGGCGGGCAGACGGCCGCGGCGAGCGCGTCCGCCGGGGCGCCGGGCACGCGGACGCCTGCGGAGGAAGAGGATTGGGAGCCGTATGAGGCAGACGACGAGGAACAGACCTTGACGGTCATGTATGCGAGCGAGGAAGCCTTTTACCGCGATATCGGCAATCTGTTCATCGCGCGATATCCGAAGGTCTCGTTCGAGGTCGTCGACCTGTCCGCTACGAGGGGAGACGGAGATCTCGTCGCCGACTATGAGCGCGTGCTGGACAAGCGCCAGCCCGACGTGCTGCTGATGGAGCCGCCCATCTACCGTGCCCTGGCGGACAAGGGCAGGCTGCAGGAGCTGGAGCTGCCGATCCGGCGGTCGGGCTTCGACCTGGACGGCTTCGTGCCGGGCGTGATCGAACTGCTGAAGGAGGGCGGCGGCGGGCATCTGTACGGATTGAGCAATCATTTTACGAGCCGCGCGCTGTACTACAACAAGACGCTGTTCGACCGTTACGGCATTCCGTATCCGGCCTCCGGGATCAGCTGGGAGGAGGCGCTGCGGCTTGCCGGGCGGTTCCCCAAGCGGGACGGTGACGGCCAGCCGCTGTACGGGCTCTACCAGCCCACCTTCACGGTAAGTCCGTTCGACCTCGTGCAGCGGATCGGCGCCGCAGGCAAGCTGGCGGCTCTCGATCCGAAGCGGACGTCGCTGCAGTACGGGTCGCAGTCCTGGTCCCGCGTGTTCAAGCAGGTGATGGAGGGCTACCGCAGCGGAGCTGTCGCGTATCCGAAGGCGCCGCTCAGCGACAATGGCGACGGCTCGTTCTCGATGAGCCTGGGCGGCAATGCGTTCGCCGAAGGCAAGGCCGCGATGGCGGTGGACGATGTGCTGACGCTGCGCATGATGGACATCCAGGCGCGCGGCGGCGAGGAGGCCGCATTCGACTGGGGGATCGTACCGGCGCCGGTCGATCCGGCATCGCCCGGGCGGACGACATTGTTCGAACTAAGCGACATTTACGCGATCAACCGCGACACGGACCAGGCGGCGTTGGCCTGGACGTTCCTTTCCTTTTTGCACAGTGACGAATATATGAAGCTGATCTCCCGTTCTACTACCGGGCTGCTCGCACGAGAGGGCTACGAGCGGGATGCGCGAGGGCGCGATCTGTCCGCGTTCTATGCGCTCGGGCCTGATACCGGAATATCGGATACGCTGGTGCCGGTCGGGTTCTCGCAGGCATTCCAGCATATAGCGGCAGATGCGATCGAGGCGGCGGTGTCGGGCAAGCTGACGGACGACGAAGCGCTCGCGCAGATTGTGGCCGAAGGCCAGCGCGCGCTCGACGAGAAGCGCAAGTCGGCGGGACTCGAGTCGTTCGATCTCAACGTATTCGGCTCGGCGCGGGCGGCCACGGGCGGATAAGCGTCCGGCGCCGGCGCTGCGGGACCGAGCGGTCGCCGTGCAATCCTGATATACTTGTAGAAAAAAGCCGTAGGACAGCGGAAGGTTCGTGGCACAGAAAGGGGAAGATGCGGATGAAAAAGAACCCGTTGGGCGCATCCGGGCTATATGTAGGAGAGATCGGGCTCGGCTGCATGTCGCTCGGCACGGAGGAGGACAAGGCGCTCGCGTTGCTCGATGAGGCGCTGGACCGGGGCGTCACGCTGCTCGATACGGCGGACCTGTACGACGGCGGACGCAACGAAGAGCTGGTGGGCAAGGCCATCCGCGGCCGGCGCGCGCAAGTCGTGCTCGCGACGAAGGTCGGCAATCGCCGCATTCCGGGGCAGGAAGGCTGGTCCTGGGACGCCTCCAAGGCATACATCCTCTCGGCGGTCCGGGACAGCCTGAAGCGGCTCGGCACGGATTATATCGATCTGTACCAGCTCCACGGCGGCACGCTGGACGATCCGATCGACGAGACGATCGAGGCGTTCGAGCAGTTGAAGCAAGAGGGCGTCATCCGGGCGTACGGCATCTCCTCGATCCGGCCGAACGTCATCCGCGAGTACGTCGCGCGCTCTGGAATCGCCAGCGTCATGAGCCAGTACAGCATCGTCGACCGCAGAGCCGAGGAGACGGTGCTGCCGCTGCTCGCGGAGGCGGGCATCGGCGTCATCGCGAGAGGGCCAGTGGCGAGCGGCGCACTGGCGGACGGACGAGAGCCGACGAAGAGCGTGCTCGATTACGAGCCGCACGACCTGGTCGCACTGCGCGGCGAGCTGGCGCATCTGACATCGCCCGCGCGCAGCCTCTCCCAGCTCGCCATCCGCTACCCGCTGGGCCATCCGGCGGTCGCCGCCGCCATCCCGGGCGCGAGCTCGCGCGAGCAGCTGCTCCAGAACCTCGCGGCCGCCGAGGTGCCGCCGCTGACCGACGCCGAGCTGGCGGCGATCCGCAGCGTCAGCTCGGCGAACCGCTACGCGCTGCACCGCTGACGGCGCGAGGGCGTAGCGGCAGCGGCGGACGGCGGGGCCTGCCGCTTAGCAGGCGATGCAGATCTTGCCGAAGTGAGCGCCCGCCTTCAGGCGGCGGAGCGCATCCACCGCTTGCTCGAACGGGAATACGCTGTCCACCGCCGGCCGCAGCCCGTGAAGGGCGATCGCCCGGTTCATCGACTCGAACATCGCCCGACTGCCGACGTTGATCGCTTGCAGCCGGGCTTTTTTCAGAATGGCGGGCACGATGGCGAAGTCGGCGACGGCGGCGCCGGACAGCAGGCCGATGACGCTGATCCGGCCGCCGACCTTGAGCGCCGAGACGGACCGGTTCAGCGTCGCTGCGCCGCCGACGTCTACGATATGATCCGCCCCGAGGCCCTGTGTATGCGCCAGTACGGCCTGGTCCCAATCCGCGTTCTTGTTGTAGTTGATGCCGATATCCGCGCCCAGCGCCAGCGCGCGGCCGAGCTTCTCCTCGCTGCCGGAGGTGACGATGACCCGCGCGCCGTGCAGCTTGGCGAATTGCAGCGCGAACAGCGAGACACCGCCCGTGCCCTGCACGACGACCGTGTCGCCCGCGCGCACCTGCCCCTCCTCGACGACGGCATGCCAGGCAGTGACGGCTGCGCAAGGCAAAGTCGCGGCCTCCGCGTCGGTCAGATAATCGGGCACGCGGACGAGCCCCGCCTCCGGCAGCACTGCGTACTCGGCCAGCAGGCCGTCCAGCGGGCTGCCGAGCGTAGACGTCCAGTTCGCCTGCGTCGGCTCACCCTCGATCCAGCTCTGCGCGAAGATGGCGCTGACGCGGTCGCCGATCTTGAATCGGGTCGCTCCTTCGCCCAGTGCGACGATCTCGCCGACGCTGTCGGATACCGGAGTCAGACCTTCGGTGTGCGCAGGGTCGTAGAAGCCCTCGATGACGCCGATGTCGCGGGAATTCAGGGACACGGCCCTGAGCCGGACGAGCGCCTGGCCCGGGCCGGGCTCGGGAATCGGACGGTCGATCTGTACGACATGTTCGAGGCCGAAGCCCCCTTGGATGACGTATGCTTTCATGAATGCCACTCTCCTTGAATAGGGAATAGACATACGATAATTGATTTACTAAACTTTAGTAAGAAGGCACTTTAGTGTGGCATACGAACTTCAAGGTGCGTAAAGGAGGCCGGCGGCTGTGAGGGAGCCCGATATCTCGATCGAGGAATGCAGTTACAGACGGGCGCTGGAGATTGTCTCGAACAAATGGACGGCGTTGGTCATCTATGCCCTGGAGGGCGGGACGATCCGGTACGGCGCCATCAAGAGCCGGATTGCGGACATCTCGCAGAAAATGCTGACCCAGACGCTCAAGCAGCTGGAGCGCGACGGCCTGGTCGTCCGCAAAGTAACGCCCGTCGTCCCGCCGGCCGTAGAATACGCGCTGACACCGCTCGGCACGACACTGCTTCCCTTTTTGCGTCTGCTGAAGGGGTGGTCGGCGGAGCACTATGCGTCCGTGAGTAATGCGCGCGAGGCATACGATGCCGCGCAGAAGGACGCTTTGCCCGGCTGAACGGGAGGGCGGCACTGCCGCCGGCCGCTGCAACATATTGCGAATATTGCGAAAAGCCGGAAGACCTCGTCGAGGCTTCCGGCTTTTTGCGCTGACTATGGGCGTCGTGCGGGCTATAGGTGTCGTGCGGGCGGCGAGGCTCCCATGTCCGACTGGGTACCTGCCGGCGCTCGGCGGGCGTCCGGCAAGTCTAAGCCTTGCCGAACAGCCGCCGGTATTCGGTAGGCGTGACGCCTTCATGCTCCGCGAACCGCTTGTTGAAGTAGCTGGCGCTCGGGTAGCCCGCCTCCTCCGCGATGTGTCCGATCGTGTGCGCCGGACGGTCCAGCAGCCACTGCTTGGCCATCTGCAGCCGGCAGCGAGTCACGAAGTCCATCGGCGCGATTCCCGTCGCCTGGCGGAACAGCTTGCAGAAGTAATGGCGGCTGACGCCGGCGCGGCCGGCCCAATCTTCGAGATTAAAGGGACGGCAGGCTTCCCGCTGCATGTGGGGCAGCAGCTCCGCGATCCGCAGGTCGGTCCGCCCCGCCTTGGCCCCGGTCGCAGGCACCGCCTGCTGCGCGAATTCGGAGAGAAGCGCGTACGTCAGCATGGACAGCCTGACGGGACGCAGCAGTTGATGAGCCTCTGCCTCCTCCAGCAGCTCCAGATGCGCGTTTTCCCACGCCTCCGTGTATCTCAACGAGCAGACTGCGGACCGGTGGAACCCGAGTCTCGCCAGATAATCGCGCAGCTCTGGCCCATAGAAGTGAACCCAGCGTATATCCCAAGGCTCCTCTACGCTGCTGTAATAGCGCTGCCGCTGCAGCGGCAAGTACAATACGGCATCGCCGCGCCGCAGCTCATGGATGCCGGACTCGGTCTCCGCGTAGCCCCGCCCGGCCGCGACATAGTGAATGTTGAAGTTGTTCGGCATGCCGGCTTCTCGCAGTACGGTATGGTCGGGGGAGTCGCGGTAGATGCCGACGGACTCGGGCATGACGAGATAAGGGCTGTCGGAGAGGGTCAACAGATGCGTCTGCCGCTTCACGGCGTCCCGCCTTTCTAGGTGACAATATCGTTATAACTGCAGTTCAATAAGCTATTATTTTAATTTTAAAGCTCGCTAATTATAATGACAATATATTATTAATATGTGCTTGGTTGAAGGAGGATATATGTCAATGGAACGCAAGCTAAGGTGGGGCATTCTCGGTTGCGCGGGCATCGCGGTGCGTGCGGTCATTCCGGGGCTGCAGCAGTCCGAGCGGAGCGAAGTGGCCGCCATCGCGAGCCGCGATGCGGACAAGGCGCAGCGTACTGCGGAGCAGCTCGGCATCGGGACCGCCTACGGCAGCTACGAGGCGCTGCTCGCCGACGATTCGATCGATGCGGTGTACATACCGCTGCCCAATCACCTGCATCTCCCGTGGACGATCCGCGCTGCGGAGGCGGGCAAGCATGTGCTCTGCGAAAAGCCGATCGCGCTCGACGCCGCTGAAGCCGCGCGCATGGCCGAAGCTTGCAGCGAGATGGGTGTACATCTGGCCGAAGCGTTCATGTACCGGCATCACCCTCGATACCGGCTGATCCGGGAGCTGGTCGCGGCCGGCGAACTGGGCGAGCTGCGCGGCATCCACGGCGCCTTTACGTTCAACAACGCGGCCCATCACGAGAACATCCGCTACCGCCGCGATTGGGGCGGCGGCTCCGTATACGACGTCGGCTGCTATCCGATCAGCGCCGCACGGCTGATCCTCGGCCGCGAGCCCGAAGCGGCGACGGCGCACGCGCTGTTCTCCCCCGAGCACGACGACGTGGACATGATGGCGTCCGGACTCGTCGAGTTCGCGGACGGCGTGGCGCTGACCTTCGACTGCGGCATGTGGGCCGCCTCGCGCAATACGCTCGAGGTGCTCGGGACGAAGGGCAGCATCGAGGTGCCGTCGGCCTTCGTCGCAGGCCCGGACGGCGGGTACAACTTCTTCGTCGTGTCCGGCGGCGAGCGGCGGGAGATCGAGGTGTCCCGTGCCAATCAGTACGCACTGCAGGGCGACGACTTCGCCCGCACGGTGCTGGACGGGGCGGCGCAGTCGTTCGGAGCGGACGACGCCGTGAACAATATGAAGGTCATCGACGCAGTGCTGCGCTCCACGCGGGAGCGCGCGCGCATCGAGATTCAATAGATTAGGAGGCGACAAGAGATGGATTTTATTACGATTCCGGGCTCGCGACTGCCCGTTTCTCGCCTGGTCAAGGGCACGGATTACTTTTACCATGATTCGTATGAGCTGGCTGCGACCAATATGGACGCCTTCCTGGCGCTCGGCGGCAACGCCGTCGACAGCGCGCACATATATTGCGGCGGCCAGAGCGAAGAGGTGCTGGGACGGTACATGGAGGAGCGGGGCAACCGCGACCGGATCGTCGTGCTGACCAAGGGCGCGCATCACGATCACAACGGCCCGCGCGTGACCAGGCAGGCGATCGCCGACGACCTGCGCGTGAGCCTGGAGCGGCTGCGGACGGACCATATCGAGCTGTACGCGCTGCACCGCGACGACCCGGACGTCCCGGTCGGCGTCATCGTCGAAGCGCTGAACGAACATATCGAGTCGGGCGCGATCGGCGCGATCGGAGGCTCCAACTGGACGTGGCAACGTCTGCAGGCGGCCAACGAATATGCGGCTGCGCACGGCCTCGTCGGCTTCACCTTCAGCAGCCCGAACCTGAGCCTGGCCAAGGCCAAGGAGCCATACTGGAAGGACGCCGTCTCGGCGGACGCGGCGACTATCGATTGGCATGAGCAGCATCAGCTCCCGCTGCTCTCCTGGTCGTCGCAGGCGCGCGGCTTCTTCACGGGCCGGTTCGGGCCGGACGACCGGAGCGATGCCGATCTGGTGCGCGTGTTCTACAGCGACGACAACTGGGAGCGCCTCGCACGCGCCGAACGCCTCGCCGCCGACAAAGGCGTCACCGCGATTCAGATCGCGCTCGCCTACGTGCTGAACCAGCCGTTCCCGACCTGCGCGCTGATCGGCGCGCGCAACGCCGACGAGCTGCGCTCCTGCGACGAAGCGATGCGCCTCACGTTGACGAGAGAAGAGATGGACTGGCTCGATCTGAAGCGCGAGACGGTATAAAGGTTAGCGGATGCGTTCTGGATATTCGAGATACGAAGGAACCAACAAAATGGCTTGAAATTGACGAGGAATAAAAAATTTAGAAAAACAAAGAAGGGCCGGGGATACTTCTCGGCCCTTCTTTGTTCATGCATACCCGTTCTGTAGGTTATAAGGGGATTTAATCAGTTTTGTAAATCATCCATTTTCCATCTTTTACAAAAATTAAGTTTGCACTTCCCTTGGTACCCGAAGTACTTGTAACATTCACAACAACTATCGCAATTTTGCTAGCATCTAGATCATATTCTTTTGCCACTTCTTTTTTCCTTTTACTATCTAACGATACTTCATCCACAGAACTCATATAAGTGGAACTGGTATATAAACTCAGAATATTTCCTTCTTGAAAAGCTTTGGGATGCCTCATCTCAAGAATCTTGTCTTTATCTTGCTCTTGCATAGCCTTTAAATAAACATTTACTGTTTTTAATAGTTCTTTGTCCAAACCATTGTTTTTAATGTCGTCGATCTTAAGCTTTCCTTTCCGTTCCTTGCCTTTCATCCGTTCACGTATGAGATTTTGATCATAGTCGCCGCCGGTCGGGGAAGGGCTTTCCACGGCTGGACTTGGATTGGATATAGAAGTACTGCTAGGAGTTGGAGTTACTTCTTGTGTATTATGGTTCAAAGCTTCGTTACCCCGCTCAGCACATCCAGTCAGCAAAAGGCCCAATAAGAGAATAGAGATCCATTTTTTCATCTTGGCACCTCCTAAAAGCCTATATTATTATCTTCCAACAGCGAACGCCTACATCGAAATATCTTTTTCTTTATAAAGAGACGAAAAAAACATTAAAAAAGTGACCCGTAGAACGGCCGTTTTTCTTTTTTTCCTGAGGACAAGACACCGAGCTTAAACTAAATTAACTACTCTGAACCCGCCATCCCCCGCCTCTGCCACCATTTATAGCAACGCATCCCGCTTTCGGGCGTATGTACTCTTATATACTCACGGGGAGGGGAACGCGCATGGAAGTCTTTCAAGGCGGCAACACGCAAAAAGTGTACCAAATGCCGCAGCTGCCCAAGCGGACTTGGCGGCTCATTATCATCGGCATCATCGCGGTCATCGTAATCTGGTTCGGCTCGACGATGTTCTACACGGTGCAGGAGCAGGAGCAGGCTGCCATCCTCACATTCGGCAAATACACGGCGACGCAGGAGAAGTCCGGTCTGCACTTCAAGCTGCCGTCGCCGATTCAGCGAGTCGTGAAGGTGCCGGCCAATCTGACGCAGAAGCTGCACATCGGCTATCGCGAGGATGGCGGCGGCAAGGTGACGGCGGTCGAATCCGAGGCGCTCATGATTACCGGCGACGAGAATATCGTCTCCGCCGACGCGGTCATCGAGTGGAGGGTGTCGAACATTCGCGATTACCTGTACAACATCGACGACCCTGAGCAGTTCCTTCGCAACTCCGCCAGCGCGTCGATCCGCTCGGTCATCGGCTCCACCAAGCTCGACTATGCGATCACCGAGGGCAAGACCGTCATCCAGACCGACGTCAAGAAGAAGCTCGAGGAGATCCAGGAGAAGTACGGCACGGGCATCCATATCATCGACCTGAAGTTCCAGGATATCGAGCCGCCCGAAGGCCAGGTCCAGACGGCGTTCAAGGAAGTCACCAACGCGCGCGAGGAGAAGAACACCAAGATCAACCAGGCGCAGAAGTACGTGAACGACCGGCTGCCCAAGGCGCGGGGCGAGGCGCAGGCGCTCCTCGAGCAAGCTGAGGCCCAGAAGAAGTCCCGTATTCTGAACGCGCAGGGCGATGTCGCGCAGTTCAACGCCGTCTACAACGAATATGTCAAAAATCCCGACGTCACCGCCGATCGCCTCATCCTCGAGACGCTCGAGCAAGTACTGCCGAACGCCAAGGTCATCGTCACCGACGGCAGCGGTGACACGGTCAACTATCTGCCGCTCGACAGCTTCCTCAAAAACAGCGGCGCGAAGAACGGCGGTACATCCGGCGGCACAACGACCCAACCTAACGCTGCCCAAGGAGGTGCCGGCCAATGAGTACACGCAAATGGGTCATGACCGGCGCAGGCGCCCTCTTGCTCATCATCCTTCTTTCCGGCTCCATGTTCGTCGTCGGCGAGGGACAGTACAAGGTCGTGCTGAAGTTCGGCGAGGCCACGCGCATCCACCAGTCCCCCGGCATTCATTTTAAGATGCCGTTCATTGAATCCGTACGCACGCTGCCCAAGTATCAGCGCATCTACGACAGTCAGCCGACGACGATTCTGACCAAGGACAAGAAGCCGATCATCGTCGACAACTATTCGGTGTGGCGGATCAGCGACCCGCATCGCTTCCTGCGTTCGCTGCAGACCGTATCGGCGGCGGAGGGGCGCATCGGGGACGCGATCTACAACGCGCTGCGGCGCAAGCTGTCCGAGATCGAATACGGCAGCATCATCAGCGAGACGACGTCGCGCGGCGACATTAACGACGAGATTACCAAGATCGTGCAGGACGTCGCGACCAACCAGAACTACGGCATCGACATCATCGACGTACGCATCAAGAAGACCGATCTGCCCGACGAGAACAAGCAGAGCGTCTACAACCGGATGATCTCCGACCGACAGTCGATCGCGGCGGGCTATCTATCCGAAGGCGACGAGCAATCCCGCAAGGTCACATCCAACGCCGACCGTCAGGCGCAGGAGCTGATCGCGCAGGCCGAGGCCGATGCCAAGAAGATCGTGGCGGAGGGTGAGCAGGAGGCGGCGCGCATTTACAATTCCGCGTACGGCAAGGACCCGAAGTTCTACAAGCTGTATCGCACGCTCCAGAGCTACACGACGACGTTCAAGGGCGAACCGGTCATCATGCTGCCCGCAGACTCGCCGTACACCAAGATTCTGCTCGGTGAGCGGTAGACGACTGCGCAGGAGATTGCCTTCAGGCATCAGGGTAAATAGACAGCATAGAGGGAGGCGATCCGATGAGCGGGAGAGGTTGGATGAGCAGGACGGGACTGGCGCTGCTGCTGGCGGTCGGGCTGGCTGCGCCGGCGCCCGGCGGCAGCGGTGTCGCTTCGGCGGCGGGCGCCGCCAATGCGATCGTCGACGGCAAGCCCGTCGTCTTCGCCGAGGCGGCGCCGGTCATACAGGCGGGGCGCATGCTCGTGCCTGCGCGCGCCATGCTCGAGGCGATGGGCGCGAAGATGAACTGGAATGCCGACACGCGGCTCGTGACGGCGACGATGAAGGCCGCGCAGGGCGGCGGGACCGTGCTGCGCATGAAGATCGGCTCGCCGTACGTCGAGCGCACGCTGACGGACGCGTCCGGTCGGCAGACCGCGTACGTCGTCAAGCTCGATGTGGCGGCGCAGCTGCTGTCGGACAGCACGATGATTCCGCTGCGGGCGAGCGCCGAGCTGACCGGGCACGCGCTCGAATGGCGCGCGGCGACGAAGACGGCCGTCATCGACACGTCCGGCGCGCCGCTCAAGGAAGCGGACATGACCTTCAAGCAATATGCGTTGAGCGGCGATCTGTTCAAGCTGTCGAACGAAGAGATCGAAGTGTTTTTCCGGACGAACGATCTGCGCGCGCGGCACGGCAAGACCAAGCCGCTGGCGCTGAGCGTGCCGCTGTCCCTCGTCGCGCGCCTCAAGTCGGCCGACATGGGCGAGCAGGATTACTTCAGCCACGACTCGCCGACTTACGGCGATCCGTTCGAGATGATGAAGAGCCAGAGCATCAAGTACCGGGCGGCGGCCGAGAACATCGCCGCAGGCCAGCGGACGCCGGAAGCCGTCGTCGCCGGCTGGGAGAACAGCCCGGGCCATCTCGCCAACATGCTGGGCGACTACGCCCAGCTCGGCGTCGGATACGCCTACTATACGGATTCCGACTATCGCAGCTATTGGACGCAGCAATTCATCAGTCCGTAATCGATAGATATGCAGCAGAAGGCCGGCCCCGAGAGGGACCGGCCTTCTGCTGCTTAAGAGATGATCGTGATCGTCGGTGCCGAGATGGTCGGAGGCGTCGTCAGCGCGGAGTCGCCGCCGAAGGTGCCGAATTCCAGCAGGACGGGCATGCCTGCGGTCACATCGTCCGTCGCCAGCACCAGGCTGGCGTCGGTCAGTGTGGACAGGCCGCCTTGCTGCAGCGTGCCGTTGAGGTAGACGTTGTAGTAGCTGTTGCCGGCGGGCACAGGCAGCGTCGTCACCGGCGCGTCCGCATCGTCGAGGAAGCTGGCCGCCGGGATCGTCGTCGCGCCGTCCGCGATCATGCCGGCCGTGAGGACCGCGTAGTAGCGAGTCACAGCAGGCGTGATACTCGTCGTGATGACGCCGCCGGTCGCGACCGGCGCGCTGGCGATCGCGACGATGAGAGGCTTAATGACAGGCATCGCATTCACCTCCCCGCACCGGGAAAATTGCCATGACGGCCCCGGCTCTAAGTTTAGTACATGCCGGCCGCGCCATTTGGCTACGGCGCATTCCCCGCGTCATCCGGCTAAAATGAGCCGGAAGGAGCCGATCCGGCATGAGGAGAGCTTCGGATGACCGGGAGCGCTGCTGGTTGGGCGTCCTTTGCTGCTGAACAGGCGTAATTTCAGAGCGTTACACCATAGGCAGCCGATAACGTCGTTATTCCGCGCTGATGTGCTTCATTGCGTCAGCCCCGGGCACCGGTTCGGAGCGGCACGGCATACAATAAGCTGATGGAGGAAAGGAGGGTTCTCCATGAGCAAAGCCGGAATGCGATGCAAGTGCGGCATTCGGTCCGGGAGGAAGCAGGACTGCAAGCGCCCGCGCGGTCGGGTTAAGGCGGCCGGTGGGCGGAAAACGTGTTTGGCCGGGCGAAGGAAGAAGGGCTGCGGCAGGGCGGGCATCGCCGCCGCTTCGCGCTGCCGGAGAACCCCCGCCGCTCGGAAGGCAATTCATCCGAGCGGCGGGGGCAGTATCGCAGGCGCGCCAGGCCTGCCGGACGAGCGGGGGGCAGCGGGCCCCGCCGGCCCCGTGGGAGCGCCGGGCGTTGCCGGCGCAATCGGCCTCGCCGGGCCGCCCGGCGCTCCAGGCACGCCCGGTCCCGCCGGAGCTGCCGGATCCGCCGGACCTATCGGTCCCGCCGGCCCAGCCGGCCCCGCCGGTCCCCCCGGAGCCGCCGGCTCTGCCGGGCCTGTCGGCCCTGCCGGTCCCCCCGGAGCCGCCGGCTCTGCCGGGCCTGTCGGCCCTGCTGGTCCCACTGGAGCCACCGGCCCCGCCGGACCTGTCGGTTCCACTGGTCCTCCTGGAGCCGCCGGCTCTGTCGGACCTGTCGGCCCTGCCGGTCCCCCCGGAGCCACCGGCCCTGCCGGATCTATCGGCTCAGCCGGACCTGCGGGTCCTACTGGAGCCACCGGCCCCGCCGGACCGCTGCCGACCGGCATCTCGGTGGTGCCGAGCAATGTCCTGTACACCTATTTGCTGGAGGACGATGCGAGCGGCGACACGGTTATCGGCGCAGCGCAGTTTGCCGTGAACGGAGTGCCGGCCGCGTCGTTTGCAGGGCTCGGTCCGAACGCCTACGCCATGCTCTATCTGAACGGGGTGCCGCAGGAGCAGAATATTTACACGTTGACGGCCTCGTCGCTCACGATCGAGCTTGGAGCGGCGACCCTTTATGCAGGCACGCCTGTCATGGTGCAGATCGTCGGCTTTAATGTCGAAGTGACGGGTGACTAGCCGATGCAGCGCGCACTGTACAAAACGGGCCCGAGACCGGCCGTTCCGATGATGGAACGACTGGCCTCGGGCGCCGTAGCCGTAGCCTGCGGGCCCCCGTCCCGGCGATCGTCGATGCCCCGTACGCGGTCGCCTGTACGGCCTGCGGGAGTGCCCCGTGCACGAATCAGTCTGCCGCGGCCGGCTCGATGCCGTCCCAGACCGCGTCGTCCAGCTCCAGCAGGACCGGACAGTGGTCGCTGCCGGTCACCTGGCAGTCGATCGACGCCTCCCGGATGTACGGCGCGAGCCGTGCCGACACGAGGAAGTAGTCGATCCGCCATCCGACGTTGCGGGCGCGCACGCCCGGCATGTAGGACCACCACGTGTACATATCGCCGCGGTCCGGGTACAGGTGGCGGAACGTGTCGATGAACCCCGCGCCCAGCAGCTCGCTCATCTTGCCGCGCTCCTCGTCCGTGAAGCCGGCGTTGCCCCGGTTGGGCTTCGGATTTTTCAGATCGATCTCCTCGTGCGCGACATTCAGGTCGCCGCAGACGACGACCGGCTTGACCGCATCGAGCCGCAGCAGATAGGCGCGCAGCCGATCCTCCCACGTCATCCGCAGCGCGAGGCGCGACAGGTCGCGGCGGGCGTTGACCGTATATATGTTGACGAGATAGAAGCCTGCGAATTCCAGCGTCAGGATTCGCCCCTCGTCCTCCGCGTCCTCTTCGATCCCGTAGCGCACCGACAACGGAGTCCGCTTCGTGAACACGGCCGTGCCGGAATACCCTTTTTGCTGCGCATAATTCCAGTATTGCTCGTACCGTTCCCCGTGGTCCAGACTGAGCTGTCCCTCCTGGAGCTTCGTCTCCTGCACGCAGAACAGATCGGCGTCCAATGCCTCGAAGTAATCGCCAAACCCCTTATTCATGCAAGCTCTCAGCCCGTTCACATTCCACGATGCCAGCTTCATCGGTCCGTCTCCCCGCTCCCTATTATCGTCTTGCACCATTCTACCTCTTGTCCGCGACCTCGGTAAACTGTGATATTTGTCACATACAGTCGAATCCTCCCAGTGTATAAGAAAGGGTAGCATGGTTACAGCTGCCCGCGGGAGGTATGTCATGGAGTGCGATATCAAGCGGCGGGACGACACGCTGCACTTCGTTCTGTCGGGCAAGATCGGTGCGGCCGAAGCGATCGAGCTGCGTCGGCTGATGTTCCCCGAATTGAGGCCGGGCCTGTCCCGCGTCGTGCTCCAGTTGGAGCATGTGACCGATCTGGACAGCTCGGGCCTGGGGCTGCTGCTGGCGGTGAGGAATCTGACCGTCGGCATCGGAGCGGCATTCGAGCTGCGCGGCGGGGATTTGCGACTTCGGCCGAAGCTTGAAGCGATCGGGCTGCTCAAATGACAACCAGAAGGCATCAGGGGAGGCACAAGCATGAGCGTATATCGTGCTTCCGCGAGCGCAGGAGCGGATGAAGAGACAATGCTGCCCCTTTACGGCCGAATCTACCGCGACTCGCAGGAAGCCATCATGATCACGGACCGGTATGCCCGTATCACCCAGGTCAATCCTTCTTTCTCCAGAATTACGGGGTATGCCGAGGAGGAGGTCGTCGGGCGTACGCCGAGCATTCTGAAGTCCGAATGCCAGACGGCCGAATTCTACGCCCGGATGTGGGCGGCGATCCATCTCGACGGCAGGTGGAAGGGCGAGATCTGGAACCGCCGCAAAAACGGCGAGGTATACCCGCAGTGGCTGTCGATCTCCGCCGTCAAGGACGATCAGGGCGAGCTGCACAACTATATGGCGATGTTCCTCGATCTGACCGATTACAAGCGCGCCGAATCCAAGCTGCGGCTGCATGCGCAGGTGTTCAGCCACGCGGGAGAAGGGATCATGATCACCGATACGGACCTGCGCATCCTGTCCGTCAACCGCGCGTTCACTGCGGTTACCGGATATGCGGAGGAGGAGGCGGTCGGTCATACGCCGCTGCTGCTCAGATCCGGCCGGCACGGCAGGGAGTTTTACCGGCATATGTGGGAGAGCATCCTCGCAGCCGGCAGCTGGCAGGGCGAGATCTGGAACCGGCGCAAGAACGGAGAGATATATCCGGAGTATCTGACGATCACGACCCTGCGCGACGAGCATGGCGCCGTGACCAACTACATCGGCATGTTCAAGGACATTACCGAGCGCAAGCAATCGGAGGATCGGCTCAAGTATCTGGCGCACTACGATACGCTGACGGGCCTGCCCAACCGCGCGCTGCTGCAGGACATGCTCCAGGACGTCCTGCACGGCTGCCGCCGCAGCGGCGAACGGCTGGGTGTGCTGTTCATCGACCTGGACCGCTTCAAGTTCGTCAACGACTCGATGGGACACGACACCGGGGACAAGGTGCTGCGGCAGATGGGCGAGCGGCTGAGGCGCGCGATCCGCGCCGGGGACATCGTGTCGAGGTTCGGCGGAGACGAGTTCATCGTCGTGCTGCGGGGACTGAAGGGGGCCAAGGAGGCGCTGGAGACGGCGCGCCGGGTGACGGCGCTGCTGGAGCAGCCGTTCTGCGGTGCGGACAACGAGATTTATATGAATGCCAGCATCGGCATCAGTCTGTATCCGGATCATGGCGGCGATCTGGAGGCGCTGATGCGTTATGCGGACCTGGCCATGTACGAGGCCAAGTCGCAGGGAGCGGGTCCGCAGCTTTTCAACGAGGGAATCAGCAGCGCCTTCCTGCGCAGGCTGCACCTGGAGCGGGAGCTGAGATTCGCCATCGGTCGCGAAGAGCTGCAGCTCGTCTATCAGCCGCAGGTGTCTCTCGCCGACGGACGGTTGACAGGCATGGAGGCGCTGCTCAGATGGCGTCATCCCGAGCTGGGCATGATCGCGCCCGGCGAGTTCATCCCGATTGCGGAGGAGACCGGCCAGATACGCGACATCGGCAGATGGGCGCTCGGCGAGGCTTGCAGGCAGCTGGGCGTATGGCGCCGCGAATCGCGGACCGTGCCCGCGATTGCGGTCAATCTGTCGGGCAGGCAGTTCGTGGCGCCCGATCTGGCGGAGCAGATCCGGAGTATCGTCGCCGAAGCCGGTTGCGAGCCGCATCAGATTGTGCTGGAGATTACGGAGAGCTTCGGCATCGTCGATATGGACGCGGTCATATCGGTGCTGCGCGAGCTCAAGGCGGCGGGCTTCCGCATTGCGATCGACGACTTCGGCAAGGGCTACTCCGCACTCGGCTATCTCAAGCAGCTGCCGATCGACATTCTGAAGATTGACAAGAGCTTCGTCAGCGAGCTGATCTCGGATCCGAAAAGCGAGGTGCTCACGCGGGCGATCATTCAGATGGCCCAAGGGATGGACCTGCGCGTCGTCGCCGAGGGTGTGGAGACACAGCCGCAATGGGGGAGGCTGCGCGAGCTCGGATGCGATATTGCGCAGGGCTTCTTCATCGATCGGCCGATGGCGCCCGGCGATCTGGCGGACCGGTATCTGCCGCCCGCGCATTAAGCGACGGATTAAGATGCCACAGAGGCTGTTTCCCGATCGTGAACGCGACCGGGGAAGGGCTTCTTTTTGCTGCGGCGACAGGCGGCTTGTCTGCCGCCGAACGACGCCCGCAGGCGCCCACCCCGGCAGCCTGTCGTCTCTAAAGTTGCCGTCTCTCCCCGCTGTCAGCAGGACTCGGTCTCGCAATTGTCGAATTATAGCGTTACTTACAACAAGCAGAGGCGAGATACGGCGATGAAGCAGACGTTGGAGCAGCGCGTACGGGCGGCGCTGGCGGACAATCGGATCGAGGAAGCTGTGATCCAACTGGAAAATGAAGCGCTGCTGCGACGGGGGATCGCCCCGTCGCTGCTGTCCGCGCTGCCGGCCGAGCGGCTGGAGGCTTCGCCGCTGCTGCGCCTGGCGCAAGCCGAAGGCATGCTCCGCCGGGGCGAGCTGGCCGAAGCGGGAGCGCGGCTCGAAGGCGCGGTGAGCGGGCTCGCGGCAGGCTCGCTCAACGAACCGATGCTGGTCGCGCTGTCGCTGCTCGCCGTCGTCCATATCCGGACCGGACAGCCGCATGAGGCGGAATCGATACTGCGCTTCCTGCTGGAGGAGCGGGCGCACGGCGGCGGCGAACGCATGCCGGGCGAAGTCCCGTGGGCGCTCGCGATCGGGCATTCGCTGCTCCTGGAGGACGAAGCGGATGTCCTGCGCGAATATCGCGAGGCCGTCGCCGCCTTCGACCGGGCCGGCGACGGCGAACGCGCCGCGCTCGCGCTGCTCGAGGCGCTGACGCGGCATGCCGGCGAGCTGCCGGACGCCCAGTGGAGCGCGCTGCGCATGTCGCTCGGCCAGCGTGCGGCGCTCGGTCGGATCGGCGCGGCTCTGCCGCACTGCGCGGACGCGGTGCGCGCTTGTCGGCGCGGCGATACGGCGGGGGCGCGCGCCGCGCTCGAAGCCTGCCTGGGCCGCAGGGAGGGGCTGCCCTGCCCATACGACCGCATCGCCGGCGTGCTCGAGCTCGCGGTAGCCGCCCGCGAAGGGGCGGCGCCCGATGCGCTCGCGCGCATCGCGTCCGCGCTGGAGGCGCGGGGACTTGATCGGGAGCCCGATATCGGGCTCCGCCTGGACTGGGCGCTCGCGCGGCTGGAAGCCGCGGCCGCATGGGGGGATGCCGCCGCAGCGGAGGCCATGCTGGCGGAGGCGCATGCGCTCGCCGGCTTCGGCCCGATCCCGGCGTCCGGCGAGCGGCTGGCGGAGGCCCGCCGGCTGCTGGACCGCCGCTTCGGCCAAGCGGCCGGGGATGGCGGGGCTGCGGACAGCGGAGGGCCGGGCGGCAGCGCGGGGACTGCCGATCGCGCGCGAGGCGGAGATCATATCGCCGCTGCCGGACCGGACGGCGGCGATGTCTCCCGCGCCGGCGCGGACGATTGCGCCGGGCGCACGATCAAGCTGTTCGGCGGCGTCCGGTTCGTGCGGGAGGACGGCACCGACGTGCCCGGCGTCCGCTGGAAGCGCACCAAGACCAAGGAGCTGCTGCTGTACCTGCTGCTCAGTCCCCGACGCGCGGCTTTGCGGGAGCAGCTCGTGGCCGATTTGTTTCCCGATGCCGACGGGGACAAGTCCGACAATCGCTTCTATGTCACGTCCCACCAGCTCAAGCAGGTCATCGCCGGCTGTCTTGGCGAGGCGCAGGGCATCGTCGTCCGGGAAGGCTTCGCACGGCTCAAGGAAGGGCTCGTACCCGAGACGGATGCCGAGCGGTACGAGCGGCTGACGGACGCTGCCGTGCGGCTGTGGCCGATCGATCGCGGCGCGGCGCTCGCGCTGTACGAGGAGGCGGTGCCGCTCTATGGCGCGCTCGCGCCGGAGCTGCCGTACGCCGACTGGCTCCTGCGTCTGCGCGAGACGCAGCTGGAGCGCCAGGGAGAGGCGCTGCGCCGTCTCGGAGAAGCCGCCGCCGCCGCAGGGGACGCTGCGGCGGCCGAGAGCCGGATGCGCGAGCGGATTCGCCTGCAGCCGCTGCTGGAGGAAGCGCATCAGGACCTGATCGCCTTCCTCTGCGAGCGGGGCAAGCGCTCGGAGGCCGAGGACATCTACAGACAGCTGGAGCGTCGGCTCGGCAGCGAGCTCGGTGCCGCACCGGTCGCCAGGACCCGGCTGCTGCTGGAGGGTTAGCACGATGCCGCTGAAGCCCGGGTCTCCGCTCATGCCGCGTTTCCTCGTATTGTTCGCCGCCGGCGGCGCGCTTGTACTCTGCTGGTCGTTTCTCGAGAGCTACTTTATCAAGCGACTGTCGCTCGCCTTTCAGATGCGCATCGCGATCCCGCTGACCTCGCTCATCCTGTTGATTCTGGTTGTCGGGCTTGGACTGTTCGTATGGCGGCGTCTCGGCGCGGCCGCCCGCGCCGGCGTATCCGGGGAGACGGCGGGCGCCGAGGCCCGGGCGTTCCGCAATCTGCTGCGTCTGCCGTGGGAGCTGTTCGTATGGACGGTGCTGTACGCCGTCGTCGCCATCCCGGCGTATCACGTCATCCACTATGCGCTGATCGGCCACTCGCTGCTTCACGTGGGCGCCTCCTATTGGCAAAATTTCATCCGCAGCTTCATGTACGAGCTGTGCGTCGGCACCAGTGCCGCGATCCTGTACTACTCCGTCTCGCGCCGCCTGATCCGGCCGGCGCTCGCCCGGCTGGCGCATGTGCAGAGCGAGCGGCTCGAGGGACGCAGCTTCCTGACGCTGCTGACGACGACCTTCGGCGCCCTGCTGATGATCAACCTGCTGTCCGTCCTGTGGTACGTCTGGGTCGCCGAAGCCAAGCACGAGCCGTTCCGGTGGGCCGTGCTGCTCGCGCTCGTCGGGCTGGAGTGGCTGTTCGCGGGCGCGATTCTCGTCATGCTCGCCGCGGGCTTCCGCCGCGAGCTGCAGCTGCTCGCCTCGGGTCTGCGCGCCTTGCTGCTGGGCGACCGCGGCGCTGCGCGGCCCAAGATGCCCGTGCTCGCCTCGGACGAGATCGGTGAGCTGGCGGTCGCGTTCAACCGGCTGCAGGAGCGGCTGCACCGCGACTATGAGGAGATGGCCGGCGAGCTGCGGCTCGCGCGGGGACTGCAGCTCGGCCTGCTGCCGCCTGCGCGCCAGACGCTCGGCGGATTCGATCTGGCGGCGATGGCCGAGACATCCGCCGAGGTCGGCAGCGGCTTTTACGATGTGGCGCCGTTGCGGGGAGGCGGGTTCGCGGCCGTCGTCGGCGACGCCTCGGGCGAGGGCTTGCCGGCGGCGCTGCAGATGTCCGCGGCCATGCTGCTGCTCCGCGCCGAGCTGGACGGGCATGGGACGCCGGAGGCAATGCTGGAGCGGTTCGGGGCGGTGCTGCAGGAGGTTTACCCTGCGGGGGCGGAGCTGTCCGCAGGCGTCGTCGTGGCGGACGCGGCGGGCAGCGAGGTCGCGATCGCGCTGCAGGGCGGCATGCGGGGCTGGCTGCGCCGCGGAGCCGATGCCGAAGACGCAGGCAGGCCGCTGGCCGCCGGCGAGCGCTTGCGGCTGCGCGCGGGAGACCGCGTCTGCCTGTATTCGGCCGCCGCGGCCGAGGCGGCGCTGCGGACCGGCGGGCTGCCGGGTTTGCGGCCGCCGGACGAGGTGAGGTCGAACGAGGTGCGGTCGAACGAGGTGCGGTCGAACGAGGTGCGGTCGGACGGGCTGCCGCCGGACGATGGGGGGCGGGCGCTCGCGGCCCTGGAGCCCGGGGAGCCGCTGGCCCGGCAGCTGGCGGCGGGTCTCATGCGCATGCGCGCGGCTTCGGGGCCGCGCGCACAGGGGGATGCGGTCGCCCTGCTGCTGGCCGCGAAGGAGGCGGTCGACCCGTGAAGCAGCGCTCGCCGACTTTTATTTTGTCGCTCATGGCGATGTATCTGAGCCTGCTGGCAGCGGGCGCGGGGCTGCTGCTGCTCTACCTGCGCGTCTGGCATGTCCCGGGAGATCCCGCCGGACTGGCGCGGCTGTTCTTGTTCGCGGCGGCCGTCGCGGCTGCGTGCTTCGCCGGGTTCCGGTACGTGGCGGCCCGCTTCCGCAGACGGCTGCGGGACATGATCGACGGCATGTACGGCATGCTCGAAGGGAGGGGCGCGCCGCACAGCGGCCGCATCGAGATCGCGACCACGGACGAGCTCGGCCAGCTCGGCATGGCCTTCAACGATCTGCAGGCGTATACTGCCCGCAGGTTCGCGGCGGCGGAGCGGGAGCTGCGGCTGTCGGACCGCCTGCAGCGGCGCCTGCTGCCCGCCGGGCGGCGCGAAGCGGCGGGCTGCCGCATCGCGGCCGTCTGCCGCCAGACCGCCGCCGTCGGCGGCGATCTGTACGATATCGTGCCGCTCGGCGAAGATCGGGTTGCCGTCCTGATCGGCGATGTGGCGGGCAAGGGCATGCAGGCCGCGCTGCTCATGTCGGGCGTCATGGCGCTGTTCCGGCGCGAGATCCGGCTGGGCGGCTCGGCTGCGGACACGCTCGGCCGGCTGAACCGGACGCTCGGCGGCGCGCTGCAGGGACAGACCTACGTCACGGCCGGACTGGCGATCTTCGACCGCGCGTCGGGCGCCGTCGATTATGCCAGCGCCGGGCATATGCCGCCGTACCTGCTGACCGGGGACGAGCTGTCCGAGATCGAGGTGTCCTCGCTGCCGCTCGGTATCGCGGACACGTCGGCGTACCGCAGCGTGACGATCCCGCTCCCGCCCGGCGCCCGGCTCGCGCTGTTCACGGACGGCATGATCGAATGCGCCGGTCCGGACGGCGGCATGCTGGGCTTCGACGGCTTTGAGGCGCTGCTGCGCTCGCTCGATCCCCGGCTCGATTCCTTCCGGCAGCTTGAGCGGTTGATGGAACAGCTGGACGCAGCGTCGGCCGCCGCAGCGGATATCGCGTCCCGAGCGGGACCCGGCAGCAGCCGCGCGCTTGACACCGACGACCGTACGCTTGTGCTGATCGAACGCCTGTACTGACTCAACACTCGAACTGACTCAACACTCGAACTGACTCAACACTCGAACTGATTCAACGCCGGAACTGACTCAACGCACGAACTGATCCAACGCACGAACTGATCCAACGCACGAACTGATCCAATGCACGAACTGACTCAACGCACGAACTGATCCAACGCTGGAACTGACTTAACGCACGAACTGATCCAATGCACGAACTGAATCAACGCACGAACTGATCCAACACCCGTACCGGGTCTCAACGCTCTTACTAATCGAGCAACCGGCTTTCGCACATCGGCGGATGTGTAAGACTTTTGTAAGGATCGGGGTGATACGGTGGGAGCAAACGATGCGCGCCCCATGCGGGCGGCCGGCGAGGGCGAGGAGGACAAACGGATGGACGGAACGGAGCCGCTGCGGGAATGGGTTGTGCCGAGCGAGCTCGGGCAGGAGGTCTTCGTGCTCCGGGAGCTGGCGGAGGCGCTGGGCGGAGATGCGCGCAGCCCGGATCGTCTGGCAGAGATCTCGACGGCCGTAGGCGAAGCCTGTCTCAACGCCATCGAGCACGGCAATCGCTGCGACCGCACCCTGCCCGTCACGGTGACGATGTGGGGCCTTCCGGACAAATACGTCTTCCGCATCGCCGATCAGGGCGAGGGAGCGAGCTTGGAGCCGGATCGTCTGTGCCTGCAAGCGGCCGACAAGCTTGATTGGGAGCAGCCGCGCGGGTGGGGCTTGCGGTTCATGCGCGAGTATGCGGACGAGGTGCGTGCGTACCGGACCGAGCGCGGATTTTGCGTCGAGCTGGCATTCGCCGGCCTTGGCGCAGGCGGAGAGGAGGAGTCGACGTGAACGATGAGCTGACGATTGCGGAGCGCCCGTTCGAGCGGGGGCTGATCCTCGATCTGGCGGGCAATCTGACCCGGCAGGCGGAGGCGGCGCTGCTGGAGCGCAGGCAATGGGGCGAAGGGCTGGACGAGGGACCCAATCTGGTGCTGAACTTCGGCGCAGTCGGCATCGTCAACAGCGCGGGCATCGCGCTGCTGATCCGGCTTGCCAACGCGGGCAAGCGGGCGGGGTACCGAATCTACGGCATCGGCGTGAGTGCGCATTATCAGAAAATGTTCAGGCTGGTCGGGCTGACGGAGCTGATCCTGCTCTATCCGGACGAATACTCGCTTTTGCTGCGGCTGTCCGGCGACTGACGGCAGCCGCGCTTTTTTCGTGGCAGTCCTCCGCGCGTACACCGCGCAGCTGACCGAGCGTACGCACACCGGACCGATCAGGCATGCCCCGCACAAGCCTGCATCCATACATCCTTTTTGCCGCCAACTCCGGCTTCAGGTGCAGATTCCTGCAATCGTACATCCTTTTTGACAAAAAAAACACGATCACGTCCCGTATGGTCGAAAAGCCTGCGTATATGAAGGTTTTGGCATCGGCATATCGGCGGACCGCCCAAAGCCTGCATATTTGCAGGTTTTTTTCGTGCTGTAAGGCGCTTCTGTACTTCATCCCGATTGCGATCGCGATCGCGCGCGGGCAACCTCTTGTAAACCGATTGTAAGTTCCGCTCCGTATAATCGCTATCATGCGCAATGCATTCACGGGAGGGGAATATCGGTTGAGAAAAATCAAATTAGTTCTGCCGCTGCTGCTGGCTGCGGCGATCATTGCGAATCTCCTGTTGCCGGCTTCGTACGGGAGATCCGCCGCTGCGGGCGCCGATCCGTACTGGACGCTGCAGGAGCAGGTTCACCGCGCGCTGAACGGCGAGCTTGTATACGGCAGCATGCTGCTCAGCGTGGACACGACACCCGACGGACGTTATGTCGTATTCGAGTCCGCAGCGCAGGCGATGTATGCGGCAGGGACGGGAACGCCGAACAACACGTCGCATGTTTACGTGCATGACCGTCTCACGGGCAAGACGTCGATGCTCGACACGAAGCCGGACGGTACGCCGGCCAATGCCGACAGCCGCAGACCTGTCATCAGCGACGACGGCAGCCGGATTGCGTTCGAATCGCTGGCGACGAATCTGTCGGACGATCCCGAGATTGCGGGGCTCTCGCCGGACGAGGTGGACAACTACAGCCGTATTTACGTATACGAGCGCGCCGCCGCAGACTTCGGGCGCGACCGCGACACCCTGGCGCTCGCGAGCGTCAGCGAGACCGGCGAAGCTGCGAACCAGGGCAGCTACAATCCCGCCATCAGCGGAGACGGACGCGTCGTCGCGTACGAGTCGGGCGCCGACAATCTGACTCCCGCGTCGGAGGCGTTCGCCATGTATTCGATTTATACATACTTCCGGGAGGATAACGGCATCCAGGTCCGGCGTGTCAGCGATCCCGCGGTCGGCAGCGCGTTCATGCCGGCCATCGACGAGGACGGGGATTCGATTGCGTACCGGGCCGATGTCTATCACGAAAATTCGGACGACTATACGCTGTCGAGGTATGCGCCGGACTTCTATTTGTACCGGGCCGAAGCGGACGGTTCGGAGACGCGGACGCTGCTGAACGTCGTCCCCGATCTGACGTCGCAGGACAACAGCGATCCGGCGCCCGCCATCAGCGCGGACGGCCTGCGGGTCGTCTTCGCCTCGGCGGCGGAGCTGACGAACGGCGGGAGCACCGGCAAGCAGAACGTATATTTATACGATGCGACCAAGCCTGCCGGGGAGGCGCTGCGCCTGATCAGCAAGGCCGCGACCGCAGGTGCGCCCGCGCCTTCCGACGGCAGCAGCTACGATCCCGATATTAGCCCGAACGGCCGGCATGTCGGCTTCGTATCCGACGCCACCAACCTGCGGACGGGGCTGCACAAGCAGTTTACCTATAATCCGCTCGTACTGTACGACTACGATCTCGACAACGACCGGATGACCAATCTCGGCGGTCTGGACAATGCCGCCTCGGGACAGCATCCGTCGCTGTCGAACGCCGGCTTCGCCTATACGGAGGGCTCCTCCGTCGCGGTGGCGCTAAGTCCAGGAGACGCTCCGGTGTGGCCGGGCGGCGCCTCTGTGGCAGGCAGCGAACAAGTCGGCGGCAGCATCGTCCTCAATTGGACCGGCGCTGCGCCTGCGGGGGCGATCAGGTACAAAATCTATCAGATCCAGGCCAACCCGCTGCTCGGTTCCTACTATACGATCGAGTCGTTGATCGGCAGCACGGCGGGCACGTCCTTCACGGCCGCCTCGCCGCCGACGGACAAGACGAAGCTGTCGTACCGGATCGAAGCGGTCGGCGCCGCCTACAACACGAGCACGGGCGGGCCGGTATACACGTACGGCGTCGTCGGCGGCCAGGATGTCACGCCCCCGACCTGGCCCGCGAACGCCGCGGGCGAGCAATCGGCCGCCGCGTTGGACAGCGTCACGATCGCCTGGCCCGCCGCCTCGGACAATACGGGCGTGGCCGGCTATCGCGTCTATCGTGCCGCGACGGGCGGCGAATACGTTCAGACGTCGGCAGCGTCATACCGGGCGGAGGGATTGACGCCTGACACGGGCTATGTATTTTACGTTGCCGCGGTGGATGCCGCGGGCAACGAGAGCGTGCGCCTCGGGCCGATCGCGGCGCGGACGTCCGGCGCCGGCGGCCCCGTCTCCGGCGAGCTGACCGTATCCGCGCAGCCGGACGGCAATGCGCTGCTCGCCTGGACCGCCGCAGGCTCGGCCGAGCGGTACGAGGTGATCGATGCGACAGACGCCGCTGCGCCGCGCGTCGTCGGCGAGACGGACGGGCAGGCGCATTCGTATGTCGTCAAGGGATTGAAGCCCTCGTCGGCGTACAAATTCCGGATCGTGGGCTACGCAGGCGGCGTTGTCGTCTACGAGACGCTGGCGCGTACGGCGACTACGCCCGCGCAGCCCGCAGGCAGCGTCTCGCTCAGCCGGACCAATGTGTACGCGGGAGCGGTGCCGATCGGCGCCGCCGAGACGATCTCCCTCCGCGGGCAGGCCGGACTGACGAGCGTCGCGACCGTCACCTATACGACCTGGCTGGCCGACGGCGGCGGTCAGACGCCGCTGGGAGCGCCGAGAGCGGCGACCACCGTCATTCTGCTGACGGAGAGTGCGGAGCAACCGGGCCTTTATACGGCAGTCTATACATTTGCCGAAGGCGTAGAAAAGCTGACCAAGCTCGAGGCGCGTCAGACGTACGCCGACGGCACGACGACACCGGCCCTTCAGGCGACAGGCATGCCGATCGCCGTCCAGGCGTCTCTCAAGCTGACCGTATCGTCGACGCAGAGTCTGGCGGGGTACAAGGTCAACGTATCGGGCCCCGGCGGCAACTTCGCGCAGAGCAAGGCGATCGCAGGCGATGTCGATTCGGCCGTGCTCACGTTCGATAGACTGAAGGGCGGGCAGCGGATGACCATCCGCCTGCTCGATGCGCGGGATCGTGTCGTGCATGAGATCGAGGGCTCCGCGGTGCGGTCCGGATTGACTGCGCAGCAGCACATCGACATCGATCCGCCGCGTGCGCTGCGGCTGCGGTTGGCGGACGAACAAGGCCCCCTTCGGAACACCTGGGTGATGCTGACCGCGAAGTCGGGCCAGACCGTGTGGGAGATGACGAATGACGAGGGTGCGACCGGCGAGACGCTGTGGCCCGAAGGCAGCAGTCCGATCAAGGTCGAGCCGCGGGTGCAGACATCGCGTTACCGGACGGACCATATCGCCGACATCGTGCTGGACCGCGCCGTGAACGAGCGGACCGTCATCGTGGAGCGGCGTCCATGGGGCAATGTGCGGGGCAAGGTCACGCGGCAGGACGGCAGTCCGGCGGAAAATGTGAACGTGCAGTTGACGATCGGTCTGTCCGACGGTCCGGCGAACTTCTCCGCGACGACCGATGCGGCGGGCAACTACGGCATCGAGGCTCCGGCAGGCTCCGCCAAGCTCGTGTTCAGAGGCGAAGACGGCTCCACGACGAGCCAGACCGCTGTGCTCTCAGGCGGCGATACGGTGACGGCGAACGCGCAGATCAAGCTGCCGCCCGTTCAGACAATCAAAATCAACCTGTATACCCGCTATGCAGGCGGTCAGTGGCAAGGGCCGCTGCCGATCGACTGGACGACCGGCATTCATCTGAACATCCAGATCGGCGGCTTTGGTCTCGTGACGAGCGCTACGAACGTGGTGCGCGGCTATGCGGGCGACAAGCTCCTCGTCTCCGCGGACGGCAGAGAGGGCGGCCTCAGCGCCGACCGCCAGGAGATTGTCCTCCAAGAGGGCACGAACGAGGTCGACCTGCGTCTCGAGCAGACAAGCGTGCCGCTGAGCGCGAAGATTGCGCTGCCTGCGGGCGGCGCAGCTTATATCGGCGTGTGGCAAGCGTTGCTGGAGCGACTCGGAGGCGATGGCGACGGGTACAACGCGGGACTGGAGGGCGAGACCAGCTACGGCTACGGGGAGCAGCTCAAGCTGGCCGTTCCTTCCGCCGCGGGCCAATACCGTCTCACGGTGACGAGCGGGCTGCTGCGCTCATCCGCCGTATTTACGCAACACGGCCAGGGGAACGTGGACCTGGGTACGCTGCGGCTGACCGATGAGCAGGGCACGTTCGCCGGCCGGGAAGGCACCGGGCTGACCGCCTATCCGCCTGAGCTGGCGCCGGGACAGACGGCGAAGCTCAAGCTGTCGTACCGGGCCGGCGCCGATGCGCGCCGCGCAGTGCTGCTGGCGGACATCCCGGCGGGGACGACTGTCGTGCCGCAATCGGTCGTGCTGAACGGCGCGGCCGCCGCCTACAGCATCGACGGCGCCGTGCTCTCCGTGCAGGCGGGCAATCTCACCGCCGGTCAGGCGGGAGCGCTGTCTTATCAGATCGCGCTGCAGCCCGGGGCCGACCGCAAGCTGTCTGCGTCCGGACGGATCGCGTTCGGCCCGGACGGCGACAGGCGCACGGAGCTGGCCGGCTCCGTCGAGCTGACGAACGAGCCGCTGTCGATCTCGGGTCCGGCGGTGACCGCCAGTCTGAGCTGGAATCTGGAAGGCAAAGCGCCGGCAGGCGCGACTGTCGCCGTATATGCGTCCGGCATCCCGGTCGGCGAAGCGGTAGCCGGACCCGGCGGCTACTGGCGGCTGAATGCGAGCGTTCCCGATCCGAAGGGAGCCCGCGTATTCGAGCTTCGCGCGGAGAGCGAGCTGGCCGGCGAGCGGCTGGTCGTGCAGGGAGCTGCGGTCCAGTATGATCCGGATCGTCCGTCGCTCCGCACGCTGACGCTGGAGCAGAGCGACGGCAGACGGGTATCGCTGGACGTATCGGCCGGTCCCGTCAGGTTCCCGTACGTCGTCGTGCCGGGCCGGGACTTCCACTTCGAAGCGACGTTCAACCATCCGGAGCGCGTCGACAACGTTCAGGTGCATCTCGTGGCGAACGGCCGCGATGTCGCGGCGGCGGCGGAGCTGCGGGACGGCGTGTACTACGCGGCCATGAACGTCTCGGGCACGATGACGGAAAATATATACGTGACCTATGACATCAAGACGGCGGGCCTGCCGCGCATCGACAGCGAGGCGGACTTCAAGGCGGCGCTGCCGCCCGGCATGCGAAGCTACGGCATCACCGGCTCGACAGCGTTCAAGGCGGCAGCGTCCGGCGCACTCCACGGCTCCGCCGATATCAAGCTGCCGGCAGCCGGCCATCTGGCCATGCATGTCGACCTGTCGCTGGAGCGGGGCGCGGCATACACGCCTACGGCGGAGGAGCTGGCGCAGGCCGAGGCGCTGGGCGTCGAGGCTTATGGCGTCGGCTATACGTTCGAGCAGGGCGAGGACGGACAGCTGGGCGTCACGATCACCGCTTATGTCCCGGAGAGCCGGATCGGCAATCCCGGCGAGGCGTTCGCCCTGCTCGCTTCGGCGGCGGGTGCGGGTACAGTCGCACCGAAGGCCAAAGCGGTCCGGATCGCGAGCGTGGCGAGCGGTCTGGGCAGCCTCGTCAAGGTAGGCGCCAAAGTATTGTGGAACGAGAAAGACGTGGCGGGTCAGGCCGGCAAGGGGGCCGCTTCGATCTACGACACGAAGAACGCCGTCGACGGACGCGGGCAGGTGGCCGACAACATGCAGGCGCTCGGCGACCTCGCGGACCGCATCGGACAATGCAACCCGGCGATGGCGGGCTACTTCGGCAACAAGATCAACGATCTGGCCGTACAGGCGATCAGCGTCGAGGCGGCCAAGTGGGGCATGATGATCGCCGGCGCGGTGCTGGCGCCGGCTACCTTCGGCGGTTCGCTGGCACTCATGGGCGCGAGCATGGCGATCGGCGCGGCGCTGGATGCGAACATCAGCCATCAGACCGAGCGCCTCACAGACCTCGTGAACAAGTCCGGGCAAGGCAAGTGCGAGCCGGACGATCAGGATGGCGCCGTATCCGAGACGCATCTGGGCAATCCGGTCGCGACGCCGGTGTGGATCTACGACCCGAGCGGCTATGTGTACGAGACGTTCCCGGACAATCGCATCGCCGGGGCGAAGGCGACCGTCTATTACCGCGATAGTACTACGGGCAGCTATGTGCCGTGGGATGCCGACTGGTACGGGCAGACCAATCCGCAGACGACCGACGCGCTCGGCCGCTACGGCTGGGACGTGCCGCCGGGCAAGTGGCAGGTCGTCTATGAAAAGGCGGGCTATGAGACGGCGCGAAGCGCCGAGCTCGACGTCCCCCCGCCGCAGCTGGAAGTCAATGTGCCGATGATCTCCTACGCGGCGCCGCGGATCGAGCGCGCGCCGCAGGCTTCCGTAGCGGCGGACGGCGGTGTCGTCATCGTCATTCGCACCGATAAGTACGTCGCCGCGCAGACGCTGGCGGACGAAGGCGTCAAGGTGACGGTCGGCGGCCAGCCGCTGGCGGGCACGGTCGAGCCGATCGACGAGCGAACGGGCGAGGGCGGCGTGAAGCTGGCGCGCGGCTTCCGCTTCGTCGGCACGACGCCGGCGACGGCAGGACAGACAGTCGGCGTGGCGGTTCACGCGGGCAGCGTCGTCAGCTACGCGGGCACGGCGATGGCATCGGACTATGCGGCCAGCGTCGTCCTGACCGCGCGGGATACGACCGCGCCAGGCATCTCGTCGGCCGTCGCGACGGCGGACGGCAGGGCGATCGTCGTCGCCTTCGACGAGGCGCTCGACATCGCGTCGCCGCTCTCGCGGGCGAGCTTCGCGGTGACGGGCGTGCCGGTCGCCGTTACGGGCGCCGATTACGGCCAGGACGGCCGCTCGGTCCGTCTCACGCTGTCTGTCGGGCTGGCATCCGGCGCTCAGGCGGTCGTGACCGCAGCGGCCGGGGCGGTCCGCGACGCGGGCGGCAACGTCTATGGCGGCGGCTCCGCGCAGGTCGCCAATCAGCGCGCCTCCGCCGACGCAGCTCTGGCGTCGCTCGCCGTCGAAGGCTACGCGCTGACTCCGGCATTCTCGCCGGAGACGAAGGCGTACAGCGTGACTGTGTCCGAAGGGGTATCGACGCTGCGCATGAAGGCGTCCTCGCGCGATCCGGGCGCCTCCGTCCGGGTGAACGGCATGCCGGCCGGCCGGGATACTGCCGTCTCCGCGCATATTGAAGAAGAGACGGTGCTCGTCGCAGTCACGGCTGCGGACGGCAGAACCAAGCGGTACTATGAGATCGCGATCGTCCGCGGCAACGGCCAGACCGGCGGGCCGGGCAGCGTCGGCGGGGCGGGGGGATCGTCCGCAAATGCGGAGCCCGTCGTCGGCGAAGGCGTCCTCGACGTGCCCGCCGGGCGCGCCGGCAAGCTGACCCTCGGCGACGAGGCGGCGGTCTTGTTCCCGCGGGGCGCGCTGGACCGCGCGTTCCGCGCGACGCTCGCGAAGGCGGCGGATTATCCGGCGCTGCCTTCGGGAACGACGCGGCTCAGCGCCGTGTTCGAGGTCGCCATTGCCGATCCGGGCCAGCTTGCCGCGAAGGCGGAGCTTCGGCTTAAGCTGACCGGGAAGCCGAAGACGGGAGACACGGTAGCCGTCTATGCTTATGACGAGCGTGCCGGCAAATGGGTCTCCGTCGGCGGCAAGCTGTCCGGCGACTGGATCGTCGCCCGGACGGACCGCTTCGCGAAGTTCGTCGTGCTGGCGGTTCCCGGGGGGCCGCAGCCTGCGGCCGCGCCGAAGGACATTGCCGGACACTGGGCCGAAGCGCTCATCGGGGAGGCGCTGGCGAAGGGAATCGTGTCGGGCTATCCGGACGGCACGTTCCGCCCGAACGCCTCCGTCACCAGATCCGAATTCGCCGTGCTGCTGTCGAAGGCGCTGGGGCTCGCAGCCGAAGCGGGCGCGGCGAATGACGATGCGGGCTCGCCCGTTATTGCGCCGGCGGCCGGCTTCGCGGACGCCGCTTCGATCCCGGTCTGGGCGGCGCCGCATATCGCGGCGGTCGCGGCCAGAGGCTGGATCGGCGGTTACGAGGACGGCGCCTTCCGGGGCGGCCGTACGATCACGCGCGCAGAGCTCGCGGTCATCGTCGCGCGGGCGCTGGGCGACGCGGGGGCGGCGACCGGAGCCGGGGCCGAACCCGGAGCCAAACCCGGGACCGAACCCGGAGCCGAACAGGCCGAACCCGCCTTCGCGGACGCGGCCGATATCCCGGCCTGGGCGCGGACGCAGGTCGCGTTGGCCGCGCGCGCAGGCTTGCTCCAGGGCCGGGGCGCCGGCCGATTCGTGCCGCTCGGCCAGGCGACGCGCGCCGAAGCGCTCAAGCTCGTGCTGGCGCTCGCCGGCCTGAGGGACGAGGACCAAGCGGCATATTAATAGATCGAGCCAAGCCAGAGCAGCCGCCCTCCCGCCGAATATCGGCAGGAGGGCGGCTGTTCGCATGAGCGGGCCTGGCGCTGCGGCAGACGCCTCGTTAGACGTCACGACAGACGTCACGGCAGACGCCACGATAGCGCCTCGGCTTGATCGCATCCCCGGTTGCGGAGACGAATTGTACGCCGGCGAGATTAATGTTATTTTGGGACTATAAGCGCTTTTGTTTTGCAGGCACCGAATACAAGAGCAGGAGGCTATGCGTGTGGAATTGAATTACTACAACACCTTCATCGCCGTGTCCGAGGACTGTCCTGCCGATTACGGCATCGTGCCTCCGGACAAGGCTTCCGGCAAGACGAAGCCGGGCATCGAGTACGAGCTGGCTGCAGACCATCCTTACGGGTATAGCCAGGAAGAGCTGCTGTTCGAGACCTATGTCCGGCACAAACAAATTCCTCCGGAAGAGCGGCGCCTGCGCGGGGCCGAGCTGCGGGCCGAATTTTTCGGCAAATCGCAGGCTTGTATGCGTGCCTCGATGCTGCCCAAAAAATACGGCTGGGGGCTGCACTTCAACGCCGAAGGCAAGCTCGCGCTCGTGCCGAAGGAATCGCCGGAATACAGCCGCTTCGCGGACGGAGAGGTCGAGGGCGTCACTGTGCTGAAGGCGATGCGCAACAAAAAGGCGTAACGACAAAAAACAGCCTGCAACCGCTCGAACCCGGTATCAGGCTGTCTTGCATTGCCGCGATCGCTCGCCGTATCCGCTCGTTGCGATCCGTCCGCCGTCGCCCGCCGCTATCCGCCGCAATTGCTCGCCGCGATCGCCGCGGGCAGCGCCGATCCTATTTGATCAGATCCAGCCACTCCAGCGCCTCGTCGATCGACTTAAAATACTCGGACTGAAACGGCGCCGCCTCGTTAAACACCTTTTTCAGCGTATTGCCGGGAATCAGCTTTCCCGGTTCTACAAACGCAAAATACTTGATGCCGGCCCCCAGCGCCGTCGGGAAAAATACATCTCTTGCCCAATCCTGAATTTCTTGGTTCAGCGTGGGCTGATTGCGATTGTCGCAGAGCCACTTTTTGTAGCCCTTGCTTTTAAGCAGCGCGATCGCATCCAGGTAAAATTGCTTGATTTCCTCCGGCTTGCCGTATCCTTTCCACTCGTGATGCCCCATTTTTCTCTCATGATCCAGCGTGAACGTTTTGAAGGAAGTTTCAATGGCGTACATGTCGGCTGCACCTCTCCCGGGTGTGATGCTATCACAGCGTATAATAGCAGCTTCTTCATTCGGGAGTGAGAAAAATGGAAAAATATATAATATTTTCGGGAAAAAAAGTACTGCAGTCCTACATTCCGTTTAATTATATTCTAGCGTGGTGCAAGGCGATCGGCAGCGGGACTTGGCGGCAGCTTCAGGCGATAGGGAGACTCACTGCCCACGCTCTTCCTGCTGTGGCGAAGGGCTGCTGCTCTCTCCTGCGCCTGCCTGCGCGGGGGAGACGTTTTTCCTCGGCTTCGGCGCCTTGGCCGCCTCCACCTCGAAGTAGGCCTTCAGCTCGGCGGCCTTGCGCGGGTCCGAGAGATCGAGCTTGCCCGCGATCAGCTGCGCCGCGATCAGCTCCCAGGTCGGCGTCAGCTTCTGCGACTGGGCCAGCCGAATCGCGTTCTTGACCGTGCGCCGCTCCTTGGCGTTGCTGAACGTATCCTTGTACTGCTTGGCATCCGTCTCGGCGTTCAGCGCGACGAATGTCTTGCGGAAGATCTCCGCCGTCATCCGCGCGTCGTCCAGCGCCCGGTGGGCCGAGCCCTCGGACGGGATGCCGAGATCCGCCAGCGCCGCCTCGACGCTGACGTCGTTGGTCAGGCCCCGGCTGCGCAGGTATACCTTGAGCAGGTCGTAGTAGACGGCCGACATCCAGTATGCGTCGTCGAGCTTGTGCATGCGCGTGTCCAGCACGATTCGCTTGAAGTCCTCGCCGCCCCAAGTGACGAATCGGCACTCCTCGCTGCGCCCGAGCCACGCGAGAAACGAGCGGATGACCGGCACGAAGCCGTCCGCGCGGTCGATGTCCTCTTGCGGAATGCCGGTTTTTTTCTTGATGAAGCTGTTGAGCTTGGAAAAGTAGACGGGCTTGATCAGCGCCGAAAATTCGTCCACGGCGGTCAAGTCGCCGTTCAGCCGCACGGCGCCGATCTCGATGACCTCCATCGGCAGCTCGCTGGCGAATTTGCGCCCGTTGAATTCGATATCCAATATGATGTAGTCCACGATAGCGACCCCCGATTATGCAGATAACCTTATATTATCAAAAATCGCGGGCCAATTCCCCTCCGGCCTTCCGCATGCGCTCAAGCTGTCCCATCGCAAAAAGCGCGCCCCGATGATGACAGGACGCGCTTCGGCTCAAGCTTTGGCTCCAGCGGGCATTACGCCGACGGCCGGGCGCCGGCTTTGCCGGGCCGCACCTTCGGGACCTCGTACATGTTGACCGTCGTGCTGACGACGTATTCGGGCGGCTGCTGTCCGCGGCTGTTGCGGTGTCCCTGAATATGCTCGGGGCTTTTCTCCCAGGCTTTCCAGGCATCCTCCGACTCCCAGCGGATGAGGACCACGACTTCGTCATGCTCAAGCTTCCTTGACTTGTTCACCATGACGCTGATATCGATCAGACCTTCGCGCTCGTCCAGCACACCTTCCTTGCTGAACCGTTCGACGACCTTGTCCGCGTTTCCTTTTTGCACGACGATCGTGCGGGTTTGGATGAGCATGCGAGTAGCCCCCTAAGCGATAATAAGTACGGAACAACCTGCTTTTTACAGTCTAAACGATATTGATTCTCATTGTCAAAAGGGAAGCGGCGGTTATGGAAGTTCGCGGATTTACGACAATGGCGAGGATGGCCGATCACTTGAAGTCGGGAGTCATGAGCTGTTGCGACAGAAAGGTTGACGGCAGGCTTATTCTCATGTTATTTATTAATCAATAAATAAAAATATGGAGCTGCAGCTTATGTCACCGAAGGACGATCAAGCGCCGAACCGTAAGGAACAGATTCTCGACGCCGCAGCGCAGCTGTTCGCGGAGCTGGGATATTACAAGACGACGACGGCGCTCGTAGCCAAGGCTGTAGGCGTGACGCAGCCATATGTGTTCCACTTCTTCAAGACGAAGGAGGAGCTGTTCCTCGCCGTGCTGGACAGAGGCTTCGATCGTCTCGTCTATGCCTTCTCCGGCGTAGAGAGTCCGCCCGACGAGCTGGCGGATCGCATGGGGTATGCCTTCGACGAGCTGCTGGGCACGCACCGCAACGAGATTCTGCTCATCATGCAGTCGCACGCGATACCTGAGCCAGCCATTCGGCAGGCGTCGAAGGAGAAGTTCAGCATCATCTATCGCAGGATCAGGGAGCGATTCGCGAATGCCGGCATTCCCGATGCGTCCGCCCAGACTAGCATGTTCGTCGGCACGGGTCTGCTCATCGCCTTGTCCCAGGTGCTGGAGTTGCCGGAGCTGATCCCGTGGTGCGAGCCGGAGGCGGATTAAAGCGTGGTCTGGCAGGCGCATGCGCCGCTTGCCGCCGATCGCGCGGTACGCCGGGGAGGGGGGCGTCGTCAATGTTGTCAGGTTAATTGCAAATATACAGTTAATCTCCGTGGTGGCGGCATTTATCGGAGCGATAGCTGCGAATATACAGTTAATCTCGCGAAAATCGACCGTCATCCGGCTCAGACTCGAAAATAACTGTATAAATGCAGTTATCGCCGCCAGATGTCCTGGCGCAGGAGAAAATAACTGCGGTTTGGCAGTTATCTCCCCTTTTAAGGATGTATTGCATGAACGGTTTGGGGAAGAACTTCAACGTAGCCGCATCCCTGTCGTCCAGGATCGCTCGTTCAAACGCAACAAACAGACCAAGCACAATTTATTCATGAAGACCATGCGCCGGGGAGCGGCAGGGTTCTTAACCTGACAACATTGGGGGCGTCGTCCGGCCCCCTTGCAGTACCGGACAGCCGCCTTTGCCTTTCCCGCCTGCGATGATGCCGGGCGGATTTTTTAAGGGCATCAATTTATTTATCGATAAATAAGGAGTGATTGCACATGTCTACGCTTCAAAGAAACCGGATGCTGGCCGTCATCTGTCTGGCGCTGTTCATGGTCATGCTGGATACGCTGGTGCTCGGTGTCGCGCTTCCGTCGATCCAGCGATCTTTCGACGCCGGCCTGGCGGATCTCGAGTGGTTCACCAACGGCTACACGCTGACGTTTGCAGTGCTGCTCATCCCGATGGGGATGCTGGGCGAGCGCTACGGTCGCAAGCGGGTGTTCCTGCTCGGCATCGCCGTATTCACGCTCGGTTCGCTGGCTTCGGCGCTGAGCACGCATGCCGTCGGACTCACGCTGGCAAGGGCGCTGCAGGGTGTCGGAGGAGCGGCCATCGCGCCGATCAGTCTCACGCTCGTCAGCGCCGCGTTCCCGCCCCGGCTCAGAGCTGCGGCGATCGGGATCGTATCGGGCGTATCGGGCCTGGGCCTGGCGACGGGGCCGCTCGTCGGCGGATTGATCGTGAACGGGTCGCCCTGGCAGACGATATTCTGGATCAACGTGCCGGTAGGCGCGCTCACCGTCGTATTCGGATGGCGCTGGCTGCGCGAATCGAAGGGGGCGGAAAAGCGACTTGATCTGATCGGGCTGCTGCTGATCGCCGCTTCGATGCTCGGCATCGTGTTCGGTCTCGTGCGCGGCAACGAAGCGGGATGGGACGCATTCGAGGTGTGGGGTTCGCTGGCTGGCGGACTGCTGCTGCTGCCCGTATTCATTCGCCGGGAATGGCGCCACCCGTCGCCGCTGCTGTCGCTGTCCTTGTTCAGGAACCGGAAATATTCCTCGCTGATCGTCACGGGCTTCTGGCTGAATGCGGGCATCTTCGGCGCGATCTTCCTGCTCACGCTGTTCCTGCAGCAGGCGCAGGGCTACTCGGCGCTCGGCGCGGGCGTCCGCGAGATGGCATGGACAGGCGCCACGATGGTCGCGGCACCGCTCGCGGGCATCGTCATCGGCAGACTCGGCGTCCGGCGCGTACTGCTGACGGGCCTGCTGCTGCAGACGGCCGCGCTCTGTCTGTTCGCGATCCTCATCGCGATCCACGGAGCGGTGTTCTCCTTCGCATACTTGGCGCCAGGCATGGTGCTGGCCGGCCTCGGCATGGGCCTCAGCCTCACGCCGCTGTCGGAGGGCGTGCTCTCCTCCGTGCCCGAAGCCGCTGCAGGCGAGGCGAGCGGCGTCTCCAACGCCACGCGCGAGCTGGGCGGCGTGTTCGGCATCGCCATCGGCAGCCTCGTCTTCCGCCACGGCGGGCAGATCGCCACGCCGGACCAGTTCGGCGCGCATCTCATCCCCGTGCTGTACGTCTATGCCGCGATGCTCGGGATCGCGTTTCTCGCGACGCTGTTCTTCTACCGGCGATCGCGCGGAACGGTTCGCGAGCCCCGCGGAGGCATCGCGGCCGGCGCAGTCGCCGAATAACGCCGTCAACCTGTCGGCAGCCTGTTTTGTAGCGATCTTATGTAAACCGTCAGGGCGAATGCTCCTGGCGGTTTTGCTTTGCCTGCCCGGCTCTCGGCTGTGTCACTTTGCATGGTGTACGCTCGAGAGCACCGCGCAAAAATGCATGTTGGATGCCGCCGGTGGGGCTAAATGTCGCCGATGGGACGCGCCGCCCCGCACTTTTTGCAGGATGGGCTTCACCCGCTATTCCTCTCCGAATCTGCATATCGCTGCCGGTCCCCGGGGCGTCGAATCATAAAATCATCAAATGCTGTCAACAGTATGATTGACAAATTCGCGATTTCCTTCTGTTGCCGCCGGAATGGGGCACAGGTACGATAATTACATATCGACCGCTTGCGGATTCCCGCAAAAAGAAAGCGGTTCATTTTAAAGGAGGAACCGAAATGGAGCAAGCACAGCGTTCTGCTTCAAGCGGTGGCATAAGAGTGGGCGTCCAGAAGTTCGGACGATTCCTGAGCGGCATGGTCATGCCGAATATCGGCGCATTTATCGCGTGGGGCATCATCACGGCGCTGTTCATCCCGACCGGGTGGCTGCCCAACGAATATCTCGCAAAGCTCGTCGGCCCGACCATCACGTATCTGCTGCCGCTGTTGATCGGCTATACCGGCGGTACGATGGTGCACAAGCAGCGCGGCGGCGTCATTGGCGCCCTGATGACGATGGGCATCATTATCGGCACGGACATTCCGATGTTCCTCGGCGCGATGATCTGCGGACCGCTCGCAGCCTGGGTGCTCAAGCAGTTCGACAAGTCGATCGAGGGCAAGATCAAAGCCGGCTTCGAGATGCTGGTCAACAACTTCTCGCTCGGCATCATCGGCGCGGGACTCGCGCTGCTGTCCTACTCGGGCGTCGGGCCGATCATCGAGCAACTGACGACTTGGCTGTCGAGCGGCGTTGAGTTCCTGGTCAATCACAACCTGATCCCGCTGGCCAATATCCTCATCGAGCCGGCCAAGATATTGTTCCTGAACAACGCGATCAATCACGGCGTGCTGAGCCCGATCGCACTCGACGAAGCGTCGCGTACGGGCAAGTCGATTCTGTTCATGCTCGAATCGAATCCGGGTCCCGGCATCGGCGTCCTGCTCGCCTACATGTTCGTCGGCCGCGGCACCGCCCGCCAGTCCGCTTCGGGCGCCGCGATCATTCACTTCTTCGGCGGCATCCATGAGATTTACTTCCCGTACATTCTCATGAACCCGCGCCTGATCCTCGCCGTCATCGCCGGCGGCGTGACCGGCACGTTCACCTTCTCCATCTTCGGCGCGGGCCTCGTCGCTCCGCCGTCGCCGGGCAGCATCTTCGCCTATATCGCGATGGCGCCGAAGGGCGGCCTGCTGCAGGTGCTGAGCGGCGTGCTCACGGCGGCTGTCGTATCGTTCGCGGTATCGGCGCTGCTGCTGAAGACGACGAAGAAAAATGCGGAGGACGAGGACATCGAGGAAGCGCAAAGCCGCATGAAGGCGATGAAGGCGGCAGGCACGCCGGCAGCGGCAGTAGCGGCTTCGGCCGTGGGCTCCGCATCTGCCCGTGCGATGTCGAATGCAGCGGTCGTCGATGCCGGGCTTCAGACGGCGGCAGCGGCGGTTAAAAGTAAGGAGGACGTACGCAAGATCGTCTTCTCGTGCGACGCCGGGATGGGCTCGAGCGCCATGGGCGCATCGATCCTGCGCAAAAAAATGAAGGCAGCCGGATCGGACGTTACGGTCATCAACACGGCGATCAGCGACATCCCGAGCGACGCGGACATCGTTATTACGCACAAGTCGCTCACGGATCGCGCCCGGTCCAAAGCGCCGGATGCCGAGCATATTTCCATCGACAACTTCCTTAAGAGTCCGGAATACGACGTGCTGGTGAACAGGCTGACCTGATTCGGGCCGCGTGCCGGCAAAATAAACGGGAACCGACGGCCGGGCTGAGCGGCTGCGTCCGACCTGACATATCGATATGGCTGACGCTGGCGATCCAATCGCCGGCGTTCAGCCCATTTTGGATAGACAGGAATGATCCGTCCATGAGCGTATCCAACCGAACCCGCCGCATTCTGGAGCTGCTGCTGCGAAGCGGGCGGGAGATGACGGCGGCTGAGCTCGCCGCCGGGCTTCAGGTCAGCTCGCGCACCGTGCATCGCGAGCTGGGAGCGGTCGAAGACCTGCTGGCCGGGCAAGCGGTGTCGCTGGTGAAGAAGTCCGGCTCGGGCATCGCGCTGCAGGGAGACGAGGCCGCGCTGGCGCGTCTGGGCCAGGTCGTCGGCTCGTCGGAGGAGGCCGAGTTCTCCCCCGACGAGCGCCAGATCTACCTGCTCTGCCTGCTGCTCCGCGAGCGCGAGCCCGTCAAGCAATTCGCGCTGGCGCACGAGCTGAAGGTGACGGTGCAGACGATCGGCAGCGATCTTGAGGAGCTGGCCGGGTGGGTGGAGCGCTTCGGCGTCACGCTCATTCGCCGCCGCGGCTACGGCGTGGAGCTGGCCGGCGGGGAGGCGGAGCTGCGCGAGACGATCCGGCAGCTGATCAAGCTGCGGCTCGACGATGCCGAGCTGATCGCGAGCCGGGGCGAGGCGCCGGCCCATCCGCTCGACCGCATGCTGTTCGAGCTGGCTGGACGCGAGGACATGCCGGACGTCGAGAGCGCGCTGTGGCGGCTGGAGAGCAGATGGACCGGCAGCCTGAATGAGCAGATCTACACGGATCTGCTGATCCGCCTGTCGATCGCGCTGCACCGGATCAGGCACGGACGTACGATGGCGGACGCGCCTGTGCCGTTCCATCCGCCGCCGCGGGAAGCGCGCGCGCCGGAGGCGAATGCCGGAACCGGGCAGAGACTGGCGGCCGAGGAGCCGTCCGCGGACGAGGCCGCGAAGCTGGCGGCGCAGCTCGCGGAGCGGCCGGGCGTGACGCTCGGCCCGGCCGAGATCGCCTACGCCGCCGAGCTGCTCCAGGATGCGCGCGGCAAAGACCTCGCGCTGCTGCCCGGCGACGACCTGGCGCTGGCGGATGCGGTACGCAAGCTGATCCGCTTCATGCAGGCGTCGACGGGCGCCGATTATGACGAGGACCGCTCGCTGAGAGAGGGACTCTTCGAGCATCTGAAGCAGGCGATCCAGCGGCTGAACGAAGGGCAGCGCATCCGCAATCCGCTGCTCGAGCAGATCCGCCGGGATTACGGCGCGCTGTTCGCCGCGACGAGAGAAGCGGCGAATGTGGCATTGCCTCATCTGGCGGTGCCGGATGAAGAGGTCGGCTTCCTGGTCATGCACTTCGGCGCCGCCCAGGAGCGGCTCAGGCAGCTCCAGCGGGACGTGCGCGCCATCCTCGTGTGTACGAGCGGCATCGGCAGCTCCAAGCTGCTGCAGATGCGCATCCGCAAGGAGCTGCCGCAGATTCAGATTGCGGATCGGGTGTCCTGGTACGAGGCGGCCCGTCTGGATAAGGATATGTACGATCTTATTATTTCTACGATCGATCTGCCGCTTGATTCGAGGCAATATATCAAGGTCAGTCCGCTGCTCACCCAAGGCGAGGCCGACAGGCTGCGGACATTCGTCCGCGCAGCGCCGTGGGATCGGGGGCGCGCCGACTCCGGCAAGCGCGAGGCGGGCTCGCCCGCCGGGACGGCGGACGGCTTCGCCAGGCTGCAGGGCCTGAAGACGACGCTTGACGAGATCGTGTCGCTCGTCGACGGATTCCGCGCGATTGAGCTGGGCGAGGACGCGGACGATCTGTTCTCGGCGCTGGACGACGTATGCCGCCGGGAAGCGGCGCAGGGCCTGCTGGCCGATCCGGAAGCCGTGCGCGACAGGCTGCTCGGGCGGGAAGAGCAGGGCAGTCAGATGATTCCCGGCACGGGCCTCGCGCTCTTCCATACGCGGGCGCCGGAGATTACGGGCTCCACGCTTAAGCTTTACAGACTGAGACGTCCGATTGATCTGCCGCAGGACGACGGGCCGCCCGTCTCGCTGGACCGCTTCCTGCTCATGCTGGCCCCGCGGGCGCTCGCGCGGGAGCGTCTTGAGGTGCTCAGCGAGATCAGCGCGATGCTGCTTGACGAGGAGACGATCGCACTGCTCGAGGCGGGCGACGAGGCGGCCATCCGGGAGCGGCTGACCGCGCATCTCCGCAGCTTTTTTCTAACCAAAACCGAAAGCGAGTGACCAACATGAGCATCCTATCCGAAAATAAAGTGAAATTGAACGCATCCGTCGCCGACAAATACGAGGCGATCCGGCTGGCTGGACAACTGCTGGTCGAGGCAGGGCATGTCGAGCCTGCATACGTCGACAGCATGATCGAGCGGGAAAACTCGCTGTCCACCTACATGGGCGGCGGTCTCGCCATCCCGCACGGGACGAGCGAATCCAAGGGCACGATCAAATCGACGGGACTGTCGATCGTGCAGCTGCCGGCCGGCGTCGACTTCGGCGACGGGGAGAAGGCGCACCTGGTCATCGGCATCGCCGCCGTGGGCGACGACCACCTGGACATTTTGACGAACGTGGCGATGATCTGCTCGGATGACGAGAACATGGACCGCATCCTCGTCGCCAAGACGCCCGCCGAGATGATCGAGATTTTCGAGAGCGGTGCGGAGGCATGAAGGCTCTCCACTTCGGCGCCGGCAACATCGGCCGGGGGTTCATCGGCCTGCTCCTGTCCCGCTCCGGCTATGACGTCGTCTTCTCCGACGTCAACAAGACGCTGGTCGAGGCGCTGCGCCAGCGCGGCGAATATACGGTGACGCTGGCCGACGACAAGCAGGAGCGGCTTGCCGTGACAGGCGTGACGGCGATCGACGGCACCGACCTCGAAGCGGTCGCCGCCGCCGTCGCAGAGGCCGATCTCGTCACAACCGCCGTCGGCGTGAACATCCTGAAGCATATCGCCGCCGGCATCGCCCGCGGCATCGAGCGGCGCCTCGCCGCAGGGGCGGGCCCGCTGCACCTGATCGCCTGCGAGAATGCGCTCGGCGGCAGCGCCCAGCTCAAGACGCATGTATATGCGCATCTGGACGAAGCGGCGCAGCGCGGGGCAGACGAAGTCTGCGCCTTCCCGAACGCGGCGGTGGACCGGATCGTGCCGATCCAGCATCATGAAGATCCGCTGGCGGTGACGGTGGAGCCGTTCTACGAGTGGGCGGTCGATGCGTCCGCCATGTTCCCCGGCTTCAAGCGTGTCGAGGGCGTGCACTATGTGGACGATCTGACGCCGTATATTGAGCGCAAGCTGTTCACCGTCAACACGGGCCACGCCTCGGCGGCGTATCTCGGCAACCTGCTGGGCTACGACACGATCCAGCAGGCGATGGCGGACGAGGCGCTGGTGGGCGAGGTTCGCACGGTGCTGGAAGAGACCGGCGCCGTCGTCGTCCGCAAGCACGGCTTCGACCCGGCAGCGCATCAAGACTATATCGAGACGACCCTCGGGCGATTCCGCAATCCTCATCTGACCGACGAGATCGCCCGCGTCGGCCGGTCGCCGATCCGCAAGCTGTCGCCCAACGACCGCCTGGTCAGTCCGGCGCTCCAGGCGCTGGCGCAAGGCCTGGAGCCTGGAGCGCTCGCCAAAGTCATGGCCGCCGCGCTGTGCTTCGACGAACCGGACGATCCGGAGTCCGTCGAATTGCAGCGTTCGCTGAGGGAGAAGGGCGCAGCCGAGACGCTGACGGCATATTCGTCGCTGCAGCCGGACCATCCGCTGCACCGGCTGGCGATGATGCAGTACGAGACGCTGGCGGCACGGCTGCCGGGATGACGGCCCGGTTCGCGGCCACTGCACGAAGCTCGCGTCCGCGCGGCTTTTAAATAAAAGGAGAGATGCATCATGTCACAACAGTTAACCGGCATTGCCGCTTCTCCCGGCATCGCCATCGCCAAGGCGTTCCGGTATGCGCACGCCGTCGCGGAGGCGCCGGAGCGCGCCGAGGTCGCAGACGCGTCCGCGGAGGCGGAGCGCTTCCGCGCCGCCGTCGCCCGGTCGAAGACGGAGATCGACGCGATCCGCGAGGCGACCGAGCGCAGGCTGGGCGCTGCGAAGGCGGAGATTTTCGAAGCCCATCTGATGCTGCTCGACGATCCCGATCTCGTCGACGCCGTCCTGGAGCAGATTGCAAATGAATCGGTGAACGCGGAGTATGCGCTGCATGAAGTAACGGCGATGATCGTCGAGATGCTGCGCGGGATGGACAGCGAGATGCTGCGCGAGCGGGCGGCGGACGTGCTGGACGTGTCCGGCCGCGTGATGAGCCATCTCCAGGGGCGCGCGTACGCGACGCTGTCCGGCATCACGGAGGAGACGGTCATCGTGGCCCAGGATCTGACGCCGTCCGACACGGCCCAGCTGGACCTGGATTATGTGCGCGGCTTCGTCACCGAGATCGGCAGCCGCACCTCGCACTCCGCCATCATGGCGCGCTCGCTGGAGCTGCCCGCCATCGTCGGAGCGGGCAAAGCCGCAGCCGGCGTCCCGCACGGGGCGACGATCGTCCTCGATGCGAACGAAGGCCGCATCGTCGTCGATCCGAGCGCAGAGGAGCTCGCCGCCTTCCGCGCGAAGAAGGAAGCCTACGATGCCCGGACGGCGGAGCTGAAGCGGCTCGCTTCCGAGCCCTCCGTGTCTGCGGACGGCGTTCATGTCGAGCTCGCGGCCAACATCGGCGGCGTCGAGGATGTCGCGAAGGCGCTGGAGAACGGCGCCGACGGCGTCGGGCTGTTCCGCACCGAGTTCCTCTACATGGGGCGCAGCTCGCTGCCGACGGAAGAGGAGCAGTACGAGACCTACCGCCATGTGCTGGCCAAAATGAACGGCAAACGCGTCGTCATCCGCACGCTCGACATCGGCGGCGACAAGGAGCTGCCTTATCTGGCGCTGCCGAAGGAGAGCAATCCGTTCCTCGGCCTGCGGGCGGTGCGGTTCTGTCTGAGCCGCGAGGACGTGTTCCGCACGCAGCTGCGCGCGCTGCTCCGCGCCAGTACGGCGGGCAAGCTCAACATTATGTTCCCGATGATCGCAGTGGCAAGCGAGCTGCGGCAGGCGAAGGCGCTGCTGGCCGAAGAACGCGCCAAGCTCGCGCGCGAAGGCGTGCCCGTAGCCGACGATATCGAGGTCGGCATCATGATCGAGATTCCGGCTGCTGCGCTCAATGCGGATTACTTGGCCAAGGAAGTCGACTTTTTCAGCATCGGCACGAACGATCTGATCCAATATACGATGGCGGCGGACCGGATGAACGACGCGGTCTCGTATTTGTACCAGCCGTATCACCCTTCCGTCCTGCGTCTGGTGCGCATGGTCATCCGTGCGGCGGAGCGCGAAGGCAAGTGGACCGGCATGTGCGGCGAGATGGCGGGCGATCTGACGGCGATCCCGCTGCTGCTCGGCCTCGGTCTCGGCGAATTCAGCATGAGCGCGTCATCCGTGCTGCCCGCCCGCGAGCTGATCGGTCGTCTGTCCAGACAAGAGTGGGCCGGTCTCGCCGAAGAGGCGCTCCAGCTCGGCACGCAAGAGGAAGTCAAACAATTCGTAGAACAAAGGAGTCTTGTCTAATGCTGTCCGAAACCTTTACCGTCATCCATCCGTCCGGGTTCCATGCCCGCCCGACCAAAATCTTCGTCCATGCGGCGACGCAATACAACTGCAAGGTCAGCCTGATCAAAGGGTCCAAGAAGGTGAACGGCAAGAGCTCGCTCGGCCTGCTCTCGCTCGGCTTGGCCAAGGGCGACGAGGTTGCGCTGGAGGTCGACGGCGAGCGCGAAGAAGAAGCGCTGCGCGAGCTTGGCGGGCTGCTGTCCAAAATATACGAAGAATAAGCCAGGGCTAGCCCCGCTTCACGAGCGCACCCCTTGGAACAGGCATGGAGAGCCCGACGCTCGCTGCCCCGTTCCAAGGGGTGTTGTCGTTGTGGGGCCAATAAAAACAAACAAGCCGGCCCCGGCGCGATGCCGGAGTCAGCTTGAGGGGGGAGCTATGCCAGGTGGCCGATTGCCATCTACGCTTCTAAAATCGTGTTGGAAAAGTCGTTGTTGTAATAATAGTTGTTGTCGTCGGTAGAGGCGACGATGCCGATAATCATGAGCACGATCAACGCCAAGTACAATACCGCGCCGATAATCCCGCAGATCAGGCCCGCTACGGCCATGCCGTTGCCCTGCTCGCCGCGCGCGCGAATCTCCTTGAGGGAGAGCGACGCCACGATGATCGAGACGATCCCGAGGAAGAAGCCGATGAACGGGATGACGATGGCGCCGATGCCGAGTATCATGGCAGCGATCGATTTGCTGTTCGTGCGGGGGGCGGGGGCATAAGGATAGGGAGGCGGGTATCCGTGCTGCTGCGGCTGCTGCCAGCCGGCGGATTGCCCGGCATGTCCGCCCTGCGGCCCATGTGCGCCGTAGCCGCCCTGATAGGGCTGTCCGGCATGCCCGCCGCCCTGCTGCGGCCCGTGCGCGCCGTAGCCGCCCTGATAGGGCTGTCCGGCATGCCCGCCGCCCTGCTGCGGCCCGTGCGCGCCGTAGCCGCCCTGATAGGGCTGTCCGGCATGCCCGCCGCCCTGCTGCGGCCCGTGTGCGCCGTAGCCGCCCTGATAGGGCTGTCCGGCATGCCCGCCGCCCTGCTGCGGCCCATGCGCGCCGTAGCCGCCCTGATAGGGCTGTCCGGCATGCCCGCCGCCCTGCTGCGGCCCATGCGCGCCATAGCCGCCCTGATAGGGCTGTCCGGCATGCCCGCCGCCCTGCTGCGGCCCATGCACGCCGTAGCCGCCCTGCTGCGGCCCGTGTGCGTCGTAGCCGCCCTGCGGGTGCTGCTCGGCTGCGGCTTCCCGATGGGCGCCCCCTCGCTCTGCCGCGTCCTGCGATCCCGGACGCGGTTCATCATGTTGCCCGGCCGTATGCCTTCCTTCGGCAGCGGCGGGTGCGTCCGCCCGCTCGTCGCGAGCATCGGCAGCAGCCGGCGCGTCCGAGGCGCCGGGGCTCTGCTCCGATCCGGCCGCTGCAGCGTTGTCTGCGCCTGCGCCGGCAGTGTCCGGCGCAGGCGAGGCGTCCCAGGGTGCGTTCGAATCGTCGTTGTTCATGGAGAAGACTCCTTTTCAGACAAGCGAAGTTTTATTGGAAGTTCAATCCCGGCTGGATCGGCGGCTCCGTATAGGCGGCACGGTTCAGTTCCTCGTAGAAGTGTGCGAATCCGGTGTACATATAAGGACCTACCCACAGCATGCCGATGCCGAACGGAATAATGCCCAGAATGATCCATCCGAGGTAGCTGAGCACGAAGACGAAGTAGCGCCCTTTGTTGCCGTTCATCATCGCTTTGCTGCGTCGGATGGCCTCCAGGCCGCCGATGCCCGGATTGTCGCGAAGAATGAAGAAGGCCTGCGAATAACGAATCGCCGCGATGATGCCGGGGATGACGAGCAGCAGCATCCAGAGGACGGTGAAGATGCCGACCAGCAGATTCAACAGGAATGCTTCGGGGAAACGGCTGAAGCCGCTGAACAGTCCTGCGATGCTCGGCCCCCGCTCACGTACGAGATCCAGAAAATAGCCGTACAGACCGAGCATGAGCGGTCCCGTCACCAGCAGGGAAGCGACCCAGCCGACCAGCGGGATATTCTCGATGAATCCGAGCACCGTCAGCACAACGCCGTACACCAGCATCAGCAGTACCGGCTCCGTCCATTTGCCTCTTAGTGTTTCTCTTGCGCGTGCCCTGAGTTCCGAACTGTTGGCCATTTTGACAACTCCACCTTTGCGTCGAGAGATACGGGACAGCAGTCCCGATTCAAACTGATTTTACAAGCGTTGGCACAATTCGACAATCACTATTTTTGCAGAACCTTGCCAGGCGCATGCTATACCTATCCTATGCAGCGTGTCATGGACACTATGCCAGCGCAGGCAGGCTCCAACCTATTACCTAATGCAAGCATAAAAAAACCGCCAGAGGCGGTTTTTAGGTAAATTTTAAGTAGGGGGGATCAGTGTTGGCTGATCGAAAAGGATATGTGCTTCCTCGACATCTATAATATTAGAATAGCACGCCGGAAAAGAATAGTCTAGTCTTTTTCGGCGATTTTGTTATGATTTGGGATGCTCTTCCCGGGAGAGCGAATCTATCGCGGAAAAGAGGTCCCACATGACAGCTGTATGGGTGCTCGCCCGCAGCGGATACGAGAGCCGGCTTCAGTACACGGCCTCGCATGCGGCGCGAACGGTTGCCAGCATTATTTTCGGCATGATCTATATCTCGATATGGCAAGGGATCGGCGAGCAGCATGCGCTGCAAGGCTACGGCAGGGAAGGAATGATCGCCTATATGGCCTTCAACCAGGTCATTCTGTGGCTCACCGTGACGACGCACGGCCTCGGATTGGAGGACCGGGTGCGTACGGGACAGATCGCGCTGGATCTCGTGCGTCCACTGCATCTGTTCGTGTTCGCGGCGGGCAAGGAAGCGGGCTCCATCGCCTACAACGCGCTGTTCACCGCGGTCCCGCTGTACGTCCTCTACACGCTGCTGTTCGGGCTGCCGGTGCCTGCCGATCCCCTCATCTGGCTGTGGACGCTGCCGGCGCTGCTCATGGCCGCCTATACGGCCGTCTGCATCTCGTATTGCATCGGGGTGACCGCGCTGTGGACGGTGGAGAGCCGCTGGTTCAGCCTGCTTAACTATTCGCTTAGCTTCGTGCTGTCGGGCTTCCTCATGCCCGTCGCATGGATGCCGGGCTGGCTGCAGACGGTGTCGAGGCTGTCTCCGTACCCGGTTTTTAACGATATCCCGACCCGCCTCTATCTCGGACATGCGGCGCCGGCAGCGCTGCTCGCGCCGGCGCTGTGGTGCGTGCTGCTGTCGCTGGCCTGCCTCGCGGCGACGTCGGCGGTGCGCCGCAAGGTGGAGGTGCAGGGCGGATGAATTGGATTCGCATCTCATGGATGCTGTACAGGGTCAACGTCCGCGCCCGGATGCAATACCGGCTCAGCTTCCTGCTGACGACGCTGCTGGCTTCGCTCGTGACCGTCGCCGAGTTTCTCGGACTGGTGGTGCTGCTGCATGCATTCGGCGCGATCAAGGGCTGGAACGTCTGGGAGATCGGTTATCTCTACGGCGTGCTGATGACGGCCAAGTATGTGTACCGCAGCTTCGGTTCGGCCATCAACAACTTTGAGCCGTATCTGGTGAACGGGCTGCTGGATCAGCTGCTGCTGCGGCCGATGCCGCTGCTGCTGTCCGTGGTGACGTCACGGACGCGGATGGTCGGCGGCGAGCTGCTGCAGAGCCTGACCGTGCTGGGCGTCTGCCTGGGCAGACTGATGCGGGACGGCACGGCCGGATGGACGGCGGTGCCGGCGACGCTGCTGATCGTCTGTACGGGTACCGTCATTATGTTTGCGGTCGGGCTGGCGACGGCGGCCGTCGGCTTCTGGACGACGCGGACCGAGGATCTGTCCGTGCTCACCGACAACGCTTCGACGACCGCATGCCAGCTCCCGCTCAGCCTGTTCCCGGACTGGCTGCGGACGCTGCTGCTCACCGTCATCCCGTTCGGATTCATCAATTACGTGCCGGCGATGTTCATCGTCAAGGGCGAATGGGGCATATGGACGATTCCGGCGACCGTCGCGGCGGCGGCATTGGCGCTGGCAGCGGCGCTCGCTCTGTGGCAAGTCGGCGTCCGGAAGTATCAGAGCACGGGCACATAAGGAAGCGATCGGCACAAGTTGGCGGGTAACGGCAATGATTCTATTTACGAGCGGAGGAATCGAATATGGCGATGTTAGAAGCGACAGGCCTCAGCAAGACATTCGCGACCGCAGTGCCCAAGGCAGGGAAGCTGAGGGAGATCCGGACGCTGTTCTCGCGCGAGCGGAAGCTCGTGACGGCGGTGAAGTCGCTGGACCTCAGCGTGGCAGAAGGCGAGTTCGTCGGCTTCATCGGCCCGAACGGCGCAGGCAAGTCGACGACGATCAAGATGCTGTGCGGCATCCTCCACCCGAGCGCCGGCGAGGTCAGAATCGGCGGCCTCAGCCCGCAGCGGGACAGGCGGCGCGTAGCCAGAGACATCGGCGTCGTGTTCGGCCAGCGCTCCCAGCTGTTCTGGGATCTGCCGCTCAAGGACAGCTTCGACATACTGGCTGCGATATTCAGGCTCGGCGCCGCGGAGAAGCGGCGGCAGCTGTCGAAGCTGGAGGAAGTGCTGCAGCTGCGCGAATTCTGGGATACGCCGGTCCGCAGGCTGTCGCTGGGGCAGCGGATGCGGGGCGATCTCGCCGCGGCGCTGCTGCACGATCCGGCGCTGCTGGTGCTCGACGAGCCGACGATCGGCATGGATGCGACGGCGAAGCGGCAGATCAGGGATCATCTGAAGCTGCTCAATGCGGAGTTCGGCAAGACCGTGCTGCTCACGACGCATGACATGGACGATATCGAGACGCTCTGCGAGCGGGTGATGGTCATCAGCCGCGGCGAGCTGCTCTACGACGGCGGACTGGAGCGGCTGCGGGCGCGGATCGGCCTGCCGACGACCGTGCGCGTGACTTATGCCCGGGAGACGAAGCTGACGCCCGGCATGCGGATCGGAGGCGGCCTGTCCGACGCTGCCGGCGAGGTGGCAGTGACCGATGTCCAGGGCCGGGAAGCGGCGGTCAGCTGCAATCGCGAGCACATCGGCGTCATGGAGGTGCTGCGGCTGCTGTCCGAATGGGGCGACATCGTCGACATTCGTGTCGAGGAGCCCGAATTCGAGGACATCGTCAGCCGCATATATTGAGGTGAACAGCCGCCCTGCATCACTGCCCCTGCAGCATCGGCTTGAGATCGCCGATCACCTGCGCCAGCGCGGCCGAGGTGCGCGTGTACATCTCCTTGGCCGCGGCATCCTTGGTCGATACGGCGTACAGCTCCAGATCCGCCTCGAGCTTTTTCAGATTGGCCAGCAGCAGCGCCTTGCCTTGCGGAGCGGGCACCTGCAGCTTGTCGTCATACAGATCGACATACAGCTGCTGATAGGCGTCGACCTGTCCGAGGAACACATTGTCCACGGTCACGCCGATTTTCTCCAGCTCGGTCGCGAGCCAGCCGGGGCTGAGCCCTGCCGTGGCGAGCGGCTCGCTCATCATTTTGCCGTCCATAATGACGACCTGAGGCTCGACCTCATGCACTTTCGGCATCCCTATATCGCTGGGCGTGAGCGGCTGCTTTTCTTTTTTGAGCAGTACGCTGAGCTCTCCGCTTGTCTCCATGACGGCGAACTCGACATCCGCGAGGTTGAACGCGTTTTTGCCTCGCAGCTGCTCCATCAGCTCGTCCGTCGTCAGATGCTCCTTTTTCAGATTATCCTCCATAACCTTGCCTTCTTTGACAACGACGCGTCCCCGGCCCTCGAGCAGGTGGCGCAGCCGGATGCTCTTCATGGACAGATACTCCAGCGTGAACGGTACGGTGAACCAGACGGCGAGCGCGATGAGCCCGTACGAATAATGCGATTCGATGTCCGTGGAGATGAAGCCGGCGAGCTCGCCGAGCGTGATGCCCAATATATATTCGAAGAAAGTCAGCTGCGAGATCTGCTTTTTGCCCAGCAGCCTGGCCATGATGAACAGGACGATCAGGGCGCCCAGCGAGCGGAAAATAATTTGTCCCCACATCGGCATGACGTTAACCCTCCTTGTTCATCAGATGATCCGGCGCCTCGAGCGCGACGGCATGCGCGATGCCGGGGATGGATTCGCTCTGCTGCAGCGCGAGCGGAGACATGAGCGCCCCCGTCGCGACGACGAGAATGCGGCGCAGCTCGCCCGCCCGCAGCTTGTTCAGCAGGTGGCCGTACGTGACGACCGCCGAACATGCGCATCCGCTGCCGCCGGCCTGCACCATCTGCTTGTCATAGTCGTAGATCATCATGCCGCAGTCGCGGTAGCGCGTCTTGTGCATCGGGATGCGATGCTTGTCGAAAAGATCCGTAGCCAGCTCGAACCCGACCTTCGCCAGATCGCCCGTCACGATGAGATCGTAATGATCGGGACCTACGCCGAGATCGCGGAAGTGCGAGATGATCGTATCGACGGCCGCCGGCGCCATCGCCGCGCCCATGTTGAACGGGTCCGTGATGCCCATGTCGACGACGCGGCCGATCGTGGCGGCCGCGACGCGCGGCCCGTCGCCTTCGCCGGCGACGAGCGCGGCCCCTGCTCCCGTTACCGTGTACTGCGCATAGGGCGGCTTCTGCGAGCCGTATTCCGTCGGGTATCTGAATTGCTTTTCCGCCGTCGAGTTGTGGCTGCACGTGCCGGTCATCGCATACCTGGCGCCCCCGGTCGAGATCAGATAGGAGGCGAGCGCGAGCCCCTCCATCGAGGTGGAGCAAGCGCCGAACAGGCCGATGTAGGGCATCGCCAGCGTCCGCGCGGCGTAGCTCGAGCTCGTGATCTGGTTCATCAGGTCGCCGCCGAGGTAGAAGCTGAGCTGATCCTGCGTCATCCCCGCCTTCTGCAGCGCGATCTTGGACGCTTCCTCCAGATAGGTGCGCTCCGCCTTCTCCCAGCTGTCCTGTCCGACCAGCGAGTCGTCGTGCACGATGTCGAAGTCATGCGCGAGCGGTCCGCGCCCCTCGAACGGTCCGACGACGGTGGCCGACGACAGAATGACGGGTTTCTCCCGGAACTGCCAGCTCTGATGTCCCTTCAGCATCGTCATAGGTCACCCTCCATATCCGAATACGAATCGTATGAGCCCGATGATAAACGCGGCCACCGTGCCGAACACGATGACAGAGCCGGCCAGCTTGAACATGTTGGCGCCCGTGCCGAGCACGAGACCTTCGCTGCGATGCTCGATGGCGGCGGACGACATCGCATTGGCGAAGCCCGTCACGGGTACGGCCGAACCGGCGCCCGCCCATTGTCCGAGCTTGTCGTAGACGCCCATCGCGGTCAGCGCCACGGCAGCTGCGATCAGGACGGCGACCGTAGGGGCGGCCGCCTGCTTGAGCGTCATTCCGGCGAAGTGCATGAATGCTTCCTGTATCCCCTGGCCGACGACGCAGATCAGGCCGCCGACGAGGAAGGCGCGCAGGCAATTCATCAGTACGGGCCTTGCCGGCTGGCGCTTCAGCGCGAGCTGCCGGTATTCCTGCTGTGTGGGCGTCAGCTTCTTGATTTTGTTGTTAGCCACGGTGCGAGGTCCTCCTTGCATGCGCAAATTGCGGGCAGTATACATAGAGTCTGCCTCCGGCGCGCTCTTTTTACCCCCGTTCGGCTGTCGGCAGCAGGGGGACTAAATTTTTACAATTGTGAAACGGGGTGCAAATGGGCAAAGTACACGAGTCCCGCTGCGGGAACATTATCGAACAGAAAGAGGCGTAGCCCAGATGACCGTAGCTTCTCAAGTTAAAACAACCGTCGCTTCTCTCAAGAGCGCCCAGGCCAGCCTGGAGCAATTCGCGATCAGCACGCAAAACCAGCAGGCCAAGCAGCTCTTCACCGATGCCGCTTCGCAGACGCAGCAGATCGTAGACCAGGTCGAGCAGCGCGTGCAGCAGCTGGAGCAGGAAGAACCGCAATACAAAGGCTTCTAACTGCTGGCACAAGGAAGTCTGGATGAACTGGGAGCGGAGTTCCGGAAGCCGGAGCTCCGCCTTTCCACGAAGAGAGGAGACCGAGGAGATGCGAAAATCTAAAGCGATGGCGCTTGTTCGCCTGTTGGCTGCCAAAACGGCAATCGGAACGACGGCGCTCATCCTGACGGCGAACGCGTTCTCTTGCGCCCGCGCGGATGCGCAGAAGCCGGCATTCCAAGGAAGAGCCTACTATGAATCCAGAGGCGAGGCGATCTGGGAGGTTCCGTTGGACGGCAAGGTCATCGCGCTCACATTCGACGACGGACCGGACCCGGTCGATACGCCCGCGATATTGGATTTGCTGGGCGAATATCATGCGCATGCGACTTTTTTTATTACCGGCAAGAAGGCCGAGCAGTACCCGGAGATCGTGAAGCGGGAGGCGATCGAAGGCCATGAGGTAGCCAATCATACATATACGCATCGCATGCTGTTGCGCTGCTCGGACGAACAGATCCGCAGCGAGATCGCGAGGGCGCAGCAGAGCATCGCGTTGGCCGCAGGGGCGAAGCCGGTCCTGTTCCGGCCGCCGGAAGGCTTTTTTAACAGCCGGGTGCTGTCGGTGGGACGCGAGGAGGGACTCTTGACCGTGCTGTGGTCCTGGCACCATCCGACGGACGATTGGGCGCGGCCCGGCGTGAGCCATATCGTCAAAGGAATCATGAGCGACGTGCGCAGCGGCGATATCGTGCTGCTGCACGATTATGTGAGCGGGAAGACGCAGACGATTGACGCGCTCCGCATCATCCTTCCCAAGCTAACGCAGGAAGGGTACCGCTTCGTGACCGTATCGGAGCTGCTGCGGCTAAAAAATTCGAAATCAAACATGGTAAATCGTTGACTTTGTTGTTGAGAACCATTATCATTCTTATTAACGATTGATAATGATAACGATTATCAGAATATAGATGAACATAAAGGCGAATTCGTTCGCCGGAGGAGTGAAAACATGTCGCGGTTAAGCACGAATCAGTTGACTCTCGCTTATGGCAGCCGGTGTATCGTGAAGGATCTGAATCTGTCCGTACCCGATGGCAAGATTACCTCTCTCGTCGGCGCGAACGGTTCGGGCAAGTCCACGATCCTCAAGTCGCTCGCGCGTATCCTGAGTCCGCAGAGCGGCGGCGTGTACCTCGACGGCAAGCAGATTCACCGCCAGCCGACCAAGGAAGTCGCCAAGCAGCTCGCCATTCTGCCGCAGAACCCGACCTCGCCCGAGGGGCTGACGGTGCGCGAGCTCATCTCGTTCGGCCGCTATCCGCACCAGCGCGGATTCGGCGCATTGTCCGCCGAGGACAACCGGATGATCGACTGGGCGCTGCAGGCGACGGGCATGGGCGAGTTCCACGACCGCGCCGTCGACCAGCTGTCCGGCGGCCAGCGGCAGCGTGCCTGGATCGCGATGGCGCTCGCGCAGGGCACCGAGGTGCTGCTGCTCGACGAGCCGACGACATTCCTCGACATGGCGCATCAGATCGAGGTCATGACGCTGCTGGAGAAGCTTAACCGCGAACAGAAGCGCACCATTATCATGGTCGTTCACGATCTCAACCATGCGGCCCGCTTCTCGCAGCATCTGGTCGCGCTCAAGCAAGGCACGGTGCTCTACGAGGGCCATCCCGAGCAAGTGATGACGCCGTCGATGCTGCGCGACGTGTTCGGCATCGACGCGGACGTCATTCCCGATCCGCGCACGGGCGCGCCGCTCTGCCTGCCTTACGGCCTGGCAGAGGGCATCGGCCGGGAGCCGGCGGCGAACAAGGCGGCATTGGCCGCCCGCGAAGAAGGCCGCCTGACCGCAGCAGTCGTATAGCGTACGCCTTGACACGCCTTCTCGCCGCATTAGCGGTTGAGGAGGCGTTTTTTGTCTGTCGATTCGCTGCTCAGGTGCTAAAGCGTTTCATTCCCTTCGCCGCTGGTCGGGCAGGGATTTTTTTTGTCCCTGCTTGAATGAATCCATTCGCCCGGCGTCATTCCTGTCGTTTTACGAAATGCTTTGGAGAAATGATGAACGTCGGCAATTTCCTCATACCCTTGCCCTATACGGGCGGATTGAATTTTACATGAGGGATTGGGAGCTGCCGTTCGCAGGGGCTAAGCCGCTTGTTCGATGAGTGATCAAAGTAATTGCCGCAAACCGATGGACAGGTGCCGAGAGTTCTCCGCTCAGCGCCTGTCCTTTTTTTTATCGTGCCCGTAAGTTTAGCGAATGTCCTCCTTCGACGACGCTGTTTGTGATTCCGCCCACGCCTCTGTAATATGAAGGGTAGCTGGAATTGAAAGCGTTTGAGGCAGAGGAGGACTATAGCCATGATTCATCTAAAAGAAGTTCGGGAGAAGACCGGCCGGGTGCTGGACCAGATTGCGTCCATCGTCGTGGGCAAGCCCGAAGCGGCGGAGTATGCGCTGATCGCGCTGCTGGCCTCGGGGCATATCATACTGGAGGATGTGCCGGGCACCGGCAAGACGCTGCTGGCCAAGTCGCTGTCCAGATCGCTCGGCTGCGAGTTCAAGCGGATTCAGTTCACGGCGGACCTGCTGCCGTCGGACGTATCGGGCATTAACTTTTACAACCAGCGCACGGGCGCCTTCGAGCTGAGGCGGGGGCCTGTCTTCACGAATATTCTGCTGGCGGACGAGCTGAACCGGGCGACGCCCCGCACGCAATCGAGCCTGCTCGAGAGCATGGAAGAACGCCAGGTGACGATCGACGGCGAGACGCATCCGCTCGCCGTGCCGTTCCTCGTCATCGCGACGCAGAATCCAATTGAGAGCCACGGCACCTTCCCGCTGCCCGAAGCCCAGTTGGACCGCTTCATGCTGCGCATTCCGATGGGCTATCCGACGACGGCCGAGGAGTCGGAGATCGTACGCCGGTTCATGAGCGCGGACCCGCTGGCGGCTGCGGAGCCTGTGCTGAGCGTCGGCGATATTTTGCAGCTGCAGGAGGCGCTCAGGGACGTGCGCTGCCATGACGACGTGCTGGCGTATATGCTCGGGATCGTGGCTGCGACGCGCGGCCATGAAGATACGTCGATAGGAGCGAGCCCCCGCGCCACGCTCCAGTTCATGCGGGCGGCGCAAGCGAGGGCGCTGCTGCGCGGGCGGGACTTCGTGCTGCCCGAGGACGTCAAGGCGCTCGCGTCGCCCGTGCTGGCCCATCGCCTCGTGCTGCACGATCCGCTCGCAGGCGGCCGGCGGGCGCTGGAGATCGTGAGCGAGATCTTGGAGCGCACCGCCGTGCCTGCCGAGCAGGATGCGGTCTATGCTTAGCGCATGCTGATCTTCAAGCTGCTGCTCGTCGCTCTTGCGGTCGGACTGGTCCAGCGTCTGCTGTACGGCAAGCTGGGACTGCGGCGAATCCAGTATGAGCGCAGGTTCAACGTACCGCATGCCTTTGCGGGGGACAAGATCCGGATGGAGGAGCGCCTCGTCAACGCCAAGTGGCTGCCGCTGCCCTGGCTGCGCGTCGAGACGCAGATGCCGGCCGCGCTGCGGTTCGGCAAGGAGGAGCTCGATCTCGCCGTCAGCGTCGGCCAGTCGCTGCAAAATCATGCCAGCTTGTTCACGCTCGGGCCGTACACCCGGATCGTGCGGCGGCACGAGGTCGTCTGCCTGCAGCGGGGGCGCTATCGCATCGCGTCCGTCGCGATCACGCACGGCGACCTGCTCGGCGTGACGGGCAGGTCGCTCACGGTCGGCTCGGACTGCGCGATCACGGTATACCCGAGGCTGCTCCAGGCCCGGGACATCCCTCGCGCGGCACGCGAGTGGATACAGAGTGCGATGAGCACGCCGGAGGCTTTTCGCGAGGATCATTATTATACGGCCGGCGTACGCGCCTATCGGAGCGGAGATGCGCTCAAGCAAGTGAACTGGAGCGCGACCGCCAGAACAGGCGAGCTGCTTGTCAATCGCAGAGAGACGATGATCGGGGGCGACGTCACGGTGCTGCTGAACGCGGAGCTGGCGGATGCTGCCACGAATCGGCGAATCTCGGCAGAGCGCTTCGAGGAGGCGATCAGCCTGGCGGCCTCCGCCGCGAAGCAGGTGCTGGACGCCGGCGGCCGCGCCGGGCTGATCTACAACGGCCGCGCCGGCGGCGCAGAGCGCGTGCCGCTGCGCATCGAGCCGGCCGGCGGGCGGCGCCAGCTCTACGCGCTGCTGGATGCGATGGCCGACTTCGAACCCGTCGTCCGGCTCGAGCTCGGCTATTTGCTGGAGGACCTGCTTCGCGCCCGGATGCGCGGGACGAACCTGCTGCTGATTACCGCTTTTGTGACGCCCAAGCAGGAGGAGGCCTTGGCCAGGCTGCGGCAAGCGGGCAATCGGGTAGAGGTGCTGCTGCTTCATCAACAGCGTCCGGCAGCAGCGCATAGAGCCGCAGCGGGAGGGATGTCATGAAGCTGATCATTCGCAGTCTGGCGGACAGTCTGGCCGTTTATCCGGCGCTGCTCCTGCTCAGCGACTTTGCGGACCTGTCGCTGCCGCTGGCCGGCTGGATCGGACTCGCCTGGCTGGCCGCCGCTGGCGGCCGCGCGCTGCCAGCGATCCTGCGCCGCCGCATGCCTGCCGCCATCGTTCACGTCGCGCTGGTGCTCATCCTCGCTGCCGCTGCCGCCGCCGTCGATCCATGGCTGCTGGCGCTTGTCGTGCCGCTCGGCGCGCTGTCCTGGATCGCCCGCTACGACTGGCGGCGCATCGTCCGCTGCTCGGTTGCGGTCGGTCTGCATGCCGTCGTCCTCGCAGCCGCGCCGCTGCTTGGCATCGACTCGGCCGCGCGTCCGTGGCTGGCGGCGGCCGGCATACTCTGGCTGGCGGCCAGCATCTACTTCGTCCAGGCAAGCTCGCTGTCCGAGGCCGGCCTGGGCGCCGGGCTCGTCACCCGCCGGCTCGCGGCAGCCGGCCGGCGGTATGCGGCGATCTGGGGCTTGCTCGTCGCCATCGTCTTCCTGCCGTTCGCAGGCGTGCCGATCTGGCCGGCGATCGCCCGCCTCGTCCGCTGGCTGATCGCGCTCATGCCCCAGGGCAAGCCTGCGCCCGAGCCGCCCCCCGAGACCGAGCCGCCCGCACAGCAGCCTGTTTTTCCCGAGCAGGCTTCAGACACCGGGCGCATCTGGGTGTGGCTCGAGTATGCCATGTACGTCGCGCTCGCACTGCTGGCGCTGGCCGCCGTCTATCTGATCGGCCGGCGCTATCTGCTGAACGCTGTCTGGTGGCGTCGGCTGTCCGAGCGCATCAAGACCTGGTACGACAGAATGCTCCAGGGCAAGCGCCAGAACGACGAAGACCCGGGATATACGGAGGAGCGCGAGAGCCTCCTCCAGGGAGAACGGCTGCTCAGCCGGCTGTTCGCCAGGCGGCGCTCCAAGGCCAAGCCTGCGCTTCGCCGCGAGGAGTGGGCGGCCCTGCCGGCCGAGGCACGGGTTCGCAGCCTGTACGCCGCAGTTCTCGACGAAGCGGTTCGCGAAGGCTATGCGCACCGGGATTCGCACACGCCGTCGGAGACGCTCCGGGCGATCGAGGCATGGGAGTCGGCCCGCGGCGCGCCCCGGGGACAGCGGGAGCAGTCCGACATGCGCCGCTGGCTGGCCGCCATGTCCGCGAAGCTCGGCGAGCTGTACGGCAAGGCCAGGTACGGCAGCGGCGTGAAGCCGGAGGAGGCCGAACGTCTCGGCGCCGATTACCCGTGGCGGAGATGAGGACGGACCGCCGTCAGGCGGAATATCCGCGCCAGATGCCAAAAGTCCCGAATCCTTTTTCTGAGGATTCGGGACTTTTTTTGACAGCTTGTTTCGCGCCTTTTGAATGCGGGTATACAACTAATACCTCTCCATTTTCACTCCATGCAGCAGCTAAGACCCGCTTTGGGGGCGGGTCTTAGCCTAAGCAAGCAACTCTCACTTGTGCCGAATCTTACACGTGGTCGATCGCCACGGACTTGTAAGTATCGGAGTCCATCACGCGACGGGCGCCGAGATAACGCTTCGCGTAATACTTGTCATCCAGATCCGAGATCGTCACGCCCTTCGAGGCCGAATGCGCGAATCTGTTGTCGCCGACGTAGACGCCGACGTGAGATACGCCGCTGCCGCTCGTATTGAAGAATACGAGATCGCCCGGGCGCAGATCGTCGCGAGCTACCTTGTCGCCCATCGCGAACTGGCCTTTGGACGAATGAGGCAGCGTGACATCGAACTTCTTGAATACATAGGCCGTGAATCCCGAGCAGTCGAAGCCGCTCGTCGTCGTGCCGCCGTAATCGTAGTCGATGCCGATCAGCTTGGAGACGGTCGAATCGAGCTTGGATGCGGCAGACGCGCTGCCCATCTGGAAAGCAAGCAAGCAGGTTAAAGCAAGGATGAGGACTGTAACTTTACGCAAAACGGAAAGCTCCTTCCAGGTGCCTACGAGGTTAGCTGGAGGGTTCGGTTGAAGGTTCCCTATGACTTCTGCGCGAGGCGAAGTCAATTCACCCAGTAAAAAATGGTTCCCCCGTTTCCCCGTGCGCGGGAATTCGGCAGTTTTCGCACCTTAGCTTTAGAAATTCGATTTTTAGGCCTCAACTCCTGCTCCTTGAAGATTAGAATTCCTTAATGTCCGAAAGGGGGAGGAATATGTCGCCATCATCCGAAAAGCCAGACGTAGCAAGGGATGCGGGCTGCCGGCAAGAAATGGGCCGAGCCTATGAATAAATGAGAAAGATTAAGAGGAAGCAAGTCTTCGACGGGGGTGCGGTCGCAAGAGTATGATCGTAGTCTATGCCCGCCTCTCACCCAATATTAATAGTCGGTTAAAAAAAGAGACGACGCATGGTCCTTGGAGGGACCGCGCGTCGTCTCTTTTTGAGTATTTCAATGCTTGGCCGCGAGCTTGCCTGCAGAGGTCATTGATCCTCGCGCAGCCACAATCGATGCTGGCAGGCGGCTGTCCAGAGCGACAGCAGGGTGCGGATAAAATGAAAGGATTGGTTCAGCACGATGATCGCCAGGCCGGTCCAGAGGAACGAGGCCGCGGAGACGGCTGCGGCGCCCAGGAGCGAGAGCAGCGGCAGCAGGAGCGTCACCGCCAGCAGCGGGAACAGACGGCGCAAGGCGTGAACCGCACCCTGCCACAGACTGGCGCCGCCGGCTGCGCTGAACTGCATGAACAGAAACGGCAGGTGCACGACCATCATCCATAGCGCCCAGCCGGCAGCATAAGGGAGCATCTGACCGATCCACGCCTGGACGTTCGGCTCCGCCATGTAGGCGCTCCGTGCGAACGGAACGATCCAGACAGTCGGCAGCAGCGCGATCAGTTTTTCGGCAGCATACAGCAGCGTTACTTTTTTCCAAGCCTCTCTGATGCCCCGAAGCACATGCGTACCGCCCCCATCGTCGTCATGGCCGAATGAATAATACAGACCGGCATTCAGAATCGGCGTGAGCAGCATGCGGAGCAGCAGCATGCCCCCGAGCAGGAGCAGCGTCCGATCGGCCAGATCCGTCTTGAGCAGGCGGAACTGCGCCTCGATCGCGAAGATCTGCTTGGCCGCGGCGCCGAGCGGATGCTGATCCGGGAAGCGCTCAAGCACCGGAGCGACGATGGAATCGATGAGCCGGTAAAGAAAGAAGCCCCATAGCAAACGGTACAGGAAGAGGGCGACAAGCGCGTACTTGTGGCGTTTTGTCGTCGTCCAGCCTTGGCGGATCGCGTCGTTCATTCTCATCCCTCCCTCACCAGGCCATGCTGCCGATGAACGCATCGATCAGCTGGCTCAGCGTCACGTCGAGCTTGGTGCGTTGCCGCTTCGGCGCTTCGGTTTTCAGATAATTGTCGTACCTGCTGTGATCGAGCACGACATCGAGCATCGGGTCGATGGACACGTATTCGAGCGGAGCGGCGGATTGCAGCCGGAGTTGAACGTGATTCTGGATGCCGTCCCATGTCTTGCGGACGGTCTGGCCGTCCTTGAAGCCGAACAGCACGGTCACGGCCTGCGGACTTCCCATCTTGCGCGTGAGCAGGACGCTCGACTGGTAGCTGCCCTCGCCGTCCGGCTCCGTGCGGGCCGAGGCCACTGCGAAGTCGGCCGTCTCTCCGCGGTAGACATAGGCCGAGAAGAAGTCCTTCCAGTCCTCCTTGGTGACGGATTCGACGACGCGCTGGAAGGCCTGGCTGTCCGGATGCTTGAAGCGATATTTTTGGAAATAAGTGCGCATCACCTTCGACATCGTTTTTTCGCCGACCCGGGCTTCGATCGCTTTGAGCACGAGCTTGCCGCGCATGTACACATTTTCGGCATAGGCGTCCGAGCTGCCGTAGCTCCACGAATCGAGCTTGAGCGGCAGCGGATTCGTCATATAGAGGGATTCGATCGTCGTGCGGGGCGCGACGCCGTAGATGGCGGCCATGAGCTTCTCCTCGCTGTAGGAGGTGAACGCTTCGTCGAGCCAGGCTTCCTCGAATTCGTTGGAGGCGACGATGCCGTACCAATACTGGTGCGCGATCTCGTGTACGAGCGTGCGCTCGAGCTCGTAGCCCGGATTGTCGTCCTTGGCGGCGGCGCCCGTGACGAGCGTCGGATATTCCATGCCGCCCGCACCTTCCGCGTCGGGTGGCGGGATGACGACGGACAGCGTCGTGTACGGATAATCGCCGTACCACTCGCCAAGCTTGGCCAATGCAGACTTGGCCGCATGCATGTAGCGCTCCTCCTGGCCGGCATGCAGCGGGTCGAGGTACAGCTTGATCCGGACGCCCGGCACGCCGGCCGATGAGAAGGAGTCCTCCGCTGTCACGAACCTGGGCGAGGCGGACCAGGAGAAGTCATGCACATCCTCGGCGTAGAACTGATAAATCTTGCGGCCGTCCTTCACGACGGGCTGCTTGTACTGGAAGCCCGTAGCCGCCACGATCCGGTCCTCGGGAACGTCGATCTTCACGCTGTAAATGCCGAAGTCCGAATAGAACTCCGAATTGCCGTGATACTGGTGCAGATTCCAGCCTTCGGCCGTCCGCCCGCGCGTGCCTGCCGTCTCATAGGCGGCGACCTTCGGGAACCATTGGCCCGCCATGACAAAGTCGCCAGCCTGCCCCATGCGGGCGAATATTTGCGGCAGCTTGACCGTGAACTTCATGCGGACGGTGACGCTCTGACCCGCTCCGACCGCCTTGGGCAGCCGGAAGGCGACGAGCGTCAGATCCTTCGCGTTGCCGTCGTCCGGTTGAATGTAGCGAAGGCGGGGCAGGAGCGTCTCGCCCGCTTCGGTCGTGAGCTCGGTCAGCGCCATGGCTCCCTCTTTGCCCGGGGTCATCTTGACGCCGCGCAGCTGGCCGTTCGACTCGTTCATGAAGGTGCTGCCCGGCGAGAAGGCGTTGGGGTACAGGTGCAGATAGAGGTCCGTCACCGGCTTGCGTCCGGGATTGGTCCAGGTCAGCGTCTCGGAAGCGTCGAGCATGCCGCCGTCCTGCAGCTTGACCGAGATGTCATAATCGGCGATGCGTTTGCTGAGCGGCACAGACTGCGGTTGTGCCGGCGGCGGGGAAGGCTGCGTCTGGGGAGTGGAGGCGGATTGCTGCTGACCGGCGGCTGCGGAGGCTCCGCCGTCCGGCGCTGCGGTCGGATGTGCGGCCGGGGCTTCGGCGGACGCTTCGGCAGGAACTTCGGCGAGCAGGTCGGACCCTGCCTCCAGGGTACCCGCTGCGGCACCCTTCTGCTGCGAGGACGAGAGCTGCGGCGCAGTCTGTGCGGCGTAGGCGGGCAGGGTGAACTGGGACTGCCAGGCGGCGTCGAATCCGAAGCCGGACGTGCCGAGCAGTACGGCGGCGGCCACGGCGAGCGCGGCGATACGATAAATATGGCGTTGGGGCATGACGGTAACCCTCCCGTTGACAAGCGTCTAGCAGATGTATATGTGGGTTGTCCGCGGATTATATCTTTGTCCCATACAAATGGAGCGTGCGGTGCCGGTGTGAGTCTGCAAGCCGATCGGGGAGGGCGCGGCGGTGAGGCGGAAAACGAGTGGAGGCGAGGCGCGAGCGAAGGTGCAGGCGAAGGTGCAAGCGAAGGCGCGGCGGGCGTGCGGTTCGGGCGGAGCGGCAGCAGGATGCTGGACAAGCCGGTCTAAAAGGTTGGCTGCCCTCATAGAATGGGTACAACTATATATAGAAGGAGGGATGGTTATGAACCCCATTCATCGCACTATCCGCCTGATCGCGGCAAGCACGACGGCCGTCGCGCTCGCGGGCTCCCCATCGATCGCGCTGGCCCAACCTCCCTTGGCAGGCGGTGCCGACAGCGGCGGACCTCTGCCGATCGCGCATACGGAGACCGTATACACGAACCATGCTCCCGCCCTGGCCAAGTCGCTGGGTCTCAGGTCGGGTGTAGATATCAAGGCCGATCTGGATGCGGCGGGACATGCTGTCCGGTGGCGCGTGCTGACCGACGGCGCGACGAAGTTCGCCTTCATGCAGGCGGCGGAGATCGCATACGACAAGACGCCTGTCGTCCGCTTCGAGGATCTGACGGGTGACGGTACGCCTGAGCTGCTCGTCTATCGGAAGACGGCGCGGCCGGCGGAAGGTACCGGACTTAGCGTCTATAACGGCGGGGACGGATTCAAGCTGTTGTTCGATGTGACGGACCCGGCCTTCACCATCGCCGATCTGGCGGAGCGCTATGAGCTGCGCGCTGCGGCCGGCGGAGACGGAGTTCGCTTCACCGATCCGGCGAGCGGGCTGAGCGGTGTTATCCCGGCTGCGAAGGCTTCGGGAGCGGCCGTCGAGCCGGTGACGTCCTATGAAGCCGGCGCAGCGGCGGCACAGGGCGCGCCCGGAAGCATCGTTGCCGTCCAGCGCGTGAGCGGCGTGTCGGACGTGGACGGCAGCAGGACCGCGATCGGATGGCTGCGGACGTCCTACGCTTATCGATACGGTGCGTTCGTGCCGGAGCGTCAGACGTTGACCGATGCGCAGGGCAAGACGATCGCAGCCGTGGACCTGCTCCATTCGGAGGGGCCGGGGACGGACAACGACGATATTTAAGTGAAGCATGCCGCTTGCCGTGCAGGAGACTGCCGCAGGCGGCTAATTTTATGTCAGGCGACTGTCCGGAGAGATGGGGCGGCGCGTGTTCGCCGAATTCGCTGAGGGCTGGCATTGCCAGGAGGAAGACGATATATCGGCCGGAGTGTCGCAGGTGCGTGCATCCCAACCCAACAACCGCCGGCTGGCGGCTTTGCGCAGGCGCAGTCCCGAGCATCGAGCATGTGGGGGGGCGTGATGCTTTTTGGCGTGCGTTTCGTTAAAATAGGAATTATGGATTGAGGACAGGATGGAGGATGAGTTGTGGATACGAACGCAAACGGTCAGCAGCCGCAGCCGGAAAAGAAAAAGCTGGCGCTGAATGTAGTAAGCAACAAGGAGCATAAAGGCTTCGGTGCGGGCACGATCGATCTGAGCCAGGTGTCGCCCGTCATCATCGACAACGGCGAAGCCTATATCGACGTAGGCGCGATGCACGCGAAGAGCAAGGTGGAGAAGGGCATCAAGTTCTCGCCGGACAAAGAAAACGTCCCGAACGGCCGCCAGGTATGGCTCGTATGGGTAGCCGTCGACCGCGACGAGCGGGGAAGCTTCTACGGCGGCGCGACGGCGTGCGAGATGCTCATCGATACCGAAGCCCGCCGAGGCTGGAAGGTGCTGGCCGAGCACGTGAACCGGATGGACCGAGCGATCAAGCGCAAGTTCCTGCTCGAGGACCTGGGCGACGAGGACAAGGCGGCCCTCCGCCGGCTGCTGCAGTCGCACAACTACGAGTGGTGGGACCGCTCGCCGGAAGAGCTGAAGGACCAGTTGGAATAGAGGCTACGGAATAGAAGCTAACCAACGGGCAAAAGACTGCCGGAGACAGCCAGGATCATCCTGCGCGAGTCTTAGGCAGTCTTTATTTTGAAGGGGGGAGCGGGCGCCCCGGTCGTCCTACTCGCTGTCGCGCCGGGAATAAGGATGTGCCAGCGTCTTATTTGCCGGAAAAGCGTGCTCGCGCCCGGAATAAGGATGTGCCAGCGTCTTATTTGCCGGAGAAGCGTGCTCGCGTCCGGAATAAGGATGCGTCAGCGTCTTATTTGCCGGAAAAGCGTGCTCGCGCCGGGAATAAGGATGCGTCAGCGTCTTATTTGCCGGAGAAGCGTGCACGCACCCGGAATAAGGATGCGACAGCGTCTTAATTGCCGGAGAAGCGTGCTCGCGCCGGGAATAAGGATGCGTCAGCGTCTTATTTGCCGGAAAAGCGTGCTCGCGCCCGGAATAAGGATGTGGCAGCGTCTTATTTGCCGGAAAAGCGTGCTCGCGTCGGGAATAAGGATGCGTCAGCGTCTTATTTGCCGGAGAAGCGTGCACGCACCCGGAATAAGGATGCGACAGCGTCTTATTCGCCGGAAAAGCGTGCTCGCGCCCGGAATAAGGATGCGGCAGCGTCTTATTTGCCGGAGAAGCGTGCTCGCGCCGGGAATAAGGATGTGGCAGCGTCTTATTCGCCGGAAAAGCGTGCTCGCGTCGGGAATAAGAATGTTCCAACGTCTTATTTGCCGGAAAAGCGTGCTCGCGCCCGGAATAAGGATGTGGCAGCGTCTTAATTGCCGGAGAAGCGTGCTCGCGCCGGGAATAAGGATGCGACAGCGTCTTATTCGCCGGAAAAGCGTGCTCGCGCCCGGAATAAGGATGCGGCAGCGTCTTATTTGCCGGAGAAGCGTGCTCGCGTCGGGAATAAGGATGCGGCAGCGTCTTATTCGCCGGAAAAGCGTGCTCGCGCCGGGAATAAGGATGTGGCAGCGTCTTATTTGCCGGAAAAGCGTGCACGCGCCGGGAATAAGGATGTGGCAGCGTCTTATTCGCCGGAAAAGCGTGCTCGCGTCGGGAATAAGGATGCGACAGCGTCTTATTTGCCGGAAAAGTGTGCTCGCGCCCGGAATAAGGATGTGTCAGCGTCTTATTCGCCGGAAAAGCGTGCTCGCACCCGGAATAAGGATGCGTCAGCGTCTTATTCGGCCGGAATGGCGTGGGGTGGGCTCATCCCCGTCGCTCAATGAGCGAACGGGATAAGCCCACGCCGGTGCTCGGCAGCGCGTCAGCTCTTCCACCAGCCGCGCAGCTTGCTCCACAGCGAGCGCGGGCCGTCCTGCTCGCGGGTGCCGGCGTCGCCGGTGTCGCCGCAGACGCCGGTGGGCTCGGTGCCGGCGAGGAACACCGCGCGCATCCGCGCGGGACAAGCTTCGGACGCCAGCAGGCCCGACGCAGGATCGATGTCCACGGCGACGACGCCGTCCGGCATCGCGAATGGATGCGGCGGCACGTCCGCGAGCGCGGCTTCCGTGTACTCGGCGAAGATCGGCGCGGCGCGGTGCGCCTCGGTTGAAGTGATGGCTTTGCCTTTGTCGTAGCCGACCCAGACGGCGGTGACCAGGTCCGGCGTGTAGCCGACGAACCAGGCGTCGGAGCTGGTCGTGCCGGACTTGCCGGCGGTCGGCCGGTGCAGCATATGGGCGACGCGGCGGGCGGTGCCGCCCGGCTCGAACACGCTGCCGAGCAGGTCGGTCACGACGTACGACAGCGCCGGCGACAGCGCCTGCTCCGCCTTGGGCTGCGCCTCGTACAGCGTGCGTCCGGCGCTGTCGGCGATGCGCAGGATGGCGGTCGGCTCCCGCTTGACTCCGCCCGCTGCGAAGACCGAGTACGCGGACGCCATCTCGAACGGGCTCACGGGAAATGTCCCGAGCGCCAGCGACGGCACGGCGTCCATGCGCGCGGTGATGCCGAGCCGCCGCGCCATCTCGATGACCGTGTCGGGGCCGGCCTTCATAAGCGTCTGCACCGCGAAGATGTTGTCCGAGGCTCCGATTGCTTGCCGCAGCCCGATGTCCGCGCCGAAGTAGCGGTCGTTGTAGTTGCTCGGGCGGTACACCTTGCGGTAGTCGTCGTAGTAGAAGACGGTCGGTTCGCTGCGGAAGCTCGTCGCCGCGGTGACGGCCCGGCTGTCGAGCGCGGCCGCGTACACGACGGCCTTGAACGAGGAGCCGGGCTGGCGCGTCGCGGCGAACACGCGGTTGTACGGATTGTCGACGTAGCGCCGGCCGCCGACCATCGCTTTGATCTGGCCGGTCGCCGGATCGATCGACACGAGCGCCGCCTGCAGCTGGCTCCCTTTAGGCATCTGCCGCTCCACGGCGGCCTCTGCCGCGCGCTGCATCCGGCTGTCGAGCGTCGTATAGATCTGCAGACCGCCCTCGTTCACGAGCCGCTCCTCGATGCCGAGCTTGCTCGCCGCCAGCTTGCGCACATAGTCGGCGAAGTAGGGCGCCGTCTGCCCGCGGTCGCCCTCGGGCGGACGCACGACGATCGGCGCGGCCAGCGCCTCGCGCCGCTGCGCCGCGTCGATCGCGCCGCTCTCCGCCATCGACTGCAGCACGATGCGCTGGCGCTGCCGCGCCTGCGGCAGCCGCGTATAAGGCGAATAATAGCGCGGTCCCTTCGGGATGCCGGCCAGCAGGGCGCTCTCCGCGAGGCTGAGCTGCGCCGCGGGCTTGCCGAAGTACAGCTGCGCGGCGGCCTCCGCTCCGTACGCGCCGTTGCCGTAGTAGATCTGGTTGAGGTACAGCTCCAGAATATTGTCCTTGCTGTACTCGCGCTCCAGCAGGGCGGCGTACCAGGCCTCCTTGAGCTTGCGCGTCCAGGTGCGCTCGTGGCTCAGGTACAGATTGCGCGCGAGCTGCTGGGTCAGCGTGCTGGCGCCCTGCTCGCGCGACAGATGGCGCGCGTCGACCCAGGCCGCCCGCGCCAGGCCGCGCAGATCGACGCCGCCGTGCTCGTAGAAGCGGCGGTCCTCCACGGCGAGCGTCGCCTTGACGAGCCAAGGCGAGATGTCGGCGAGCCCGACGGTGCGGCGGTTCACGCCGCCCTGAAGCGAGGACAATACGCTGCCGTCGGCGCCCAGGATGCGGGTCGACTGCGGCATCTCGGCCGCCGGCAGACTGCCCAGCCGCAGCGCCAGCAGGAGCGCGGCGGCAGCGGCGAGCGGCAGCAGGCCGGCCAGCAAGAGTGCGAGGCGCCATCCGCCCCGGCGCCGTCTGCCCCCGTCCGCCCGCTCGGCGCAGACCGATGAATCCGGGCGACGAGCCGCGTCGGCATGGCCGGCCGGATCGCCCCCGCTCGCCGCGTTTCCTTTCGTATGCAGATCCAATTCCGTTCCTCCTCGTTCGTCCGCCCACTCCAAGCTACCCCTTATTATGGAAAAGTCCGTTTCCTCTTATTCCCGTCTCGACCAAATCCGCATTGCTTTTTGCGCGCGATGACCTATAATACAACTTGTTTAGTGCGAATCCGACAGGAAAGAAGGGATCCCATGTCCTCCATGGAATTGTGGTACACCGAAAAGCAGACCGAAAACTTCGGCATCACGGCGAAGATCAAGCAAACATACGTGCATGAGCAGACGGATTTCCAAGAGCTGGCGATGATCGAGACGGAAGAATGGGGCAACATGCTCGTGCTGGACGGCATGGTCATGACGACGGTCAAGGACGAGTTCGTCTACCATGAGATGGTCGCGCATCCGGCGCTGTTCACGCATCCGAATCCGGAGCATGTGCTGGTCGTCGGCGGCGGCGACGGCGGCGTCATCCGCGAGGTGCTGAAGCATCCGAAGGTGAAGAAGGCGGTGCTCGTCGACATCGACGGCAAGGTCATCGAGTATTCGAAGCAATATCTGCCCTCGATCGCGGGCAAGCTGGAGGACCCTCGGGTCGACGTGCAGGTGAACGACGGCTTCAAGCATATTCTCGATCATAAAAATACGTACGACGTCATCCTGGCGGACACGACCGAGCCGGTCGGCCCGGCGGCGCATCTGTTCACGCGAGGGTTTTACCAGGGTATTTATGAGTCGCTCAAGGAAGAGGGCCTGTTCGTCGCCCAGACGGACAACCCTTGGTTCAAGGCCGACCTGATTCAGAGCGTCAACCGCGACGTGAAGGAAGTGTTCCCGATCGTGCGCGTGTTCACGGCGAACATCCCGACGTACCCGAGCGGCCTGTGGACGTTCACGATGGGCAGCAAAAAGCACGATCCGCTGAACGTCGACGCGGCGAGCCTGCCCGAGCTGGACACGAAGTACTACACGCCTCGCCTGCACCACGCAGCCTTCGCGCTGCCGAAGTTCGTCGAGGATCTGACCAAGTAACTCGCGCTCGCAGGTCGCATCGCTTCAGCGATCCGTACGGCTCGACTCGCTGCGTGTCAGCATTTTTCGTTATTCCGACCCGTTCCCTTTTGTGGGAGCGGGTTTTTTAATGATTTTATGGACGTTTGCGTCAAAAACAATAACATTATATTGAAAATAACAATAAATGTTCGGATAAATAAGGAAAACGGTGTCGAATGATGATATAATTACTGACATCATACATAGTAAAAAGGGGTGGGGCGGCATGTTCGATTGGCTCGGTTTCAAAAAGGGTCTCCCGCTATGGTGGTCGTACAGGCTGAATCGAAATTTGAAGCAGGATATCGAGGAAATATTCGAGGGGATCGCGGAGACGCGCATGCAGCTCCTGAAGGACTGGACGAGCGATTATTGGCGCCATCTGGACCGGCTGCACGAACAGCTGCTGTCGGCGAGCGGCGGCAAGACGCCGGCAGACCGGGCAGCGCCCGCCGAGGCGCTGGAGAGGCTGATGGGCTCGACGTACACGCGCGCGACGGACTTTACCGAGCTTTTTCTGATCGACGGCGAAGGGGTTGTCACCTGCTCGACCCACCTGCCGCACAGAGGACGGGCGTATGGAAGCGGCGCCGCATTCGCGGCAGGCATGGACTACGCGCGGGGCGCCGGCAGCGGACGCCCGAGGCCGTGCCTGTTCGGCCCGTATCCCGATCCGCTGACGCTGGAGATCGGCGCCCGCTCGTCCGCTTTTCATGACAAGATGACACTGCTCTTCATATTGCCGCTGGCGGAGAACGGGCAATGGCAGGGCGCGCTGTGCGGGCGGGTGCCGAACGATGTCATCGGTGACCTCATCCAGCGGGAATCGGGCCACGTCTACCCGGACTCCGGCGACAACTATCTGTTTATGGCCAAGCCGTCGCTGAATGTCCACATCGCACCCGGCACCGCCCTCTCCCGCAGTCGATTCGAGGATCGCACCTTCACCCACGGCGAGAACCTGAAGGACGGCGTGCGGACCGATTGGGGCATCGTCTCGGTGAAGGAGCATACGGAGCTGGAGCTCATGTTCACCGATCCGGCTACCGGGCAGCTGCACCCCGGCGTTGCGAATACGATCAACAACGGCGGCAACCTGTTCGTCGAATTCCCGGGCTACTCGGATTATCGGCACATTCCGGTCATCGGCAAAGGTGTGACCTTCGAGCTGCCGCACTGCCCGGACCGCTGGGGCATGATGTGCGAGGGTGACCTGGAGGAGGTGTACCGGATTCGCAGCGTGTCGCTGCGGGTTGCCCGGCCGCTGGGCATTGGCGTCGCGTCGTTCGCCGTCTTGTCCGCCGCCTTCGTCGGCTATCTCGCCTCCGTGCTGTCCCCCGTCTGGACGGGCGTCTGCGAGCTGGCGTTCACGCTGGCCGCCGGCTGGGTCGCCATGGCGCTCATGCGGAAGCGGGGCGACAGTCGCGTATCCGCGCCGCTGCGCAGCCTGAGCAGGTTCATTCGCATCAACGCCGAGGGCAAAGGAGATCTGACACAGCGGATTCGCATCGCGGATTACGACGACGACGAGATTCGCGATCTGGCGAAGTGGATCAACAATATGATCGATTCGCTCGAGGGCATCATGCTCCAGGTGAGGCTGGCGGCATCCGACGTATCGAGCAGCCAGCGGCTGATGAACGAGTCTGCGGCGACGACGGCGGGGTCGACGGAACGGGTCAGCGCGCGGATCCACGATATGATCCGCAGCCTCCGGAGGCAGCTCAAGGATATCGACGTGGCCAAGGATGTGGCTGGCGAGATGCGGGAGACGCTGGCGATGCTCGAGCGCCGGGCGGCCGAGCAGATCGAGGTCGCACAGGGCGAGGTCGAGCGCATCGGCGGCAAAATGTCGCAGATCGCGGACCGCGTCGCGCAGACGAACGGCACGATCCGCGTGTTCATGGACACGGCGGGCGAGATTCGCGGTCTGCTGGGCGTCATCGAGGAGATCTCGGCGCAGACGAATCTGCTCGCGCTGAACGCCTCGATCGAAGCGGCGCGCGTGGGCGAGCATGGCCGGGGCTTCGCCGTCGTCGCCAGCGAGATCCGCAAGCTGGCGGACTCGACGCGCCGGTCGACGGAAGAGGTGCACGGCATCGTAGCCAAAATATACGAGCATGCGCAGCTGGCATATGCCTCGATGGAGGAGGGGACGCGGGTGGTCGAGGAGGGGACGGAGCTCGTCGCCGTCGCCTCGGAGACGCTGGGCGCCGCCAAGTCCGAGGATGCGATGAAGTCGCAGGTCGTGGACGAAGTCGTCGCCCTGATGGAGAAGATCGCGGGCGTCAGCATGGAGAACCGCACGATCTCCGCCGAGGTCGAGGCCAAGGTGCAGGGTCTGCTCGGCGAGATCACCGGCGTGCGGCATACATCGCAAAGCGTCGAAGGCATCACCGCGTTCCTGCAGCAGCTGGTCGGACAGTTCCGCGTGACCGAGACGCGGCTGCGGTAGGAGCTTGGGACGGACGAGATAGCGGCCTTGAGGGCCGTTATGACTGGGCTTGTTCGGGAATAAGACGCTGGCGCATCCTTATTTCGGGTGCGAGCACGCTTTTCCGGTAAATAAGACGCTGGCGCATCCTTATTCCGGGTGCGAGCACGCTTTTCCGGCAAATAAGACGCTGGCGCATCTTTATTCCGGGTGCGAGCATGCTTTTCCGGCAAATAAGACGCTGGCGCATCCTTATTCCGGGTGAGAGCACGCTTTTCCGGTAAATAAGACGCTGGCGCATTCTTATTCCGGGTGCGAGCGCGCTTTTCCGGCAAATAAGACGCTGGCGCATCCTTATTCCGGGTGCGAGCATGCTTTTCCGGCAAATAAGACGCTGGCGCATCCTTATTCCGGGTGCGAGCACGCTTTTCCAGTAAATAAGACGTTGGCGCATCCTTATTCCGGGTGAGAGCATGCTTTTCCGACCAATAAGACGCTGACGCATTCTTATTCCGGGTGCGAGCACGCTTTTCCGACTAATAAGACGCTGGCGCATCCTTATTCCGGGTGCGAGCATGCTTTTCCGGTAAATAAGACGCTGGCACATCCTTATTCCAGGTGAGAGCACGCTTTTCTGGTAAATAAGACGCTGGCGCATCCTTATTCCGGGTGCGAGCACGCTTTTCCAACCAATAAGACGCTGCCGCATTCTTATTCCGAGTGATAGCGCGCTTTTCCGACCAATAAGACGCTGGCACATCCTTATTCCCCCGTACGCGCGGAGGGGTGCAGCAAGCGTGCCATAGCAGCCTCAAAGGCCGCTATGGGTGCGAAGAACGCGATGCATTAGATACAACGGCGGCTCCACATGCGAGGAGCCTGCTTACATGCGCTCGGGTGCGGCGATGCCGAGCAGCTTGAGCCCCTTGCCGAGCAGGGCGCCTGCTGCCGCCGACAGGCGCAGGCGGCTCTGTGTGCCGTCCGGGTCCTCCGGGCGGATCGCCTTGCCGTCGTGATAGAAGCGGTTGAAGTCGCGCGACAGCTCCAACAAGTAGCGTGCGACGGCGGACGGCTCGTTGTCCTGGACCGCGCTGGCGACTGCTGCGCCCCACTGCGTCAGCCGCTTGGCGCAAGCCCAAGCAGCATCCGAATAGCCGCCGTCGTCGGCGGGGCCGGCTGGTGTGGCTGCCGCTTGCGCATCCACGCCCTCGGCGCCTTCCGCATGCGACTCCGCTCCTCCGGTGCCGACCGCATACCAATCCGCATCACCGGCGCCCGCATAATCACTCGCATCACCGGCGCCCGCATAATCACTCGCATCACCGGCGCCCGCATAATCACTCGCATCACCGGCGCTCGCATCACCACTCGCATCACCGGCGCCCGCATAATCACTCGCATCACCGGCGCCCGCATAATCACTCACATCACCGGCGCCCGCATAATCACTCGCATCACCGGCGCTCGCATAATCACTCGCATCACCAGCGCCAGCGTACTCACTCGCATCGCCTGTAACCGCGCCGACCGTTTCCTCGGTCGCACTTCCGCTGCCATTCCCGCCAGCAGCACCTGCCTGGCCGTAACCGCCCTTGCGCAGCAGGCTTGCGATCCGCGCATGCGTGTACTGCACATACGGCCCTGTCTCGCCCTCGAAGCTGACGACATCCTCCAGCTTGAAGTCGACGGATAGCTGCCGGCGGTTTTTCAGATCGCCGAACACGACCGCGCCGACGCCGACGGCTTCGGCAACCCGGTCGCGATCGGGCAGATCGGGACTTTTGGCCGCGATGATTGCGCGCGCCCGCTGCACGGCTTCGTCCAGCACCCCGTCCAGGAAGACGACCTTGCCCCTGCGGGTGGACATCTTCTTGCCCTCCACGGTCATGAGGCCGAACGGTACATGCTCGCAGTCTCCCGTCCACGGCTCTCCCATTTTCCCCAATACACCGAACACCTGTCTGAAATGAAGCTGCTGCTCAGCCCCGACCACATACAGCAGCTTGTCGGCCTGCATGACTTGCTTGCGGTACAGCGCCGTGGCGAGGTCGCGAACCGGATAGATCGTGGCGCCGTCCTTCTTCAGGATCAGGCACGGCGGCAGCCCCTCCTCATCCAGTCTGACGACCAGCGCACCGTCGCTCTCCTCGAGCAGTCCCGTCGCCCGCAAGCGTTCCAATACCGGCTCCAGCTTGTCATTGTAGAAGCTCTCGCCCAGCACCTCGTCGAAGCCGACGCCGAGACGCGTATAGACGCGTTCGAACTCCTTCATGCTCTCGTCGACAAAAAAGCGCCACAGCGCGGTCGTCTCCCCGTCTCCCTGCTCCAGTCGCAGGAAGGCCTCGCGCGCTTCGTCCTCCAGCGCAGGCTCGGACGCAGCTTCCTCGTGAAAGCGGACATACAGCCGCAGGCTCTCTCCGATCGGATCGGTCTCGAGCGCGGCCCGCTCGCCCCAGCGGCGGTAGGCGACGATGAGCTTGCCGAACTGCGTGCCCCAGTCGCCGAGATGGTTGACGGTCGTCACGCGATAGCCGGATTCCCGGTAGATGGCCGCCAGCGCGTTGCCGATCATCGTCGAGCGCAGATGACCGACGCCGAGCGGTTTGGCGATGTTGGGCGAGGACATGTCGATGACGACATGCCGGCCGCGGCCTGCGTCCGAGCTGCCGTAGTCCGGCGCGAGGGTGGCCTGGGCGATGCGCGGCAGCCAGACGGCGGGGGCGAAGAACAGGTTGACGTAGCCGCCGGCGGCCTCGGCGCGTACGCCGCTTCCTCCGGCGTTAACCGCCTCTGCGATGCCGGCGGCGATAACGGCAGGTGCGCGGCGCAGCGTCTTGGCCAGGACGAAGCACGGGAAGGCCACGTCGCCGAGCCCGGGCTCGGGCGGCGTCTCAAGGCGGCGCAGAAGCTCCTCCTTTTCCAACGGTACATGGGGGTGCAGCAGGACTGCGGCTTGTTCCAACAGCATGTCGATCTCCTCCTCGTCTTCTTTCGGGAGCGTTAGCATCCGATATTGTCCAGCGTCAAAATCCGAACGCAAAAAACCCCCGTCTCATCAAGAGACGGAGGTTGGTCCGCGGTGCCACTCTTATAGCGCTCGGGCAGGGGGGCCTGCGACTGAACGCCGCTCAAAAGGATAACGGCCGTCAGGCCGGGCCGCCCTACCGCGGCCATGCTTCGCATACGCCGGCCGGTTCGGGCGACCGACTCCCGGGTCCGCTTCCCGAAGATCCCGCCGTGCCGGGTCCCACCCCTCCGGCTCTCTGGTACGGCTTGTGATCCGGTACTCTCCCGTTCATCGTCGCTTGGATATTGGCACATATCATAGCACGCGGCGGCCCGGGCGGGCAAGAGGGGGAGCGGCGCACCCGTCGGCGTGGCGCGGCGGCATGGAGGGCGCAGCGCGGCGGAGCTTTGCGGCGGCGTACCGAGGCGACGACATGCACGGGGGCGTGGCGCGGGGGAGCTTTGCGGCGGCGTACCGAAGCGGCATGCACGGCGGAGTGGCGCGTCGTCGTCTCCCGCCCTTGCGAGCATCGGCCGCCTCGGCGCCATCTCCTGTCGTTGAATTCAAAGGGCGTTGTGTATATAGTAATAACAGACAATCGGACAGACGGGAGCGGATCGGAATGCCGGACTACAGGCGCGTGACGGTCGTGTTCCGCAGCCGGCAGGACGGCGAATCCGGCACATGGGCGGAGGAACGGCTGGCCGGGCAGTGGTACCGGATGGCGACGGGCTGGGTGCTGCGCTGTCAGGACGCGATGACCGTCTCGATTCTGCAGGGCGACGTTCGGGTCGTCCGGCAGGGAGAGGTCGGCGTCGAGCAGACGTTTCGGCTGGGGGCGTCGACGCAGGGCGCGGTGCGCCTGCCACAGGGAGCGCTGGCCGTGGAGGCGTTCACGCACGAGCTGACGGCGGAGCTGGCGGCGTCCGGCGGCACGCTGTACTGGCGCTACGATATGCGCAGCGAGGATCAGGAGATGGGCCGGTTCGAGATCGGGCTGGATATACGGGAGGAATAGAGTCATGAACGTGTTGGAACAGACCTATGAGGTGTTGAAAGAGGTCATCGCGGATGCCGCGGTCAGAGCGGGTATCGTGGAACGGGAGCAGGTGCCTGCCATTGTGATCGAGGTGCCGCGCGACAAAGCGCACGGAGACCTCGCGACCAACGCCGCGATGCAGCTGACGCGCATCGCGAAGAAAAATCCGCGCGAGATCGCAACCGCGATCATCGCGCATATGGACAAGGAGCGGGCGAACGTGATGTCCGCCGAGATCGCGGGTCCGGGCTTCATCAACTTCCGCATGGACAAGCGCTACCTGCTGCCCGTCGTCGCCTCCGTGCTGGAGCAGGGCGGCGGCTACGGCTCTTCGTCTGCAGGCGGCGGACGCAAGGTGCAGGTCGAATTCGTCAGCGCGAATCCGACCGGCAGCCTGCATCTGGGCCACGCGCGCGGCGCGGCGGTCGGCGACGCGCTGTGCAATGTGCTCGCATTCGCGGGCTACGACGTCTCGCGTGAATACTATATCAACGACGCGGGCAACCAGGTGGGCAATCTGGCCCGCTCGATCGAGGCGCGCTACCGCCAGGCGCTCGGGCAGGATGCCGCGATGCCGGAGGACGGCTACTACGGCGAGGATATCGTCGGCTTCGCCAGGGAGCTGGCCGAGCGCGAAGGTGCGCGGCTGCTGGAGAAGTCGGACGAGGAGCGCTTCGAGTACTTCCGCAGCTACGGCCTCGAGCGCGAGCTGGACAAGATCAAGCGCGATCTCGGCCGGTTCGGCGTCAGCTTCGACAGCTGGTACAGCGAGACTTCGCTGTATCAGAGCGGCAAGGTCGAAGGCGCGCTCGAAGCGCTGCGCGCGCAGGGGCACGTCTATGAGGAAGAAGGTGCGGTCTGGCTCAATACGACGGCGTTCGGAGACGACAAGAACCGCGTGCTCGTCAAAAACGACGGTAGCTACACGTACCTGACGCCCGACATCGCCTACCATATGGATAAGTTCGCGCGCGGCTTCGACGAGCTGATCAACATCTGGGGCGCCGACCACCACGGCTATATCCCGCGCGTCAAGGCGGCGATGGCCGCCCTCGGCCACGACCCGCAGCGCCTGACGGTGCTAATCGCGCAGATGGTCAGCCTGTTCCAGAACGGTGAGAAGGTCAAGATGTCCAAGCGCACGGGCAAGGCCATCACGATCGAGGATCTGATGGACGAGGTCGGCGTCGACGCGATCCGCTACTTTTTCACGATGCGCAGCATGGATACGCATCTGGACTTCGACATGGATCTGGCCGTCTCGACGTCCAACGAGAATCCGGTGTTCTACGTGCAGTACGCGCATGCGCGCATCTGCAGCATCTTCCGCCAGGCGGAGGAGCAGGGCATCGCCGTGCTGCCCGTGAGCGAAGCGGACCTGTCGCTGCTGGCGACCGAGCACGAATACGACCTGCTGCGCAAGATGGGCGAGTTCCCTGCCGCCGTCGCGGACTCGGCGAAGGACTATGCGCCGCATCATATCGTGCGTTACGTGTATGAGTTGGCGGCGCTGTTCCACAGCTACTATCGCGCCGAGCGCGTTATCACCGAAGACGCTGCGCAGAGCCAGGCGCGGTTGCAATTGCTCGCGGCGCTGCGACATACGCTGGCCAACGGCCTGCGGCTGATCGGCGTGTCCGCGCCGGAGCAAATGTAGGAGCAAGCGGCGAGGGCCGTCGCATTCGAAGCCGCGGGGCTTGTATCGGCGCTGTGGCACACGAATCGAGATGCGACTTAGCGGCAAAAAAGTCCGCTATCGGCCCCATCAGGGCGCGGGCAAGAGCCAATAGCGGAAAAAAAGTCCGCTATCGGCCCCGCCAGAGCGCGGGCAAGAGCCAATAGCGGAAAAAAGTCCGCTATTGGTCTCGCCAGAGCGCGGGCAAGAGCCAATAGCGGCAAAAAAGTCCGCTATCGGTCCCGCCAGGGCGCGGACAAGAGCCAATAGCGGCAAAAAAGTCCGCTATTGGTCCCGCCAGGGCGCGGGCAAGAGCCAATAGCGGCAAAAAAGTCCGCTATCGGTCTCGCCAGAGCGCGGGCAAGAGCCAATAGCGGCAAAAAAGTCCGCTATCGGTCTCGCCAGGGCGCGGACAAGAGCCAATAGCGGCAAAAAAGTTCGCTATTGGTCCCGCCAGAGCGAGGGCAAGAGCCAATAGCGGCAAAAAAGTCCGCTATCGGTCTCGCCAGAGCGCGGGCAAGAGCCAATAGCGGCAAAAAAGTCCGCTATCGGCCCCATCAGGGCGCGGGCAAGAGCCAATAGCGGAAAAAAGATCCGCTATCGGTCCCGGCAGGGCGCGGGCAAGAGCCAATAGCGGCAAAAAAGTCCGCTATCGGTCCCGCCAGGGCGCGGGCAAGAGCCAATAGCGGAAAAAAAGTCCGCTATTGGTCCCGCCAGGGCGCGGGCAAGAGCCAATAGCGGCAAAAAAGTCCGCTATCGGTTCCGGCAGGGCGCCAGGGAGAGTCAATAGCGGCAAAAAAGTCCGCTATTGGTCCCGCCAGAGCGCGGGCAAGAGCCAATAGCGGAAAAAAAGTCCGCTATCGGTCCCGCCAGAGCGCGGGCAAGAGCCAATAGCGGAAAAAAAGTCCGCTATCGGTCCCGGCAGAGCGCGGACAAGAGCCAATAGCGGCAAAAAAGTCCGCTATCGGTCCCAACGGGGCTCCGAACAGAGCCAAGCGCCCGCCCCAAGCGTGGCCCAACCGGCCGCCCCGCCCAGCCGAGCCGCCCCCGGGCTAGCCCAGCGGCCAACTGTACGCTCGGCTAGCCCGACGTCATTCCCGCCCCGGCCGACATATCGTCGGCGGCCTTCAGCATGCGCAGCACATCCAGCTCCCCGGCTCCCCGGGGAGCTTTGTTGTAGGCGAGCGGCTTCGCGGACCGCCGCAGGATCTCCTGGATGCGGCCGGGCGACAGGCCGGGCCGCAGAGACAGCAGGAGCGCCACCGCGCCGGTGACATGGGAGGTCGCCATCGAGGTGCCGCTCATGACGCGCCGGCGGCCGTTCGGCCAGGCCGATTCGACCTGGGCGCCGGGCGCGAACAGATCGACGGAGGCGCTGCGGTTCGTGAACCGCGCGATCCGCCCCCGCCGATCCAGGGCGCCGACCGCGATCGTATGGCCGAAGCCCGCGGGGTAGTCGATGCTGCCTTTCTTGCCGTCGTTGCCCGAGGAGGCGACGATCGGGATGCCGGCCCGGTAGGCGCTCTCCACCGCCTTCAACAACGCATCGCTGCGGCTCGGCATGCCGAAGCTCATATTGACGATATCCATGCCGTGATGGATACACCACTCGATGCCGAGGATAATGTCCGATACGTAGGCGGAGCCGTCCGAATCGAATGCTTTGACCGGATGGATCTCCGTCCGGGGCGCTACCCCGATCATGCCGCGCGATGCGTTCGCGGCCGAGATCGTGCCTGCGATATGGGTGCCGTGTCCGTTGTCGTCGTGCGGCAGCGAGGTGCGCTGCAATAGGTTGATGCCGCGGCTGAGCGCATGCCGCAGGTCGGGGTGATCGAAGTCGACGCCCGTGTCGATCACCCCGACCTTGACCCGCTGCCCGGTCGTGCGGCTCCAGGCCTGGGGCGCGCGGATGCGGCGGACGCCCCAGGGGATATCCAGCTTGCTGTCCGTGCGGAAGATCGGCTTGGGCAACGCGTGGCTGACCTTCACGCTGCGGTCGGCCTCCAGTACGCAGCCGTAATTCAGCAGCGAGGCCAGGGCGGAGGCGGGGAGCGGCAGGCTGAAGCCGCCGATGACCCGGATCGGGCGGGCGGCCCGCAGCACCGCGCCGTGCGCCCGCATCTTCGCCAGCGCCGCCAGGAAACGGCGCCCCTCCTCCGGCCTGACGAACCGTACGATCGTGCTGGCGTCCCACTCTCCGCCGGCGGAGAGCTGACGGCGGAGATGGCGAAGGAGCGCGCTCGTATCCATGTGGCTGGTCTCCCTCCCGGCTTAGATTTCCCATACTATGTGCGCCAGCGGAGCGAGGCTTGGGAGTATGACCCGGGCCCTCGCAAAATGGGCGTGAGGCGGTGTCATTTGCTGACCCGGCACATAGTATGAAGGGAGAGTTTGCCGGAGAGACTCTCGCGCCCGTATAGGTTCCTCCTCCCGAGGAGCACGGAAGGGTACAGTCGATTAAGCGAAGGCGCCAGCAGTTGCGTCTTCGCTTAATGGCGTTTCCGCGAGACATGCGCCGCTATTCTCCATACAAGTACGGCAATCGACGCGGTTCCCGCCGCGGATTCCGGCATGGTCCGAGCCTCGCGGCGGCGCGTCGGACGGCTGGCGCGAATACTTGCATTTTCAACGCAAATGCGTTTAACTAAAGGTTGACACCTACGGGTAAAGGTAACGTTTAACATACAGAGAGGATGGGGACTTAGAGCGTGAGCGCGGAATACGTCCTGAAGTTCGACGCCGAGAAGATCCGGGAGATGCCGATGGTTGACCTGGCCTTCGAGGTGCTTAAGGCTGCCAATACGCCGTTCTATTACCGCGATCTCATGATGGAGATCGCCAAGCTGCGGGGCTTCTCGCCCGAGCAGATCAATGAATTTATCGCCCAGGTCTATACGGAGATTAATATCGACGGCCGCTTCGCGTGCGTCGGCAGCAATGTCTGGGGCCTGAAGCGCTGGTATCCGGTCGACCGTTCGGACGATCCGGTGACGGGAGGGGCGAAGCGCCCTCGCATCATCAACGACGACGACGATCTGGACGACGAGGATCTGTACGGCGAGGACGAAGAAGAGACCTTCACGGAGGCCGAGGAAGGCTTCGACCTGTTCGACGAGGATCGCGAAGAGATCTTCGACGAAGGCGAAGAGGCGAGCGAGACCGATGACGAGGTCGCGATCGACGAAGAGACCGAGGACGAAGAAGGCATCGAAGGCGAAGTCGAGGAAGACGAAGACGGCTTCGACGACGACGAGGAAGAAGACGCGGACGAAGAAGACGAGGAAGAAGAACGCTAATCGCGCCCAGGGAGACGCCGCCAAGGCGTCTCTTTTCATTAGTCCGGCCGGGACTCGGGAGGCTGCGGCTTGAACAAGTGCGGCGCTAAAGCTCCGGCGTTGGAGAAGGGCTGCGGCGTTCGGCGGAGGGCGAGTTCGGGATCGGTTCCGGCCGATTTCAGAGGCTTGACACCACTGAGGCCAGCGGGTAAACTTATGCTTGGGCTTTTCAAGCAGGCATTTCAATAGCGTTATTTTTAAAAAGTGCCCCCATTTAAATGGGTGTCGCTTTTTTTGTTTTTTTGGAGATGATTAACATGATGCCAGGCGGCACATGCGGGAGGTATGACAGAGGGTGACCAAATATATATTCGTGACAGGCGGCGTCGTGTCCTCGCTCGGCAAGGGAATCACGGCGGCATCGCTCGGGCGGTTGCTCAAGAATCGCGGGCTCAAGGTGACGATTCAAAAGTTCGATCCGTACATCAATGTGGACCCGGGAACGATGAGCCCCTACCAGCATGGCGAGGTGTTCGTCACGGACGACGGCGCGGAGACGGACCTCGATCTCGGCCACTACGAGCGCTTCATCGATATCAACCTTTCCAAGAACAGCAATGTCACCACAGGCAAGATCTATTCCACCGTCATCAGCAAAGAGCGCCGCGGCGAGTATCTGGGCGGCACGGTGCAGGTCATCCCCCATATTACGAACGAGATCAAAGACCGCGTGTTCCGCGCAGGACGCGAGACCGGCTCTGACGTCGTCATCACCGAGATCGGCGGCACGGTCGGCGATATCGAGAGCCTGCCGTTCCTCGAAGCGATCCGTCAGATCAAGAGCGATATCGGCCGGGACAATGTCATGTATATTCATGTGACGCTTATCCCTTATATCAAGGCGGCCGGCGAAGTGAAGACCAAGCCGACTCAGCACAGCGTCAAGGAACTGCGGAGCATCGGCATCCAGCCGAACGTCATCGTCTGCCGTACGGAGCATCCGCTGGCCGAAGACCTCAAGCGCAAGATCGCGCTCTTCTGCGACATCGACGCGAATGCCGTGATCGAATGCCGCGACGCCTCGACGCTCTACGAGGTGCCGCTGATGCTGCGCGAGCAGGGACTCGACGACTACGTCGTGAGCCACCTGAAGCTCGGCGGTGCGGACAAGCCCGACATGGAGCAATGGATCGAGCTCGTGAACCGCGTCAAGTCGCTCAAGCGTACGACCGAGGTCGCCATCGTCGGCAAGTACGTCGCGCTGCACGACGCATATCTCAGCATCGTCGAATCGCTGGCGCACGCCGGCATCGACGCCGACGCCGAAGTGAACATCCGCTGGGTGAACGCCGAGGAGGTCACGCCTGCCAACGTGCAGGAGCTGCTGGGCGGCGTGGGCGGCATTCTCGTTCCGGGCGGCTTCGGCGACCGGGGCATCGAAGGCAAGATCTCGGCCATCCGCTATGCGCGCGAGAACAATATTCCTTTCTTCGGCATCTGCCTCGGTATGCAAGTGGCTGTCATCGAGTTCGCGCGCAGCATGGCCGGGCTCGACGGCGCGCACAGCTCGGAGTTCCACGCGGCCACGCCGTACCCGGTCATCGATCTGCTGCCCGACCAGAAGGATATCGAGGACATGGGCGGCACGCTGCGTCTGGGCCTCTATCCGTGCAAGATCGTGCCGGGCACGCTTGCCGCCGAGTGCTACGGCGAAGAGCTCATCTACGAGCGCCATCGCCACCGCTACGAGTTCAACAACGAGTATCGCGACCTGATCGAGTCGACGGGGCTCAAGATCAGCGGCTCCTCCCCGGACGGCAGGCTCGTGGAGATGGTGGAGCTGCCCGGGCACCCCTGGTTCCTTGCCGTGCAGTTCCATCCCGAGTTCATCTCGCGTCCGAATCGGCCGCAGCCGCTGTTCCGCGAATTCGTCAAGGCTTCGCTGCAGCGCGCCGAAGCTTGAGAAGTTCAACATTTTTATTCCAGCTCCGGCAAATGCCGGGGCTTTTTTTCGGTTTTGTAAGATGTGAGGAAGGATTTCATCGCCTAGGCGCGAATACGGGTACATAGGAGATGACAGGAAGAGGAGGATCAGGAAGTGGCCAAGAAGAGATTGCTTATTGTGGACGATCAGATCGGCATTCGGATCTTGCTGCTCGAGGTGTTCAGCGTGGAGGGATACGAGACCTTTCAGGCGGCGAACGGGCGTGCCGCGCTGGAGATCGTACGCATGCACACGCCGGATCTTGTTCTGCTGGACATGAAGATTCCGGGCATGGACGGACTCGAGATTTTGAAGAAAATCAAAGAGATGAACCGGGACGTCAAGGTGATCATGATGACGGCGTACGGCGAGCTGGACATGATCAAGGAGGCGACCGATCTGGGCGCGCTCATGCACTTCACGAAGCCGTTCGACATCGACGAGCTGAGAGTCGCCGTCAACATGCAGCTGACGGACGGCGGGCCGTCTCCGAGGTATGCGGCAGGTACTTGAGAGGCGAAGGCAGGCATCGCGTGGAACCGTCGGGGGCGCCCGTCGGTTTTTTATTTTCCCGGATTTTGGGCAGGTTTGTGACGGGACAGGCATTTTACAATCCTTCTTTCATTTGTGATATAATAACGTCGCATGCAAGTCGGGCGTAAGACAGCACACGACTTATTCAGATCGCAGGAGGAGTCAATATGCCACTCGTATCAATGAACGAATTCCTTCCCAAGGCGAAGGCGAACAAGTTCGCGGTGGGCCAATTCAACATGAACAACCTTGAATTCGCCCAAGCGATCACCGAAGCCGCCATGGAAGAAAAATCCCCCTTCATCTTCGGCGTCAGCGAAGGCGCGCTGAAGTATATGGGCATCGAGTACACGGTAGCCATCGCGGAGGCGGCAGCGAAGAAATCCGGCCTTCCGATCGCCTTGCATCTCGACCATGGCAGCACGTTCGATATCGCGATGAAGTGTATCCGCGCTGGCTTCTCTTCCGTCATGTTCGACGGCTCTCATCATCCGTATGAAGAGAACATCAAGCTGACGAAGGAAATCGTCAAGGCTGCGCACGCGATGGGCGTATCCGTCGAAGGCGAGCTCGGCACGATCGGCGGCGTCGAGGACGACCTGAGCGTAGACGAGGCAGACGCTTCGCTGGCCAAGCCCGAAGAAGCAATCCGCTTCTACGAGGAGACCGGCGTCGACGCACTGGCGATCGCCGTAGGTACCGCTCACGGCATGTACAAGGGCGAAGTCAAGATTCACTATGATATCATCGAAGCTGTCGTCTCCAAGATCCCTGTGCCGATCGTACTGCACGGCGGCTCCGGCGTTCCGGACGACATGATCCGCAAGGCGATCCAAGCGGGCGCCGGCAAGATCAACGTCAACACCGAGAACCAAGTCGCTTGCACGGCGGCGATCCGCGAAGTGCTCGGCAAGGACGCGAACGTCATCGATCCCCGCAAATACCTGACGCCTGCCCGCAACGCGATGAAGGCCGTCGTTCAAGAAAAGATCCGCCTCTTCGGCAGCAGCAACCAAGCTTAATTGAACATCGCCGCCTCCATCCGTTCCGTCGCGCTGCGGCTTGTCCGCAGCCGGTCATGCGTACGGATGGACGGCGTCTGTCTTACGTACGGGGAAGACGCCCTTGAAGGGTGTCTTCCCTGCCCTTCATCGAACGGTGTCGCACAGCGCCCCCGGAGTAGATGAAGCATCTACTAGGAGGACCATGCATTCATGGAAAAACTGATGATACGCGGAGGACGTCCGCTGCGCGGAACGGTCTCCATCAGCGGCGCCAAAAACAGCGCGATCGCACTGTTGCCCGCTGCCATTCTCGCCGAGTCCGAAGTCAGACTCGATAATCTGCCGCATATTAGCGACGTCGAGATTTATACCGAGCTGCTAGAAGAACTGGGCTGCAGGGTTGCCTGGCAAGAAGAGACGTTATCTATCGATCCTACCCGTATTCAATCGATTCCGATGCCCAACGGCCGGGTCAAGCTGCTGCGGGCCTCCTATTATTTGATGGGCGCCTTGCTCGGACGCTTCGGCGAAGCCACCATCGGATTGCCGGGCGGCTGCAACTTCGAGCCGAGACCGATCGACCAGCACATCAAGGGCTTCGAGGCCCTCGGCGCAATCGTAACCAATGAACATGGAGCTATCCGCATCAAGGCTAACGAATTACGCGGAGCTAGAATATATATGGACGTCGTCAGCGTAGGCGCCACGATCAACATCATGCTGGCCGCCGCCAGGGCGAAGGGATCTACCGTCATCGAGAACGCCGCCAAGGAGCCCGAGATCATCGACGTGGCGACGCTGCTGAACGCGATGGGCGCCAAGATCAAGGGCGCAGGCACCGAGACGATCCGCATCGAAGGCGTAGACCGCATGCACGGGTGCAGGCACTCCATCATTCCGGACCGCATACAGGCAGGCACGTATATGATTATGGCCGCCGCTACGCGCGGCGACGTCCTCATCGACAACATCATTCCCAAGCATATGGAGGCCCTCACCGCCAAGCTGCAGGAGATGGGCGTGCACGTCTACGAGATGGACGAATCGATCCGCGTCGTCGGCCAGCAGGACTATGAGGCTGTCGACGTCAAGGCGCTTGTTTATCCCGGATTTGCGACCGATCTCCAGTCGCCGATGACCAGTCTGCTCACGCAGGCGACCGGTGTGAGCATCCTGTCCGACTACGTGTACAGCAACCGGTTCAAGCACGTGCCGGAGCTTGCGCGCATGGGCGCGCAGATTCGCGTCGAAGGGCGCTCCGCGATCGTCGAAGGCGGCAGGCTCAACGCAGCCAAGGTGAGAGCTTCGGATCTGCGTGCGGGAGCGGCGCTTGTCGTGGCGGCGCTCACCGTCGAAGAAGGAGTGACGGAGATCACCGGGCTTGAATACATCGACCGCGGCTATGAGAGGCTCGACGAGCATCTGCGGGGACTCGGCGCGGACGTATGGCGCGAAGCTTGAACGGCGGCTGCCGTTCGGGCGAGTGCGCATATCCTAATATGAAGTGGGGATTGTATTGACGGATTTTAAGATGTCCGATTTGGAAGGGCTCAGCCTGACCCAGCTCTACAAGCTGGCGAAGGACCTGCAGATCGCAGGCTACAGTCAGATGATCAAAAAAGAGCTGATGATCGCCATCCTGCGCGCGCAGGCCGAACGCGGCGGTCATATGTTCCTCGAAGGCGTGCTGGAGGTACTGCCCGAAGGCTACGGCTTCCTGCGCCCGATCAATTACCTGCCAAGCGCGGAGGATATTTATATCTCCGCCTCCCAGATTCGCAAGTTCGATCTGAGAACCGGCGATCTCGTCTCCGGCAAGTGCCGGACGCCCAAGGAGAATGAACGCTACTTCGGCCTGCTGCAGGTGAATCTCGTCAACGGCGAGACGCCCGAGGTGGCCCAAGAAAGACTGCATTTCCCGGCGCTGACGCCGCTTTTCCCGGACCGGAAGCTCGTACTCGAATCGTCGCCCCATCGCTTGTCCACCCGCATCATGGATCTCCTGGCTCCCGTCGGTCTCGGCCAACGCGGCCTCATCGTCGCTCCTCCCAAAGCAGGCAAGACGCTCCTCCTCAAAGAGATCGCCAACAGCATCTCGATTAATCGCCCGGATATCGATCTGTTCGTGCTGCTGATCGACGAGCGCCCTGAGGAAGTGACGGACATGCAGCGTTCGGTCAAGGGAGAGGTCGTCGCTTCGACGTTCGATGAGGTGCCGGATCACCATATCAAGGTGGCGGAGCTCGTCCTCGAGCGCGCGCGCCGTCTCGTCGAGCACAAGCGCGACGTCGTCATCCTGCTCGACAGCATCACGCGCCTCGCGCGCGCCTACAACCTCGTCGTGCCGCCGTCCGGCCGTACTTTGTCCGGCGGCGTCGATCCGGCGGCATTCCACCGGCCCAAGCGCTTTTTCGGCGCGGCGCGCAACGTGGAGGAAGGCGGCAGCCTGACGATCCTCGCGACCGCGCTCGTCGAGACGGGCTCCCGTATGGACGACGTCATCTACGAGGAATTCAAGGGTACGGGCAATATGGAGCTCCACCTCGACCGCAAGCTCGCCGAGCGCCGTATCTTCCCCGCGCTCGATATCCGGCGCTCCGGCACCCGCCGCGAGGAGATGCTTCTCTCCAAGGAGGAGCTCGACAAGGTATGGACGCTGCGCAAGAGCATGAACGATTCGATCGAGTTCGTGGATCAGTTCCTGCGCAAGCTGGGCGGCACGAAGACCAACGTGGAGTTTCTGGCCGTGCTGGACAACGCCGCGAATGCGCCGGGCCGCGGTCCTTTGCGCCCGGGGCAGAGCGGCGGCTCGGCAGCTGGCGCTGCGGGCGGTCAGGGAGCGGACGGCTCGCAGGCCGGAGGCGTATCTGCTCCGGCAGGCGGCGCTGCCGGCGTGTCCGGTTCGGGCACGGGCAACGGCTCGGCATCTGCGGGCACCGCCTCCGGCGGAGCTCGCTATTCCGGCACCTCGGGCAGCAGGCCGCTGTCCCAGTCGCGTCCGGGCAGCTACAATGCCGGACCGCGCGGCGGCAGCTATTCGAGCAGCCGCCCCGGCTATCCGAGCTCCTATTCGGCGTACGGCAGCAGGCAAGGCTCGACCGCGCGGCCCGCAGGCGGCAGCTCCGCCGCCGGCCAGACGCCGTCGTCCGCCGGCACGTATGCGAATTCGCCGAACGGCAGCCAGTCCCCGTCGTCTCCTGCGGCTGGGGCCGCGGGAACGCCGTCCGTGACGCCTTCGGCGCCGAGCGCAGGCTCGTCCGTGTCTAACGCGGGCGCATCCGCACCGAACACGGGCGCTTCGACGTCGAGCGCGAGTGCGTCCACGCCGAGCGTCGGGGCGTCCGCGCCGAACACGCCGAACACGGGCGCATCCGCATCGAGTGCCGGGGCGTCCGTGTCCCGGACGGGCGGCTCTGCCGCTTCGCCCGCGCCGCGTCCGTCCACACGGACATCCGGCGCCGCACAGTCGCCGACCGCGCGTTCGCCGCGTCCGTCGGCTCCGGCTTCGTCGGCAGCGCCTGGCCGGGCGAGTTCCCCCGCGCCGTCCGCTGCTGCGGCGGGGGCGCCTTCATCGGCGTCATCCACGGCAGCGCAGCCGACTACGCCGGCAGCAGGCGCGCCATCTTCGGCCGCGCCGCAAACCGCGCAGCCGACCGTGCCGTCCGCCGCTGCGTCGACCGCGTCGGCGCCTGCATCCGCGGCGTCTGCCGCGAAGCCCGCGCCAGCATCGGCCGCGCCGTCCGCGGCCGAGCCGCCGGCCACCGGCGCCGATGCCGCCGCCGCGACGCCGGCGAAGCGCACCCAGACGCGCGCAGCTTCGCCGCGCAGCACGGCCGGCACGGCTCGCGGCAGCCGCAGCGCGTCTGCCGCGAGCGCCGGCGAGCCGTCCGCGGCCGCACCGGCGACCGCGGACGCGCCATCGGCTGCGGATGCGCCGCAGCCCGCGGCCAAGCGCACCCGCGCAGCCGCCGGCGCCAAGACCGGCTCCCGCGCCGCCAAGTCCGCGGCAGCGGATGCCGCCGCAGGCGATACGCCAGCACCGTCCGCTTCGCCGGCGCCAGCCGCACCGGCTGAAGCCGAGGCGCCGCCTGCGAAGGCGCCGCGCCAACGCCGCCAGACCAAGAACAGCCCCGCTAGCGAATAAGTCCCGCTCAGGACGCGCCCGATCACAATTCGGGCGCGTCCGAGTCACGAAAGGAGCTACACGCCATGTACCTGGTTTACGCCGACGAGCACGGCAATGTATACGATCACGACAAACTTCACGCCGTTGCGCGGAGCGGCGACAGGCTGGTCGAGCTGCTTGAAGACGAGCTGATCCCGCTGCCCGCGGGCGCCACACTGGTCGGACTGCCGCATACTCGTGCGATCGGGATGAATCCCGTCACGGGCGAGATGAAGGCGTTGCCTGCGGGCAGCCAGGCGGTGGGCGCGCTGCTGCCGCAGGGCTTCACGCGTTTCTACGTGCCGGGCTATACCAAGACCGACAAGACCCAGATGTTCCCCCTGTTCGGCTACACGGCCGTCGTCTGGAAGGACGGAGGCTTCTACGTCGCCGCATCCGCCACTGACGATCCCGAGCCCTGGAATCCGGACAATTGCGACCGCCGGGAGCTGGAGGTCGAAGTGAACAGACTGCTGACCGCCTATCCGGACAATCGGCTGTACCAGCATCTGTCCCATTGCGCGCTCGGCTACGAATGCCTGACGGCATCCAATACGTTCCTCCAGCGTCTTGAAGGCGCCGTGCCCGTATCGTTCGCCTGCAACGCCGGCTGCTTCGGCTGCATCTCCGAGCAGCCCGACGACAGCGGCTTCGTCTCTCCGCAGACGCGGCTCAAGTTCAAGCCGACGGCCGACGAGGTCGTCGACATCATGCTCGAGCATCTCAAGGAACCGGAGACGATCATCAGCTTCGGTCAAGGCTGCGAGGGCGAGCCTTCGACGCAGGCCAAGACGATCATCGAGGCGATCAAGCGGGTACGCGAGCATACGTCGAACGGCTATATCAACATTAATACCAACGCCGGCCTCAGCGATCATCTGCGCGCCATCACGGACGCGGGGCTTGACCTGATGCGCGTCAGTACGATCAGCGCCATCGACGAGCACTACAATGCCTACTACAAGCCGCGAGGCTACACGCTCGCGAACGTCGAGAAGACGATGAAGTACGCGGAGAGCCAGGGTGTGTACACCTCGATCAACTATCTGGTGTTCCCGGGCGTCACGGACCGGGAGGAAGAGATCGAAGCGATGATCGAGTTCGCCCGCCGCACCAAGCTCAAGCTCATCCAGATGCGCAACCTGAACATCGACCCTGACGCCTATCTGAACCTGATCCCCAAGGCCAAGGGCGAGATCTACGGGATGAAGACGCTGTTGGAGATCTTCCGCGAGGAGCTGCCGGACGTCGTCATCGGATCGTATACACACCTTCCGCCATCGCGGAAAAATCGGGCGGTCGCCCGGGTATGATGCAATGCCCAAGAGCAGGAATCGGATGCCTCGACATTCGTTTCCTGCTTTTTTGCTCGGCTACTGATCGTGCAGATGGACGGGCTCCCCTGCACCTGCGGTGGGCGCGGCTGCTGGGAGCAGTACGCCTCGGTGCCCGCGCTGATTCGGCTTGCGCGCGAGCGGGGGCTGCCCGCCGATTTGACGTCGCCGATCGCGCTGTTCGAAGCCGCCGGGCAGGGTGACGCCGCCGCAGCAAGCGTCCTCGATGTCTATGCGGGGCAGATATCCGTCGGACTGGCGGACCGGATTCATATTTTTAACCCGCCGGCCATCGTCGTCGGCGGCGCCGTCTCGGCGCAGGGCGAAGCGCTGCTCGCGCGGATTCGCGCGAGCACATCGGCCAAGGTCATGCCCGTGTTCCGCGAGCCGGTCGACGTAGAGATCGGCGCCGCGGGACTCGGCGACCGGGCGGGCTTCATCGGCGCCGCGCGGAGCGTGCTGCTCCGCTGCTGAGACATGCATACGCCGGGGAGCCGTATGCAGGACGGCAGGGCGCTGACCTCAGGGACAGGCATTGCGGTCGCTTGCCCTTCGTGATATACTAATCAGGTATGTCATTAACTCTGGAGCCGCATGCGTTCCAGGGCAGAAGAGGTGAATTCTAAGATGAAAGAAGCCATCCACCCGAAGTATTCCGTCACGACGGCTACATGCGCTTGCGGCAACACGTTCGAGACCGGCTCGGTTCGCCCGAACATCAAGGTCGAGATCTGCTCCGCTTGCCATCCGTTCTTCACCGGCAAGCAGAAGTTCCTGGACGCCGGCGGCCGGATCGACAAGTTCAAGAAGAAGTACGGCATCTAATCGAAGCCGTATAACCACGAATAGAGCGCAGCCTCCCTCCGCATCCTAACGGATACGAAGGGAGGTTTTTTTTCATGCTCAGTCCAAATGCAATCCGCTTCAAAATGCTGGTCGCGGCGGCGTTGATCGCCGCAGCGCTGCCGATCGCCGGATGCGGCGCCTCGGGCGGCTCGAACGCGAGCTCCATCAAGCAGCAGAGCTACGCGGACGACGGCCTGCTCGGACGCACGAGCAGCTATCCGCGCATACCCGGACGCCATATGGCGCTGAATTATGACAATGACTTCAAGATGATGTCGACGACGATCAAAAATCTCAACGGCGTAGCCGGATCGAACGTGACCTTCAACGGTGCGGACGCCTATGTCACGGTCAAGCTGAAGCCCGGACTTGACGCCCAGCAGCGGCAGACGGTGGAGAGCCAGGCGGCCAGCGTGCTTCGTTTTAACTTTCCGAGATACAACATTCACGTCAGCACGGTGGACGGCAATCGCTGATTCCGGGAACCAGGGAACGATTACCGAAGCTGCATATCCCCGATTTAGTTGCACGGACAGTCGTTATTCGTTATACTAAGTCATGCCGTGCTAGATGGGGAGGTAGCGGTGCCCTGTCACTCGCAATCCGCTATAGCGAGATCGAATTCCTGTTTGAGGTCATGTCACGCAGTTCCGGCTTCGCCACGGCGCGTTGATCGAATGGTCCTCCGCGAGGGACGCCCATGAACCCGGTCAGGTCCGGAAGGAAGCAGCCGTAAGTGGTCACGTTCTTGTGCTGGAGGGTAGCCCTTCGGGAGCGTACGTACGAAGTACGTCTGGATGGCATTGATCGAGGGCAGGTGCACGGTTCTTAATCCAATAATTACTTATATCAATACACCTCAGCGCAGACAGACTGCGTCGAGGTGTGTTTTTTTCCGTTTTGCGTAAGCGCATACCCCAACATGCGCGGACAGAGGTCGAGCGTGTCGAACAAGCGAGCTGCCAGAGCGGAGGGGGAAAATGAATATGTGGCGTCAGCAAAGAGCGGCCGGTACGGTCGTGCAGTGGAGGGGCGATACGCGTGTGCGGAGGGAGCATTTCATCCGGTTGTTCGCGGAGCGCATGCTGGCCGACGAGTGGACCGGCGTATTGCTCGTAGATGCCGATTTTCGCATCGTAGAGGCGAATCCGATGGCCGAAGGAATCTTCGGAGGCAACCGCGCGGATTGGATCGGTCAGCCCGTGGACGTATGGGCGGAACGCATGAATCTGCAGCTTCCTTTTGAACGGTCCCTGCTCGAAGGGGAGTCCTTCCGCAACCGCAAGCTGACGTGGACGAGAGACGATATGCCGCGCGAGGTCGCTGTTGACGGGGATGTGCTGGTATCTTCGGGCGAGACGGTCGGGGCTTATCTGCTTATTCGCGACGTGACGCAGTGGATGATGCTCGAAGAGCAGGTCAGGCGCGCGGACCGGTTGAAGATGATCGGCCAGGTTGCGGCAGGGACTGCGCATGAGATCCGCAATCCGCTGACGGCAATCAAGGGCTTCGTCCAGCTGATGCAGAAGTCGTTCGACGAGCGGAGCATGGACAAGGAGCTGAATTATTCGAAAATCGTGCTGTCCGAGCTGGATCGCGTACAGGCGCTCGTGGGCGAGTTTCTGCTGCTCAGCAAGTCCAGGGAGACGAAGCTCGAGTCGCTGCGCATCGGCGCCGTGATGCAGGAGATGCTGCCCATGCTGCGCAACGAGGCCACCCTGCACGATATCATGCTCAGCTACGAGCCGAGTCCGGAGCTGCCGCCGGTGATCGCCGACAAGGAGATGCTCAAGCAGATCATTTTAAATCTCGGCAAGAACGCGATCGAAGCGATGGGCAAGGGCGGACAGCTGCTGATCCGGGAACGGCGCGCCGATCCGGCGCGGCCGGGCTTCGTCTCGATCGACGTCTGCGATACCGGCCCGGGCATTCCGCCGCACACGTTGACGCGCATATTCGATCCTTTTTATACGACCAAGGAACAAGGGACGGGCCTCGGCCTGTCCATCTGCCAGCGGATCGTGCACGATCTGGGCGGGGATATCGGCGTCGTCTCGACGGCTGCCGGCACCGTCTTCAGCGTCTCGCTCCCCTCGGTCGCCGCACTCGACGGCCGACTGGCATCCGGCTGTGGAGCGATACCGTACGATGATGTATAATAAATGCAATACACCATAGGCAGGAGCGACATGGAATGGCCCATATGGCTTTGTACCGTGCCTGGCGTCCACAGACGTTCCAGGACATGGTCGGGCAGCAACATATCGTTCAGACGCTGCAGAACGCCATCCGGGAAGACCGGCTGTCTCATGCTTATCTATTCAGCGGTCCCAGGGGCACGGGCAAGACGACGGCGGCGAAGGTTCTGGCCAAGGCCGTCAACTGCGAGCGAGGCCCGTCACCGGAGCCCTGCAACGAATGCGACGCTTGCCGGAGGATTACGTCCGGCGCCGTGATGGACGTCGTCGAGATCGATGCGGCCTCCAACCGGGGTGTCGAGGAGATCCGCGATATTCGCGACAAGGTCAAATACGCGCCGACCGAGGTCCGGCGCAAAGTGTATATTATCGATGAAGTGCACATGCTGACGACGGAAGCGTTCAACGCACTGCTCAAGACGCTAGAGGAGCCGCCTGCGCACGTGATGTTCATATTGGCGACGACGGAGTCGCACCGGCTGCCGGCGACGATCATATCGCGCTGCCAGCGCTTCGAGTTCCGCCGGGTGCCGCTCTCCGAGCAGATCGAGCGGCTGCGGGAGATCTGCGGCGAAGAGGGGATCGCGGCCGAGCCCGATGCGCTCGGCTATATCGCCAGGCTGTCCGACGGAGGAATGCGCGACGCGGTCAGCCTGCTCGACCAGATCGCTTCCTTCACGGGCGGCCAGGTCACGCTTCAAGGCGCGGTCGATGCGACGGGCGGCCTGCCTGCCGATCAGTTCGTGCGGATGGCGGCCGCCATTCGCGATCAGGACGCGGCCGCCGCGCTGCGCGAGATCGACGAGATGATGCAGGCCGGCAAGAGCGCGGACAAGTGCCTGGAGCAGCTGATGCACTACTTCCGCGATCTGCTGCTGGCTCAGCTCGCACCGGATACCGAGAGTGCCGCCGGCCGCGTCAGCGATCCGGAGGCGCTCTCCCGGGCTGCCGGCGGATTCAGCCGGGAGCGGCTGTTCGCGGTCATCGACCATCTGAACCGCTACCAGACGGAGATGAAGTACGCAGCGCATCCGCAGACGATGTTCGAGATCGCGCTGCTCAAGCTCTGCTCCGACGGCGGCGCGGCGGCCGCGGTCGGACAGGCCGGGGCGGCGGCTCCCGCAGCCGCCGCAGGGGCCGACCTGCAGCGTCTGCAGCAGCAGGTCGCGGGCCTTGAGCGCAAGCTCGCGGAGCTGGCGCGCGCTGGCCCTGCCGCCGGCGCGGGCGGCGTCGCGGCGGATGCCGGCGGGCCGACCGGCGGCGGATTCGCCCGCAGCGGCGCGGGCGCGGCGCGCGGCGGGGGAGGCTCGGCCGTCGCGGGCGGGGCGGCCAAGGCGCCGCTGCGCGCGCGCGTCAAGGTCGAGCCGTTCCTGGCGGCCAAGGGCTCGCCCGACGCGCTGCAGGCGCTGGCCAAGTGGCCGCAGACGCTGCAGCGCGTCAAGGAAGAGCGAGTCACCGTCCACGCCTGGCTGGTGGATGGGGAGCCCGTCTCCTATGCGGACGGCACGATACTCGTCGCCTTCCGCAACTCGATTCACCGCGAGACGACGGAGAAGCCCGCCAACCGCCAGGTGATCGAGGGCGTGCTGAGCGCATTGCTCGGGCGTCCGACCCAACTGGCCACGCTGCTGCAGAAGGAATGGCAGGAGGCGCTCGCCGCCTCGGATGCCTCCGGCGGCGCGGGGGCAGAGGCGCCGGAGGAGCTGAAGCTCGTGCCGGAAGACGGCGGAGATTCGCCAGGAGAGCCGCTGATCGACGAGGCGCTTCGTCTATTTGGAGAAGAATTGGTTGTCATACGAGAAGACTGAGGAGGATATAACGAGATGAACAACATGAATCAAATGATGAAGCAAGTGAAGAAGATGCAAGAGCAAATGCTGAAGGCCCAAGAGGCACTCGGCGACAAGACGGTCGAAGGCACGGCGGGCGGCGGTGTCGTGACCGTCTCCATGAACGGTCACAAGAAGCTGATGAACGTGGCGATCAAGCCCGAAGCGGTCGATCCCGAGGACGTCGAGATGCTCCAGGACCTCGTATTGACCGCAGTGAACGACGCCCTGACCAAGGCGGACGAGTTGGCGAACGCAGATATGGGCAAGTACACCGGCGGCATGAAGATCCCGGGCTTGTTCTAAGCGGCGGAGCCTGATTCTTGTTTTACCCTGAACCGATTGCCAAGCTTATCGAATCCTTTTCCCGCTTGCCGGGCATCGGGCCCAAGACCGCGGCCCGGCTGGCTTTTCACGTGCTGCGCATGAAGGAAGAGGATACGATCGACTTCGCGAAGGCGCTGGTCAGCGTCAAGCGCAATCTCACCTACTGTTCGATCTGCTGCAATATTACCGACACCGATCCCTGCCGTATATGCTCGGACAAGACGCGGGATCCGTCCGTCATCTGCGTCGTGCAGGAGCCCAAGGACCTGGTCGCGATGGAGCGTACGCGCGAGTTCGGCGGCTACTACCATGTGCTGCATGGCGCGATCTCGCCGATGGACGGCGTGGGGCCCGACGATATTCGGATCAAGGAGCTTGTCCAGCGACTTAGCGACGAGCGTGTGCAGGAGCTGATCCTGGCGACCAATGCGAATATCGAGGGAGAAGCTACCGCGATGTATTTATCCAGGCTCGTGAAGCCATTCGGCATCAAGGTGACGCGCATCGCCCACGGTCTGCCGGTCGGCGGAGACCTGGAGTATGCGGATGAGGTCACCCTCTCCAAGGCGCTCGAAGGGCGGCGCGAGCTTTTTTGACAGTACTTTTTTATGATCATATCGACGAGAAAAGCGCCTTGTGCGCTTTTTTTCTGTTTTTGCCTGATTCTGAATGCCGCTTCTGTGACATATAAATGGTATCGGGTTGTCCTGCGGGCGCTCGATCACACTCAGGAGAGGGAGCGGTGAGCATGTTGAAAGGGAGAAGCGAGAAGCTGGCGGCGAAGCAGCTGAAGTCGGAGAGAGAGCGGCTGATCGACGAAGTTCGGGTAGCAGAGGCGGAGTGGCGGCACGCGCACGCGCAGTTCGACGCCGCGCTGGGCGTCGATCAGGTGGACTATGCGATCTACCTGCTGGAAGCCGCCGAGCAAAAGCTGGATATGACGCTGCGGCATGCGCGCAAGTTATGGCACGATGAGCGGGCTGCGCAGCATCTGCCGGAGCTTCGCCTGGATGCCGCCATGCTCGGGAGCGAGGGCGCATGAAGACTGTATGGATGATCATGCTGGTTGCCTCTGCAGCCTCTCTGCTGCTTCTTCTGCTGCGAAGAAGCGCGCCGGGAGGCTGGCTGTTGAGATTCGGCACGCATCTCGCGCTGGCTGCATTCGCAATCTATGCCTTGAATTTCTCAGGGTGGATCACCGGCTGGCACGTGCCTTTGAACCCTGCCACGATCGGTACGGTGACGCTGCTCGGCCTTCCGGGCATCGCGCTCGTGCTCGGCTTGCAGCATATGCTGATTATTTAGTTGAACTAATTTGCAAATACACGTTGACGAGCTATGAGCGGATATGTTAAATTAATTTTCGCGCCTGAAGCGGTTGAGAAACTGCGGATGAAAATTCCGATAACTTTCCAGAAAATATGGCTTGCATCGGAATAGGTGGTTGTGATATATTATTCAAGTCGCCGCTGAGAGGCCGCCGAGAACGAGGCCGAGAGCGAAGACAAGATTGCTCCTTGAAAACTGAACATCGAGCGTTAAAACAAACGGACGCTGAAGCCTTTCGAGGCTGAGGCAAAAGTTATACCAGCATTATCATGAGCAAGTCGAACTACCCTGGTGCGTTTGATTGTCGTCGTTTCTAACGAAACGTCTTTCGTCAAAAGCACTTTTATGGAGAGTTTGATCCTGGCTCAGGACGAACGCTGGCGGCGTGCCTAATACATGCAAGTCGAGCGGATTTAGTTTGTAGCTTGCTACATACTGAGTTAGCGGCGGACGGGTGAGTAACACGTAGGCAACCTGCCCTTCAGACCGGGATAACATTCGGAAACGAATGCTAAGACCGGATAGGCAGCGAGGTCGCATGACCTTGCTGAGAAACACGGAGCAAT
>NZ_JAZDQE010000008.1:0-305273 GCF_037963805.1 Cohnella sp. 56 | reverse complement strand
CTACAGGGCGTGTCTTGTCGCCTGCTGCGCCGATGACGTACTTCAGCGTGTGACCGCTAGCTACGCTCGGCAGCTTCGTCGTTTGCGTCGTGCCGACTGTACCGCCCGACGTCCATCCAAAGTCGCTTGCATTAAGCGCTGGCACCGCCGTCGGCGCTTGCTTGATGTTCGACTCCGACACCGTCACATCGATCCAGCCGACGATGATGCCACTGGCGTCGACCTCCGCGATGAACAGATGCTGATCTGCCGTTACTGTAATATCACTGTTCGCGGACAGCGTGTTCGTGTAGCCCGCAGCCTCGGCATTTGTACCCGCTACCGGGCGCGTCTTGTCTCCCGCCGCGCCGATAACGTACTTCAGCGTGTGACCGCTGGCTACGCTCGGCAGCTTCGTCGCCTGCGTCGAGCCGACTGCGCTGCCCGGCGTCCATTCGAAGTCGCTCGCATTGAGCGTCGGCACCGCCACAGGCGCTTGCTTGATGTTCGACTCCGACACCGTCACATCGATCCAGCCGACGATGGTGCCACTGGCATCGATCTCCGCGATGAACAGATGCTGATCCGATGTCACTATGACGTCGCTGTTCGCGGACAGCGCGTTCGTGTAGCCTGCCGTCTCGGCATTTGTACCCGCTACCGGGCGCGTCTTGTCTCCCGCCGCGCCGATAACGTACTTCAGCGTGTGACCGCTGGCTACGCTCGGCAGCTTCGTCGTCTGCGTCGTGCCGACTGTACCGCCCGACGTCCATTCGAAGTCGCTCGCATTGAGCGTCGGCACCGCCACAGGCGCTTGCTTGATGTTCGACTCCGACACCGTCACATCGATCCAGCCGACGATAACGCCGCTCGCATCCACTTCAGCAACAAACAGATGCTGATCTGCTGTCACTGTGATGTCGCTGTTCGCGGACAGCGCGCTCGTGTAGCCTGCCGTCTCGGCATTTGTACCCGCTACCGGGCGCGTCTTGTCTCCCGCCGCGCCGATAACATACTTCAGCGTGTGACCGCTAGCTACGCTCGGCAGCTTCGTCGTCTGCGTCGTGCCGACTATACTACCCGGCGTCCATTCGAAGTCGCTCGCATTGAGCGTCGGCACCGCCACAGGCGCTTGCTTGATGTTCGACTCCGACACCGTCACATCGATCCAGCCGACGATGGTGCCACTGGCATCGATCTCCGCGATGAACAGATGCTGATCTGCCGTTACTGTGATGTCGCTGTTCGCGGACAGTACGTTCGTGTAGCCTGCCGTCTCGGCATTTGTACCCGCTACCGGGCGCGTCTTGTCTCCGGCTGCGCCGATAACGTACTTCAGCGTGTGGCCGCCGGATACGCTCGGCAGCTTCGTCGTCTGCGTCGTGCCGACTATGCTGCCCGGCGTCCACGCGAAGTCATCCGCCTCCAGCAATGGCACCGCAGCCGGCGTCGTGTCTGTAACCGTGAGCGATACGGTGGGGGCTGCACCTGCGCTCATAACCAGCTTAATGGTGTAATTCCCGCTATCGAGCCCGGCCAACGACGTTTTCTTTATCGTTACTTTGCCGTCGTTAATCGTATAGTCCGTATCGACGGTCAGTGGCGTCTGATCGATATAGAGACCGGTTAGCGTATTGCCTTTCGCCGTCAGGTCCAAAACAATATCGGTCTGATTCGCCGGATTCTTATCGAATGCGGCGGTGGAAGGCGTGACCGCAGAATTTTGGACGGGAACCCAAATCTTGCGAATCAGCGAATTGCCGAATTCCGCAATGACCAAATTGCCGGCAGGGTCGAACGCCAGCCCTTGCGGCCCGCTGAGGCTGGTCTGAAGCGGAATTTTGCCGTCTCCGTTGAAGCCGGCTGCTCCCGTCCCCGCATAGGTCGTGATGATGCCGTTTGAATCTACCTTACGGATGACGTTGTTGCCGCTGTCGGCGATATACACATTGCCGTCTGCATCGGCGATCATGTCATACACAGATTTCAAGGTTGCGTTTACGGCAGCGCCGCCATCGCCCGAGTAGCCCTGGCTGCCCGTTCCCGCAAATGCGTTTATTTTTCCGTCCGTGCCGATCTTGCGTACCACGTCATTGTATGACGAACCGGATACGTATAAATTGCCGGCGCGATCGATCGTCAGTCTGGACACCATACCAAGTCCGGCATCGACTGCATTGCCGCCATTACCGCTTCTATTGGAGGACCCGTTGCCCGCTACATTGCTGACGATTCCGTCCGTATCGATCTTCCGAATACGATTTTCTGCATTGTCGAGCACATAGCAGTTGCCTGCCCCATCGAACACAATATCAAACGGCGAGAACTGGGCGGATAGCGCCGGTCCACCGTCGCCCGTAGAACCGCGCTTGCCGGTGCCGGCCACCGTCGTGATCGTTCCGTCGGGCGATATTTTGCGTATTCGATAATTGAAGGTGTCGGCTACGTACAGATTGCCTTGGCCGTCAAAAGCCAATCCGTTCGGTGATGTGAGCCTGGCGGCATTCGCCGGCCCTCCGTCGCCGGAGAATCCCGAGATGCCGGTTCCCGCATAAGTCGTGATCTGTCCGGCCGTATCCACTTTTCGGATTCGATAATTCTGAGGCTCGGCGATGTACAGATTGCCTGCCGAATCGTACGCGATCTTGGACGGATAATTGAGCTGCGCCTCCAATGCGCTCCCGCCGTCCCCTGAATACCGCGAGCTGCCGTTGCCGGCATATGTGGAGATGTTCCCGTCGCTGTCTACCTTGCGAAAGACATTGTTGTTGCGGTCCGTGATGAACAACGAGCCGCTGCCGTCGATTGCGACATCGTTCGGATAAGCGAGCTTGGCGTTCTTCGCCGGTCCGCCGTCTCCCACATAACCGGAGCTCCCGCTGCCGGCATAGATGCTGATCTTGAGCGTGCTTTTGGTTACCTTCCAGATCACATGCTTGTTGGTATCGGCAAAATACAAATTTTTGGCCGCATCGAGCGTCAAATAGTTGGGGAATCCGATCTTGGCAGACGTCGCCACTCCTCCGTCTCCCTCGTAACCGAAGACATGGGAGCCCGCGTAGTTGTTAATCACGCCGCTCTTTGTCACCATGCGCACGACATAATTGTTCAAGTCCGCGATATAGAGGTTGCCGTCGCTATCTACGGCCACGTCGCTGGGCGATTTAAGCATCGCCGAGGTCGCCTGCCCGCCGTTGCCCGAGAAGCCCTCCACGCCCGTTCCTGCCACGGTGGAGATCATTCCTGAGGTATTCACTTTTCTCACTCTGTTATTGCTGCTTTCCGCGATAAACAGGTTGCCGCTGCTGTCGACGGCGATGCCCGAAGGGCTCAGCTTCGTCGACTTCGCCGTCTGATTCTCGCCATCATAGCCGTATGTGCCGTTCCCTGCGACCGTCGTAATGATGCCGCCCGGCGTTACTTTGCGCACGACGCGGTTAAAGCTGTCCACGATGTAGAGATTGCCCGAGCTGTCCAGCTCGATGTCCGTCGGCGCATATAATCTGGCGGACGTCGCCGGCCCTCCGTCGCCCGTATATCCGGCATATCCGTCTCCGGCGACAATCGTCTGGATGCCCGTCGATTTATTGACCTTGCGGATGACGTGGTTGAAGTTGTCCGCCAGATATACACTATCGTTGTTGACGGCGACGCCGCCGGGTACCATACCCACGCTGGTAACGGCCACACCGCTCTTCCCGGCGCCGCCGGAGCCCGCGACCGTCTGCACGATCGGATCGGACGCTGCATAAGCCCGCATTGAACCGCTCGTCGGCCAATTGCCGGCAAACGCTATTATCGCCGCCAGCAATAACGCCAGCCATTTTTTTGAATTCCTTTTTGTTGCCATTGTCCCGCCTCCGCTTGGATTGAGTTAGAGTAAAGTCACGTTGACTTCAGTCTAGCAAGCGCCTCTAAGCGGATTCTGTACAGATTTTCGACAACAATCGACAATTCTATAAAAAACGCGCATTCCATTGCTCGTATTTGTCCTGGACAGAGTTAGCCGGCTCGATTCGCAGTTCTTCGCGGCAAGCTTCGCAGTACGCGCGATAGCAGGCGTCCAGCGCCGGCTTGTCGCCCAGCCCGAACCATGCCTCCATCGCCAGCAGACACAGCTCCTCCCCGTACGGATTCCGTTCGCGGAGCGCGGAGAGTCTGGCTGCCGCTTGTTCGAATCTTCCGGAGCTCACTTCGTATGCCGCCGCCTTCAGCGACATGCGCATATAACCGTCGGCCAGCTTGGTACGGGTGCTCCTTAACCAATCAAAATCCAGATCCGCCATGTAGTCGCCCCGATACAGCGAGAGAACGCTCTCATAATAATGAAGCGTGCCCTCCTCGCACGGAATCGGCTCCGATAGCGCCTTTTCGAACAGCGCGACATCCGTGACGAGTTCCGAGAGCTCCAGCCGGTAGTTTTCCAGCTCGAACTCGACCGCCGCCCCGCTCTCCGTCTCTTTCAGCAGCTTGCGCAGTTGATAGATCGAAGTATGCAGATAGGAAACCGACCTCTCTCCGTCTCCCTCCCCCCAGAGCATATCCAGCAGGTCCTCCCGGGACACCCAGTCTCCGACATGCAGGAGCGCGGCGAATAGCTGCTGCGTCTTCAACGTGCGCCATCTGAGCGGCCTGCGGTCGCGGTCGGTCAGTTGCAGCTTGCCCAGACAACGGACATTCGGCTGAGCCGGCTGCATGGTCATCTGCTCCTGCGGCTTGCTCAGATATGCCTCGTACAGCCGGTCCAATGTCTGCCCGAGACGCGCCGGCCGTACGGGCTTCAACAAGTAGTCCGTGGCCTGAACCTCGAACGCGTCGACCGCGTAGTCCGCATAGGCCGTGACGAATACGATCCGGATGTTCGGATCGATCGAGCGAACGATGCCCGCCGCCTCCAGACCGCTCAGACCCGGCATCCCGATATCGAGGAACATGCAGTCTACTTTTAAATTGGAGATATGGTTGAGCGCCTCCGCGGCTGCCGTATACATGCCCACGATGCGCACGCGGCTATCGCCGTCGAGCAGACGCGCGAGCTGCTGCATCGCCGGTCTCTCGTCGTCGACCAATATCGTCTTCATCATAACGGCACCTCGAATTTTACAGTCGTTCCTTTATTCAGCTCGCTCTCGACGGTCAAGCCCTTCCCGTACAACAGCAGCAGCCTTTTGTGAATATTCGTCAGCCCGACGCCCTGACGCTCGCTTCTGCCCGTCAACAGGCGCTCCTGCGTCTGCGGCGACATTCCGACTCCATCGTCGCTCACCTCTACGGACAGCCGTCCGTCGGCCTGCACGACGCTGATGCGGATGGTGCCGCCTTCATTGTGCTGCATGATGCCGTGCCGCACCGCGTTCTCGACGATCGGCTGTATGGAGAGCGGCGGCAGCATCGCGCGCATGTCGGCATCCGCCGTCATCTCGATCCGCAAGCGCTCCTCGAATCTCGCCTTTTCCAGCGCCAGATAGGAATGCACCAACTGCCACTCGTTCTGCAGCGGCGTCAGCCGGTCCCGATTCTGAAAGTTAAAGCTCCCGCGCAGGTAATCGCTAAGCTCCATGAGCAGCTCGGTTGTCTTGGCCGGATTGACGGGACTGAACGAGATGGCGGTGTTCAGCGCATTGAACAGGAAATGAGGCTTGATCTGGGCCTGCAAAAAAGCGATCTCCGTCGCTACCGTCCGGCGGATGGATGCTCTCAGCTCCAGCAGCGCCTGCACCCGTATCCGCAGCTCGTCGGCATCGACGGGCTTGGTCAGAAAATCGTTGATGCCCGAAGCAAATCCCTCTTTAAGATCGCTCGAATAGCTTCGGGCGGTGAGCAGCAGCACGGGCAGCTCGCCCAGCGCATAAACCTCCCGAATCATGCGCGTCAGCGCGAGACCCGACATCTCGGGCATGCTCCAATCCGTCACGACGAGATCGACGGCTTCGCCGGCAGCCAGAGCCTGCCACGCCTCGGACGGATTGCTGAAGGCGACGACGCGATGACGGGGCGACAGCAGATTCTGCAGCACCTGCAGATTGACAGGATCGTCGTCGACGATCATCACGCTCCCCCCGTCGGCGCCGTCGTGCGGCCGTTCGTCCGGCTCGGCGTCGGCCCGATCCGGCGGCGCCGTCGATTCGGCCGCTGCGGCCGCTTCGCCGCGGGCGTCCGACTGCTCCTGTGTGCCGGGTTCGCCGCTTGCCGGCAGTGTGAACGCGAATCTTGAGCCTTTGCCCGCTTCGGAAGTGACGGAGATCGTCCCTCCGCCAAGCTCCACCAGTCTCTTGACGATGCCAAGGCCGAGTCCCGTTCCCCTCGCCTCCGGCCTGGCCGGATCGTCGCCCGGACGGTAGAACTCGAACAAGGTCGCGAGCCGCTCCTGTTCAATGCCGATCCCCGTATCCTCGACCGCGACGCATACCTGGTCCTTTACCCGGTCCGCCTTGATGCGGATCTCCCCGCTGGATGTGAACTTGACGGCATTGCCCAGCAGATTGAACAACACCTGGCGCAGACGCTCCTCGTCCGCATGCAGCAGCGGCAAGTCTGCGGGCCAGGAGCGCACGAAGGCGATCGGCTTGCCTGCCGCCATCGGCTCGACCAGCGCCGTCACGGACTGAACGACCGACGGCAGATGAACGGCGGACGGCCTGTACTGAATCGTGTGATGCTTCAGGCTGGAAAAGTCAAGAATATCGTTGACGAGCAGCGACAGCCGCCTGCCGGCCTCTGCGATCATGCGGGCCTGGCTGCGCTGCGGCTCGTTCAAAGGTCCCGCGGCCCCATCGGCCAGAGAGGAAGCGATATTGATCATACCGTGCAGCGGCGTGCGCAGCTCATGCGACGTATGCGCAAGGAACTCGTCCTTGAGCCCGTCCAAGGTCAGCAGACGACGATTCAGCAATTCGTTGTCTCTGTTGGCCCTTGCCGCCTCGACGGCGACCTGGAGCGCTTGGCATACGAGAAACAGGAAAAAACCGCAATACACGAGAAATAAGCTCTGTCTGATGCCGTAAGCATCCAGCAGACTGCCGATCATCGCGATCGACAGCGTCGCGATATTCAGCGTGGCAAGCCCTGCTCTCGGGGTCCGGCGGGCTACGCTCAAAGCCATAACCAGAACGGCATAACCCATGTATACGACGGACAGCACAAAAATCAACGCCGCCCACGCGCGATAAACGAACAGGTCGGGCACGAAGGCGTCGGCCAGCAGGCCTGCTGCCGACGTCCACTGACTAAACCGGGTGAACAAGCGTTCGAACTTCGACTGCAAAAACGAGGAAATGTATTGCAGCAGCAGCAAGTAAAAAGCGATGGCGGAGCCTACCTGCAAGCGAAGCATGATATCGTTAGGAATGTCCTGCCATATTTGCCCGATGAGCTTCTCGCCGTGCGTCATGACGTAGACGAGCGAGCAGAAAGACATACCGCCCAGAATGCTCAGCGTTCGAGCTTCGTTGCGGCGCAGCAAGTAGGAACAGGCAAAAAACAGGATGGCGACGGAGAATCCCGCGACGGCCAGCCAGTCCGCTGTATGCTTGCGCCGCTCCAGGCTCGCGATCGACTCGCCGTCTCCGAAAAGAATCGGATAAATGATGCCTCCCGAGGAATAACTGTAGTTGGATACCTGCACGAGCATATCGATCGTGCCCGACGAATCCGTGAAGAAGCCGGAATACGGAATGTTGCGTTCCTTCGACGCGGTCTTTGAGGAGGCGGGCAGCCCGCCGGTGCCGATCTCGGTCCCGTTGACATAAATCCGATTCGCGGATCTGATATTGGTCGTCTTGATGCCATATACCTGTGTCCGCGGAGACACGAGAATACGCAAGCGATACGTCGCAAATCCGAGCGAGCGCGGCCGGTCCTCGCCGATCAGCCGATTCCAGGTACCGGGCACGACGGCGATTCGGCCCTCCGCACCTCCCCCCGAAGGAGCGGAGCCAGGCGTCAGCAGCTGCCCGGGATACAACTCCCACTCTCCCTGCAGCGGCACGGCGCCGGCTTCTGCAAAATCCCACTGTCTCAGATCGAGCACACCGCCTTGGGCGGAAGGAATCGGCGCATTCGTGGTCCGGCCTGCGGCCAGCCAGGCGGCCGGAAGTATCAATATGGCAAGCGCAATGGCGGCAATAGCGAATTTTCTACTTTTCATGAAGTCCCCTGGCCTTTTGTGATCTTCCCGTGGCATTCTCTGTCTATCATACCATGCCGTCTCCACCTGTCGCCCAACGCGATTCGAATGCATTTGACAGTTAATCCGCAGCCGAAGGCACGATTCTCATAACTTGGTCTTCCTTTTGGCGCCTGCCGCAGACTATAATGTAGAATGGCGCGCATAGACGCGCGATTACCGAATATAAAGGGGATTCCCATGAGTATATTGAACGTGCAAAACTTAAGCCACGGCTTCGGAGACCGGGCTATCTTCAACGACGTATCGTTCCGCCTGCTGAAGGGCGAGCATGTCGGGCTTGTCGGCGCGAACGGCGAGGGCAAATCGACCTTCATGAACATCGTGATGGGCAAGCTCGAGCCGGATGCGGGCAAGGTCGAATGGGCGCGCAAGGTGCGGGTCGGCTATCTGGATCAGCATTCGGTGCTGCAGAAGGGCATGACGATCCGCGACGCGCTCAAGACGGCATTCCAGTATCTGAACGATCTCGAAGCCGAGATGAACGGCATGTACGAACGCATGGGCGACGTGGAGCCCGAGGAGCTGGAGCGGCTGCTGGAGGAAGTGGGCGAGATTCAGGATATTCTGAATACGAACGACTTCTACCTGATCGACGCCAAGGTGGAGGAGATCGCGCGCGGCCTGGGGCTGACCGACATCGGCCTCGACCGGGACGTCAACGATCTGAGCGGCGGCCAGCGGACCAAGGTGCTGCTCGCCAAGCTGCTGCTCGAGAAGCCGGATATTCTGCTGCTGGACGAGCCGACCAACTACCTCGACGAGCAGCATATCGAGTGGCTCAAGCGCTATTTGCAGGAATACGAGAACGCCTTTATTCTCATCTCGCACGATATTCCGTTCCTGAACAGCGTCATCAACCTCATTTATCATATGGAAAATCAGCAGCTTAGCCGTTATGTCGGCGACTACGACAACTTCCTGGCGCTTCACGAGGCGAAAAAATCGCAACTGGAGTCGGCGTACAAACGCCAGCAGCAGGAGATCGCGGACCTCAAGGACTTCGTCGCGCGCAACAAGGCGCGCGTGTCCACGCGGAACATGGCGATGTCGCGGCAGAAAAAGCTCGATGCGATGGACGTCATCGAGCTCGCCAAGGAGAAGCCGAAGCCGGAGTTCAACTTCAAGGAGGCGCGGACCTCGAGCCGCCTCATCTTCGAAGCCAAGGGCCTTGTCATCGGCTACGACGAGCCGCTCAGCCGCCCGATCGACCTGCTCATGGAGCGGGGACAGAAGATCGCGCTCGTCGGCGCCAACGGCATCGGCAAGACGACGCTGCTGCGCAGCCTGCTCGGCGAGATCCCTTCGCTCGCGGGCACGGTGGAACGCGGCGACAATCAGTTCGTCGGCTACTTCGAGCAGGAGGTCAAGGGCGGCGCGGACGACACCTGCATCGAGTCGGTATGGCGCGAGTTCCCCTCGATGACGCAGTTCGAGGTACGGGCGGCGCTCGCCAAGTGCGGCCTGACGACCAAGCATATCGAGAGCCGCATCTCCGTGCTGAGCGGCGGCGAGAAGGCCAAGGTGCGGCTGTGCAAGCTCATCAATCGCGAGTCCAACCTGCTCGTGCTCGACGAGCCGACGAACCATCTCGACGTCGACGCCAAGGAAGAGCTGGCGCGCGCGCTCAAGGCTTACCGCGGCAGCATCCTGCTCATCAGCCATGAGCCGGAGTTCTACCGGGAAGTGGCGACCGACGTCTGGAACGGCGAGTCGTGGACGACGAAGCTGATCTGACGAGGTACGGCATTTAAAAGGAGAGAGCGAGATGGCGCGAACGGTCTTGCCGGCGGACGGAAGGCAGATCACATTGAACCGGGAGGAGGCAGCCCTTTGAGCCTGACATCGATGATTCTCGGCTTGTTCCTCATCCTGAACATGATCTTCGCCATCTTCGTCGTCTTCCAGGGCCGGCGCGATATCGGATCGACCTGGGCGTGGCTGCTCGTACTCTACTTCATCCCGATTCTTGGCTTTGCGATGTATCTGTTCCTCGCCCAGGACTATCGCAGGGTGAAGCTGTTCAAGTGGGGCGACCTGACCAAGACCGGCATTCGCAATCAGTCCGAGGCGCAGCTCGATTCGCTCCGCACGAGCGAGGCGACGGCCGGACTCGGCGAGATCGCCGCGCGGCACAGCGACCTGATTCAGCTGCATCTCAGAGGCAATCGCGCGCTGTGGAGCGGGGACAATGCGGTGGAGACGCTGACGGACGGCCGCGCCAAGTTCGACCGGCTGCTGGCGGACATCGCGGCGGCGCGGGAGAGCATTCATTTTCAGACCTATATATTCCGCTGCGACAATCTCGGACGCGAAGTGCTGGCTGCGCTGGCCGCAAAGGCCCGGCAAGGCGTCAAGGTACGGCTGCTGTACGACGAGCTCGGCTCGCGAAGAATGAGCAGACGTCTGCTGAAGCCGCTGCTCGAGGCGGGAGGCGAAGCCGCGGCCTTCTTCCCGTCGCGGTTCCGCCTCGTCAATCTGCGCATGAACTACCGCAACCATCGCAAGCTCGTCATCGTCGACGGGCGGATCGGCTATATCGGCGGCTTCAACGTCGGCGACGAGTACCTTGGCCTCGATCCGAAGTTCGGATACTGGCGCGACACGCATCTGCGCGTGCGCGGCTCGGCCGTGCACAGCATGCAGACCCGCTTCATCCTCGACTGGAACCAGGCCGCGCGCAAGCACGATATCACCTACACGCCGGAGCTGTTCCCCGAGGAATCGCCTGCCGGACAGGTCGGCATGCAGATCGTGTCGAGCGGCCCCAACTCCAGGCTGGAGCATATCAAGCAGGGCTATATCAAGATGATCGCGGCCGCGAAGCATTCGGTCTATCTGCAGACGCCTTACTTCATCCCGGATGCCAGCATGCTCGATGCGCTCCGCATCGCCGTGCTGTCCGGCGTCCAGGTGCATGTCATGATCCCGGACAAGCCCGATCACATGTTCATCTACTGGGCGACGCTCTACAATATCGGCGAGCTGCTCGAGACCGGCGCGAACGTCTACTTGTACAAAAACGGCTTCATCCACGCCAAGACGCTCGTCGTCGACCAGGAGATCGCCTCCGTCGGCACCGCGAACAGCGACGTGCGCAGCTTCAAGCTGAACTTCGAGGTGAATGCGTTCCTCTACGACGCGGATGTCTCCAAGCAGCTCGTCGAGGCGTTCAAGCGGGACATCGCCGTATCCGAGCTGCTGACGATGGACATATACCGCAGCCGGCCGCTGCGGATCAAGTTCAAGGAAGCGATCTCGCGGCTGCTGTCGCCGATCCTGTGAAGCAGCGAACGGTCAACGCCAAACAGCGTCAGGGCGATGCTCTGACGCTGTTTGGCGTTGCTGCTGACGGCCGCGCGGAGCAGCGGAGCGATGACGGGGACGCTGCGCGGGGCGGGGGAGCGATAACGGAGCGCTGCGCGAAGGGCGTTGCACGATCGTATCGTGTAATTCGCCCAACCAGCAGCGGTTTCGCCGTCGTTGCACGATTGTATCGTGTATCTTGGCCAACAAACCTCGATTTTCCCGCCGTTGTGCGGTACTACCGTGTAACTCGCCCACCCAGCAGCGATTTCGCCGTCGTTGCACGATTGTATCGTGTATCTTGGCCAACAAACCTCGATTTACCCGCCGTTGTGAGGCACTATCGTGTAACTCGCCCACCTAGCAGCGATTTCGCCGTCGTTGCACGATTGTATCGTGTATCTTGGCCAACATACCTCGATTTTCCCGCTGTTGTGCGGTACTATCATGTAACTCGCCCACCTAGCAGCGATTTCGCTGTCGTTGTGCGGTACTATCGCATAACTCGGCCACCCAGCAGCGATTTCCCCGCCGTTGTGCGATACTATCGCATAACTCGGCCACCTAGCCGCGATTTCCCCGCCGTTGTGCGATACTATCGCATAACTCGGCCACCTAGCAGCGATTCCGCCGCCGTTGTGCGGTACTATCGCATAACTCGGCCACCTAGCCGCGATTTCGCCGTCGTTGTGCGGTACTATCGCATAACTCGGCCACCCAGCCGCGATTCCCCCGCCGTTGTGCGGCACTATCGCATAACTCGGCCACTCAGCCGCGATTTCCGCCGCCGTTGTGCGATACTATCGCATAACTCGGCCACATAGCCGTGATTTCCCCGCCGTTGTGCGGTACTATCGCATAACTCGGCCACCTAGCCGCGATTTCGCCGTCGTTGTGCGACACTATCGCATAACTCGGCCACTCAGCCGCGATTTCCGCCGCCGTTGTGCGGTACTATCGCATAACTCGGCCACCCAGCCGCGATTTCGCCGTCGTTGTGCGGCACTATCGCATAACTCGGCCACTCAGCTGCGATTTTCCCGTCGTTGTGCGGTACTATCGCATAACTCGGCCACCCAGCAGCGATTTCCGCCGCCGTTGTGCGGTACTATCGCATAACTCGGCCACCCAGCCGCGATTCCCCCGCCGTTGTGCGATACTACCGTGTAACTCGCCCACCTAGCAGCGATTTCGCCGTCGTTGTGCGGTACTATCGCATAACTCGGCCACCTAGCCGCGATTTCGCCGCCGTTGTGCGGTACTATCGCATAACTCGGCCACCCAGCCGCGATTTCGCCGTCGTTGTGCGGTACTATCGCATAACTCGGCCACCTAGCCGCGATTTCGCCGTCGTTGTGCGGTACTATCGCATAACTCGGCCACTCAGCCGCGATTTCCGCCGCCGTTGTGCGGTACTATCGCGATATAGCGACGATCTGACGTTATTGAACGTTAAGACGGCACGCGACGACGAGTGAGGCAGCCGAGGTCAGCCCGCCCCCTCCTCCTCGATCGCATATATGCCGGAGCCCATCCCCAGCTTGCCGCCACCGGCCAGATAAGCCTGAGCCCGACGCTGGAGACCCGTGCGCGTCTCGTATTCGGCGGGATCGTCCCGCAGGCAGCCGAATATGCGCTCCTCCGCCTGACGCGCAGCGTCGTCCGCCGCATAAATATGGAAGCCGCGTTGGAATCGCATAATGTTCGAATCCGGCGGCAGCAACTCGCCAAGTCCCGGATACAGCAGCCACGAAGCGCAGACGAACACAGGCGGCACGCCCCGGAAAAAAGCGCGCGCTTGCGCAAAAGACGCTGCGGCCGCCTCCGGGTCAAGCGGTTCCCCGGCAGGGATGTGTACGTTCAGCACGATCTGGTCTTTGGTATATCGACGACCGTTGGCCGTAATGTCCCGATCAAGCGCCCAAGGCTGGAACTGCAGCCTGCCCAGCCTGAACAGCGCCAGCCGCACATGCTCCTGCAGCCAGCCCGATTCCTCGATGCCGTATTCCCCGTATTGCTGCTTGCATACCTCACTCCAGATCCGGATATCCGAGAAAGTATCGACGAATATGTCGTCTGAAATTCCCCGCACACAGTACGCTTCATGCGCATCGGCCGCGAATCTCGCGAACAAGTACAGCAGCAGCTGCCGATAGTCCGCCCTCTCCCTGACGGCTGTGAGCATGGCTTCGCGATCCTGCCAGAATGCGGTCTTGTACGTGCGATAGGCATGTCCCTCGCGCTCTTCATATTGCCGGACGATCGCAGTCGCTTCCGGCGCGAGGCCGATTGCCTCGCATAGTGCCAACGTATCCACGCTAACTCGCCCCCCCTCTCCTCATGCACAACGAGCAGCGGCCGCTTCTGAAGGCATACCCGCGAATCGCCGCCGGCTTCGTTTTCAGCAAACTTGTAGTCTGGTGGTCATACGGTTCCTCGTGCTGCCGTTGGTGTAAAAAACCACCTGTCGCATGCACGTTGCTAATGCTGATTATGACATGATTGATCCAGGTCTGTCGATGCCCGGCTTGCAGATTGTATCGCCCGCCCGAACGGCGTATTCCGCGCTTGCAGCGCCCTCAGCCCCGCCCCTTGACCACTCCAACGGCAATCCCGCGCATACAGCGCAGCAAGCCCCCAAGCCCCCCCAATGTTGTCAGGTTAGCTGCAAATATACAGTTAATCTCCGTGGTGGCGGCATTTATCGGAGCGATAGCTGCGAATATACAGTTAATCTCGCGAAAATCGACCGTCATCCGGCTCAGGCTCGAAATTAACTGTATAAATGCAGTTATCGCTGCCAGATGTCCTGGCGCAGGAGAAAATAACTGCGGTTTGGCAGTTATCTCCTTTCAAGGCTGTGTTGCACGAACGGTTTGGGGAAGAACTTCAACGTAGCCGCATCCCTGTCGTCCAGGATCGCTCGTTCAAACGCAACAAACAGACCAAGCACAATACATTCATGAAGACCACGCGCCGGGGAGCGGCAGGGTTCTTAACCTGACAACATTGAAGCCCTCCCTCCCCCCTTTCTTCATCAGTCGGGGATGTGCCCCTACGTTCGCAAGGTCGCGGTCAATGGGAAGCGGACAGCCTGCTCTGGCGACGATCTGCAAGTTCGCGGTGCCGATCTGCAAGTTCGCGGTGCCGATTTGCAAGTTCGCGGTGCCGATCGGCCAGTTCGCGACGCCGATAGAGCTTGTTCCTGTCCCGCCGGATCGTCCCGACGGTCGTATTCAGCGGTTATGTAATTATTGCGCATCGGCGTCGTCTCGTACCCGCTCCTCTTCCGGCTGCATGCCAAAAAGCCGCCAGACGCTAACGTCTGACGGCGCTCGTTCGTTCGATCGACCGATTAAGCTTTGCCGCGAATGCCGTACTCCCGCCAGCGGTCGTCGACCAGCTTCACGACATCCTCGCGCGGGAACAGCTCGTCCGGGTAGCCCGGCTTCATGCGGGCATCGATGACGATCGGCAGCCCGTAGCCGATATGGTGGCGGCTCGCGATCGTCCTGGCGTACATATCGTGCGCCGGGTTGAACCGGGTGAACACGGTCCACAGGAACTGCCGCTCCGACGCGGCGATGTCCGCATCGTCGGCCAGCACGACGAGCGGCCATGCCCAGTCGCCGCGCGCGGACAGCGTCTCCGCCAGCCGCTCGGCCAGCTCCGGCTCGCGCTCGAACGTATCGCCGCGCACGACGAGGCAGCCCGGGCTGAACACCCTGATGTCCGCGACGCCCGGCAGGTCGCCGCCGTCATACGCATGCGGCAGCTCGCGCACCGGATCGCCGACGCCCATCATGACGGCCTTGGAGCCGTGGTTGAGGCGGCGGCCGGTGTAGTCGAGCGTGTCGTGCGACGTATGGTCGAACACGAACAGATCACGCAGCGGATCGAACCGCTCCAGCACGACCGTCAGCAGCTCTGTGAAGCGCTCGAGCTCGACCGGGCGGTCGGTCAGCATGAGGAACTTGGTCAGCGACAGCTGACCCTGGCCGAGGATGCTGAACGCGGTGCCGAGCGCCTCGCGCGCGTAGCTCTCGCGGACGACGGCGGACGCGAGCGCGTGGAAGCCGGTCTCGGCGTATGTCCACAGGCTGCGGATGCCCGGCATGACCATCGGGAACGCCGGCGACAGCAGCCGCTGCAGAAATTCGCCGAGGTAGTAGTCCTCCTGGCGCGGCTTGCCGACGATCGTCGCCGGGTAGATGGCGTCCTTGCGATGCCATACATGATCGACGTTGAGCACCGGGAAGTCATGCGTAAGCGAGTAGTAGCCGAAGTGATCGCCGAACGGTCCTTCCGGACGCCGCAGATGCGGCGGCACGCTGCCCTTGATCGCGAACTCGGCCTCCGCCGGAATGCGGTGGCCGCCGAGCGGGTCTTCGGCCATCGGCAGCTTGCCGCCGAGGATGAGAGAGGTGAGCAGCAGCTCGGGCAGCCCCTCCGGTGCGGGCGCGATCGCCGAGGCGATGAGCGCGGGCGGACCGCCGAGGAACACGGACACCGGCAGCGCGCGGTTCATCTGCTCGGCTTCGTGATAGTGAAAGCCGCCGCCCTTGTGGATTTGCCAGTGCATGCCGGTCGTACTGTCGTCATAAACCTGCATCCGGTACATCCCCAGGTTGTGCTGCTTGCCGTGTGCGGGCGACTCCGTATAGACGAGCGGCAGCGTGATGAACGGCCCGCCGTCCTCCTGCCAGCACGTCAGCGCAGGAATGCCGGCGAGCGGCCGCTCCCGCTTCGAGACGCCGAGCACGGGCGCGGCGTCCTGCGATACCTTCTTCATGCCGACCTTCATGAGGTCGAGCAGCATGTCCTTCTCGCGCCAGAGCGCGGGCAGCGTCGGCGGCATCAGCGTGTCCATCGCCCCGATCAGACGATTCACGAGCTGCTCGGGGCGCGGTCCGAACGCCTGATCGACACGGCGGCTCGTGCCGAACAGATTGGTGACGACGGGAAACGCGCCGCCCTTCACATTTGTGAACAGCAAAGCCGGGCCCTCTGCATCGATGACCCGGCGGTGTATCTCGGCGATCTCCAGCACGGGGTCGACCGGCGTCTCGATGACGGCCAGGTCGCCCTCGCGTCTTAACATTTCCAGATAAGGACGAAGCGAAGAAAAGCTCATAGAATTCCTCCAGTGACGTCAGCGACGGGATAGTTGCCATGCGCGGATGGCCCACAGACATAGCGAGCTGAACAAGACGGATATGATGATCGTATGGAGCAGACTCGTAAAGACGTATACGTCGTGATGCTCGAGCGTGGCGGTGAGCAGCCAGCCGCTCAGACTTTGCGAGATGACGAGGACGAGCGAGACATATCCGAGCTTCGTCAGCTCGGCGTGTCCGCCGGTTCGTCCGCGGACGAGCAGCGCGATCGCGGCGATGAACAGGAACAGCACAATCGCACCTACCCGGTGCAAAAATACGACCCCGGTAGCCCCGCTCAGCTCCGGCACGATCTCGCCGTTGCACAGCGGCCACCCGATGCAGCCGCCGGCCGCGTCGGTATGGCGCACATAGGCGCCCAGGTAGACGACGGCATAGCAATAAATAATGATGGCCAGTATCCAGCCGAACAGACTCTTCGGCACGGCGCCGCCGGACGGCGTCCGACGGACGGGCTGCGCGCTGCGCTGCGGCGCAAGAGCGGCCCCGGCTCCCGCGAACGACGCCGGAGCGGGCACAGCGTCCTTCGGGATCGGCCAGCCCCCCGCGTCGCCCGCAAGCAGCGTCCGCTCCCAACGCCTCGCCCACGCATACAGCAGCCAGGTGCTGGTGAATGCGATCATCGAGATGCCGAAGTGGATCGCGAGCACGGCGTCGGAGGTCGGCATGATGACGGCCAGCATGCCCAGCACGGCCTGGAATATCGTAAAGAGCAGCGCGCTGCCCGCATAGAGGCGGGCCTCTCCGTTGACCGGCTTCAGCCGTATCGTCAGCAGGAACACGCCGAGCACGAGGAAGCCCTCCAGCCCGCTGACGGCGCGATGCGTATATTCCACGATCGATTCGACCGTATAGGCGGGTATAAACTTCCCGTTGCAGAGCGGCCAGTCCGTCCCGCAGCCGCGGCCGGATTCGGTATTGGTCACGACGACCCCGGCTATGAGCACGAGCAGCATGCCGATGCAGCTCCATAAGGCAAGCAGCCGATAAGCTTTTGCAGTCATGGTTCATCCCTAATTTCTATAATGAAGTAGTCGGCTTCAGCCCGTTTTCATTATACCCGAGCGTCTATAGGCAATGCTATGTTCAAACTGTGAACGGCTCGATTCTATGTGAACTCTGTCACAAAGGCGCCTAAAATTAAAGCCCCCGTCTCCGCCGATCGGCGGAGACGGAGGCTTCGCGCCGTCATTGTCGGCGCGTACAGGGCTGTCTGCCGGCGGCAGGCATGCCAATCGGGTCAGGCCTTCGGCGCGATCTCGCCTGCGATCGCTGCAGCGCGATCCAGAAACTGCTCGATCTCCTCGCGGGACTTGCGCAGCTTGCTGACAAACCGGATCAGCTCGCGCCCCTCGTAGAAGGCGACGAAGCTCGGAATGCCGAGAATGTTCAGCTCGCTGCACAGCTCGGGCAGGTCGTCGCGATCCACCTCGATCAGGCTGAGCCGGTCGGCATACGCCTGCTCCAGCTCGGGCATGAACGGATTGATGAAGTGGCAGTCGGGACACCAGGTCGTCTTGAACACCGCGACCGTCAACTCGCCTGCGCCGACGCGCGCCCGGAAGTCGGCTTCAGTCGTTATTTTATCCATGTCGCATATCCTCCACTGACAGAACGCCATGACCGGCGCCGCCTTATCGTATTACCGGTCATTATACGCCTGCCGGCATCGGCGCACAATACGGCGGCCGGAGGATTGCGGTTCCGTCACAGATCGCGGGAGACGTTCATGAGCAGCTCGCCGTCATAGCCGTCCTCGAGCGTGTACGTCGCATGCAGCAGGTCGAACAGGTCGTCCGCATACATGTACGCTACGCCGTCGATTCTGGCGACCGTCGCATGCAGGTTCACGCGCTCTCCGTTCACGATCGCTTGATCCGAGCCGAGCGTCAGTATGACATCCTGATCCGTCGGATCGTCGTAGAATCGGATCTGCTTGCGCGCGGCATCGAACGTGATCGGGTTGTCCAGCTCGCGCATCGTTTCTTTGATCGGCACGTACAGATTGTCGTCATCGTCGCTCGCGATCGGCACGCCCCAATCCGAGCTGAGCGTGAACGCCTGATCGTCGATCTGCAAGTCGTTCTTGAGGACGTCGTATACGACCGAATCGACGCTGAGCTGTCTGAGCATCTTGCGCGGATTCATCTCTGCCAGCGCTTCGGCGGACAGCGCATTCGCCGGCGTCTCCACCGGGCCAAGCTTCAGATCCTCGTTGATGCTCCACGTTTCCTGCTCCGTCCGGATGACGATTCCTTTCAGCGGAATGTCTTCTTCCTGGAACAAGCCTGCGCCCAGCGAGATCTCGGTGCTTGCCTTGCGGATGTGCAGCGATTTGTCGGCATAGAAGTCGCCCTTGAACGTCAGCGATTCATTGAAGATCTGCTGCCAATCTTCCTCCTTGCTCGCTTCCTCGTAGCTGTCGCGCAGCTCCTGCAGCTCGTCCATGATGTCCTGCGCCGCCTCCGCGATGTCTTCCTTCGTCATTTTCGTATCCTCGTCCGTGAAGCCGATCTCCTCCTGCAGCTCAGGCGGCAGCTCGGACGCCCATGCGGTCAGACGCTCCAGCAGGCTGCGCACGCCTTCCCCGTCGGCGAGCACCGAATCGAGGAATACCGGGATCAGCTCGCTGAGCTCTTTGCCGCTCAGCTCCGCATGCACCTTCATCAGATCGATCGCTGCACCGTTGATCGGGATATTGACCGCCGACGCCCCAATCTTGGGCGGGTTGGGCAGATGGCCGATCGTATAGGAGGCGACCTCCTTCAACGCATCGCGGAACGCTTCCTTGACCAGGCTGCCGGTCATATCGCCCACGCCCGGCACGATGCCCGCCCCCGGCAGCATCCCGGTCTGCAGCCCGCCGATATCAAGCTGCAGCGGACGCTTCATCCCGTCGACGCGGAGCACCAGCTTGGACGTATCCGCCGCCAGTGTGAACGGAATATCCCCTTTGGTCAGGGACAGCTGCCCCGACGCCGCCAGATTGCCTTTCTCATCCGACCGGACTTCGTCAAGCTGCAGCTTGATCCGGCTGAACAGATGAGCGAGCCGCTGCACGCGGGCGTCTTCCGCCGCGAGCGCATCTTCGTTCCAATCGAGCTGCACCTCGAAGGAGCTGCTGCCGGCGGATGACCGCACATCCAGCTGCTTGGTCAGCATCTCGTTCAAATTCACGCCGCCGACGGCCTGGCAGCCGACAAGCGCGACGATCAGCAGGGCGGCCAATATTGTACCCATGCTACGTAATTTCCTTTTGCCCATCGCTCGATCTCCTCTCGATTCACACAACATACCAATGATATCCAATATCCTGATACCCAGTAATGGATAGTTCGACGCTCGATATGGAAATCCTTCCAATAGGGCTGCCGTACGCGCCGATAGGGGGAGATGACGATGGACGATACGACGAGTGCATACCGCGACGATCGCGGACAATCGGGGAGCGAGGAAATGACGAGCCTGTCGGGCGGTCTGGCAAAGGGCGCAGCGCTGAAGTGGGCCGCGCTGCTCGAGTCCGTCCGGCTCGCAAGACCCAGGTCGGCGCTGCGGCTGCCGCCGGGAATCGCCGCCTGGGCCGAAGCGGAGCTGGGCGGCGAGCTCAGCAGGAGAGGGCGCGGCGCCTCCTCCCATCTCGACGAATCCAACGCCGCGCTCGTGGCGAGCCTGCGCGCGGAGACCGAGGCGCTTAATCGCAACAACGTGACGCGCACGGCGGCATACCTGGACATATACCGCACCCATCCGGAGCTGCATTGGGCGCTGCTCGCCCATCTCGTATCGCGCAACGGCGGATGGAACATGACGGATCTGCAAGGTGCCTGGCTGCCCCGGCTGCTCCCGCAGCACGACCGTGCCAAGCTGTTCGGCATGCTGGAATCCTGCAATGCGCTCATCTTCCGCGATGCCTATCCGCAGCTGCGGCTGTACGAGGAGAGCAGACGGGCCGGCCGCAGCCGGTTCGCGCTGCTGTCCGCATTCGGCGTATCGGCATTTATGAAGCCGTTCTGGGAGCGGTTCTGGATCGAGCGCGATCCCGCCGCCTTGACTGTCGCGCTCATCGTGAACGAGCAGCATGTCATCGAGCGCCGCATCGTCCAGGACCCGGCGTACAAAAATTCCGTGCTCGGCTCCGCCGCCTTCAAAAGCATGCGTCCGCTCCAGCTGCAGCAGGTCGTCGTGCCGATGGGCGGCGTGCTGCCCGCGCGGGATGCGGGACCGGCGGCCGTGCTCGCCGGGCGCGTGCTGGAGTCGTTCGCGAGCGTTGACGAGCGGATTGCTTTCGGCAAGAGCCTGTACGCCATGCTGTTCGCCTATCCGAAGGTGCTGGGCGGCGCGCTCGCGTTTGCCGAGACGGTGGCGCATACCGGATCGCGGGCCGACTACTGGCCGGATCGGTTCAGGCCGGGCGGGGAAGAGGCGCAGCCCGAGCGTCGGGATGGCGGGACGGCCGGACGGCTGTGGCACAGCCCACGGCTCGAACAGGCCTGGCCCGACCGGCCGCTCGGTCCGGTGGACGAGACGGACTGGCTGTCCGACTTGTCCGTGCTCCGTCATTTCAGGAGGCTGCGTCCGCCGCTCGTGTTCGTCATGACTCACGAGCATGAGTATGGCCAGCGCAAGCTCGAAGCCGCCGCAGCGGCGCTGGAGAGGCTGGGGCGGCAGCATGCGAGCCGCGCTTGAGCTGCGGCGGGTCCAGCCCGCCGTCTATTCGCCTCGTTCGAACTGAATGTCCACGAGCGATCCCTGTTGCACATAGCCTACATTGCGATAGGCTCTGTTCGAGATCGGATTCGCAGCATCCGTATACAGCATCGGAACCAGCCCCTCCCGCAGCAGCCCGAGGCTTAGCTCGGCCACGGCCGCGCTCGCGTATCCCCGGCTGCGTCGCGCGCGCGGTGTATATACCGCATTGATCCGCCCGTGCCTGGGCGCGCGGAACGCGATATTGGCCATCGACACGGGTTCCTCCTCTACGACCCACACATACAGATTGCCTGTGGCGATCATCCCGAGCGCGGCCGTCCGCTGGCTGTCCGGCGTGGCCGGCACGCCCCGCGTCTCCTCCGAGAAGCCCGCTATAAACGCCGCGACCGTATCTGCGTCTCCTTCAGCGGCTTGCCTCAGCTCGCCGGGCACATGCGTTGGCTGGCGCACAGCCTCGCAAGTATAAGCTTCCAGCGCCATATGCGTACGCCAGGTCGTCCCGGTCCTCGCGGCATATGCGTCCGCGAACTTCTGCGCCGACGCGGGGGCGCCCGAGACGCCGGTGAGAGCCGCTCGTCCCGCCAGATGATTCATCAGCGCGGAGAGATTGCCTTCCTGCTGCGCGACGGTCGAATGCGGCGAGAGCCAGAGCCATCCGTTCAACCCGGGCGTTTGGGCGAAGAGCAGCTGCTCGTTCGCCGTCTTTACGCAGAGCGCCTCTTCCGATTCGAGCACACGGTAGACCAGATTGTACGGCACCTCATCCAGCATGAATGCGCCCTGCAGCATCGAATCGTGCGCGGTTAAGCGTTCGATCATGCCCCTCTCCTCCTCCACTCCACCTGCACGATTTATTGCTACGATATAACAATCAAGTATCGGGCAACGATGAAGTAATATCAAACCATTTATTTCCCATACTCCCCATCAACGCCGCTGTTAGCGGCAAAAAAGTCCGTTATTTCCTCCACACTTCTCACCTGCGCCGCACTTAACGGCAAAAAAATCCGTTATCTCCTCCGCACTCCTCATCTCAGCCACTCATATCGGCAAAAAAATCCGTTATTTCCTCCGCACTCCCCATCTCAGCCACTCATATCGGCAAAAAAATCCGTTATTTCCTCCGTACTCCCCACCTCCGCCACTCATAACGGCAAAAAAATCCGTTATTTCCTCCGTACTCCCCATCTCAGCCACTCATAACGGCAAAAAAATCCGTTATCTCCTCCGCACTCCCCATCTCAGCCACTCATAACGGCAAAAAAATCCGTTATCTCCTCCGTACTCCCCATCTCAGCCACTCATAACGGTAAAAAATTCCGTTATCTCCTCCGCACTCCTCACCTGCGCCGCACTTAGAGGTAACCATCGTAACGCAAGCAAGAGGCCCCGTCTCATGAACGGGGCCTCTGTGTCAGCCTGTCTAGCTATCGGAGCCCGCGGCTTGCGCGGGTCACGCCGAGCGCCCCGCCGTGCGCCTGCCGCGCGCGAAGCGCAGGAACGGGCGCAGCACGCGCCGGATGCGCGCCGGGTACGACTCCAGGTCGTCCGCGCGAAGTACGCCGAGCGCCGTGAGCAGCACCGGGTAGACGGTGCAGATGAGCAGGCCGAGCGCGCCGGTGGCGAGCAGGTACGGCCACTTGCCGCCAAGCGGCGCGGCCAGATGCAGCACGGCGTAGACGAGTCCGCCCCCCGCGGCAGAGAGCAGCAGCACGGTCGCCGCGAAGCCCGTCCAGCGGTCGCCAAGCGCTTGGACGCCGGCGCGCTTGCGGATCGACATCATGTTCGTCATCGTGGCGAACATGAAGCAAAGCGCCGTCGCGGACACCAAGCCGTATACGCCGAATAGAGGCGTCAAGATCAGCGACAGCACCAGCTTGACGAAGATGCCGACGAGCGTATGCTTCATCGCGAGCCGCTGCTGGCCGAGTCCGTACAGGATCGAATTCGAGGTCATCATTGTGATCTGGAAGATTGTGCCGCCGGCCAGCATGCCGACGACGAGGCTCGCGTCCGGATTCGGGAACAGCAGACCGTTGATGGCATGCGCCCCGACCGTCATCAACAGCACGATCGGCATGCCCGAGAAGATGCCGATCCGCAGTGCCAGCGTCGCCTGTCGGGTAACGCGCTCCCGGTCGCCGGATGCGAATGCGGCGGAGAGCACCGGCAGGATGGACTGGCTGAGCGCGATCGCGAGCACCGGCGGGATGCCGGCGATCGATTGTGCATTGGTGGTGAGATCTGCAAGCCACTTCAATGTCTTGGCCTCGCCGAACCGCCACTCGCTGAGCCGCGTGAGCAGCGACTGGTCGATCATATAGATCGCCTGCACGGTCATCGCGGTCACGAGGATCGGGATGGAGATGCGGAAGATCGCCCGGTATATATCCCGGTTGCTGCGCAGCACCGGCGGACTGCCGGCGCCGCCTCCGGCCATCGAGCGCTCCGTTCGATCCAGCTCACCCGTCCGCTCATCGCTTTTTCTTAGCTTGACGCCATAATACAGCATGACCGCAAATGCGCCGATACTTCCGACGACACTGCCGAGCGCGCCGCCGGCCGCCATTTTTTCATTGCCGTAACCCCAGCCATGCAACGCGAATACGAAGCCGATCGCCGTCACGACGCGGGCGATCTGCTCGACGACCTGGGATACGCCGCCCGCCATCATCAACTGACGACCCTGGAAGTAGCCGCGCATCATCGCGATGACCGGGAACAGCAGCAGCGACGGGGCAATCGCACGGATCGCCAGTGTCGCATGCTGCGTACCGGCGAGCCATGTATAGACGGGCGCGAACACCAGCAGCCCGGCCGTCAAGACAAGACCGGCGATCATGCCGAACTTCATCGCCGCCCTGTAGATGCGCCTGACCTCGCTGCCCCGGCCGAGCTCGACGCGCTCGGACACCATCTTGCTGATCGCGCTCGGAATACCCGCCGTAGCGATCACCAGCAATAGCAAATAGACGGTATTCGAGATACCGAATGCGCTGTTGCCGACATCGTCCATCACATGCGCGAGCGGTACCCGCTGGAATATTCCGATCACGCGCGCAATGAGCGCCGCCGCCGTCAGGATGAGCGTGCCTTTGATGAGCGAATCCTTTTTGACCATTTACGAGTATCAGTCCTATCGCTAGATTAGCCAGATGAAGAAGATGACGATCATCGCCACCTGGAAGACGACCTTCGCCACGGTGCTCGTGAACAGGCCGACGAGCGAGCCCCAGCCCACGAGCATCGCCTTCTTCACATTAGAACCGCTCACGAGCTCGCCGAGGAAGGCGCCGGCGAACGGACCGATGATCAGGCCGAAGGCCGGGATGACGAACGGTCCGATCAGCACCCCGATCGTGCTGCCCCAGACGCTCGCCTTGGAACCGCCGAAGCGCTTGACGCCCCAGGCGTTCACCACGTAGTCCGCGACGAACAGGATGATGACGATGAGCGTCTGGAAGCTCCAGAACCACCAGCCGAACGGCTCGAACGAGAAAAACCACCCGTAGACGAAAAAGGCGAAGTAGATCGCCAGCGCCCCGGGCAAGATCGGATAGACCGCGCCGGCGAGGCCGATCGCGAACAACGCAATGACGAGCACCCATCCGAGAATATCCATGCGGACATCACGCCTTTAGAATGTAATTTTGGATCACTTGGGCTACGCCGTGCTCGTTGTTCGTGCCCGTCACGACGTCGGCCTCGGCCTTGACGGCATCCTGCGCATTGCCCATCGCGACGCCGAGCCCCGCAGCGCGGATCGCCGCCAGATCGTTCAGGCTGTCGCCGACGGCTACCGCCTCGGACATCTCGCAGCCGATCATCCGGCACACTTCCTCAATCGCAGCTGCCTTGCTTACGCCCTTGGCGTTCACTTCGATATTTTGCGGCGAGGAGTTGCTGAGCTCCAGTCCCTCCCACGTCAACAGTTCTTCCCACAGCTTCGCGATGACGGACGTGTCTTCGTCGTAGTAGCCGAACTTCAGCCAGGTGCGCGAATACGTGTCGTCCACCCATTGTTCTTTGTTGTAAATGCCGTCGGTCGCATATGCCCAGAACCAGGCCACCGGATGCCGCTCCGCCAGCATATGCAGCTTCATGATCATGTCCGTAGCCAGCGTGATGCGTCTGTGCAGACTGTGCGGCTTGGTCCACACCTCTCCTCCGTTGACCGTGATCATCGGCGTATCCAGCCCGAGCTGCTCCACGATCGGCAGCGCCGTCGGGAACCCTCGCCCTGTCGAAGCGATGACCGTGACGCCCGCTTCCGTCGCTTTGCGAATCCATTCTTTGTTCGTGTCGCTGATCTCCTGCCGGTCGTTCAGCAGCGTCCCGTCCAGATCGAGCGCCAGCAATCGGTATTTGCCCACCTAGCCTACCACTCCTTCGGATGCCGGCCGCAGCCTGCTTGCAATCTAAGTCATTCTAACATATCTCGGGGGTAAAAAACGACAAGACCCGCCCAGCCGCATCTCAAGCGGCGGAACGGGTGACGAAGGTGCGATCGTCGTAACTTCGTGCGTATTAAGGCTCCTGGGTCATGTCGATCGTGGCCGTCGTCGCGAGCGGCGGCCGCGGCCCCGCATCCGTCAAGCCGACTTCGGCGTCGTATGCGTCGAAGATCTTGCGCGCGATCGGCGCGGCGCCCCAGCCGCCGTAGCCGCCGTCCGGCACGACAACCGCGACCGCGAGCTTCGGCTTGTCCTGCGGCGCGAAGGCGATGAACACGGCGTTCTCGACGAACTTGCGCTTGCCGACGCCCTGCTGCTGCGACGTACCGGTCTTGCGGTAGAAATCGTAGCGCACATCGGCGAAGCCCTCTACCTTGACCTGGGCCATCCCCTTCTCGATCGTGTCCCAGTAGATGTCGGGCAGCTTGATCTCGTTGAGCACCTCGGGCTTCGTCTTCGTCACGACATTGCCGTCTGCGTCCGTCGTATGGTCGACGAGCAGCGGCTTCATCCGCTTGCCGTGGCTTGCCAGCGTCGCCGCGTACTGCGCCAGCTGCAGCGCCGTATATTTGCCCTGCTGACCGAACGACGCGTAGATCATCGCGGACTGAGGGCTGTCCCGCGTCGCGCTGACGAAGTAATCGACGATGCCCGGGGACTCTTTGGGCAGCCCGCTGCCCGTCTTCACGCCAAGTCCGAACTCCTTCATATGCTTGTCCCAGATGTCGACGCTTTTCTTGCCTTCGCGCTTGTACAGCGCGTCGCCCACCATCTTCGCCATGAACGCGTTGGACGACTTGGCGATCGCCCGCGTTGGCGTGAGCGAGCCGTTGGCAGCCCGGCTGGCGTTCTGCACCTCGGCCTGATCGTCTTTACCGAACTTAAAGTATCCCGGATCCGACCAGGTCGAATAAGGCGTGATCGTCTTCTCCATCAGTCCGGTCAGAATCGTCAGCGGCTTCTGCGTCGAGCCGAGCGGCACGAGCGACGTCGGATGCTGCGAGCGCTCCTTCGGGTCCTTGTACGGCGGGAACACCTCGCGGATCGCGCCGTTGCCCATCGCCGGCGTGATCTCGTCCAGCTCTTCCTTGCTGATGCCGCCCTGCCAGATGTTCGAGTCGTAATCCGGCATGCTCGCCATCGCTACGACCTTGCCCGTCGCCACCTCGATCGCCACCGCATAGCCCGTCGTCGGCTGCGCGTCCTTGAGCGTCTTGACCGTCGAGGCCCGCGTCGTCGCGATCTGATCGAGTATGGCTTGCTGCGCCGTGAGCTGCACATTGCGGTTGATCGTCAAGTACAGATTTTGTCCTTTGACCGGCTTCGTCAGCTTCATGTCGCCGACAATCCGGCTCATGCTGTCGATCTGGTACGACTTGTACCCGTTCAGACCGCGCAGCTCCTTCTGGTACATCAGCTCGATGCCGTCGTAGCCGACATCCTCCGTATCCAGATATTTAAGTGCGGGATCCGACTGATCCTCGTTAATTTTTTTGTAATAATCGAGATTCACCTTGGCGCCCTTCATCTTGGTCATATAACCGACGAGCTGGACGGCCACCTTGTCCGGGCTGTACTGGCGGATGCTCTCCTCCACGATCTCCACGTCCGGATATTCGTCGCGGTGCTCGCTGAGATAGGCGATCTCGGCCTTCGTCAGCCCCGACTTCAGACGGCGCTGCTGGAACGGCAGATGCGTCCGCCCCTTGATATCCATCGCCTTCACGATGTCGGCTGCCGTGAGCGGTTCGGCCGTTTTGTCGCCATATTGATCGAACAGCTTGACCAGCTTGGCTGCGAGCGCCTCGGCCGCTTCCTGCTTGAACCCGGTTTTCAGTGTAAAGTAGAGGGACTGGGTGGAGATCGAATATGCGATCGGCTGCCCCTTGGAATCATAAATGTTGCCGCGGATCGGCGGGATCGACACGCCCTTCGTAATGAGGCTCGTCTGGCGCTCCTTGAGACTCGGGCCTTCGACGAATTGGAGATACGCGAGCCGAACGATCAGCATGGAGAAAAGTACGAACGTCAGCAAAAAGAAAATGTTGAGCCTGAAGCTGAAATTGCGGCGGTTGCGGAAGTCCTTTTTCTTTTGCTCCTCTGTCTTGATCTGGGCGTTCATGTCGCGGCTTTCCCTCCTGGCTCGAACTCCCTATTATTCTAGCATAAATAGAGACGAGGAGCAGACTCGTAAAGTCGCAGCGCCGCCGATAAAAAAATCGCCCGGGTAGATCGACATTATGCACGCTTCAATAAAAAACACACCGGCATCCGCTCGAATCGAGCGGGTTGCCGGTGTTGTCATTCAGATCAGATCCGATTGCTTCAGCAGTCTCTGAATCAGCGTCGCCACTTCGGCGCGCGTGACGTTGGCTTTGGCTTCGAGCTTGCCGCCATTTCTGCCGCTGACGAGGCCGGCTTGGGCAGCCAGTGCGATGCTGTCTCTGGCCCAGTCGGCCGCAGCCGCTCCGTCCGCAAACTTGCCGAGCGTCGCCGCCGTGTCGGGCGTGCCCGTTTGCTGCGCCAGGCCCGTCAGCTTCATCGCCTTCGCGACGATCGCCATCGCCTGCTCGCGGGTAATCTTGGCGTTCGGACGGAACGTACCGTCCTCGAAGCCTGTGATCAACCCGTAGGTCGCCGCTGTCTGCACAGCGCTCGCATACCAGGCGCCGGACGCCACGTCGGCGAATGGATTCGTACCCTCGCCCAGCCTGAGGCCGAGCCCGCGCACGATGATCGCTGCGAATTCAGCGCGCGTGATATCGGCGTTCGGATTGAACGTCGTCTCGTTCACCCCGTTGATCACAAGGCGCGAGCCCATGTCGTTCACCGCGTCCTTCGCCCAATGCTGCGACACATCCGCGAAGGTCATCGGGTGCCAGACGACCGCATACGTGCTGTTCGTCAGGCTGTTGATCTGTGCATAGTACTTGCCGTCTATAACAGTGATTTTCGTCGGTACATGTCGCACCGTGCCGTCCGGATCCACCACGATGCCTGTCGTGATCCTGCTCGGATCGACGCCTTCCGGCAGCGCGACTGTCCGTTCCACGTAGGCATTGAACGTGGTGACCTCTACCGTCTTGCCGTTGTACGTTCCTGTGACCGTGAAGTCGATCGCAGGCGCGACGATGGACAATTTGCCGCCAGTCGCCGCATTCGCGACGATCCGGGCCATTGAGGACGGCGTCTCCGCAATCGTGACTCTGACCTTGATGTCCTCAAGCTTCACATTGCCGCCAAGCTTGCCGGACAAGGCGTCAATATTGATTTGTTCCGCCGGCAGTGTGTAGGTCGCTTTGTCCGTTTTCAGGACGAGCGTCGCCGACTGCTTTTCCATGTTTTTGATCATCTGGCCGTTCAGCTCGCCGACGATGACGTTCGAATCCGACTTGACCGGAATCGTGACGATCGCTCCGCTGCCTTCCGCATCCAGCTTCGCCTGCAGCTTGGCCGGATCAACGACGATATCCGTCGTCTTGATGCCGCCCGACTCCGTTGTCGTCGCTTTGCCCGCATTCTCCGCCTTGCCGTTGACGAGCACCTCGACCGCTTGTTCAGTCGACGACGCCGAAGCGTCGGAGGAACCGGAGCTTGGCGAAGGTGCGTTTATCGTAAAGGTGAGCGACTTCGCTTCGCCCGCCAACGCGGCTGCGGTGGCCGCAGTCCGGACCTTGACCGTATGCGCCCCGGACAGTTCCGGCGTATTCGTGCCGTTAAACTTCACGTACGCACCATCGTCGATCGCGAACTCCATGCTCGTGTCCAGCCCGTTGATCGTGTTGGCATCGTCGTTGGCCGTTACGGCCGGGTGGCCTGGACGGGCAGGGACATTCAGTGCCTGCGGTGCGCTATCCGTCTTCGTCGAGCCGTTGCCCGGCTTCACGATGCTGATCGTCGTGCCGAGCCAGCTTGCTTCAAGCGCCAGCTTGCCGTCCGCATCGGCTGTCTTGCTCACGCCGCCGATCGTGTATGCCGCATTCGGCGTCAGACCCGTCAGCTTCTCCGCCGTGTAGTCGATCGTCGCATTCGGCGTCGCTTCCTGCGTCGTCGGCGTCTCGCCGATCGTCACCGAGACGGCTGCCGAAGCGAACGCCGTCGACGTCGCTGCCACGCGCACTTCGTACGTGCCTGCTGCCAGACCCGCAACCTCCGTGCCCGTGATCGCGATCCACACACCGCTCGGGCTCAGACGATATTCCATCTCGTTCGTCACGCCCGTCAGTTTGCCATCCGTCGCGCCCGGATACGTCGCATCCGTCTTGCCGACGACCGTCGGCGCTGTCGTCCGCGCCGGCACGGCCAGCGATTGCGCAGCCGAATCCGTCTTCGTCGAACCGTTGCCACTCTTCACGATGCTCAGCGATGTGCCGAGCCAGCCGGACTCGAGCGACAGCTTGCCGTCCGCGTCGGCCGTCTTGCTCACGCCCCCGATCGTGTACGCCGCGTTCGGCGTCAGACCTGTCAGCTTCTCGGCCGTGTAGTCGATCGTCGCATTCGGCGTTGCCTCCTGCGTCGTCGGCGTCTCGCCAATTGTCACCGAGGCGGCTGCCGATGCAAATGCCGTCGACGTCGCTGCCACGCGCACTTCGTACGTGCCTGCTGTCAGACCCGCAGCCTCCGTGCCCGTGATCGCGGTCCATACGCCGCTCGGGCTCAGACGGTATTCCATCTCGTTCGTCACGCCCGTCAGCTTGCCGTCCGTCGCGCCCGGATACGTCGCTTCCGTCTTGCCAACGACCGTCGGCGTTGCCGGACGCGCCGGCACGGACAGCGACTGCGCAGCCGAATCCGTCTTCGTCGAGCCGTTGCCCGGCTTCACGATGCTCAGCGATGTGCCGAGCCAGCCGGACTCGAGCGACAGCTTGCCGTCCGCATCGGCTGTCTTGCTCACGCCGCCGATCGTGTACGCCGCGTTCGGCGTCAGACCCGTCAGCTTCTCCGCCGTGTAGTCAATCGTCGCATTCGGCGTCGCTTCCTGCGTCGTCGGCGTCTCGCCGATCGTCACCGAGGCGGCTGCCGAAGCGAACGCCGTCGACGTCGCTGCCACGCGCACTTCGTACGTGCCTGCTGCCAGACCCGCAGCCTCCGTGCCCGTGATCGCGGTCCATACGCCGCTCGGACTCAGACGGTATTCCATCTGTGTCGTCACGCCCGTCAGCTTGCCGTCCGTCGCGCCCGGATACGTCGCATCCGTCTTGCCGACGCTCGTCGGCGCTGCCGTCCGCGCCGGCACGGCCAGCGACTGCGCAGCCGAATCCGTCTTCGTCGAGCCGTTGCCATTCTTCACGATGCTCAGCGATGTGCCGAGCCAGCCGGACTCGAGCGACAGCTTGCCGTCCGCATCGGCTGTCTTGCTCACGCCGCCGATCGTGTACGCCGCGTTCGGCGTCAGACCCGTCAGCTTCTCGGCCGTGTAGTCGATCGTCGCATTCGGCGTCGCTTCCTGCGTCGTCGGCGTCTCGCCGATCGTCACCGAGGCGGCTGCCGAAGCGAACGCCGTCGACGTCGCTGCCACGCGCACTTCGTACGTGCCTGCTGTCAGACCCGCAGCCTCCGTGCCCGTGATCGCGATCCACACGCCGCTCGGGCTCAGACGATATTCCATCTGTGTCGTCACGCCCGTCAGCTTGCCGTCCGTCGCGCCCGGATACGTCGCATCCGTCTTGCCGACGCTCGTCGGCGCTGCCGTCCGCGCCGGCACGGCCAGCGATTGCGCAGCCGAATCCGTCTTCGTCGAACCGTTGCCACTCTTCACGATGCTCAGCGATGTGCCGAGCCAGCCGGACTCGAGCGACAGCTTGCCTTCCGCGTCGGCCGTCTTGCTCACGCCGCCGATCGTGTACGCCGCATTCGGCGTCAGACCCGTCAGCTTCTCCGCCGCATAGTCGATCGTCGCATTCGGCGTCGTTTCCGGCGTCGCACTCATCGACACCGTCACAACCAGCGTCAGATCCGCGCCCCCGCTCATATCGAGCGTGAAGGTGTGCGCGCCTTCGGACAAGCTCGCCAGATACGCTTTCTTAATGGTCAACTTGCCTGTGCCGTCGATCGTGTAGTTGCCGCTGCCGATGCTGGCACCGTTCAGCAGCACATCGTCCAGCGTATTGCCGTTCAGCGTCAGGTTCACTACGACGTCTTCGTAATGCCCGGCCGTTGTATCTGCCGTGTTCTTGTCAAACGTCTTGCTTGACGCATCCGCCGTGCTGTTCGGCACAAATTCAATGCAGCCGCCGTTAAGCCTGAAGTTGCCCGGCGCATACACACCCGTCAGCTTGATCGTAAGCTCCGGAGCGCCGGCATCATTGTCCGTATCGATGTACAGCGTCGTCACGCCTGCCGACTCCGATACTTCTACCGAGCGTGCCGCTACACTAGTACCGCTGCCGGCCGTCACAGTACCACCGGTGAAGTCGACGACCGGATGCGCATCGGTGTAGCCGATGATGACCGGATTGCCTTCCGTGCCCGTCATCGTGATGACATTCGCCGGCGTGCCGATCTGTCCGTTCACCGAGCCGTTGACGAATCCGACGACGTTCAGCCTGTCGCCGACGCCGAAGCCTTCGATCGTATCGATACCGTTGCCCGTCTGATTGTAAGCGATCGTCTCGGCGCCCGCGCCGAGCTTGATGGCGTCGTCGCCGGACGAAGTCCAGATATCGATCTCATTGCCGCTTAACGTATTGCCTTCGATCGTCGCCTTCGATCCCGCGACGGCCCCGCCTTCCAGAATCGCGGTACCGAAGCCGGAGATCGTATTGTTTTTGATGACCGGATCCTTGACGTTGGTGAATCCGATGCCGTCATTCGAATAGCCGCCGTCGTTGGAGGTGGAGCTGTTGTGCCACGCCGGTACGGACGGACCCGTGAGCGTATTGCCCTCGATGATGAAGCCGTCTCCGGCCTCATACATCAGAATACCTGTCGGTCCGTACAGTCCGAGATTCAGATAGGCGCCAGTCTCTCCCGGCTCCGGTATGACCAGACCGATGTCATAAATATGGTTGTCCTTCACAATTCCCGTCGTGCCCCGGCGATCTCCGTTCGAGCCGCCCATCGTGCTGCGGTCCGTCGATGCGATCTGGATGCCGTTGCCCGTGCTGTACAGCGTCTTCCCGTGACCTTGAATCTCGTTGTCGTGAATGTCGACCTCAAGCGTCGGGCCCCACGCCAGAATGCCGGTCTTGTGGAACCGGACGATCTGCGAATTTTGCACTGTTACCTTGTGCGGACCTGTGCCCGCCGCGCCTTCGAGAAGGATGCTCTCGTTGTGATTCGCGCCGGACGGCTGATCCTGCGGCACATAATCCCCGGGCAGCGGTGCGACGGGGCTGCCGCTGTAATCCGAGTAGGCGTCCCGCACGTCGACAACCTTCACATGGTCGATCGTCGCAGACGTGTCCCGAACCGCGATGCCGTTGAACGTATAGACGCTCTCATACCCATTGTGCGAAGAAATATAGCCTTGCTTGCGTCCGTCGATCGTCAAATCCTTGATGACGACCTCACCGGCCGAAGCCGTCTTGACGCCGATTACGGCATAGACGAGCTGGTTCTTCAGGTTTTTCCAGCTGCCGGCTGCCAGCGCGTCCGCGTCAGGCGATTCGATGATCGTCTGCGCGATGCCGGCACCCTGCAGCGTGATGTTCTTCGTTATCGTCAGCTGTTCCCGATGCGTACCGGCTTCGATCGCAACCGTATCGCCGTCGGCAGCCGCATCGATCGCCGCCTGGATCGTGGTATAATCGGTCGTCACGCCGCCATGCGCAAGATGTGCGATCGGCGCAGGCAGCGTCAATAATTCGAATGCGGCGTCGTCCGTCGTCACATTCGGGAGCTTGTGCTGGTATCCCGCAGCCTCAATCTTCCTGGCACCGGCGGGCAGCCACATATAGGCCAGGCCGTCGGCTTTTGCAGGCGCCCTGTAGGTGTATGCGCCGCTCGCCGTGCCGTTGACATCCGCACGGATCGTCGTCGCCGCGGCCGGATCTGTCGTGACCGTCAGCAGATAGACATCGTCGCCGCCGGACATGTTCCGGATGGACCGGGGGTTGCCCGTCCCCTCCATGACGATCGGCCCGACATTACCTGTCGCGATTCGAACATCCTTGGCAATGATAGAAGCTCTCTTGGCCGACATGCCCTGACCGCCGCGCACATAGATATCGCCCGCATCTTCCGAGATGTCGACCGCACTGCCGCTGCCGCCGCCGAAGGCGCGCAGACCGGCGCCGCCGACGCCGGAAGTCCCGTTGCCGCCCAGAGCGGTTACGGCCGCGCCGCCGTAGATTCCGATATGGCCTGTATCGGCGAACACACCGTGCGAGCCGTTGACTTGTCCGTCCCCGCCCGCAGCCGTTATCTTCGACGAATCGGAGACGGAGATATCGCCATACACGCGAACCGCCATCCCGCCGGACCCGCCCGTTGCTGTCCCGTTGCCGCCAGTCGCCGACACTTCCGCTTGCCCCGTGATCGTCAAGCTGCCGTGTGCCGAGAAAATGCCGTATTCGTTCGCCATGCCTCGGCCGCCAGCAGCCGTCACGTCACTGCCGTCGATATCGATATCGTTGGTGACATACATTCCGGCACCGGCCTCGATATACGATGCGCCCGTACCGCCGTCTCCGCCGAGCGTCGTCACGGATGTAGTCGGGCCAGCGATGGTAAGCGCGGGCGTAAATATACCGTCCCCGCCCCGCTGGGCCGCGCTGGCTCCGCCCTTGGCCGTAACTGAGCCGCCTTCGATGACCGTGCTGTTGTAAGCATTGATCCCTCTGCCGCCCTCGTAGTAATCGCCACGGTCGTTAACCGCCTGCGCCGCGCCTCCGTTGGCGGTCAGCATGCCGCCTTTTATCGTCAGCTTGCCGGCTTGTCCTTGCGAACCGAATTCCTCCAGATAGACGCCTGCGCCTCCGCGGCGGGTAACTCCCGAGCCCGCGGACAATGCGGTCCGGTCCCCGTCCGTCTGGCCGCCGCTGGCCGTCACGCTGCCGTTCTTGATCAGCAGGTTGCCCCAATCCAGCCAGATGCCGTTGCCGCCCGAAGCACCCGTGGAGTCGCCGCCGTAGGCCTCTACGGTCACGCCGCCGTCTACTGTCAGCCCGGCGACGGGGTTCGTGTTGCCGCTGGTTTTATCGGACTTCATATAAATGCCGTTCCCGCTGTCTGCGGCAGGATCGGCGGATGTCCGTCCTTTCGCAATCAGCGTCCCCGTCCCCTTAATCGTAAGCTGGTGGTTGGAACGGGAGAAGATGCCGTTGAAACCCTCTATTGTATTGCTGCCCGCGACCTCGAGCACGACGTCGCCAGGACTATTGTCCTTGACGAATCCGATGCCGTTGTAGCTGTCCCCGGCAGGCGCTTTGATATTGAAATTTTCAAGCTTCAAGGTAATCGGCTCGTCCACCAACACATACACCTTGTCGTAGGTTTTGCCCGCCTTGCCCTTCAACGTTACCGTCGAACCCGCCGGTGCTGTCACATGGACAAGCACAGGAGAAGCAGGAGAATCGTCCGTCGTGATCTCCAGCACGTCGCCGTCCGCCGCGAGCGTCGCATTCTGCCACGGTTGCGAGACGCCGTTGATCTTATAGGCGGGAGCTGCGGCACCGCCTGCACGGCTTATCGTCACGGCATAGTATAACGTTGCGCTGCCGCTGTCGATCTGAATGTATGCGATCGCCGAGCCGTCCTCCGGCAGGTTCAAAGATCGAACGCCGTTGCCGTCGTTGCCCGCATAAGTCGAATCGGCGTAGAACCAGACTCTCGCAGTACTATCGGCAGACACGATATCTGCCTTGTCAAGCTTCGTCACATTGTTCGCGGCGTTGATCGACCATGTGATCGGATCTCCGTATACTCCGCTGCCCCCTCCAGGCGCAGCATCCGTCTGTCCGAGGACGCTTGTCAGCGATGCATCGTTGCTCACCGGCCCCGGCACATACTCGTACGCACCGATATCGACAGCACTGCCGACCTTGCGCGCCTTGCCGGCCAGATCCAGGCTGCCGACGGACTTGCTGTCGTCGCCTTGGTCGATGGCTTCCGTCGCCACGCTTGCCAGGCGGAAGTCACCGCCTGCGGCGTCGATGAAGGGGGAGACCGTCGCCGCGTTATGACCGTCGTTCAGCGTCGCGCCTGCGTTGAAGAATATGTCGCCTAACGCTGTTACCTTGGTCCCTTTGGCCTCATTTGCAGTCCAAATATTATTGTACAGATTTATGACACTGCCGCCCATCGAGTTGACAACCCCAACAGGACCGAATGCGCTCCCGGAGCCATTGTTCACGACACGATTGCCATAGAACGTATTGTTGATGATATCGAGGTTATAGTCGAAAATGCCGCTGATCGCCGCCCCATAACTATCCATGGCGGTATTGCTGATGGCGATATTGTTGCTGAATAAAGAGTTGGTAACGTCGCCTTCAACATAGCTGTTAAATAACAGCGCCGACTGTAGGGGGCCGTTGCTGGCATCGTTGACCGTCGCTTCAAGCGTATTGTCGGCGAAGACGACCCGATCCAAGTGAACGCCGCCAGAGAAGGGATACTTCAATCCGAGCGACACGATGCTGCCTACGACTTTTGAAGTCATCGTATTGGACTCGAATTGAACATTCGAGAGATGTACCGAATCGTAATTCCCCGTCGTCAACGCCGATCCGAGCGTATCGTAAAGACCGTCGGCAGCCGACATGTCAAACCCGGTCAGCTTGATATCGGAGGCGCTGAATTCGCCGTTGCCCGTAGCGTAGATGCCCATGTGTCCATTGCCGTTGACCGTGATCGCGGGCTTGCCGTCGGCATCCTTCAATCCGGTCAGCGTAAAGCTGCTGTTCGAGGAAGAGCTGATCGTTGCAGCTTCCCTGCTGACATGATCCCATTCCGTCAGGTCGGACTGCAGCGTGATCGTCTGCCCCGCCAGCGCCGGGTCGAATACGACCTTGCCGTCCGCCGCTGCGCCGGCCTGCGCGATGGCCCAGCGCAGCGAGCCCGTGCCGCTGTCGTCGGTATTGACGACAGTGAAGGTAGCGCTCCCGCCTGCAGTACCGGCAACAGTAAAGTTATAATTCGAGTCCAAGCTATTGGCCGCAATAAAGCTGTTGTAATAATCCTGTACGACCGCCTTCTCCCAAGTGACTGCGATCTTGTGACCCGCAGGCAGATCGCCCGACGGATTAATTGTCAGCGTGTCCGTCCCCCAGCCGGCAATTTGAGAGCTGCCGTTGGCGATCGTCTCCAGCACCGTATTGCTCGTCAGGTCTGTGATGATGAAGTTGCCGGCGATTCCCTTGAGCACCTTGCCGCTGAACTTGAGCGACAGATCTGCTGCCAGGTCCACGTCAGTCGCATCGTCCGCCGGACTCGATGCCGCCCGGTCGAAGCTGACCGGTTGACCGGAGGTGACATAGATGCCGGCGTAAGCCATCCCGCTTTGCGGTTTAAATGTCGATAATGCGCCGCTGTCGAGATCCACCTTTTTGATAGCTGCCGAAGAACTTTTTATATCAAAGAAGTAAGCGATCCGATTCGCAAAATCAATCGATAGATCTCCAGGATTTGCAGCGACGCTCGATGCGATCGTCGTAAGTCCCGTACCATCCGGCTTGATTTTCTTCAACGCATCCTCGCTGCCCGAGCTGTCGCTATTTCCATCCGTAGATAAAAAGTAAATATAGCCGTCGGCTGGATTGAATACCAACCCGGAGTAGGCAGTGATTGCGCTTAATGTCGTTACGAGCCCGACGTTCTGAGTAGCCAGATCGACGCTCCTGATCGCATAATTCCCGGCGCCCCCGTCGAAAAAGTACGCTTTGCCCCCGCCGATATCCATCGCCAAGTCTCCGGGCAGCTTCGCTATGTTGCCGGCAATCAATATGTCGCCCGTACCATCCTGATTTATCCGTCTCAACGAATCTCCCGCCGATATAGTGCTTGAACTGCTGTCATTCGTCAAGTAGTAGAGATAACCGTGTGCCGAGTCAAAAAACAGTCCCGTATAAGAGGGGGCCTGCGCTAGCGGCGAAATAAAATCAGTTTTGGCTCCCGAGCCCAGATCGATACGACGAATTGATTTTTCGTTCGACTCGCCGGCGAAATAGTATGCTTGACCTCCCGCTATATCGATCGTCAGATCGCCGGGAATCTTCGCAATCTCGGTCGCAATCGTCGTCTCGTCCGAGCCGTCGGTGCCGATGCGCATCAGAGCGTCCGCACTCCCTGCGTTACTGCTGTTGCCGTCCGAAGTCAGGTAGTACAGATAACTGGAAGGTCCCTGGCTCCCGATGTCGCTCTGAGCGACCTCAATCTCCGACCAGCCTATGACCCGATCGTTGTCGTCGACCTTGACGACGTATAGATGCTGGCCGGCAACAGCCGGGATCTCGGTCGAGCCAGTCAATGACGCATAAGCCGAAGAAGCGTCGCCGTACAAAGGCCGCTGCCAACTGCCGGGCGCTCCGATCGTGTACTTGTAGCTTCCTGCAGGCAGCGCGCTCACCTTCACCGTGCCCGCAGTTGTGCCTGGCGTCAAGGAGAGGCCTTGCAGTTGCTCGGCTTTGTAGGCCAAAATGGTACCGTCATCACCGACGGCGATGAACTTGCCGGCTCCAAAAACGACTTTGTGAAGCTCTGCGTCGATGCCGGGCTCCTGAGCCTCTTGCACGTCGCCTACAAAATCATATTCTCCGCCCGACTCGGCGATCGTGAATCGCGCGAACGAACCGTCGGCACCAACTGCCAGATACTGTCCGTTGGCATAGGCCATGCTATTGAGCTTGGCGCCAACGTTTTTGTATGACTCCGAAGAGCCAGCAGAATTGTAAATTGATATCATATTCAAAGTGTCGTCCATAAAATCGGTGGCAAGCATCAGAATCTGATTGGTTTCCGCTAAATATGCCGTGTTATAAATATAACTTGCGGGCGAGCCCGCTATGCTCCATACCGATCCGTCAGTAGAACGGCTGATTCCAAAAATACTGCCCGCTTGGAAATATCCGCCGCCGAATACGACATCATAAAAAGAATTTTCCTCTTGCGGCGAGACATCGCTCCAAACCGCCGAGCCTGGGACGCTTGAATCCAGATCGGTCTTCGCGATCGAATAGATCAAGCCGCTATCCGTGCTGCTCTCATAACCGACGGCTACAAAGGCGCCGGCACCGTAAGCGACTGAAGTCAGCATGTCGACGCCGGCGATCGAACCGGCAGCCCAGCTCGTGCCATCCGTCGAATACAGAATCGTACCATCCTCGCCAACAGCGACGAAGGTTCCGTCTCCATAGGCAATGCCATTCAATTGAGCTGTCGTATTGGAGGGCTGCTTGATCCAGCTTTGACCGTTCGCAGAAGTGACGACTGCGCCCTGATCCCCCACCGCCACGAAGAGCTGCTTGTCTTCCGCATAGACCAGCCCCCGCAAATTGTCCGTAATCGCAGGATCGCTGACATTCACCCAATCTTGAGTTGCAACCGTTGCATGTGCAGATCTTCCCGGATTTGCCGCGGCAAGTATAATCGTAAAGATCAAAAAGAAATTAAGCAGGCGTAGAATTGATTTTTTTCGCATAGTGCACCCCTGAATAAAATTTATGCCGCTATTTCTTTTCAAACTGCATTTGAATTTATCTACAATAGTAGCAATCCGCACTTAAAAAACACTGAAAATTGCTTTAGCCGTATGTTGTGCAAGGAGACTGTCCGGACAATGTCCTCACTCCTTCCTTTCCCGCCCAGACCGATTGTATCTTAGCCTTTCAATTCGTCGCCGCTCAGAAAAAAAGCCTCCCCCCATCGACAGTTAATCGATAGAAGAAGACTCCCATTTTGTCATTCCTGATTTCGTACTATTCAATCCCCGACTTCAAATGCACAACGCTGCTATTGAAAACCTTGCCGTCCCATACGGCATAAGCCAGCGCCTGGCCCGAAGGGCTCCACACCGTCTGCGGATTGTCGACATCGACCGCGATGCGGGTGGATTTGCCTGTCAGCAGGTCGTACACGTATAATCCCTGGACGCTCGTTCCGTTGGCGGCGCCCTTCAGGCTGTATGCGATCAGCCGCTGATCGGGCGACCACGAGACGCCGCCGAGCTCCGTGCCTTCGGCGATCGCTTTGGGATTGGCGCCGTCGGCATCGACCAGCGTCAGCTTCTTGATCGAATCGGTGTACTGCACCACGAGCATCTGCTTGCCGTCGGGCGAGGGCAGCAGGTCGGATACGCGATCCAGGTTCAGACGGGTCTCCTGCTGCGTGGACGGGTCCAGCATGCGCAGCGTCTCGTCGGCGTTGGAAGTGTAATAGGTTTTGCCGTTCATCTGGCGGACGATGATCAGACCTTCCGCAGGCAGCCCTTTGACGGCTGCGATCTCTCCGTCCGGACTGGCCGTATAGGCCCCGCCGCTGTAGGCGGCGCCGATCACCTTGCCGTCGTCGGTCCAGTGTGCGCTGACGGCGCCGGCGGTCGGACCGCCCGTGATGGCGAACGACTTCATCGATTCCAGGTTCACCACATGATAGACGGGATCGCCCAGCGAGAACTCGCTGTAGAGCAGATTCCTTTTGTCGGAAGACAGCCGGCCTTCGCCCAAAAACACGTTTTTCTGTTCGATTAGCGGCTCGTATTGTTTGGTGCCGAGATGCAAGCGATACAGGCTTCGCGGATAGGTATCCGCCAGCTCCTCCAGGCTCATCTTGCCCAGCGCCTCGTTTGCCTTGACCGCGACTACGCTCCCTTCGTCGAGCCAGTCGGTAATCGCGACCTGCTCGTAGGGATCGATCGATTGTACGGATATATCGGGCTCGCCCGCCTCTTTGCCGGCATCGTCGATGACCGTTATCGTTTTTCCGGGTTCTTTGATGACTTGCCGATTGCCGGCCTCATTGTTGCTGCACGCAGCGAGCGCCAGGATCACCGTCGATACGAAGAGCGCATTTTTTAGTTGAGTTGTTTTCATTCCAATCCCTCCTTGCCACTCAATTTACCAACCGTTTGTTTATAAAGTACGAACGAATGTTGCGATTTTGTAAACAATAATATCGAAGTTGTTCATGATCGCTCAGCGTGCTCCTGCTTCCGTCCCGCATGCCGGATACGCGATTCTGAACAGCGTCCCCTCCGCATCCGAGCGCACCAGCTCGATGGAAGCGCCCTGCATTTCCGCATACCTTTTGGCCAGTGCGAGCCCCAGCCCGGCGCCGCCGTTTTCCCGCGACCGGTTTTTATCCACCGTGTAGAAGGGTTCAAATATTTTGTGAACGACCGCTTGCGGGATGCCGATGCCCGTATCGGCAATCTCGATGGCGACCCGGCCGTCGCGCTCGGCGCTGGTTACGCGTATACGCCCTTTGGTTTTGTTATATTTGATGGCGTTGTCCAGCAGATTTATCAGCACGATCGTCAAGCTGTCCTTGTCGGTTTCCGCGCAGGCTTCGGCCAGATCCGTCTCCAGAACGAGACCGAACTTGTCCAGCTTGCCCTGCAGACTGTTTAGAACCGCCCGGATCGTCTCGCGCACATCCACCTTTTCTTTATTGAATTCAAATTCGTACTTTTCCAGCGCGGACAGCTGCAGCACCTTTTCGACCATCTCGTATAGCCGCTGCGTTTCGCTTTCGATATTCGTCTTGGCCGTTTTCAGCAGCGCTTCGTCGTCCGGATACATATCCAGCAGATCGAGAAACGCTTTGATCGACGTCAGCGGCGTTTTGAATTCATGGGTGACATTGCCGATGAACTGCTTCTGCTGCTGATCCAGACGGGTGAGCTTGTCTACCGCCAGCTTCAGCTTTTCCCGCTCCTCGTCTTTGTCGCGGATCGTATGCTTGATTCGCTCGCTCATCGTACGGATGCCCTCGCTCAGCTCGCCGATCTCGTCCCGCCGCCTGAGACGAACCGTCTCGTAGCTGCCTTCCCGGATCCGGTGCACCGCCCGGTTCAGCCTGATGATGCCGCCGGAGAGCGAGTTGAAATAAAAATAAGCCAGCAGAAAGCTCAACATAAAAGTGCCGGCGCCGATATACACAAAAAGCTGCCGGATTTGCCGATAAAAAGCGCCATTGTCCGCCAGATCGTAATAAAACTGAACGACGCCCACCTGCTCGTCGCCGACGCTCAAAGGGGCCAGGTAATACAGCGATTGTCCTTCGACTAAATATGCCGTTTTATGCTTCAGCGCAAATGACAACGTTCGGCGGATGCCATCGGACAGGACGCCTGGCTTGTTTTTGTAGATCGCATCCCCTGCTCCGTCGTAGAGCTCGACCGTCTGTCCGCTCATCCACTCCAGCTGCTTGGCGAACGCTTTGCCCTTCGCCGCCAGGTACGTTCGAGGCACCTTGTTCGGCTCGGCCATCAGCGACTGCATCAGGTAAATGTTCGCCGTCGAAGCCTGCTGGGCCAGGTATTGCTCCACCTGCTCCCGCTGATTTTTTCGGATCCCCTGCAGCACGAGCAGGCTCATGATGACGACCGTCAGCAACAGCAGCACGGCCAGAAAAAGGCTCGTTTTAATTTTGATGCTCATTTTCAGCGCGTCCGCCCCCTGCGGCTTTGTAGCCGATGCCATGTACGGTCTGGATGACGTCGCCGTAATCCGGTCCCAGCTTTTTTCTCAGCCGCTGCACATGGATATCCACGGTTCGCGTGCCGCCCGCAAAATCCATCCCCCATACGTGATCCAATAGCTGCTCTCGCGTATAAACCAGCCCTGGGCGGGCGGCCAATTGCGCCAGCAGATCGAATTCCTTGGGCGTCAAGTCCAGCGATCTTCCGCCGGCCGCCGCCGTCCTCCTGCCGATATCCAGCGCGACGCCGCCCAGTTCGATTCCGGCTGCCTCTCCTTCGTCTGCGGCGGCCTGCATTCTCCGCAGCAGCGATCTGAGCCGCGCCAGCAGCTCCCGCATGTCGAACGGCTTGGTCATATAGTCGTCGGCGCCCAGCTCGAGCCCGAGTATTTTGTTGACGATATCCTCCTTGGCCGTCAGCATGATGACGCCGACCCGCCCTTTGTTCTGCAGCTTCTTGAGAATATCGTAGCCGTCCATGCCCGGCAGCATCACGTCCAGAATGATCGCTTCGGGGCGGAACAGACTCATTCGCGCTATCGCTTCGCCGCCGTCATGAACCGTCTCGACCTCATAGCCCTCCCTTTTCAGAGCGTAGGCTATAGCCTCGGCGATTTTCCGCTCGTCTTCGATTACCATCACCTTCTCGTGCATCGACCGCTTCCTCCTTCGCCATCCGCACAGCCGACGCCGAGCCCGGCTTAGATCAAAAACCGCATGCTGTCCGGCTCTTGCAAGAGAATGCCGTGCAGCATGCGGTTTATGAGTTGTTCTTACCCTGATGTGCGCTTATTGCTGTCCTTCCGTACCTGTCGTCGAGGAAGAATGCGGACCCGCATCCGTCAGCCCAACCGCCGCATCGTACGCGTCGAAAATCTTGCGCGCGATCGGCGCCGCGCCCCAGCCGCCGTAGCCGCCCTCGGGCACGACGACCGCGACCGCGAGCTTCGGATTGTCGGCCGGCGCATAGGCGATGAACACCGCGTTCTCGACGCGGCCGCCGCCGACGTCCTGCTCCGACGTACCGGTCTTGCGCCGGAAGGAATACTTGAAGTCGTCGAAGCCTTGCACCTTGACCTGTGACATCCCGGTCTCGACCGTTCTCCAGTAGCTCGTCGGAAATTCGATCTTGTTCAGCATCTCGGCTTCGTAGCTCTGCACGATGTTGCCGTCGGTGTCCTCGATGCGCTCGACGAACTGCGGCTTCAGCCGCGTGCCGCGGCTTGCGAGCGTCGTCGCATACTGCGCCAGCTGCAGCGCCGTGTAGCGGCCTTGCTGGCCGAACGACGAGTAGATCAGCGCGGACTGGGCGCTGCCCCGCTTGGCCTCGATGTAGTAGTTGACCGAGCCCTTGGACTCGCCGGGCAGACCGCTCTCCGTCTTGACGCCGAGCCCGAATTCCTTCATATACCTGTCCCAGACGTCCAATCCCTTGGAGCCGTCTCGCATGTACAGCGCGTTGCCCACCATGCCGGCCATGTAGGCGTTGGAGGAATGCGCGATCGCCGTCGCCGGCGTCAGCGTGCCGTTCGCGGCGCTGCCCGCGTTGCGCACCTTGGTCTCATGGCCTTTGCGACCGAACTGGAAGTAACCGGGATCGTACATTTGGGACCCGGTGTTGATCAAACCTTCGTTCAAGCCGAGCAGGATGGTGAGCGGCTTCTGCGTGGAGCCCAGGTTGACGAGCGACGAGGGATGCTTCTTGCGTTCCTTCTCGTCCGCGTACGGCGCCTGAACCTCGCGAATCGCGCCGTTGCTCAGGTAAAACTGGAACTGCTCGTAGTTTTTGGCGCTGATGCCGCCCTGCCAGACGTTCGGATCGTAGTCCGGCATGCTCGCCATGGCCACGATCTTGCCCGTCTTGACCTCCATCGCCACGGCGTATCCGGTCTTGGCGTTCGGCGCGCGTTCTTGCCGGTTCGCCGACGTGCGAATTTTTTGCAGATGCTCGGTGATCGCGTTCTGAGCGGCGAGCTGCACGTTTTTGTTGATCGTCAGATACAGATTGTCGCCCTTGACCGGCTTCGTCAGCTCCATCGGGCCGATGATCTGGCTCTGATTGTTGACCGGATACGTCTTGAGCCCGTTGCGTCCGCGCAGCTCCGACTGGTACATCAGCTCGAGCCCGTCGAAGCCGACGTCCTCCGAATCGAGATATTTGAGCGTCGGATCGTCCTGATCCTTGTTGATATTTTTGTAAAAGTCCAGCGACTTCGCGCCCGACAGCTGCTTCATGTAGCCAACGAGCTGCGCGGCGACGCGTTCCTTGCTATATTGACGGATGCTCTCTTCGACGATATCGATACCTTTGAACGCATCCCGGTGCTCGCTGAAGTAGGCGATCTCCTTTTCCGTCAGCCCCGACTTGATTCGTCGCTGCTGGAAGGGGTAGTGAACCCTGCCCCCGAAGTCCATATCCTCGTAAATCTCATCCGCCGTGAGCGGCTCAGCCTGGGGGTCTCCGTACTGCTTGAAGACGTCTGCGATTCGGGCTGCCAATGCGTGCCCCGCTTCCTTCTTGGTGCCGGGCTCCATCGTGAAGTACAGCGACTGCGTGGACGTGGAGTAAGCGATCGGAAACCCCGTCGAATCGTAAATATTGCCGCGAATCGGCGGAATCGAGACGTCTTTGGTCGCGAGCTGGTGCTCCTGCTCCTTGAGATTCGGTCCTTCGACGAACTGCAGGTACGCGAGCCGGATAATCAGAATCGAGAATAGTCCGAATACGGTGAAAAAAAAGAAATTCAGACGGATGCTGAAATGCCGGCGGTTGCGAAGCTCCCTCCGCACCGCCTCTTCCGTCAGCTTGTCACTCATGTGATGGGTCCTCCTGTTAATGAGAAGCTAAGCAGTTTTGCGCCAAAGCGCTTGGGTGCGCGATAGCGGCGGTTTGGGGCGCTAGCGCACCGCAGCCGGGCGCTTGGGCGCGCGATAGCGGAGTTTTTCCGCTAGCGCATCGGGGCCTGGCGCTTGGGTGTGCGATAGCGGAAGTTTGGGTCGCTATCGCATCGCGGCGAGGCGCTTGGGCGCGCGATAGCGGAAGTTTTTTCCGCTATCGCACCGCGGCGAGGCGCTTGGGCGCGCGATAGCGGAAGTTTTTTCCGCTATCGCATCGCGGCGTGGCGCTTGGGCGCGCGATAGCGGAAGCTTTTTCCGCTAGCGCACCGCGGCGAGGCGCTTGGGCGCGCGAAAGCGGAAGTTTTTTCCGCTATTGCACCGCGGCGAGGCGCTTGGGTGCGCGATAGCGGAAGTTTTTTCCGCTATTGCACCGCGGCGGGGCGCTTGGGTGCGCGATAGCGGAAGTTTGGGTCGCTATCGCATCGCGGCGAGGCGCTTGGGCGCGCAATAGCGGAAGTTTTTTCCGCTATCGCATCGCGGCGGGGCGCTTGGGCGCGCGATAGCGGAAGTTTTTTCCGCTAGCGCACCGCGGTGCGGCGCTTGAGCACACAATAGCGGAAGTTTTTTCCGCTAGCGCACCGCGGCGAGGCGCTTGGGCGCGCGATAGCGGAAGTTTTTTCCGCTATTGCACCGCAGCGGGGCGCTTGGGTGCGCGATAGCGGAAGTTTTTTCCGCTAGCGCGTCGCGTCGGGGCGCTTGGGCGCGCGATAGCGGAAGTTTTTTCCGCTATCGCACCGCGGTGCGGCGCTTGGGTGCGCGATAGCGGAAACTTTTTCCGCTATCGCACGCACCATGCTGGCAGCGGCCGCTATCCAAGCCGCATGCGGGCGCGCACCATGCCGGCTATGCCGAGCGCACATGCGTGTCGTCGAAGTGCGGCGGGTTGAACCAGTCGCCAGTCTTCGCCCAGGTCGAGTCCAGCGGGATCCAGTCGCCGCGATCCCCGATGAGCACCTCGTTCCACGCGTGCGGCCCGTAGCCGCCCCGCCCGTCGTACCCCTGCCCGGTCACGACGCGCACGTTCAGGCCGACCGACCGCGCCATCGCCGCGTACAGCCGCGCATAGTCGATGCAGACGCCTTCGCGCGTGCGGAACGTATCCTCGGGCGACTGCTCGCGCCACTCCCCGCGCTGCTCATAGGCTTCGGCCTTGCCGTCGTCGTAGGCGACGCGCGTGCCGACCCAGTCGTACAGCGCGCGCGCCTTCGCCTCGTCGCCGTCGGCCTTCGCCGTCACTTCCTTCGCCGCGCTCACGATGTCCGTAGGCAGCTCCGCGTCGATGATGTCGTACCGCTTCTGCCATAGTTTATCCATCTCGCCCTGCATCGAAGCGGCGAGCACGGGCAGCCGTTCGGTCAGCAGATTGCCCGCGGCAGGCTTGATGATCTGCGCGGCGGCTTCGCGGTACAGTCCCGACTGCTCGATGTATTGCGCGAACACGCTCTGCGGCGACAGCGCGCAATAGGCGAACAGGACGGCGGTGACCAATATCGCCCGCCCGCCGCCGAGCGCGGCGCCGATCAGTCCGCCGACCGTCCGGCTCACCGGGCCGCCGCCCGGCACAAGCACAAAAGGCGCGGCGCCCACGCGAATGAGCAGCGAGGAGACCGTGCCGAGCAGAGCGCGAATAAGCAGGTAGGCGATCAAAAACAGCACGGCAAAGCGCAGCAGCGGCAAATCCCGTACGCCGGAGTATGCGGTATAGGCAATCTGGCGCCAGGTCGAAGCGTCTGCCGCCGGCTGCGGCCAGCCGCGCCCGACGAGCCAGCGCTGCACTTCGGGCGACGCCGCGGAGGCGCACCAGGCGGCAGCCGCCATCGACAGCAGCGTCAGCAGCGCGCCCGACAGGAACAGGAACAGCTGCTTGGCGGAGCCTTTGGCGCCCCGCCTCATCCCTTGGAGCAGCGACACCGCCACGAGCGCGAGCAGCGCGATCGTGACGAGATTGCCGTCCAGCCAGCTCATTTGGATGCTTGGAGCGCCGTCGTCACGAAGTCGCGGACAGCGCCTTCCATTTTCCAGGTGCCCAGGGATACGCCTCTGAACTTCACGTCTACCTCGCCCGAATTCGGCGTGCCCGACAATTCGAGATTCGGAGATTTGACGAGATAGGTGCCGTCCGGGTTCAACGTATAGGTCGCCTTCCTGGCCTCATCGGCCATCGCCTTGGACGCTTCGTCCTTCACCGCGGCGGTCGCGGTCTCCACGACCTGGCCGCCGATCTCCTTCAGATCGTTGACCGTATAGCCGCCATAAACGACGACGCCTGCGATGATCGCGACCGCGAGCACCCACTTCAGCACCGTTTTGACGACATTCAATATAACGAACAACGCGACCACCGCGATCACGATCAGAATCCAGTGGTCGGTGACGAACTGTTTCCAGGCCTCGGGCTCGAAGCTCATGAGATCTCCTCCATTGCGAACAATCTGTATTCTATTATACTTTACAGATTTGCCTCGCGTAAAACCCCGGACTTAAGACCGGAATTTGAACGATTGCTCGCCGCGCTGGCGCTGGCGGGTCTCGACAGTGTTAAAGATCGATAGATGAATCCATCTGGCGGTCGCCTTGAGGATCAACGGGCCGGAGGCTAACAGCAGCGCCGCGCCTGCCGCCAGGCCGATCCAATATCCCGTTCCGACACGCGAAGACAGGAGCTCTTCGGTGACGACCCAGCGGTTCAGCAGGCCCGGCAAAAAGTAGATGGCGAAGCTGACCGGTGCATAGATCCAAGTCAGCAAGACGCTGCGCTGCATATAAAATTGAGCAAAAACGAGCGTCGTGACGACCAGTCCGCAAAGTGCGTAAGCGGCCAGCAGATACGCCACTCCCCCGATATGCGCGCCTTCCGTGAAATAAGAAGGCTTCCCGCGGCCGCCTGCAGCGACGCCCACAGCCATGAGCGCCAACACGCCGCCGACGCCTCGCCCCATGAACGCCCAGATGGCGAGAAATCTGGCAAGCAGCAGTTTCTCCCGCGGATACGGCAGGCCCAGCCACCATTCGAGCCGACGCTTGCTCGCCTCATACGACATCATGCTCATGACGATGACGGACGGAATGATGCAAGGTATGACGAGCAGCGCCCGCAGCGCGTTGAGCAATTCGAGAGGATCCCGCGCACCGAAGTAGCCGCCTATCCCCGCAAGCAGCAACAGAACCGCATACGCGATACGAGCCGGCTTGACCGAAGTCCAATACTTGAAGCGGGAGCGCTCTAGCGCGTATACGGCGGCGAACCCTGTGCCGATCTTGCCCTGTCCCACCGTCTGGGCGGCGCTTGTCCGTCTCGTCCAAAGACCCGCGAGGCTCCCGGGCTTGTGACGGGACAGGTCGCGAATGCCGTAATTCGCGACTAAAGCGGTGCAGAATCGGTACGTCAGGGCAGCGGCCACCACGCCTATAAAGGCATAGGCCGTGACGCGGCTCGGCGCCAAATATTCCGGTTGTATTGTCGTGAGGAGTCCAAACAGAATGAACGGCGATATGAAAATAAGCAACCATGGGACCAGCAGCCATCTTCTCCAGCCATAATACATGCCCAGCAAACTATAGCCCGCCGATACACCGAGCAGAACCAGCGCCGCGTACAGAAGACCATATGACAAAGCGATCGCTACGAGGCTGCCGCCTCCGATCATCACTCCGGCGTCGTCCTGGGATCCCCACCGAATGACGCCGCATCCCACGCAGGCGAGCCAGATGCCGCCGGCCACGACATACTGCATGCCGCACGCCGCGATGATCTTGGCTTTAACCAGCGATTGCCGGGATACCGGCAGGCAGATCCACCATTCCTTGAACCGGTACTCCCACACCGTCATCGCCAATCCGCCGCCCATATACAGCGCGATCAGGAAGACAAGCAGCGCGCCGAGCGCGAACACTGACTCTATGGAAAAAGCGTCGCCAAGAAAAATGATCGCGGCTGCGAGCAAGATGACAATGGAGACGCCCCAATAGGCAATTGATACGCCGTCCCGCGGCATAAAAGACCGATATCCGTGCCACTCCAGCCGAAGCAGCGTCCGCTCGGCCCGCTCGGCCCGTGTCGAATCCCGTGTGTCGCCACCCGCCGCCCTCATGCGAACACTTCCCGATAGCAGGACTCGACGGATCGGCCGCCTGCGCGCAACTCTTCGACATCGTGGCATCCAAGCATCCGTCCATTTCCGATCAGCACGATCCGGTCGAACAGATTCTCCATCTCTCTGATATCATGCGTCGCGATCAGAAATGTGCGCTCTCCGTCGGCCAGCTCGCCGACGACAGCCTGCGCGATCGACTCGCGCGACACCATGTCGACACCCGCGAACGGCTCGTCGAGGATGATGATCGGCGCCTGGCGCGACAGACAGGTCAGCAATTGGAGACGCGCCTCCTGCCCCCGCGACATCGCGCCGATCCGCTGGCCCCGGTCAACGCCCAGTCGCTCGATCAGCTCCTCCATGCGCGCTTCGCTCCAGTCCGGATACAAGCCTGCCGCCAGACGCAGCCATTCACCCGCTCCGAGATACGGAGGGAGCTGCCCCCGGTCGGGCAGGAACGACAGCACGCCTAGCCGCTCCGGTCCCACAGGTGCGCAGAACAGCTCCGCCTGTCCGCTGCTCGGCGGGACCATGCCGGTCAGAATGCGCATGAGCGATGACTTGCCAGCCCCGTTGGGACCGAGCAATCCGGCGAGGCTGCCGGCAGGAATCTCGAAGGAGACGCGGTCCAGAATCGTCTTCTTCTTGATATGCAGCGTCACTTCCCGGCAGCGAATGGCCGGCGCCTTGGCCGCATCGACAGCATTGGAAAAACGAAAATCCGAATTCCTTGGCTCAGTCATGCCGATCACTCCTCTTCCCGTGCTAATGCCAGCATTTGTTCAAGCGTGAGCCCGATCGAGCGGGCCGTGTCCTCCAATCTCGCGACAGCCTCGCGTGCGAGATCGCGGCGTGACTCCCCTATCACCACTGTGTCTTCCGTCACGAATGTTCCCTGCCCCCTGTAGGTCACGATTAATCCAAGCCGTTCCAGCTCCTGGTATGTCTTCATGATCGTCGTCGGGTTGACGCGCAGGCTCGCGGCCGCTTCGCGGACCGACGGCAGCCGCGTTCCCGGCTCCAGCTCGCCTCGGGCGATCATCGCCCGCACCTGCTCGACGAATTGCTCATACAGCGGCCGGGACGGATCGAGCCTGAAGTCTTCCGGCTTCCATATGCGGATCGGCGGCATCGCCACACCCCGCTTTCATCACAATTGTGTGATGTGTATGGCTACATGCCACACACTTTAGTTGTAGTGTACCATGCAGCACCATACACTGCAACCTCCATTTTCAGAGCGCCGCATTTGCGAGAGGCGGCATAACCTCGTCCATGCGCACGTACATGTAGAAATAACGCCCAAGACGCCCGTCCGGCGTCTTCAACCCGGAGGTGGACGCAGTGAGAATGGCTATATGGCTGTACCTGTTTCTATTCGTCGCATTCTTCGATCTGCATGCCCAATACCCGATGCTCACGCCGTTCGCCGTCTCTCTCGGCGCGGCGCCGTCGTTCATCGGGCTCGTGATGGGCATGTACTCGCTCACGCATCTGCCGGGCAACCTGCTCGCCGGGTACGGCGTCGACCGCTACGGCAGCCGCTTCTTCATCTCGGCCAGCCTGGTCGGGGCAGGCGTGCTCCTGCTGCTGCAATCGAGAGTGACGGATCCCTGGCACCTGCTCTATGTGCGCTCGGTGAGCGGCTTCGTCCTGGCCTTCCTGTCGCCTGCGTGCCTGTCGCTGCTGGCGAAGCTCGCGCGCGATCACATCCAGCGCGGCAAGCTCATGGCGGGCAACGGCCTCGTCCACACGGTCGCCTCGGTCGTATCGCCGGCCGCAGGCGCTTATCTCGCCGCGAAGGTGGGCTTCGCCCAGTCGTTCGCCATTCTCGGCTGGGGGCTGCTGGCGACCGGCGTGCTGTCGCTATGGTTCGTGCGCGAGCCGAAGCATGAAGCCGGCAGCGCCGCAGATGTGCTCGAGGCCGATAGCAATGCGCAGGCGCTTGGCGCCGGGCATGCGGCGCACGGCATGGCCGCGCATGGCGAAGAACCCCCCGGCCCGTCGGCCGGGGAGTCCGCAGCGCCGCCCGCAGCGCACAGGTTCCCGTGGGCGATATTCATCCTGCCCGTCGCGATGGCGTTCGCGCAGGGTATCCTCTCGTTCGAGCTGCCGCTGCGGGCGATCGACGCGGAAGACGGCGGTGTGCTGACGACGGGCATCCTGTTCTCTGTCGTCAGCCTCGGCGCGCTGGCCACGCTCGCGCTTTTGTTTTTGCAGCGCTATCTGCCGTATACGCGCTGCATCGTCGGCGTACTGATGCTGGCGCTGTCTTATTACGGACTGGCCTCGAACTGGCCGATCCCCGTGATGGCGCTGCTGTTCGCCGTCGGCATGGCCAAGGGCGTCGTCTTCCCGGCGATGACTTCGTTCCTCCTGCAGCTCAGCGGCCCTGCCCGATACGGCCGGACCTTCTCGATCATGGCCATCGCCTCCTCGATCGGTGCCTTCCTCGGCCCCGTCGCCGCCGGCGCCCTGCGCGGAGAGGTGTCGCCCTTTTTCCTCTCCTTTGCGGCACTGATGCTCACGCTGATCGCGCTCGCGCCCAAGCCGATCTACGGCGAAGGCTGGCACCCCAAGCCCGCGGCGCCGCCGGTTTGATTGCCAAGTCATCCCACCCCTCGCTCCTCCTTGCCCTGCGAATGCAGGTACAGCTCCTCATAGTAGCCGTGCTGCGCCAGCAGCTCGTCATGGCTGCCCTGCTCGACGATGCGGCCGCCGCTCATCACGATGATGCGGTTGGCCCGCATGACGGTGGACAGCCGATGCGCGATGACGAGCGTCGTCCGCTCCCGGGAGACGACCCGCAGCGCCCGCTGGATCAGATGCTCCGTGTAGGAATCCAGGTTGGCCGTCGCTTCGTCGAGAATGAGAATCTTCGGCTTGAACACGATGATCCGCGCGAACGAGATCAGTTGCCGCTCGCCGGCGGACAGCCCGCTCCCCCGCTCCGACAGCAGCGTGTCGTAGCCGTCCTTCAGCCGGCCGATCAGGTCGTCCGCCCCGACGAACCGGCAGGCGCGGACGACCTCCTCGCGCGTGATCCCTTCGTCGAACATGCGGATATTGTCGACGATGCTGCCCGCGTACAAATACGGCTCCTGCTGCACGAGCCCGACGATCCGATGCAGCGACGACTGGGGCAGCTCGCGTATATCCACGCCATCGATGCGGACATCTCCCGCCCCGACGTCGTAGAACCGGCACAGCAGGCTGATCAGCGAGCTTTTGCCCGCGCCCGTCGTGCCCACGATCCCGATCATCTCCCCCGGCGCGATATGCAGATCGAGATCGTGCAGCACCGGCACCTCCGGCTGATAGCCGAACCGGACATGGTTGAAGTCGATGCGGCCGACGACGCGCGCAGGTTCAAGCTTCGCAGGAACGGCGGCATCCTCGATCTCCGGCTTGACGGCGAACAGGCTCCAGATGCGGCCGACCGAGACGGAGGTCGACTGCAGCGTATTCCACTGCGAGGTGATCGTGCTGATCGGCTGGAAAAACTGGCGGATATACGTGATAAAGGCATATAAAACGCCGAATTCGATCGCCCTGCCGAACACCGCCACCCCGCCGAGCCAGGTGACAAGCGCGATGGACAGGCTGCTGAGAATATCGAAGGACCGATTGAACAGCACGTTCGTGCGAATCTCCCGCAGATTGGCGCGGAGATATGTCCGGTTGTTGTCGGTGAACCGGCTCTGCTGCTCCCGCTCCTGATGGAACGCCTGAATGATATTCATCCCCGCCAGATTCTCGGCCGCGAACGCGATCAGCCGCGACAGCGCCGCGCGGGAGAGCTGGTATGTCTTGCGCATATACGTCCGGAATCCGATCGCGATGAGCGCGATGACCGGCAGCAGGATGAGACAATAGAGCGTCAGCGTGACATCCAGACGGAACATGATGGCAATGATGAAAATAAGGGTCAGCCCGTCGCGCACGACGCTGAGGAGCACCTGCGAGAAAAATTGATTCAGCGTCTCGGTATCGCTCGAAACGTTCGTAATCAGACTGCCGGACGGCATCCGGTCGAAAAACGACATCGATTGCTTGCCGATGTGCGCGAACAGGTCCTTGCGGATGCGGCCGATAATATGCTGGCCCAAATACTGAAGCAGATTGTTCTGCAAATAGGTGAACAGAAAGCCCGCTGCCGCCAATCCGAGATAAACCGCGCAGATCGTCACCAGCGCCCCGTAATTGTAGCTCCCCTGCATGATGTGGTCGTCGATGGCAATCTTGACGAGATAGGGCTGGGCCAGATCGGCCGCGACGGCAAGTATTGTACAGCTGAAAACAAGCAAAAAGGAAAGCCTGTGCGGCCGGATGTACCCGTAAAAAGCGCGGAAGGCGGACTGCTGGTCAGAGGACGGCCTGGTCTTCATCGTCTCGGTCCCCCTCCTCCTGAATAGCATGAAGCGTCGCGTACAAGCCCGCTCTGGCCAGAAGCTCGGCATGCGTGCCTCGCTGCACGATCCGGCCCTCGTCCAGCACGACGATCTCATCCGCATGCTTCAGCGCGCTGATCCGATGGGCGATGAGGATGGTCGTCTTGCCGCTTCGCGCCCTGCGGACCCCCTCGATAATCCGCTTCTCCGTCACCGCATCCACCGCGCTGACGCTGTCGTCCATAATCAGAATCGGCGCGTCCTTGATCAGGCCGCGAGCCAGACCTGTGCGCTGCCGCTGTCCGCCGGAGAGCGTGACGCCCCGCTCGCCGAGCCTCGTGTCGAAGCTGTCCGGCAGCTCGGCGATCGAAGCGTATATTTGCGCCTGCTTGGCCGCCCGCTTCACCTTGTCGAGCTCCGATTTCCGGTTGAAAAACGCGATATTGTCGCGGATCGTCGTGCTGAACAGGAAGCCCTCCTGCGGTACGTATGCGATCTGATCGCGCAAGCTCTCGAGCGTCAGCTCGCGGATGTCGGTGCCGCCGATCCGGATCGTGCCCGCGGGCGCCTCGTACACGCGCAGCAGCAGCTTGACCAGCGTCGTCTTGCCGCTGCCGGTCTTGCCCAGGATACCGAGCGTGCAGCCCGGCGCAATGTCGAGATGGATATCGTGCAGCGCCTCGCGCTCGGAATCCGGATACGCGAAGCTGAGATGGCGGATACGGATGGCGGCCTGCTTGAGACTGAGCGGCTTCGCACCCGCCGTCTCGCGAATATCCGGCTCGACCGCCATCAGATCGCCGATCCGCTCCAGCGAGGCGCGGGAGCGCTGCATCGTATTGATGACGTTGCCGATCTGCTGCAGCGGCGCAGCCATCATGCGAATATACAACGTCAATTCGACGAAGTTGCCGAGCGAGATCGTATGCCGCAGCGTCAAGTAACCGCCGTAGGCGATCGTCACGATCATCGAGAGCGCTCCGAGGAAGGGAATGATCGCCTGGAACAGCGAGGATACGCGCACCAGACGCAGCTGGTTGTCGCGGATGCGGTCGACGTTTTCCCCGAAGCGCCTGTTCATGATCTCCTCGGCCGCAAACTTCTTGGTCACGCGGATGCCGCCGAACTGCTCCTCCGCCGACTCGGTCATTTTACCGAGCGAATCCTGCACGGTGAGCGAGCGTTTGCGAATGACGGGGCCGAACCGGGTCACGATCCACGGAATGAACAGCAGGGGCAGCACGCAGACGAGTACGAGGCGCAGCGGGATGTCGCTCAGCGTCATCATGACCATAGAGGATAAAATAAGAATCGTTGCATTGGTCGTCTGGTTGATGCCCATCGAGATCGACTCCCGAACCGCAGTCACATCGTTCATCACGTAGCTGAGCAGCTTGCCGACGCCGTTTTTCGAGTAGAACCGCTCGCTCAGCGTCGTGAAGTGGGCGAACAGCCGTTTGCGCATATCGAACTCGTACAGTCTGCCCAGCCGCATGATGACATACTGTCCCGCGCCGGCCAAGACGCCGAACGCGATGCCGACGGCCAGCAGCCGCAAGCTGTAATCGACGATCGCATCATGAGTCAGCCGCCCCTGCTCCAGCCGATTCGTGAAGCTCCCCAGCAGGCGCGGATAGTAAGATTGAATGGCATTGCCCGCCGCGATGAGCGCGATCGAGAAGCCGTACACATACCACTTTGACCTGATGTAATCCATAAGCATACGTTTGGGCCTCAACATCATCACTTCCCGGGATGGAATGTTCTTGCCGCTTGCCTTTATCGCCGCTTGCCTTTAGGCCCTATTCTAAAACTTTTACCCAGTCGTCACAACGCGGCTTGTCCGATATACGGATGACCTGCGGCTCCTGCTCCCTCTGTCCTGCGCTTGGGCGGCCGGGTCTCCGCTTAGAATACCCCCGGCTTGTGGTACAATAAATCGAACTTATACCGGAGAGACCTGGACAGGTCCCATCGCGATCCGGATCTGAGGAGGCGCTCGCACGTTGGATATCGCAATCATCGTCGAAGGCAAAAACGATCGCAGCCGGCTCGCACGCGTCCTGTCGGGCGACGTGCCGATCCACTGCACCTTCGGCACGCTCAGCAGCGAACGGATCGAGGCGCTGCGCAAGGCGGTCGGCCGCCGACACGTCTATCTGTACATGGACAACGACGCCTCGGGCCGGCGCATTCGCGGCATGCTGCGGGACGTATTCCCCGATGCCGAGCATATTTATACGAGACGCGGTTATGCCGGAGTGGAGGGTACGCCGGAGGAATATCTCATCCAGCAGCTCGAGAAGGCGGGACTTGAGGAGCATATTCTCTATCCGCCGCCGGACTCGCCGTCAAGGCGGGATCAAACCTGACTGCAGACGAAAAACACCCCCGGCACGGGCTACAAGATCGCCGCGTACTGAGGGTGTATGGGGTGCTGCCGTCATTGGCCTGAGCAAACTACATCAGCTTCTTGACCTTGCCGTATACGTCTTCCCAGCTTGCCGTGCCTTCGATGCCCGAAGAGTCCGGCAAGATCTGCTCGCGCATACGGCCCTTCTTGTCGACGAGGACGATCAGGTTCGCATGGGAGAAAAAGCCGTCCGGCCCTTTGATCGCGGCCAGCCCGTACTTGGTGGCGAGATCGGCCGTGTCCGCCTCATCGCCGCGCAGGAACTTCCAGCCGGCATAATCGGCGTGGAACTTGTCGCCGAACTTGCGCAGCACTTCGGGCGTATCGCGCTCCGGATCGATCGTCACGGAGACGATATCGACGCTTTTGCCGAATGCGCCCTCTTCCTTCAGCTTGTCCTGAACCTGCGAGAGCATGAAGGTCGTGGGCGGACAGACATCCGGGCAGTTCGTGTAGAAAAAGTACACCAGGCGCACCTTGCCGTTGAGCGAGCTCATGCTGACTTCGTTGCCGTCGATGTCCTGATAGGTGAAGTCCGGCGCCGCGCCCAGATCCGGCAGCTTGTCTCCCTGCTGCTGGCGGATGAGCAGCCAGGCGATCAGGACGAGCAGCAGCGCGAACAGCGCCAGCGAGAATCCGTATCGCACATACCACGGTTTGACAGGCTTGGTCGCCTGTATGCTGCCCGATACGTTCACGTTCACGGAGGCAGGACTGCCTCCCGTGCGGTCGTTGCTCCCGGACAAGCCGGGCCCTTCGTGCTCTTGAGACATCTATGCTACACTCCGTTCGTATCGAGTATCATGACGAGAAACATGATCATGAGATAGTTGACCGATAACAAAAAGTCCGTCTTGGCCCATTTTTCCGTATTCTTCGCGGTCAGTCCCGAGATCGCGTGAATCAGCCATGCGCCGACGATAAGAACGGACAGCACCAGATAATACATGCCGACATAATCGTAAACATACAGCGCGATCGAGGCGACCAGCAGCAGCAGAATATAGGGAATCATCTGCCGCTTGGTGCGCAGGATGCCCTTCACGACCGGCAGCACGGGGAAGCCCGCCGCGCGATACTCCTCCACGCGCCTGATCGTGAGCGACCAGAAATGCGGCGGCTGCCAGAGGAACAGCAGCGCGAACAATATCCATGCGCCGGCATCGACTTCATTGGTTACGGCGCAATATCCGATGACGGGCGGCATAGCGCCCGAGATCCCGCCGATCGATGTGCTCCAGGTGGAGGTGCGCTTGAGCCAGATCGTGTAGACGACGCCGTACACGAACATGCCGAGCAGGCCCAGCCAGCCGCAGAGCGGGTTGATGAGCAGGAACAGCACGGCAAGTCCCGCTACGCCGAGCGCGATCGAGTATCCAAGCACGAATGCGGGAGACAACCGCCCCTGCGGCAGCGCCCGGTCGCTCGTCCGGGACATCTTGGTGTCGAAGTCCCTGTCCCAGTAATTATTGAAGACGCAAGCCGCAGCCATCGTCAACGTCGTGCCGATCAGCATCCAGAGCAGGTCCCACCACTCGATATGCCATCTCGAAGCGACCCAGAACCCGCCAAATGCCGCGACGAGGTTAAGGCGAATAATGCGCGGCTTGGTCAGAGCCACCAGATCTTTGAACACGATGTGCCTCCTCCAAACATAAAAAGCCGCAAGCGGCCTGACACGTTTATCTATTTCCTTCTATTAGATGATAACCAAATCTGCACACCTTGACAATGTTCGCGCCGACCTGTTCATCAAATCGCCACCTGTGCGCCACCCGGCGGCCATCAGACCGCCCTCGAACCGTCAATTTGAAGAGTAGGCGATTGTCACCATTCCGGGGGCGCCGCAATATGATGTACGGAGACATTCGCCTAGATGACCGGCGGGCCGACAGGTCCGATAGCGCAGGCGCGAAGCGACAGGAAGGTGTAGCCGTAGCATGGCCGTAATCAAGACAAACGAAGATGATGTCAGGCTGCTGGCCCGGCTGCTCCGCGCGGAAGCGGAGGGCGAGGGCGCGCAGGGCATGCTGATGGTCGGCAACGTAGGCGTCAACCGTATTTTGTCCAATTGCCTGGACTTCAAAAATATCCGCTCGATGTCGGATATGGTGTACCAGTCGCCGGGCGGATACGAGTCGATCCAGAAGCCGTACTTCTATCAGCGGGCCCGCGATTCGGAGATCGCGCTGGCCAGGCGCGTCATCAACGGGGAACGATTCTGGCCCGCCTCCAACGCGCTCTGGTTTTTCCGGCCGACCGGCGACTGTCCTCCGACGTGGTGGGATCAGCGCAACGAAGGCCGGTTCAAGGCCCATTGCTTCTATGTCCCGCTCCAATCCGACTGCCCGCTCGTTTACTAACTGGCGCTTTTGGGCGCCGCTCAACCAAAGGAGGATCTTTCTTGTATAACCGTATGGCTTGGCCCCAAGGCAGCATGCAGCAAGCACCGATGAATGCCGTTCCCGCACAGCAAATGTCCGGCATGGTACCTTCGATGACCGGTGCGATCGCCGTACCCAACGGCACGATGCCCATGAATATGGCGCCGCCCGCCGTTCCCAACGGCGTGCCGATCTCGAACACCGGGGCGACGTTCATACCGGTGACGACCGGGCGGGAAGAATCGTATGTCGAGAACATCCTGCGCATGAATCTCGGCAAAGTCGCGACGATCTACATGACCTATGAGAACAACAGCGAATGGAACGCCAAAATCTTCAAAGGCGTGCTTGAGGCTGCAGGACGCGACCATATCATCATCAGCGATCCGGCGACGGGCAAGCGTTATCTGCTGCTCACGCTCAATCTGGATTATATTACGTTCGACGAACCGCTTATTTATAATCTGCCCTTCGGCCAAGCCGGCAATCCGGTCACCCGACGCTAATCCGCAGCTTCGCCGGCAGTCACGGGAGCGAACGTCCACATCCGAATGCCGTCGCGGCCTTTTTTCACCCACGCCTCCATCTCTTGCCAGCCGGAACGCCCATCGAGGCGTTCCTTTTTTTTGGCGACAGCCTCCGCCTCATCGCGCGCCCGGCGCAGCTCCACGAACACCCCCGGCTGCTCGCGGTTCTCGGCGAGCTCCGCATCCGACCAGCGCGACGGATCGCGTCGCACCCACGCCAGAAATAACGGCCTGTATTCGTCGAGTACGGTATATTCGCAAAACAGGATCAATGCCTTCAGCTCCTCATATTTGAATCGGACGGCGCCCATACTATACCGATGCCGCATTTGCGGCAATATCCCGTTAAAAGGAGTTGGCTGGCACATGGATTCCGGGACACATCTCGTGTTCGGGCTCGGTTTGGGCGGACTGGCCCTGATCGATCCCGTCATCGCTTCCGAGCCTTACGGACCTGTGGCGGTGTTGATCGGCACGATCGCAGGCTCGCAGGCGCCCGACTTCGACACCGTGCTGCGGCTGCGAAGCAATGCCGATTATATCAGAAATCATCGCGGACTGTCCCACTCTTTTCCTGCCATCGCCGGCTGGACCGTGCTGCTGACGCTCGTGCTGTCCTTGATTTTCCGCAGCGTGTCCTGGTGGCATCTCGGTCTATGGATTCTGCTCTCCGTCGTCCTGCATGTGCTCAGCGACTTGTTTAATTCCTACGGCACGCAGGCGTTCAGACCCGTCACGCGCAAGTGGGTCGCCTGGAACATCATTCATATTTTCGACCCGTTCATTTTCGGCGCGCATCTCGTAGGCATCGTCGTCTGGCTGACCGGATGGGCGAGTCCCCGCGTTATTTTTCCCGTGCTATACGGCCTCCTGGCCGTCTACTACGGGTGGCGCAGCCTGGCGCACCGGACACTGTCCGCGCGGCTGCCCGCCAGGGACCCCGAGCACCGGGACGGCGATCAATATACGCTGCTGCCTACGCTGAATTTGTACAGATGGAACATCGTGCGGCAGTCCGCGGACTGCACGTACGCGATCGGCGAGTGGGACAAGGGCGCCGTGCACTGGATCGATCATACCAGGTGCGATATCCATCCGGCCGTAGACGCTTCGAAAAAAAACAAGGATGTCCAAGCGTTCCTGAGCGTCACGCCATTCCCCTGCGCGAGCGTGCTGGAGCAAGCCTGGGGCTACGAGGTGCGTTGGGTCGACATTCGCTACCGTCACCGCAAGCAGTATCCGTTCGTCGCGACGGTCATGATGGACGCCTCCTACAAGGTCATGCAGTCGTATGTCGGCTGGCTGAGCGACGAGCGGCTGGAAAAAAGGCTGCGCATGAACGCCTATTGAGCGGTTGACTGCGCACGACCGTTCACGTCTTCACAGCGAGCATAGACAAATACGCGAACAGGGACGGCGCCGAGCCGTCCTTGTTTGCATATTTGCCGGAAATTTTTAATGGTAGAGGTTGACCGGAGCGGCGGATAGGCGCACAATAAAAGCCCGAGGGTTTGCCTCGGGCTTTCGGTGAGCTAACGATTGTTAGCGGCTGCCACCGGAAAGTTGTTGCTCGGCCATTTGGACCAGCTTCTTCGTGATGTAACCGCCCAGGGAACCTGCATCGCGGGACGTCACGTTGCCGTAGTAACCGTCGGAAGGAATTTGCACGCCCAGAGATTGAGCGGCTTCCATCTTCATGTTTTCCAGAGCGGCACGAGCTTGAGGGACCAGAACTTGATTACGGGAACCGGAGCTATTGCTTGCCATGATTGAATTTCTCCTTTCGTCCTGCTTGAATGGGTTGGTTGCAAGCTTGCGTTGTTATTATGCTATTGTTGAAGAAAACTATACTTGAGGAGTGAAGACATTTTGAGCAAATCTTTGGGACTGTTGTTTGCAGTCGTCTCCATGCTGCTGCTGCTCGGTACGGCCATCTCGATCGACTACAACGGCTGGCTCGCGTCCGGCCTTGCGGTGCTCTCCTTTGCCGTGATCGGCTGGGGATTCTCGCTCAAGGCGCGCATCGCCAAAAAAGGTCCGATCCAGCAGCGTTAAGCGGCAAAAAGCCTGCGGCTCCCCTTGTGAGGGAACCGCAGGCTTTTTTTAAATTGCGTGCGCTTGGCGCATTCAGCGCAGCGGCGGCAGGAAGCCCATCGCTTCCTTGACCTCGGCCATCGTCTTCGCCGCGACGGCGCTCGCGCGCTCGGCGCCCTGCTTGAGAATGCGGTGAATCTCCCCGGACTCCCGGATCTCCGCGTATTTGCGCTGCAGCGGCTCGAGCACGCCGACCACCTGCTCGGCCAGATCCTTTTTGAAGTCCCCGTAGCCCTTGCCTTCGTACCGGCTCTGGATCGTCTCGATCGACTCGCCCGAGCAGTTGGCGTAGATGCTGAGCAGGTTGCTGACCTCCGGCTTGTTCTGCAGATCGTAGACGATCTCACGGCCGAGGTCCGTCTTGGCGCGCGACAGCTTCTTGCGGACGACGTCCGGCGGATCGAGCAGGGCGATGTAGCTGCCGGGATTCGGATTGCTCTTGCTCATCTTCTTGGAGGCGTCGTCGAGCGACATGATGCGCGCGCCGACCTTGGGGATAAAGGGCTCCGGCACGACCAGCGTGTCGCCGAACCGGTGGTTGAAGCGGCCCGCGACGTCGCGCGTCAGCTCCAGATGCTGCTTCTGGTCGTCGCCGACAGGCACGAGATCGGCCTTGTAGAGCAGGATGTCCGCCACCATCAGCGACGGATAGACGAACAGGCCCGCGCCTACGGCGTCCTTGCCGGCCGACTTGTCCTTGAACTGGGTCATGCGCTCGAGCTCTCCCATATAGGAGAGCGTCGTCATCATCCAGCCCAGCTCGGCATGCTCGTGCACATGGGATTGGACGAATACGGCCGCTTGGGCGGGATCGACGCCGGCCGCCAGGTAGAGCGCGGCTACCGATTCGGTGTTCTCGCGGAGCGCGGCCGGCTCCTGCGGCACGGTGATCGCATGCAGATCGACGATCATGTAGTAGCTGTCGAATTCATGCTGCAGCTCGACGAATTTTTTAATCGCGCCGATGTAGTTGCCCAGCGTCAGCTGTCCGCTCGGCTGGATGCCGGAGAGGACGCGTTTTTTGCCGTTTGCTTCGCTCATAGCAGATTTCTCCTTCGGTCAATTGGAATGTCGCGGCATGGCTCGCCAATCCGCGGTTAACGCAAAAAAGACCTCTCCGCCGCAAGGGACGAAGAGATCGTGGTGCCACCCTCATTCGCTCGCGCGTGCGGCCTGCGTCCCTCGCAAAGGGACGGCATGCCGACGCTTGAGCCTTGATAAGTTCCGGTAACGGGGAACGGACGGACTGGATGGGAGTCGGCAGCTTAAGGCGGGCATCAGGCCCGTCCGGCATGCGGCTCGTTCCCCAGTCGGCTCCGAGATCCATTCGGCCAAGGCGGGAACGCCGGTTCGCAGCAGCCACCGGCTCTCTGAAGTTCCATGCCTCGCGTACTTGTTCTCATCATCGCCTCATATGTTATCGTTCATTATACCGCTGGATCGGGAGAAGTCAACCGTCGATTCGCCTGTGTGGGCGCGAGCTGTCCAGCGATGCGACAGCGAATGAGCGCCGACCGCTACTGGATCTGCTGTAAATACGCGACGACCTTGTCGATCTCGTCGTCCGTCAGCGCGCCGCCGTGCTTGCCCTCGGGATTGCGGGTCGTCAGCACGTCCTTCAGCGTAGCCGCGCTGCCGTCGTGCAGGTACGGCGCCGTCGCCCATACGCCGCGCAGCGTCGGCACGTCCCACTGCTTGGGCGTCCGCGGGTCGGCATAACCCGCGCGCGCGTCGCCCTTGGACGGCTTGTCGAGCGGATTCGCCGTCCCGACATCGTACAGATGCGTCGTGTCGGCCGTCGTCAGCTTGCCCGTGCCTCCCGTAGCCTGCGCGCTGTCCGTGAAGTACGGGCCGGCATGACAGGCGATGCACTGCCCCTTCGTCTCGAACAGCGCCTTGCCCGCTCTGGCTTCCGGCGTGAGCTCGCCGTCCGCAGCGCGGTACGGGCTCCGCGGCACCGGCATGCTGTCCGGGTCCTTCATATAGACGGACAAGGCGTCGAACAGCTTCTGCAGCTCGGCGTCCATCGGCTTGCCCGCATCCTGCGCCAGCATCCCGCCCATCTCGTCTTGCACCGTATGGATATAGTCGGTCAGATCGTCGCGGCTGCCGTCCCAGAGCAGCAGCCCCGTCTCCATCGCACCGACGTTGCTCGGGACATTGCGCGGGCCCTTCGAGGCCATCAGCGTCAGACCGTCCGTCTCCCCGGCCGAGTGGCAGGAGGCGCAGCTCATCCAGTGCTGCTGCGTGACCGGGTACTCGTCGCTGTTGGCGCTCATGAAGACGGTCTTGCCGAGCCGCTCCTCCTTGGACATCGGGTCCTTGGCGATCAGCTTCAACGTCTTGGCCTCGGCTCTCGCATCTCCCGCCGTACGAATCGTCGCGAGGTCGTGCGTATTGCCGTTGTTCACGTACAGCGCTCCCCCGTCCCCGGTCAGCGCCATGCCCACCGGCCAATCGCCGGGCACGTGGCGGACGATGCCGGATGCGTTGCCGCCCCGATTGAGGTCGAACGCCACAACGTCCTCGCTGCCGGACATGAGGACGTATGCCTTGGCGCCGTCCGGCGCGAAGGCGATGTCGGACGGGTTGGAGACGATCGTCGTCTTGCCCAGACTGTCCGGCACGTTGATGGCCTTGAACAGCTCCTTGCGCTGCTTGGGCAGCTCGCGGTCGGCTTCCGTATCGATGACGGATACGGCCGGGAACACCGTCTCGTCGAACGCGATGACCGAATCCGTATTCGTCAGCAGATGCGTCGCCCAGGCCGACTTGCCGTCCGGGGCGATGCGGATCTGCTCCAGCGTGTTCGGTATGCCCTGACTCTTCTTCGGATCGGATACGTCCGGCGATGCGGACAGCTCGATCGTCGACTTCACCGCCGGCGACGTCGTGTCGATCACCGCGATGGCCGCCTTGAGGTAGAGGCCGACGTACAGCTTGGTTCCGTCGGCCGTGAGCGCCAGCGCCCGCGGCCGCTCGCCGACCGCGACCGTCGACTCGGCCTTGCGCGCCGCCCGGTCGATGACGGTCACCGTGCCGGACCGGTCGTTCGAGACGTAGAGGCGCTTGCCGTCGGGCGACACGACGATGCCGTAGGGCTCGATGCCGCCGGCGTCGATCGTCCCCGCCAAGGACAGATCCTTCGTCTTGAGAATATCGATCTTGTCCGTATCCCGGCAGGTGACGTACAGCTCGCGTCCGTCCGGCGAGAGAGCCGCCTGCTGCGGGAAGCGGCCTACGGCAGTCTCCTGCAGCACCTTGCCGCTGCGGACGTCGGCCTTCGTGACCGTGCCCACGTCTGCGTTGACCGCGTAGACGGTTCTGCCGTCCGCGGCCAGCACGATATTGTCGCTGGAGCTCGGCCCGACGGCCGCCTTCGTCTCGCCGCCGGCGCAAGCCGCCAGCGACAGCGCGGCGCAGCACAGCATCGCCGCCGCCAGCCATAGCCTCCCCGGCCGGCAACGGGCGAAGGAACGGCCCGCGCGGGCCGTTCCTTCAGCAGTGCTGCAGCTCGATCGTTCGTGCGGCTTCAGCCAGGCGGTCCGATCGGATCGGGACCGCCCATGCATACCGCCGGTCATCGCTTCGACACCTCGAGCCCGCGCAATATCGGCGCTACGCCGTTCGCGCCACCGGCAGCCTGCACCTGCGGCACGGTGTCCTTGTCCGTATTGCCCGAGTCGTCGCCTTCGACATACCGGTCGCCCGTATCCCAGAACTCGCTCGCTTGCATCCCGTGACCCAGCTTCGTCCCGTTCACGATCGTCCGGTAGAAGCCGACATACCTTGCCTGGATCGTCTTCCGGTCGAGCGCAGCCGGCTTGTCTGCGTCCGCATCCTCGTTGCGAAGGTTCGACAGACCCAGCCTCAGCATGGCGGATACGCCGCCGGCCGTATAGGCATCGTACTGGCCGCTGCCGTCCAGATCGGTCTTGTACGTGTTCCAGCTCTTGCTCCAGAGCAGCTTGTCGGTCGCTGCGTACACCTTGCGCGCGGCGTCGCGGTACTTGGCGTCCTGCGTCGCCAGATAAGCGGCCGTCAGGCCGCGGATCGCGCCCGTCTGCGCCCGCAGCGTCGGCGCCGTGACCAGCGCCTTGCCTTCGGCATCCCAGCCGTTCGCGGCAAGACCGTCCTCGCGGATCGCATGCTGGATCAGGAAGTCGCCCTGCTTCGCGATCATGTCGAGCGCCTGCTTGCCTTCTTCGGTGTGCAGGCCGTCCGCGCCTTCGCCGTTCGCGTAGCCGACGGGCAGTCCGTCGACGGCGCGCTCGAACATGCGCAGCGCCTCCATCGTATAGCCCGCGTCAAACGTATCGCCCGCCAGCTTCTGCGTCTTGCCGTCGTGCTCGCTCGTCAGCCAGCCGCCGGCTTCATTCCAGTGCATCGCCCGAATGTTGCGGTACACCTGCGTCATGACATCCCGATCCGCCGTATACGGATCGTCCGACGCGATATCGTTCGTCTCGTCCGCATCGATATTTTGCGCGGGCGCCGCCTTGAACGGCGAGCCGTCGAACACGGCCGCGAACGCGGGATTGCGGTTCGGATTCGCCGTGCGCTGATCGGTCGTGCCGTAGAACTCGGCGGTCGGCCACAGCATCAGCCATTGATCGGAGAGCAGGCTGCGCGCATCGGTAACCTGGTATGAAGCGGCGCCCGGGAAGTCCGCGTTGCCGTCCTCGGTCACCGCGATCGCGTGCGGCAAATAGCTGAGGCCCTGGGCCGGATCGTACTTCGCGCCGGCGCCTGCCGCGAGCTTGCCCGTCTTTGCGTCATAGAACAAGCCGTCGCGCACCGTCAGCAGCTTGTTCCAGATGCCTTCGACGAGGAACAAACCTTGCAGACCGTCCGCCGAGCTCACGCCGAGCGCGACGTTCGGGTCCTTGGCGTCGGCTTCGGCCGCGTCCAGCTCCTCGTCCTTGTCCCGCGAGTGAAAGCCGCCAAGGAAGTCGCCCGCCCACAGCGCCTGCTTCAGCATCGTGCCGCCGTATGCCGCCGGCACAAGCGTCTTGTTCATCTTGGCGCGGTCCCAGCGCAGGCTCGCGAAGTCCACCTGGTAGTTCGGCACATAAGCGCCGTCCTCTCCGTCCGCGAACTTCTTCGTGTCGACCGGCTGCGCATAATGCGGATCCCCTCCAGCATATTCGATCATGGTCGGGTACATATTGCGCTGGATGTCGTCCGGCGACGAGCCGACCGACTCGGCGAACATCGTATATCTCGCTGCGAGCTGCTCGTTCGGCGTGATTCCCTTCGTCTCGGCCGACGCCTTGATCGCCGGACCGTTCGCCAGATGGAGGCCGAGTCCCGACTTTTCCACGACCTCGTACATCGCTTCCTCGGAGTACTCGTACGACTCGATGCCCGCGATATAATCGAATGCGGTCGGCTTGTCGATCTCGCCGGCGTCCAGCACGTCCAGATCCAGCCCGAGCGACTCCGCCAGCGGCTCGCCCGACAGCTCAAATTCGGCGTATGCCATCATGTTGCCGGCCGTGTCGAAGCTGTTCTCGTCCGACACCTTCCACTCCTTGTCTCCGCCGCTGCAGCCGACCGATATCGCGAGCATGCCCGCCGCACCCGCCAGGCCGGCTCTTCTCCCCCAACGCTTTGCCATTTCCCTTTGTCCCCTTTTGGTTTAACCGTTTGTCCGATGCTAACTCTACCCGACGAATTATATCAGCGATGAGAATGATTATCAATAATAATTTTCATGAAATGACAGTTCTGACGCGGGACGAGTTGCGCATACGTTGTAAACGATCGGCACTGCTTGGCCGGCAATGGCGCGCGGGCGGCTAGAGGCGGATGATAGGGAAGGAGCGTGATCGCATGACATCGGCAACCGCGATGCGCAGCGCGACTTGGGCGGCTGCGGCGGGCTGCATGTATATATTGTGGAAACTAAATCCGGAGTGGCCCCTTGCTTTCCTGCGTTCCTTCTTCGCGATCTTGCTCGACGCCTTTCCCTTTCTGCTGCTCGGCGCTCTCGTCTCCGCCGCGCTCGAGACATTCGTCAGCGACAGGTTGATCCAGACCATCGCACCGCGCAGCCGGCTCGGCGGCGTCTTGTTCGGCAGCCTGCTCGGCCTGGCGCTGCCGCTGTGCGAATGCGGCATGATCCCGGTCGCGCGCCGCTTGATCCGCAAAGGGCTGCCCGCATACATCGGCATCGTCTACATCATCGCCGGTCCCGTCGTCAATCCGATCGTATTCGCGTCTACGGTAGCCGCCTTCTCCGGCGATCCGGCAATGGCCAGCGCGCGCCTCCTGCTCGCACTGGCGACGGCGCTCGCGGCCGGCTCCGCACTGCTCCTGTTCATGCGGCGGAGCCCGCTGCGAGAGAGCGGCGCGACGGGCAAGGGCGGAGCGGCGGCCGGCCAAGGCCCGGGAGGAGGCGCTCAACAGGGGAGCGCTCATGGGCATGAGCACGGACATGGGCATGAACATGGGCATGAGCATGGGCACGGACATGGGCATGAGCATGGGCACGGACATGGGCATGAGCATGGGCACGGGCACGAGCACGGGCATGAGCACGGGCATGAGCACGGACATGGGCACGGGCATGAGCATGGGCACGGACATGAGCATGGGCACGGACATGAGCATGGGCACGGGCACGAACACGGGCATGAGCACGGGCATGAGCACGGGTACGGACATGGGCATGAGCACGGACATGGGCACGGGCACGGACATGAGCACGGGCACGGACATGAGCACGGGCACGGACATGAGCATGGGCACGGACATGAGCATGGGCATGAGCATGAGCATGGGCACGGGCATGGGCACGGACATGGGCATGAGCACGGGCATGGGCATGGGCATGGGCACGGACATGGGCATGAGCACGGGCATGGGCATGGGCATGGGCACGGGCATGAGCACGGGTACGGACATGGGCATGAGCATGGGCACGGGCACAGTCATACTCACCCGCATGATCATGATGATTGCCACCATGGCTGCAGCCATGCGCATCACGCATCCGATAGCAGCTCCGCGTACGGCCGCTTCCTGCAAGCCGCCTCCTCCATAACATCGCATACGTTCCTCGATCTTCGCGACATGGGCAAATTTTTGGCGATCGGGGCAGCGCTCACCGCACTCGTCCAATCCGTGCTGCAGCAGCAGACGCTGACCGCCGCGTCCGGCCACAGCCTGCTTTCCCACATTTTTCTCATGGGCTTCGCTTTCTTGCTCTCGCTCTGTTCGACTTCCGATGCCTTCGTCGCCGCACCGCTGGCCGAGTGGTTCCACCCAGGGGCTATTCTGGCGTTTCTCGTGTTCGGACCGATGCTCGACCTCAAGGGGCTGATCGTCATGCTGTCCGTGTTCCGGCGCGGCTTCGTTCTGCGGCTCGCATTGCTCCTTTTCGTGCTCGTGTTGGCGGGCTCGATTGCGGTCGAGAAGCTAGGCTGGCTGCATGGCCTGTAGGAACAATCGTCCTACAATAAAACAGGACTGGCCCAGGTCATTTGCATGACGATTGGGTCAGTCCCGCTGCATTACTTGTCGTTCAATATATCCCGCATGCCTCGCCGCTTATTGTTCAAATGAAACAAGACGTTAGCCATATTATAGTTAGATTCGAAGGTTACGCTTAGGTATAGTTTTTCTTGCTTTAAAACAAAATCATATGTAACTTCGCCATGCGTCCAGCTTGTCTTGCGCTTGATCGAATCGACGGCAGAACGTCTCAGTTCCTCGATTTGCTCGGCACCGAGCCCCTCGGGCTTATCGCTGGCTGTCCTGCGCTCTGCGAGATCGATCGGCAGATGGCGTATGCCGAACTTGCCGACGGTGTCGTTGCGCACTTGAATGACGATCGTGCCGGCCGTCATGCCCTTCAATTCACTTTCCATTTGCTGAAAAGCCATATCCACCTGCCTGGCAAGCGGGACCTTCAACTCAAAACCCATAATTCTCCTCCTCTACGATGGGAGTTACTCCCCATTGCCGCCAGGTATTTCCTACCAGCGACTTGAGAACCATTATATTTAAATATTAAGAATATTTCAATAAAAATACGATAAAAATCGACTAAAATTTTCATTTTTCTAAATTCTCGACATACAATGAGAACGCTCTCAATAAAAAGCGAAAATGAAGCGCTGCGTACTGAGCGATTGGAGTGGAGACGAGGCCGGCGGTGAGCAGTCGAAAAGTCGATGGGCCGGCGCCCATCGCCTCTCCTAGGGAAGGCGATGACTCCATTCCCGCTCCCGCACCGCCTATCGCCTCACCTAGGGAAGGCGATGACTCCATTCCCGCTCCCGCACCGCCCATCGCCTCTCCTAGGGAAGGCGATGACTCCATCCTCGCTCCCGCACCGCCCATCGCCTCGCCTAGGGAAGGCGATGGGACCATTCCCACTCGCGCAACGCCTATCGCCTCTCCTAGGGAAGGCGATGACTCCATCCTCGCTCCCGCACCGCCTATCGCCTCACCTAGGGAAGGCGATGACTCCATTCCCGCTCCCGCAACGCCTATCGCCTCTCCTAGGGAAGGCGATGACTCCGTTCCCGCTCCCGCAACGCCCATCGCCTCTCCTAGGGAAGGCGATGACTCCATCCTCGCTCCCGCGCCGCCCATCGCCTCTCCTAGGGAAGGCGATGACTCCATCCTCGCTCCCGCGCCGCCCATCGCCTCTCCTAGGGAAGGCGATGACTCCGTTCCCGCTCCCGCACCGCCCATCGCCTCTCCTAGGGAAGGCGATGGGCCATCCTCGCGCCGCCAGCGTCCTCCACTTCGGCGAGGCCGCTCTACCTCCAGCCAGCCTCGCCTCATGGCGTTTGCCCCATGCTCGGTCGTGCCGTGCCCGGTCGCTCCATGCTCGGTCGTGCCGTGCCCGGTCGCCCCATGCTCGGTCGTGCCGTGCCCGGTCGCCCCATGCCCGGTCGTGCCGTGCCCGGTCGCCCCATGCTCGGTCGTGCCGTGCCCGGTCGCCCTATGCCCGGTCGTGCCGTGCCTGTCGCCCCATGCCCGGTCGCCTCATCGCGTTTGCCTGCATGGCAGCCGGCTCGCTCGCCGCCAGCGCCCACGATTATCTCGCGCTCAGCGCCTCAAATGCCTCGACGTCGCCGGTCGCGCGCTTCACGGCAGCCGTCCAGAACTCCGGCCGATCGAGCGCGACGCCGAGATGGCGCCGGCCGAGCTCCTCGACCGTCATAAGGCCGGTGTCCCGCAGCAGCCGGTCGTAGCGCTCATGGAAGCCCGCGCCCTCTGCCTCGGCCACCGCCGCGATGCCCGTGCTGAACAGATAGCCGAACGTGTACGGGAAGTTGTAGAACGGCACATCCGTCGCATAGAAGTGCAGCTTGGCTGCCCAGAAATGCGGATGCCACGAGGACAGCGCGTCCCCGAACGCTTCTTTTTGCGCCTCCACCATCAGCGCGTTCAACGCATCGACGTCGAGCATGCCGCGCTTGCGGGCTTCGTAGAACCGCGTCTCGAACAGGAACCGCGCCCGGATGTTGTGGCAGAACGCGGAAGCCCGCTGGAGCCGGTCGTCCAGGAGCGACAGCTTCGCCTGGTCGCTGCCGGCCGCCCGGAGCAGCGCATCGCTCACGAGTCCCTCTGCGAATGTGGATGCCGTCTCCGCGACGTTCATGGCATAGTTCCGGCCGAATTGCTGCAGGCCGTCCACGCACACGTCATGATAGGCATGCCCCAGCTCGTGCGCCAGCGTCGAGACGTTGTCCGGCGTGCCCGAATAGGTCATGAAGATCCGTGTCTCCCCGGTCAGCGGGAAGTCCGTACAGAAACCGCCCGGCCGCTTGCCCGCACGGTCCTCGGCTTCGATCCAGCGGCCGGCGAAGGCGCGCTCCGCCAGCTTCGCCTGCGCGGGCGAGAAGCTCCCGAACGCGTCCTTGATAAGCGCTGCGGCCTCGTCGTACCCGATGCTGCCGCCTTCGGCCCCTACGGGAGCGGACACATCGTGCCAGCCGAGCCGCTCCTTGCCGAGCAGGCGCGCCTTCGCCGCCAGATATCGCCCGAGCGGCTCCGTGCCCGAGGCTACGCCCTCCCACATGGCGTCCAGCGTGTCCCTGCTCATCCGGTTGATGAGCAGCGGCTCCTTGAGCGGGTCCTGCCATCCGCGCGCCTGATACAGCTTGAGCCGGAAGCCTGCAAGCCGGTTCAAGGTATCGGCGGCCAGATCCGCCTGGCCGCTCCAGGCCTCCTCCCACTTCGCGCCCATCTCGTCGCGCACCTGCTGGCTCGGATGGGACAGCTTGTTGAACGCCTGGCCGGCCGACAGCGACTGAACCGCACCGTTCTCTTCCCAAGGGATCGCGATCCGGCTGACGATCGTCTGGTAATTCTCGCCCCAGCCGTGATAGCCGTCGACGGCCAGCTCGCTTGCCAGCGCCTCCAGGGCGGGCGGCAGCTTTTCCTTGACGAAGTCGCGCCGCTCCCGGACGATGAATGCAATCTCGGACACCGGGTCCGTGGAGAGCCATGCGTCCAGCCGCTCGTCCGTCACCCTGGCGAGCGCTGCGTCGTACAGATCCAGCGCCTGGCCCAGCTTGGCCGACAGCGATTGCAGCTTCTCCGTCCACGCTGTCGCCTTGCGGTCGTCCATGTTTTGCGCGGACAGGCAGCCGACATACGAGAATGCTTCGCGCAGCTTGGCCGTCAGCTCCTGGAGCCTGGCCGTCCAGTCGTCCAGCACCGCTGTATCCGGCTCGGCCTCGCCAGCCTGCTGCAGCTCGGCAAGCAATGCGTTCGTATCCTGCTCCAACTTTGCCGCGAACGCAGCAAACTCCGGGGATTCGGAACCCCCGGAGAACATTTTGTCCAGATCCCATACCAGGGAGTAGCTGTCCGACATATTCAATCCCGTCCTCTCTCGCATCGCCGGCGCCGCGAACCGTTTGGCGCCTGAGCCCGGACATTGTCAGCCCGTTCCATCTATTGTATCGTTAATGGACATGCTTTAGCTAGAGAGGAGACGGAAGCCTTGATCCCATTTCGCAACAGTCTGCCGTACGACATCCAGATGAACGAGGTCTATGCCTCCGAATGTCCGTTCTGCGGTCAATCTCATATCCGGCTGCCGCTGAAGCCGTCCGAGATCGAACAGCTTCGCGGAGGCGGCATCATGAAGCGGCCGATCGTATTCCCTTGCTGCCATACGCGCCTGCAATTGGTCGACGCGGACGGCGATTATCTGCTGGCGGACAGACCGCTCAGATCTTAAGGAGCGTATCAGCTCCCGATTCGCTGCATCTCTTCGGGCAGCTCCTCGCCGCCCCCCGTCATCTCTTCCCGAATCGCCTGCCAGCCCTCGCGGGAGGCGCGGATCATCGCCGAATCCACGATGCTCTTGTCGTGAATGACCCGGCTGAACCAGCGCACAGCCTCATGGAACCGGCCGAGTCTGCGGTTCAGCTCGCCGATCAGATACAGGATGCGGGCATTGTTCATCAGATCGCGCTCCGACTGATAAGTCAGCACATAGGCTTCGAGCGCATACTCCAGGAAGCGCTTCTCCTGCTCGACATTGCCCTCGTACCTGTACAGCCAAGCGATATGGTGCAGAATGCCCGCCACGACGCGATCCTTTTCCTTGATGGTCTCCGCCGTCAGCAGCGCCAGCTTGTAGCAGGCGAGCGCATCCTCGCGGCTGCGCTCCCCGCCGTAGTCGTGCATACGCCAGAGTCTGCCGACACGCTCGAGATAGGCGCTGCGCTGCCAGTCCACCAGACGCGCGCTCGAATTCTCCGTGGATGCGAACCCGCAGTACGGGCAGACGCGAACGACATAATAGTCGGGATTGATCGACTTGAAGTATGTGCAGAAGTCCGAATCCGAACGAATCGCGCGCTTCAGGCTAGGCCGTACCCGGGAGGTCGAGAATTCGGCCTCGCAGCAGACGCATGCAATCTTGGTCTGGTATAGGGGTTCCATCCCGATTCCTCCATTGTGGACGCGCCCCCGGCAGCCCCGCGAGACGGTCGATTACTGTTCGGTGTTCACAAAATGATGGGCCGGCCCCGACAAGCGTTCGAGCACGAATGCCTTGAGCTCGTCCGGCAGCTCCGTCTCGTCGAGCGACCTCCGCATGCAATCGAGCCAGGCCTCGGCTCTGGCGGGCGTGATCGGGAACGGCAGATGTCTGCCTCGCATCATCGGATGGCCGTATGCATCGGAATACAAACTAGGTCCCCCGAAAAATTGCGTCAGAAACATGTATTGTTTTTCCATGACCGGCATGATGTCTTCCGGAAATAGCGGCGCCAGCAGCGGATGCTGCTGCACCTTCGGATAAAATCCTTCGACGATCCGGCGAACCGTATCGGCTCCGCCGATGGCTTCGTACAAACTGCCGTAGTTCATTGGTTGCAATCCCCTCCCGATGCCTGTCCGTGATCGGGACTTACTACCTTAAAGTCCCTTCATTATAGCACAAAGAAACGCGACTTCTATCCTAATTTTGCCGAAAATGAATAAACAAAAATCGCCCCGTAAGGGCGATCGGATGAAAGTGGATCATTCGATAAATCGGTGGCTACATCTCTTCCTCAGGGCTGACGAGCGACTCCCGAATGACATATACGAAGGCGCACATGAGTAGGCCTGCCACAATTCCTGCCATGTTCATCACTCCACTAGTCAAATTCGTAAAGCTTGGTTCTATTGTACCACACGAATGTAACAGCGGCATTACTTTTTTGCAATCGCTTACATTATTTTTTTGAAGCTTTCTATCTGCTTGTGGACGACCTCGGCAGGAGATCGGCCGCCCGGCACAGAACTTCATTTGCAGAAACCGCAACTTCAAGTCAGGAACGAGCCAACAAGGAACGAGGGATGAAATCATGAACGCCACAGAAAAAACCGCGCTGCTCATCATTGACGCCCAGGTCGCAATGTTCACGTACGAAGACTTCAAGCTGCACGACGAGTCAGCCGTGCTGGAGCGCCTGATCCGGCTGGCGGATCGGGCCCGCGCCGGCGGGGCTCCCGTTTTTCTTATTCAACAAACCTCATGGGACGGGGACGAGTTCCAGGAAGGCAGCCCGACCTGGGAGCTCCACGCCTCTCTCCAGCCGCAGCAATCGGATATTGTCTTGCGCAAGACGACTTGCGATTCTTTCCATCAGACCGCATTGCAAGAGAAGCTGCAAAATATGGGGATAAACAGGCTGGTCGTCGCCGGCATGCAGACGGACTTCTGCGTCGACACGACGGTCCGGCGCGCCGCGAGCCTCGGCTACGAATGCATACTCGTCCGGGATGCTCACAGCACGTTCGATCGCCAGACGCTGACCGCCGCCCAGATCGTCGCGCACCATAACGACATTCTCAGCAGCGGATTCGCTCGCCTCCAATCGGCGGAGGAGATTGTATTTTAAATGTTTTGTTCGGCACCCAGCGCCCGCAGCACCTGCAGCAAGTAATGCCAGGTGCGCTCTACGGAGGAGATGCGGAACCGCTCGTCGGGCGTATGGATGTCGTACAGGTCGGGACCGTAGGAGACGGCGTCCAGACCCGGCAGCCTGTCGGCGAGAATGCCGCACTCGATGCCGGCATGGACCGCCTTGACCTCCATCGGCTTGCCATACTCGCGCGCATATACGTCCAGGAAAACATCGCGCAGCCTCGACGATGACCGATAAGGCCAACCGGGATAATAATCGCCGGAGGCAAAATCGCAGCCGAGCGCGCGGGCGAGCGCCTCCATCCGGCTCACGACCGCGTCCAGCTCAGAGCGGAGCGAGCTGCGCGTCGCGCTCTCGAACCGGATCCCGTCCTCCCCGGTGGCTACGACGCCGACATTGGTCGAGGTGCGGGGCAGGCCGGGAATCGCCTTGTCCATCCGCATGACGCCGCTCGGGACGAGCAGGAGCGAATCCACTGCCGTGCGCTTCGTCTCCTCCGTGAACATCCGGCTGCCGTCTTCTCCCAAGGCCGCCGCCGGCTCGAGCGAGACCCGGATGCCGGGATCGACGAGTTCGTACTCGGTCTTGAAAATCGCCGCCCACTCGGCCGTAATCCGCTCGGCCTCGGCGAGCCGCTCCTCCGGAACGTACAGCAAGGCCTCGGCCTCTCTCGGGATGGCGTTGGACGCCAATCCGCCCCGCACGCCGGCGAGCCCGTAGGGCATCCGTGCGCGCAGGCCGTTCAGCACGCGGCCGAGCAGCTCGCAGGCGTTGGCGCGCTCGTGGACGATATCGTCGCCCGAATGGCCGCCGACGAGCCCCGCAATCCGCAGCCGGCGCCTCGCCCCCGCTCCCGCCGCGTCCGTCCATGCGACAGGGACCGTATGATACACCCGCGCGCCGCCCGCGCTGCTGACATAGAGGATGCCCTCCCGGTCGGAATCCAGGTTAATCATTCTCCTTCCCGTCAACTGCCCGACATCAAGCTTCCTGGCGCCTTTCATAGACGTCTCTTCCTCGGTCGTCAACACAATCTCAAGCGCCGGATGCTCCGCATCCCCGGCGTCGAGCAGCGCCATCGCATACGCGACGGCCAGCCCGTCGTCCCCGCCCAGCGTCGTCCCTGCCGCCGTCATGAAGTCCCCCTCCACCCGCAGCCTGATCGGATCACGCAGGAAGTCGTGCACGACACCTTCATTTTTCTCGCCAACCATGTCCAGATGCCCCTGCACGATCACCGTCGGCGCATGCTCGTAGCCCGGCGTCGCCGGCTTGCGGATGATCAGATTGAACGTCTCGTCCTGCAAAGCTTCGTACCCGCGGTCCCGCGCGAACTTCGCCACAAAGTCGCTCGCCGCCCGCTCATGGCCCGAGCTGCGCGGGATCGCCGACAAAGCCTCGAAATGCCGGATTACCGGACATGTCCCTCCGTAGACGCTCGCTGTCGCGTTATCCATTCTTATGCCCCCGTCTCGTTATTCCTCATGTCCGCAAATATATAGCAGCCGCACGCTTTAAGCAACCTCACGGCAGCCGCGCCGCGAACGTCCGATTTGCCGTCTCCATGAAATTTTCCCCGCATACGGCGCATATAATCGGACAAGAAAGCAGTGTTGTCCACGGAAGGAAGTGCGCTGTGACCTACTTAACCTTGTCAGGCCGGGGACGAAGCGGCATCGTCCGCAAGCTCCTGCGGCTGGCCGCCGTCTCCGGCGCCGGCCTGTGCGTGCTGCTCGTCGGCATGCTCGCGCTCCTCATGCCCCAGGTCGCGCTCGACGCTTCCCTGAAGGGGCTGTCCGTATGGTGGGAAGTGCTGTTCCCTGCCTTGTTTCCGTTCTTCGTGCTGTCGGAGGTGCTGCTCGGATTTGGCATCGTCCACCTCGCGGCATCGCTGCTCGACCCGCTCATGCGGCCGCTGTTCCGCATTCCCGGGGCGGGCGGCTTCGTGCTGGCGCTGAGCTTCGGCGCAGGCTATCCGATCGGCGCGAAGCTCACCTCGCGGCTCATCGAGCAGAACCTGCTCACCCGCGGCGAAGGCGAGCGACTCGTCGCGATGACGACGACGAGCGATCCGATTTTTCTGATCGGCGCGGTCAGCCTCGGCTTTTTCGGGCGGCTGGACATCGTGCCGGTGCTCGCGGCGGCGCATTACGGCGGCGCGATGCTGCTCGGGCTGCTGCTCAGATGGCGCAAGGACGGGCCGGACGAGGCGGATGGGCGGAATGGAGCGGATGGACGGAATGGATGGAATGAAGCGGATGGGCGGGATAGAGCGGATGGGCAGGATAAGCAGGATGGCCCGGCGGCTGGAGCCACGATCCGGATCGCGGCGGCGGGCCCGGTGGGGCGTACCCATCTGCGTGAACGCGGCGCGGTACCGGCGCGGGGCCACGATAATAAGGACGGGGCGAGGCAAGGTCGCGGCTACGGGCACGGGCGCGAGTCTGAACGCGAGCCCGGATCAGGCCGCGTTTCCGGACGCGGACCCGGTCGCATCAAGCGTTCGATCCTCGCCATGCACGAGGCGCGGATGGCGGACGGGCGTCCCTTCGGCATCGTGCTCAACCAGGCCGTGAAGTCGTCCCTCGCGCTTATGATCGTCGTCGGCGGCCTGGTCGTTTGCTTTTCCGCCACGCTGCAGCTGCTCCTCCACAGCGGGCTGCTCGCCCCCTTGAAGCACGCCATCGCCCTGCTGCTGCAGGCGGCCGGTCTCGAACCCAACCTCGCCGCCGCCTTCGTGCAAGGCACGTTCGAGGTCACGCTCGGCAATGCCGCAGCCGCGTCGGGCGCCGGTGCGGACGGCGTGCCCGCCGACCTCATCGACCGGGTCGCCGCCGCCTCGTTCGTGCTATCCTGGGCCGGACTGTCCGTCCACGCCCAGGTCGCCGGACTGATGGGCCGCACCGGCTGGCGGTACGGACCGTTCCTGCGATCGCGGCTGCTGCACGCCGCGATGAGCGTGGCGCTCGTCTATTTGCTCTGGCCCTGGCTGTATGGAGCGTGAATCTGGCCGCCATTGTTTTGGGCGCCGATATTGTTTATCATCTATGTCAGATAACGACAGAGCGCTGAAGCTGGGAAGGAGCATACCATTGAAGTACGCGCTGCTTGACCGGGGCGACTCGCTGTCCCGCGAACTTGCGGAACAATTCCATAAGCTCGCCCGCGAACGCGGGCTGATATCCAACCCCGGCAGCCCGGATCTGATCGTCTCCATCGGAGGCGACGGTACGCTGCTGCAAGCGTTCCACTCATTCTCGGACCGTGTGCAGGACGTCGCCTTCGTAGGCGTGCATACAGGACATCTGGGATTTTACGCCGACTGGAAAAAAACCGAACTGGAGGAGCTCGTAACCCTGATCGCCACCTCCGAGCCGCAAAAGGTCAGTTATCCCCTGCTGCGGATCCAGGTCGTCACCGATACGGAGACCAAGTCCTATCTCGCCTTGAACGAATTCACGCTCAAGCGCCCGGGCGGCACGCTCGTCGCCCAGCTCAACATTAACGACGAGCCGTTCGAGATGTTCCGCGGCGACGGCATCGTCGTCTCCACCCCCTCGGGCAGCACCGGCTACAACAAGAGCGTGCACGGTGCCATCATCCACCCGTCGCTCGAGGCGCTGCAGATTGCGGAGCTGGCGTCGATCAACAACCGCGTATACCGGACGCTCGGCTCTTCGGCCATTTTGCCCAAGCACCATCACTGCGACATCGTCACCGATCCGTCCGACGATCTCGCGCTGCTCATCGACCACCTGACCTTGCGGTTCCAGGGCGTGCGATCCATCATCTGCTCCGTCGCCGACGACAAGATCCATTTTGCCCGCTACCGCCCGTTTCCCTTCTGGAACCGCGTGCGCAACGCCTTCATCGGCTCGCCCAAAGAGATCACCGGACAGAACTTTCCCAAGAAAAAATTCACCGGGCTGGACGATGCGGGGGAGGAAAAATAGAGAGGCTGCTGGATGGCGGGACCATGAGCTGAGAGTAACGCGTTGTGCGGCAGTACCGTACAACTCGCACGGGTTGGCGCTGCGCTGGCCCCGTTGTGCGACAGTATCGCACAACTCGCCCAGGTTGGCGCTGCGCTGGCCCCGTTGTGCGGCAGTATCGCACAACTCGCCCAGGTTCGCGCTGCGCTGGCCCCGTTGTGCGGCAGTATCGCACAACTCGCCCGGGTTCGCGCTGCGCTGGCCCCGTTGTGCGGCAGTATCGCACAACTCGCCCAGGTTGGCGCTGCGCTGGCCCCGTTGTGCGACAGTATCGCACAACTCGCCCAGGTTCGCGCTGCGCTGGCCCCGTTGTGCGGCAATATCGCACAACTCGCACGGGTTCGCGCTGCGCTGGCCCCGTTGTGCGGCAGTATCGCACAACTCGCGCGGGTTCGCGCTGCGCTGGCCCCGTTGTGCGGCAGTATCGCACAACTCGCGCGGGTTCGCGCTGCGCTGGCCCCGTTGTGCGGCAGTATCGCACAACTCGCCCGGGCGGCGGCTCCGTTTCACGGTAGCGCCGCGTATCTCCCACAAAACCACACCAACTTGATTCCGTTACACGATAACACCGAGCATCTCGCACAAATTACGCCTCCGCGGCTCCGTTACACGGTAACATCGTGTATCTCCCACCTAATCCCCGCCGCCACAGCTCCGTTACACGATAGCACCGTGTATCTCCCACCTAATCCCCGCCGCCACAGCTCCGTTACACGATAACACCGTGTATCTCCCACCTAATCCCCACCGCCACAGCTGCGTTACACGGTAACACCGTGTATCTCCCACCTAATCCCCACCGCCACAGCTGCGTTACACGATAGCTCCGTGTATCTCCCACCTAATCCCCACCGCCACAGCTGCGTTACACGGTAACACCGTGTATCTCCCACCTAATCCCCACCGCCACAGCTGCGTTATACGATAGCTCCGTGTATCTCCCACAAAATCCCGTCTCCGCGGGCTCCGTTACACGGTAACATCGTGCATCTCGCACATATTCCCGCCGCAGCTCAGCTACGCGGCAATGCCAGCACGCTCGCGACCATTGCACGCTACGACACCGCGACGCCAAAAATGCCCGCCTCAACCGAACGATGCGCAACAGGCAAAACGCATCTTCGAATGAAGCGGGCATTGCTATGCTCCCTATGCTACTCGCCGGTCGGCGATCCCCGGTCCGGCCTGCCGGCCCGATCGGGCCGCGGCGCGCCTCCGGAGCGGGACGGCCCCCGCTGCCCCTGCTCGGGGCGCGAGCCGCCGCCCTCATGGCGCGGCCCGCCCTGGTCGAAGCGCTGCCCGCCGTCCGGGCGCGACCGGCCATGCGCCTGACCGCCCGGCTGCTGCCCCGAGCCGTACGGCCGCGGCGGGTACCCGCCGCCACTGTCCCGGCCCTGCTGGCCGCCGGACTGGCCGCCGCCTTGCGGTCCGCGCCGCCGGTTCTTGCTCTGCCACTTGCCCGGCGCGCCGCCGCCGCGTTGGCCCTCGCCGGCACCGCCTGCCGCATGACCGCCGCCCCCGCCGCCGCGGTAACCGCCGCCGCCTTCACCGCCGGACCGGGGCGGACGATCTCCGCCGCCGTCCCGGCTATCCCGGCGCTGCTCCTGCTTGCCGTAGCCCCCGCCGGAGGATCGGCGCTCGTAGCCGCCTCCGCCGCCTTGGGAGCCGCGGTAACCACCGCCGCCCCCGGACTTGCGTCCGTCTCCCCGCTCATAACGCGTGCCCTCATAGCCCCCGCTGCGGCTGTGCGACTCCTCGCGCGAGCTGGCTGCGGCAGTCTGCGCTGCCGCGGCACGGCGCTCCGCGCCCTCGGACACGGCGCGCGCCACGGCGGACGGGCTCGTCCCCGGCACCCTGCCCCCCGGCCGTTCCTTCAGCGGCCAGCGCATGATGATCCCGCCGCTTGGCGCAGGGAGCGAGATCGCCGCTGCGGGCGCAGGCGGCACGGGTGAGCCCGAGTCGCCTTCTTGCGCATCCGCCGCTTCCCCTTCCTGCGTCTCGGATACGACGGATGTCGAAGGCAGCTCCTCCAGACGTACGCCGGCTCCCTCGGGAACGGTCGCCGGATCCAGCCGCTCGATCACAAAGTACGCGCAGCCGAAGTTGCAATACTCATGTATATAATCGTACAGATGCGAGATGACCGATTCCTTCGGCGCCTTCGGCTGCGGTTCCTTAAAAAAACCCCTCAGCCGAAGCTGGTTGTATCCCCAATCTCCCACGATATATTCGTATCGCTCCAGCACCTCGCTGAATCTTTCCCGGAACGCTTCGGGGTTCCATCCGTTCTTGTGGTCGTGAACAACCGAATAAGCGTTGTTCCCGGTCAGATAGATCACGCAAGGCTCTCCTTCCGTATCCCGTGCCGATCCATGATCGTCCGGGTTGTTGCGCGCGCTCGCGAACCTGGCCGTCTCCGGCGCAGCCTGACATGCCGCTGCGCCGACAGGCCGGTCCGCCAAGGCGGCGTCAGTTCGAGCAGCCGCCCGAAGCTGCGGCGGCCGGCACGGCTTCGCCCGGCGCCTGATCGCGGGAAGCCGCTGCGGACTTCACCTGCGAATGCGCGTGATAAGAGCTGCGCACCATCGGCCCGGACTCGACGTGGGAGAATCCGCGCGACATGCCCTCGCTCTTGAGCTGCTTGAACTCGTCCGGGTGCACGTACCGCGCGATCGCCATATGGGCCGGCGAAGGCTGCAAGTACTGCCCGAGCGTTAAAATATCGACGTCGTTGGCACGCAGATCGTCCATCGCCTCCAGCACCTCTTCATAGGTCTCGCCTACGCCGAGCATGATGCTGGACTTGGTCGGGATGTTGGGCGCCAGTTCCTTGGCCCGCCGCAGCAGCTCGAGCGAACGCGCGTACTTGGCCTTCGCCCGCACACGGTTCGACATACGCGCCACCGTCTCAATATTATGATTCAGAATATCCGGCTTCGCGTCCATCACAATCCGCAGCGACTCCAGATCGCCCTGGAAGTCGGGGATCAGCACCTCGACGCTGCATAGCGGCAGCTTCCGGCGGATCGCCTTGATCGTAGCGGCGAAGATGGAGGCGCCGCCGTCCTTCAGATCGTCGCGCGCCACCGAGGTGACGACGCAGTGCTGCAGGTTCATCTGCTCCGCAGCCTCCGCCACGCGTTCGGGCTCCTGGAGATCGAGCTCCGTCGGCAATCCCGTTTTCACCGCGCAGAAGCGGCATGCTCTCGTACATATATCGCCTAGTATCATAAAAGTCGCCGTGCGGTTCGCCCAGCATTCGTATATATTGGGGCATCTTGCTTCTTCGCAGACCGTGTGGAGCGTCTTGGTCCTCATCATCTGCTTGATCTCTTGATAATTGTCGCCGGTCGTCAGCTTTATGCGCAGCCAGTCGGGCTTAGGCGTCTTTACGCCGTTCTTCATGCCATTCCCCCGCTTTCTGTCCTTTATTATAGCATGATTCACATAAAAACCAACGTTCTGCGAAGGCTACATATACCTGAGAAGGGAGAGCTGAATGGAGGTAGCGCGATGTTAAAGCGGTATGAACGGCGGATGCGGCGGCTCCAGCGTCCGCTGCGTCTCTTCATGGCGGCGGCCGCCCTTGTCTGGGCGTGGGGCGATATGCCGATGACAGCCAGCGGACAGGTTCCCGGCGGAGGCGACCAGGCGCGGCGCGAGCTGTACGACCGGATCGCCGCCGTCACCGGGCTGACATGGCAGAAGGTCGCCGCCATCGATCAATACGAATGGACGATGTCGCGCCTGCGGCCCAAAGAACGCCCGCTGAACCCCCACGCAGTCAGCGGCGCTTATATCTCGCCGGAGCGATGGGCCGGCGCGCTGAATCCGAATCCCGAAGACACCGCTCCGCTATCCATCGCCTATTTCGGAGGCATCGGACAGGACGGATCGGGCGACGGCAAGGCGGACCGGAGCAGCGACATCGACCGTCTCTACTCGGTGGTGAGGCAGACGCTGCTGCAAGGGCCAGACGCGGACAATATGGGGATCGGCTTGTGGACGTACTATCAGAACACCCGCGCCGTCCAGCGCATCCAGCAGTTCGACAAGCTTTATTCGACTTACGGCAAGCTCGTTCTATCCAAGCATGTCTTCCCGCTGCCGCTGGGCAGCGTGTACGCCTACCGCAGCACATGGGGCAACAGCCGAGGCTGGGGAGGCGTGCGCATCCACGAGGGGACCGATATATTCGCGGGTCAGGGCGTACCCGTGCGCAGCACGAGTTACGGCGTCGTGGAGGTCAAGGGATGGAACAAATACGGAGGCTGGCGCATCGGCATCCGCGATATCGACAACCTGTATCATTATTACGCGCATCTGTCCGGCTTCGACAAGAGCCTGAGAACCGGCGACGTCGTCGAACCCGGCCGCATCATCGGCTGGGTCGGCAGCTCGGGGTATGGCAGACCGGGTACGCAGGGGAAGTTTCCTCCCCACCTGCATTACGGCATCTACAGAGATCGGGGACTGGTGGAATGGGCATTCGACCCGTACCCGCTGCTGCACAGCTGGGAACGGGCCGAACGGCAGGCGATTCGCAACCGGAACAGGAACGGCGGCGGTTAGGCACGTGGCGTTACGGACGCGACAAACCCGCCCGCTCACGCTGAGCACGTCTACCGGCGCAGCAATCCCAACGCTCGCGGCAGGCTCGCGCGAATCAGCGCGTTGTGACTCCGTTGTGCGACGATACCGCATAACTCCGCACGAATCGGCGCCTTGGGGCTCCGTTGTGCGATAGTATCGCACAACGCGCACGGATTCGCGCTGCGCTGGCCGCGTTGTGCGACGATACCGCATAACTCCGCACGAATCGGCGCCTTGGGGCTCCGTTGTGCGATAGTATCGCACAACGCGCGCGGATTCGCGCTGCGCTGGCCGCGTTGTGCGGCAGTACCGCATAACTTCGCATGAATCGGCGCCTTGGGGCTCCGTTGTGCGATAGTATCGCACAACGCGCGCGGATTCGCGCTACGCTGGCCGCGTTGTGCGGCGGTACCGCATAACTCCGCACGAATCGGCGCCTTGGGGCTCCGTTGTGCGATAGTATCGCACAACGCGCGCGGGATTCGCGCTGCGCTGGCCGCGTTGTGCGGCGGTACCGCATAACTCCGCACGAATCGGCGCCTTGGGGCTCCGTTGTGCGATAGTATCGCACAACGCGCACGGATTCGCGCTGCGCTGGCTCCGTTGTGCGGCGGTACCGCATAACTCGCGTGGGTAGCTACTCCGTTACACGACAGCATCGTGCATCTCGCACAAAATCCCGCAGCTGCGGCTCCGTTACACGACAGCACCGTGCATCTCGCACAAAATCCCGCAGCAGCGGCTCCGTTACACGACAGCATCGTGCATCTCGCGCAAAAACCCGCAGCGGCGGCTCCGTTACACGACAGCATCGTGCATCTCGCACAAAATTCCGCAGCAGCAGCTCCGTTACACGATAGCATCGTGCATCTCGCGCAAAATCCCGCCGCTGCGGCTCCGTTACACGACAGCATCGTGCATCTCGCACAAAAAACCGCAGCTGCGGCTCCGTTACACGACAGCACCGTGCATCTCGCACAAAATTCCGCAGCTGCGGCTCCGTTACACGACAGCATCGTGCATCTCGCGCAAAAACCCGCAGCGGCGGCTCCGTTACACGGCAGCATCGTGTATCTCGCGCAAAAAACCGCAGCTGCGGCTCCGTTACACGGCAGCATCGTGTATCTCGCGCAAAAAACCGCCGCTGCGGCTCCGTTACACGACAGCATCGTGCATCTCGCGCAAAATCCCGCAGCGGCAGCTCCGTTACAAGACAGCATCGTGCATCTCGCGCAAAATTCCGCCGCTGCGGCTCCGTTACACGGCAGCATCGTGCATCTCGCACAGCCGCCGCAGCGGCTGCCGTACCGCGCAACTACGCAAAGAAACGGCGCCGTCAGGCGCCGCTTCTTTGCCGTCTTTGCCGTATGAGCCCGCGCTTACTCCCGCTCCCGCAAAAATCGCTCGATCTCCGCCTTGTCGGGGATCGAGCTCTGGGCGCCCGGCCGCGTGACCGAGATCGCGGCGGCTGCCGCCGCGAACCGCAGCGCCTCCGCCATCGGCCGCCCTGCGGCGCCCGCCGCCGCATAGGCGCCGATGAACGTATCGCCGGCGGCCGTCGTATCCGCCGGCTCCACCTTGAAGGCCGGCACGCGGTGCACCGCGCCGCCTCGCTCCAGCGCGATCGCGCCGTCGCCGCCCAGTGTCACGATGACGCTGGCGACCCCTGCGCCCTGCAGACTGCGGGCCGCGCGCTCCGCATCGTCCGCGCCATGCACGGCGAGCCCGCTCACAACCTCCGCTTCGGTCTCGTTGACGATCAGCGTATCGATCAGCGGGAGCGCCTCTTCCGGAATCGGAGCCGCCGGCGCGGGATTGTAGTACACCGGGATCCCCCGCGATGCACATAGCCGGAGCGCATGCAGATTGACTTCGGGAGGAATCTCGTTCTGCAGCAGCGCGATCTTCGCACCCGCAAGCGCGTCGTCCGAGATATCCGCCGCAGCCAGCTTGCCATTGCTGCCGGCCGACAGCACGATCGTGTTCTCCCCGCTGCCGGATACGGTGATGAATGCCAGCCCGGACGAGCCTTCTTTGACCGATACGAATAACGTGTCCACGCCGCGCGAGCGCAGCGAATCGGTCAGCACGCCGCCGAATGCATCCTCTCCCACCGCGCCGACCATCACCGCGCCGTCTCCCGCCAAGGCGGCCGCGACTGCCTGGTTGGCGCCCTTGCCACCGGGCTGGTAGGACGTTCCACGTCCGTGAATCGTCTCGCCGGGCTGCGGGAATGCGTCGACCTTGTTCACGATATCCATATTAATGCTGCCAATGACCGCAATCTTGCCCATGTTCCGACCTCCGTCCATTAATCAAGGCCGTCCCCCGGTCGTCTCCCGACCAAGTGACGGCCTTCGCCCGCTGCGCACCTCGCGGCGCCTCTCATCCGACCTTGAACGAGATGCCGCCGTCATCGCAATCGATCGACAGCATGCCATGCTCGATAAACCATATATCCTTGTCTTCCATATAGAAATGAAGACCGTTCGCTTCGGCCTGTGCGGCCGGATCCACCGGATCGTCCAGCATGATGCCGAAGCCGTACGGATCGGTGCCGCCGCTAATATAGCGGACGAAGATGCGGACATTGTCCCCGCTGCGATAGCCCCATTCCTCCAGGAAGCAAGCCGCCGCGGCCTGTGATATGCGAAGCTCCATGCTGCCGACCTCCGTTTCCCGCGCTGCGATATGTGCTGCCTGTATTATAGCAGGCCGCCGCCGGAGTGAACAAGGCGACTGCGCCTCGTCAGCGCGCCGCCGCCACCGCTGCATGGCCGCTCCTGTCGGCGGCCACGCGGCCCATACGATGGCGGCGCCCACCTGCAGCTGACAGCATGCTCACCGCTGAGCGGGCTCCGGCAGGCTCAGCATAGGCGCCTGCGATGCGCCGCTGCCGACCGGATTGCCGCTGCCGTCGTAATAATAGACGGGCGTATCCCCCGTCACCATCACGTACGAGAGCGGGATGTCCGTCTCGATCCGATTGGGCTCCCGGTCGAACGGAATGACGATCGCGATGTCGGTCGTAATATGAATGTACACCTCGACGAGGACGTTGTTGATGCCTGCGCTCGACTGCCGGGTCCGCACCTCCGCCTGGACGGTGCTGATCGGATGCAGCCTGACGGAGACGCTGGGGCCGAGCGAGGACAGGAACGGGCTGTTCACGGCATGACCGATCGGGATCCGCTCGTGAATCGACTCCTGCTGGCTGAGCGTCTGCTCGACGACCTGGATCGTCTGGGCCGTGATTTGCATCTGCTCTTTATAATCGATCTCGAGGCCGGTCGTCTTGCCGTCGGCGTTCGTCTTCCAATGGACCATCTTGCTGCCGTCCGCGCCAGCTGCGATATTCTCGGTGATGGCGGCATTGATCGCATGAACGGCCATCTCCGTAATCCGCTGCTTGGCGAGGAACATGAGCGGTTCTCTCAGATAGCGGTCCATGAACAAAAAGGTTTGAACCGCTGCCGCCAGCGCAATCGCGAGCAGCGCGAGATAAAAGTACCTTCGCGGCAGACGCGGCCCTCGTCTGGCATAGCCGCCGGCCGAGCGCCCACGGCCCCGAACGCGGATCGCGCTCGTCTGCAAGGCCGGTCTGCGCCTGGACGGACGCGCGACGAAACCTCGGCCGCTCCCCTGGCCGGACGCGCCCGGCGCCCGGAAGTACGCGCGTCTCCAGCTTCGCGCAGCCGGCAGGCGCAGGCGCCAGCTTTTGCCGACCGTCAGCCGGCTTCCCCATTTTCTCCGCATCCGGACGGTCACATCCTTCCCTAAGCATGCCGAGTTCCGGACGAACTCTCTTCATGCTTATGTCGGGATGCCGCAAAATAGATCGGCAGACGCCTCGATTCTACCGGCCGCTGCGCGCCGCGGCCTGCTCGCGGATGCGGAGGAATACCTGGTAGCTCCGCTCTGCGCAAGCCGAGATCGAGATCGGATCGAAGCCGGTCATGTCGGCATAAAACGTATCGTGCAGCGGCTCGGTCCAGGATGCGGGCAGCGCCTGCGCACCCAGGCTCGCGCCGAGGATCGAGCCGACCGTCGCGCCGTTGCAGTCGGTATCCCAGCCGCCGAGCACCGCGGTCGTGATGCCTGTCTCGAAGTCGCCGCCCGAATGGATGAGCGCCGCCGCGACCAGCGCCGCATTGTTGTTCGTATGGACGGGATCGTAATGCTTGAACGCCTCCCAGACGCGTGCGACGAGATCCAGCTGATCCCGGGCGCTCCTGGCGATGTCGACGGCTTGTTCAATGTCGCCAGCAAGCCTTGAGGTAGCCGGTATCTCCCGCAGGCCGGCGGCGACGATCCGCTCGGGATCGGTCTCCGTGAAGGCGGCTGCGATCATGGCAGCGGCGAACATTTCCCCGTAGATGCCGTTCTTCACATGAGAAAATGAAGCGTCCCGCCACGCCAGCTCGGCTGCAAGCTCCGGGTTGCCCGCCGCGCCGTAGGCGAATCCGTCGGCCCGAATCTGCGCGCCGATCCATTCGCGGTACGGATTCAGATGCGTGCGCACCCACTCCTGCTTCAGCGCCCAATCGGCCGGCTGCTCCGCGTTCATATGCGACGTGACCTGCGCGAAGTTCAAATATGCCTGCGTCTCGGCCGTGCACACCTGTTGATAGGTCAATCGGGCATGCCAGAGCTTGCCGATATCCCAGCTGTCCCAGTCCAGGCCCTTGTCCTCCAGCATGAGCAGGCCCAGCACCGTGTAGCGGACATCGTCGTCGCTCTCCATGAACTTGATCCGCTCGCGCGTGCTCTTCATGCACCACTTCGCCAGATAGATGTGCTCGGACTCCGCCCGCGACCGCTCCGGCGTATAGCCGCGAATCGGCCAGGCGTCGGCTCCCTCGAACCAGCGCTGGACGTTGCGCCAGCCCGGATTGCCGTTCGAGCCGGCCATCATCGACCACGACTCCAACGGCTTGCCGAGCGCGCAGCCGCTGAGTCTGCCCGCCCATGCGCCGCGGAATTTGTCCCGCCACTGCGCATCCGTCATCGCATCGGCGGTGCCGCCCGAGTGACCGCTCTGCGGGCGGAGCGCCCGGATGCCGGCCAGGTCCGAAGGCTCGACAAAAGGAAAATCCGACGAAGGCTCAAGCGCCTGCAATTCCCCGTAGAGCGCCATGAGCTTGCCTTCGTCTTCGCCGCAGACTGCCCTGCGTTCCTCGTATCCTTCTACGTTACAGCCTTCCTCGCCCCGCTGGATGATTTCCCTGCGTATCAATCCGCTTAAACTTTCCCAGCCCGCCATTTGCCGCACCCCTTCGATATGAATGGTTCCACTGACATCACCATATCGCGAACAGGGTCCGGCGTTCATCTCGTTTTGGATGCGGATGCCTCTTAAAAACGGCTATCCTGCTCCCTGTGCCTGTCGCGGAACCGCTGCGGGCTGAGCCCGACCAGCTGCTTGAACGACCGATAAAAGGGCGCCGCGCTCTCGAAGCCGCAGGCCAAATATACGTCCGTCACCGAGCGTTCGCCGGTCGCGAGCATCCGCTTCGCTTCCTGCACCCGGACGAACGTGAGGTATTCCTTGAACCGCTTGCCCACTGCGCTGACGAAAAGATGGCGCGTCCGCGACTCGCTAAGCGACAGCAGCTCCGCCGCTTCGCGCAGTCCGAACGGCTCGCGGAACCGGGCTGCGATCGCATCCAGCGCGGGACGCAGCCGCTCGAGCGCGTCATGGCGCTCCCGCCATTGCGTATGGCCGAATCTTCCCTCTCCGGCCCGGTGCAGCCAGACGGCGAGCGTCAGCATCGAGGCGCGCAGCAGCGCGACGAATGCGGATGACTTCGCCTCGTATTCGGCGAGCATCGATTCGAACAGCGGCCGCGTCGGCCCCGGCATCCCGGGCATCCGATCGCGCCACTCGGCCTCGCTCCAAGCAGCCGCGCGCACGAACGGCCGCAGCAAATATCGGTCCTCGGGCTGGAACAGCTCCTCACTGAAATAAACGAACGCGAAGCGGCAGCCGCGCTCCCCGTCCGCCATGGCGATATGCGGCTCATAAGGCGGAAACAGCAGCAGCGTACCCGCTTCTACCGGTACCGTCTCCTCCCCGATAAAAAACGTGCCGCGCCCTTCCAGGCAGCAGCCGATCTCGTAAAAGGAATGCCAGTGCTGCTCGGTCCGTACGGGCTTTAAACGATATTCGAACAGATGCAGGGGAACGGCCCCGTCGAAGCTGAACATTTCCAGCATGTCTATATCTCCTCGCTCCCGCGCTGACGGCAACCCGCGCTTATCGCTATTATATATCCGAGAGCCCACCGCCGGGTCAACTGCAGGACAACAAAAAGAAGCGGCAGATTCATCTCTGCCGCTCCGGTAAAGCAACGTATTCGGTCGGTCGACGCTTAAGCCTTGACGGCTTCCAGCTCGAGCGAGATCGCGACATCGTCGCCCAGCATGACGCCGCCTGTCTCAAGCGCCGCATTGTACGTCAGGCCGAAGTCGCTGCGCTTGATCTTGCCCTTCGCGCTGAAGCCTGCGCGCTGGTTGCCCCAAGGGTCCTTCGAGGCGCCTTCGTAGGTCACTTCGAACGTCTCTTGCTTCGTGACGCCGTGCAGCGTGACGTCGCCGGTCACCTTGTATTCGCCGTCGCCCGTCTTGGCGATATTCGTCGCCTTGAAGATCAGCTTCGGGTGCTTCTCGACGTCGAAGAAGTCGGCGTTGCGCAGATGCGCGTCGCGGTCGGCGTTGCGCGTGTCGATGCTCGCCAGGTCGATGGACAGCTCGATGTCGGCCGTCGTCAGGTCGTCGGCGTCGGCGTTGACGTTCGCTTCGAACGTGTGGAACGTGCCTTTTACCTTCGAGATCATCAGATGGCGGATCGAGAAGTCGATCGAGCTGTGCGATGCGTCAATATTCCATTGCGATTTTGCCATTTTAATTTTCCTCCTTATAATTAACTAACATTTTGGAACATGCTTTATTTAGTTAAGTAACATATCCTAAATATAGAGTAATATCGCGCGGCTGTCAACTGTGTATTTCAGGATTACACTTAGCCGATTGCAACCGAAAAAAAAGAGCCGCCCGCCTGTTCGTCTGGCGGACGACGATTCAAAATGCGATTTACTCTCTGGGCAACCAGCCGATCAATTTTTGGGAGGCGCGATCGAATACAGCTGTAATCGGCCCGAGCAGGGCATCGTTTTGGGTATGAAAGGTCACCGATTGCAGCGAGCGGCCGTTCAGCGATTCATCGTCTTGAAACTTCTCTTGCACAATCAGCAAGGACACATGGGCTGTATCGAACATCTCCACCTCCGCCTCCCGCCAATCGCCGACCACGGACTGCTTGTCGCCCTCGGTCAACGCTTCCCAGGCCAGCTCGCGCAAAGAATCAGCTTCGTCGTCGCCTTCGACATGCAGTCCGAAATAATAAGGCACCGCCCCTTGCGGCCAGGCCGCGTTGATCACGTACAGCTGATCTCCCGCGCCTGCAGCCGCCCGGAAGGCTCCGTCCCGCAGCTCGACGGCCTCATCCGGCCGCTCCTGCCCGGGAAACGACACATGCGCATTGATCCCGTCCGGCGGCGGCTCAACCGACCAGGCCAGCGAGATCTCATCCCCTGCCTGCGAGCGCGGCACAGCATTCAAGTTCTCGAACGATGGCGGCATGGCCGCATCCGCGCATACGCCTTTGCCTTTGACATCGTCATGCCAGCAGTAGCTGCCCATCTGCGCAACCACAACTTCTCCGCCGACCGTCACGTCAAGGCGCGGGACCAGATCGGTGGCGGCCGCTTCGACCGATGCCTTGGGCAGCTGCGCATTCGGGGCCGACGATGAAGGCGGCGGTGAATGGCCGCCCTCCGCAACGGGCTGCGCCGTCCGCTCGCCGCAGCCCTGCAGCAGGAGCAGCGCTGAGAGGACCGCGACTATCGCTTGTTTTCTCAATGGAATTCCTCCGTCTCCAGCACCTTCTGACATCCAGACGATTCCAGATCAGGAAAGGTTGCTGTGCGCAGGAGGCCGTCCCGCAGCGCCCGGTCAGGCCGCTGCGCGATCGGCAGCCCTCCCCCGCTAGACGCCGAGCAGGGCGATGACCGCCGCCACTGTCACCGTGCTGACCGCCGTCGAGGCGAACACGGTCTGCGAAGCGAATTCGGGCTCGTTGTCGAACTCCACGGCGAGCAGCACGCTGCTGAGCGAGGTCGGCACAGCGGACGAGACGATCAGGGCGGACGCCAGCAGGCCGTCGGCCCCGATGACGACGCAGGCGAGCCACGCGAGCAACGGTCCGGCCGCCAGCCGCAGCGAGAGCGACAGGCCGATATCCGCCAGCAGGCTGCGGCTGATGCGCCAGGTCATGCCTCCGAGCTGGACGCCGAGCGTGATGAGCGCGGTGCCGATGAAGGCGTTCGACAAGTAATCGACAGAGGTGGCGACGGAGCCGGGCAGCGGGACCGCAAAGTATCGCATCAGCAGCGCGACGGGGATCACGTAGATGACCGGCATCGAGAGAATGACGCGGCGGATCTGAGCCCAGTCCGACTTGTGCGCGTTGACGCTGTAGACGCCGTATGTATTCGGAATGAGGGACTGCATCATCATGATCAGCACCTGGACGGACAGCGTATACGGATTGCTGTGAAAAGCCAGCTGGTTCAGCGGAATGCCGTAGTTCGCGCTATTGTAAAATAGCACGCTGCACCGCATCGCGCTGCGCATCGAAGGGCCGTAGCCGCGAAGGCGGACGACGGCCGCGACAAGCGCATACTGGAGCAGCATGAACAGAGCGAAGAAGGCCATGACCTTGCCGAACAGCGAGAGCGAGATGGCCGTATTGTACAGCAGCTTGAACATGATCGCCGGAGAAAATAAATAAAAGTTCAGCTTCGACAGCGTGCGGATATCCAGCTTGAAGCTCCGCTCGAGCACGATGCCCAGTGCGATGAGAATCGAGATCGGGAGCACGTTGCTCACAAGAATATGAAGAAATATCGTCATACGCCGCCCTCCTCCGCTCCGCGTCCGGGGCGATCCAGCTGCCGCTGGCGGAACAGCAGCGCGGACGAGCACAGCAGCATGACGCCGTTAAGCACAAATATCCAGCGAATCGGCATCCAGCCGGAGAGCAATCCGCCCAGCACGGGGCCGAGCATCGTCGCCAGCTGCGTGGACGACTGGCTGAGGCTGAACGCCCGCCCGCGGAATTCCGGCGCCGTGACCCGCACGATCATCGCGTTGAGCGCCGGATAGACGCCCGCGAAGAACAAGCCGTATATGAAGCGGAGCGCCCCGAATTCGGCATAGTGCCCGACGAAGTATTGCAGCAGGTTGCCGATGCCGCCGCCCGCCAGGCCGATGACGAGCACCTTGACGAAGCCGATCCGCTGCCCGATCTTGCCCCACTGGGGCGCCGCGATCAGCGTCGCAATGCCGACGGCCGAGAATACGATGCCCGCCTGCAAGGAGGCGTCGGACCGCTCCCCGCCCAGCTGCGTCATATAGATCGTCAGCAGCGGCTCCAGAATCATCACGGAGAACGTGCTCAGCCCGACCAGCAGCAGCAGCGTGATGAAGGCGCGATTGTGCAGCGCCTGCGACAGATCCGCGCGAATGTTCGAACGTTTGCCCGACCGGTTGAACTTCTCTTCCTTGACGAAGAAGCTGGCGATCAACGCCGAGATCAGCACGACAGCCGCGGAAAATAAAAAAGCCTCCCGGTTGCTCGTCAGATGGCTGACAATGCCGCCGACGAGCGGCCCGACGATGCCGCCGCTGGCGCCGGCCGTCGCCATGATGCCGAGCGCGTAGCCCGATTTGTCCTCCGGCGTGTTCGTCGCGACGAGGGCGATCGATGCCGGCACGTAGCCTGCCAGCAGGCCCTGACATACACGCACGATGAGGAACACATACGGGTCCTGCACAAAATAAGTGACCAGATAAAGTGCAGCCAGACTGTAGCCGGAACGGATGAGCATCGGCTTGCGTCCGTACTTGTCGGCGAGCGAGCCCCAATACGGCGCGATGAGCGCGCTCGCGAGAAAGGTAACGCCGAACGCGAAACCCGACCACTGATTGACATGATGCTCGACGCCCAGGTCGTTTTTCAGGAACAAAGGGATGAACGGTATGGCGGCCGAGTATGCCATGCTGCAAAAAAACACACCGGTCCAGAGTACGTACAGATTCCTTTTCCACGAAACGTTCAAAGCTATTCACTTCCTCGGGTGAAATAACAAAAGCAGACCCCCCCGCGCTGGGAGAGTCCGTACGCTAATGAGTATACCACGATCGACAGGATTAGTCCTGCAAAAAGAACTGCATCGTCTTGTCGCCCGAGCCGGGCAAGCCTTCGTGACCGAAGTCCGGGTAGATCACCAAATTTTTGTTAGCCGTTATCTTGTTGTAGGCAGCGAACTGCGTCGAAGGCGGGCAGATTGAGTCCATCAGCCCGACGAACATGAGCACCTCGCCTTGAATGCGGTCGGCCAGGTATTGAAGATCGATGTACCCGAGCTTGGTGAACACTTCGTCCTCCCGCTCGTGCGTCGGGTCGAAGCGGCGGAAGTAGTCGCGCAGCTCTTGATAGGCATCCTTCGCCAGGTCCATCTCCCAGACCCGCTTGTAGTCGCACAGAAAAGGGAACACCGGTGCAAGCTTGGAGACGCGGGGCTCAAGCGCCGCGCACGCAATCGTCAGCGCGCCGCCCTGCGATCCGCCGGCCGCATACACGCGGGAGGGATCGACTTCGGGCAGGCCGAGCGCGATGCGCGCCAGCTGGGCGGTATCAAGGTAGACATGCCGGAACAGCAAATTGTCGGGGTGATCGTCTAGCCCCCGGATGATATGCCCGTTGAGCGTATTGCCCTTCACGCTGCCCGCGTCCTCCGACTGGCCGCCTTGGCCGCGGACGTCCATCGCCAGCACGGAGTAGCCGAGCGAAGCGTAGGCGAGCTTGTCGTTCCAATCGCCCGCGCTGCCCGAATAGCCGTGGAACTGCACGACGGCCGGATGCGGCTCCCGCACGTTTTTGGGACGTACGTACTTGGCGTGGATGCGGGCGCCCCGAACGCCTGTGAAGAAGAGGTCGAAGCATTCGGCCTGCGGCGTCTGGAACGGGCTGGGGACCAGTTCGACCTGCGGATCCGTCGCATCCAGCTCGGCGATCGCGCGCTCCCAATACTCGTCGAAGTCGCTCGGGCGCGGGTTGCGTCCCCGGTACTCTTTTAACTGCTCTAACGGCATGTCAAGCAACGGCACAGTGAATCTTCCCCTTTAACCGAATGATGTGCGGGATGGACTAAGTCCCGGTTCCGTCCGTATTGAAGCGTATTCATTGTACCATAGGCTGGAAAAGATGTCCCTTTACATTTCTTGCGTTTTTTGCTCACTTTTATCGCTTTATTGCCACTCAATATGGCGTACGCATGCGAGGTTCTGGAGCACCGGCAGCAGCTGTTCTTTGCCGCACGAGGCCGGCAGCTTGACGGACAGCTCGACGGACAATTCGCCCTTGCCGTCCCGCGTCGTCTCGATGCCGATCAACGCTACCTGCAGTGCCCTCAGCCGACCGAGCAGCTCGTCAATCGCGCCTTCCTCGTCGGCCAGGCGGATGCCGATATGATCGGCGGCGGCGGTGCCGCCGGGCCGGCCCAGGCCGCGATGCAGCAGCGTCTGACCGAGGACGATCAGCAGCACGGAGCCGATGCCCACAATATAAAGCCCGGAGCCGATCGCCATGCCCATGCCGGCCGTCGACCATACGCCGGCAGCCGTCGTCAGCCCCTTGATCGTCTGCTTCTGCACCATAATCATGCCCGCTCCGAGGAATCCGACGCCGCTGACGACCTGCGCCGCGATCCGGGACGGATCGAGCGACAGATTTGCCCAGTCCAGCTGGTCCCTGAAGCCGTATTTGGACAGCACCATCATCAGCGCCGCACCCATTCCGACGATAAAATGCGTTTTGATTCCCGCTTCTTTCATTCTGCTCTTGCGTTCGTAGCCGATAATCGCCCCGCAAATGCCCGCGGCCGCAATGCGGAACAGCCACTCCCATTCCCATCCCCATAACATCCGGATCACGCTCTCTTTCTAGCTTGGATTCAAAATTTCGGATTCAAAAAGGGGCTCATAAACGTTCCATTACCCTCCCCCGGCCGACATGCTCAGCCCGCAATGACAGCCCGATACAGTCCGGTGACAGCGCAAAAAGACCGGACTCCGAGCGGAGTCCGGTCTTCTTGTATGCGGGGACATGGCTTAGAATCCGCCCATGCCGCCCATATCGCCCATGCCGCCAGGCATGCCGGCAGGCGCTTTGTCCTTCTCAGGCTTGTCGGTGACGACAGCTTCGGTCGTCAGGAACAGGCCTGCGACGGATGCTGCGTTCTGCAGCGCGGAGCGGGTCACCTTCACCGGATCGATGATGCCGGCTTCGAACATGTTGACCCATTCGCCGGTAGCGGCATTGTAGCCGACGCCGACTTCTTCCTTCTTGAGACGCTCGACGATGACGGAGCCTTCTTGGCCCGCGTTGGCTGCGATCGTGCGGATCGGCTCTTCGAGCGAGCGCAGGATGATGTTGACGCCCGTCTTCTCGTCGCCGACAGCTTCGACCGCTGCGACAGCGTTGTATACGTTAACCAGCGCCGTGCCGCCGCCGGATACGATGCCTTCTTCGACGGCTGCGCGAGTCGCGTTCAGCGCGTCCTCGATGCGGAGCTTGCGCTCCTTCAGCTCGGTCTCGGTAGCCGCGCCGACCTTGATGACGGCTACGCCGCCGGCCAGCTTGGCGAGGCGCTCTTGCAGCTTCTCGCGGTCAAAGTCGGAGGTCGTCTCTTCGATCTGAGCACGAATCTGATTGACGCGCGCCTTGATGTCGGCAGAGTCGCCGGCACCGTCGACGATGATCGTGTTTTCTTTGTTGACGCGAATCTGGCGGGCGGAGCCCAGTTGGTTCACGTTCGTGGACTTCAGCTCAAGACCGAGCTCTTCGGTGATCACTTGACCGCCGGTCAGAGCCGCGATGTCCTGCAGCATCGCCTTGCGGCGATCGCCGAAGCCAGGCGCCTTGACGGCGACGCAGGTGAACGTGCCGCGCAGACGGTTGACGATCAGCGTCGCTTGCGCTTCGCCTTCGACGTCCTCGGCGATGATGAGCAGTTGCTTGCCGGATTGTACGACCTTCTCGAGAACCGGCAGAATCTCCTGGATGTTGGAGATCTTCTTGTCCGTGATCAGGATATACGGGTTGTCCAGCACGGCTTCCATCTTGTCCGTGTCGGTGATCATGTACGGGGAGACGTAGCCGCGGTCGAACTGCATGCCTTCGACGACGTCCAGCTCGGTGTAGAAGCCCTTGGACTCTTCGACGGTGATGACGCCGTCCTTGCCGACCTTCTCCATCGCTTCGGCGATCAGCTTGCCGACTTCGTCGTCAGCCGCAGAGATCGCTGCGACTTGAGCGATGTCGTTGCTGCCTTCGACTTGCTTGGAGATTGCCTTCAGTTGCTCGACTGCCGCGCGGACAGCCTTGTCGATGCCCTTGCGGACGCCCATCGGGTTCGCGCCGGCCGTGACGTTCTTCAGGCCTTCGCGGATGATCGCTTGCGCCAGGACGGTAGCAGTCGTCGTGCCGTCGCCTGCGACGTCGTTCGTCTTCGTAGCGACTTCCTTGACGAGCTGGGCGCCCGCGTTCTCGAACGCATCCTCAAGCTCGATTTCCTTGGCGATCGTCACGCCGTCGTTCGTGATCAGCGGGGAGCCGAACTTCTTCTCGAGCACGACGTTGCGGCCCTTCGGTCCGAGCGTTACCTTAACGGCGTTGGCCAGTGTGTCCACACCGCGCAGCATCGCGCGGCGAGCGTCTTCGCTAAACTTGATTTCTTTAGCCATTCTTCAATAACCCTCCTCATAATTGGTTGCCAAATAGGTATGGCTTGCGTGCCAGCACAGCTGGCGAATGCCTATGTCAGCGACAAACCGGCGCTTAGCCGACGATCGCGTGAATGTCGCTTTCTTTCATAATCAAATACTCTTTGCCCTCGTACTTGATCTCGGTTCCCGCATATTTGGAGAACAGAACGCGGTCGCCCACGCTGACTTCCAGCGCGACGCGCGCGCCGTCTTTGCCGACTGCGCCGGCGCCTACAGCGATGATAGTGCCTTCTTGCGGCTTTTCCTTGGCCGTATCCGGCAGTACGATACCGCTCAGCGTCTTTTCTTCCTTGGCGCTTGCTTCGACAAGCACGCGATCACCCAAAGGTTTGATCATGAAAATAGCCTCCTTTTTTGCTCCCGCTCGGGAGAAGTATGCGAAGTTTAGCACTCATTAGAGTTAAGTGCTAATAACCAATTCCTATAATACTGATTTTGGATAACCATTTCAAGTCCCTTTGTTCTAAAAAAATAACGCGGAACCGCATGAAGTGCGGTTCCGCGCCAGTTCGACACCGTTCTATCTTTTTCTGGAGCATAGCCGCCGGCCGCATAGCGCTGCGGCCGGCATCGGCTGCGTATTACGTTCTGAAGTTGCCGACCAGCGTCTTGAGGCGAGCCGCCATCGTGCTCAGCTTGTCCGCCGTGCGGGCCATCTCCTCGGTAGAGGACAGCTGCTGCTGGCTCATCGCCGTGACCTGCTCGGTGAAGGACGCATTCTCCTCCGTAATCCGCGTGATGTCGGAGATCGACTGCTGCACCGATTGGCTGCCGGCCGACATCTGCTCGACGGCCGCCGCCACATCCACGATATTGCCGCTGAGCTTGCCGACCTCGCCGACAATCTCGCGGAACGCGGACTCCGCGTTCTGCATGCCCGATACCGCGCCGAACACTTGCTCCGCGCTCTGCTCGAACATCACCGCCACCTTCGTGATGTCGCCGGACATCGCCTCGAGCGTCGTCGCGATCTGCACGGCGGACTGCTGCGTCTGATCGGCCAGCTTGCGGATCTCGCCGGCGACGACGGCGAAGCCGCGTCCGTGCTCTCCCGCGCGCGCAGCCTCGATCGCCGCGTTCAGCGCGAGCAGATTCGTCTGACTGGAGATCTCGGAGATATAGCCGATGACCTCGATCACCTTTTCCGACTTCTGGTTAAGCCCTCGCACCGTGCCCTGCAGCGAACGGAATGCCGCTTCGACCTGGACGATATCGCTCGCCGTCGTCTGAAGCAGCGTGGAGCCGCCCTCGGCGCGATCTCGCGTGAGCTGAGCGGCGTCCGATACGCCGGTCGTCGTCGAAGCGACCTGGGTCAGGCCGCTGATCGTCTCGGTCATGACTGCCGAGATCTGCTGCGACTGCGCAACCTGGGTCTCGGAGCCTGCGGCTACGCGCTCGACCGCTCTGGACACCTCGCTGCTGACTCTCGCGTTCTCGTCCGCACCCGTCTTCAGGTGAATAGCCGAAGCCGCGAGCTCCGCCGTATTGTCGCGCAGCTCCTTCATCATCTTCTGCAGTCCGTCGAGCATTGCGTTCGCGGCGTTCGCCAGATCGCCGACCTCGTCCTTCGTGTACACGGGAATCCGCTGCGTCAGATCTCCTCCGGACCCGGCGATGTTCTTGAGCGTGCCCGTGACGCCTCCGATCGAGTGAAGCAGCTTGCGCGAGACCGTCAGCAGAGCCGAGCCGCCGCCGATCAGCAGGACGGCATAAATAATGATTACTTCAATCAGCAATCCCGCGTGGCCTTTAAAAACCGAAGCGGCAGCCAGCAAAATAAACGACAATACCAGCAACACAACCATGGCGATATAACCGATCAAAAACTTCGTTTGCAAGCTGAAACCCGAATTGCGCATGCTTAACCCCTCCGAATTAAAATCGCTTGCCGCAAAGCCGTATGTAAGCCCTTCCATCATGTCGTACAGTCACATTCTAGCACAAGATGACTATGGATAATATCGGAATATGTCGAATTAATGACGGGATTTTAATTTTTTGTCGCCGAGGCTGGTTGGAAGGCAAAAAGTCTTATGTCCGCAGGCGCAATGCGTAAAAACAAATTCGCCGCTGCGGCGAAGGCGAGGCCGGGTTGGCGGGCGAATAAGACGATGGCACATTCTTATTCTGCACGCGGGGCCGGTTGGCGGGCAAATAAGACGATGGCACATTCTTATTCGGTGCGCGGGGCCGGTTGGCGGGCGAATAAGACGATGGCACATTCTTATTCGGTGCACGGGGCCGGTTGGCGGGCGGATAAGACGATGGCACATTCTTATTCGGCGCGCGGGGCTGGTTGGCGGGCGGAGCTGGTCGGCGGGCGAATAAGACGATGGCACATTCTTATTCGGCACGCGGGGCTGGTTGGCGGGCAAATAAGACGATGGCGCATTCTTATTCGGCGCGCGGGGCTGGTTGGCGGGCAAATAAGACGATGGCACATTCTTATTCGGCACGCGGGGCTGGTTGGCAGGCGAATAAGACGATGGCGCAGCAAATACGCCTGCCGCGGCATGTCATGCCGGCATCAGCAGGCATGACGTACTGCGGCAGGCGTATGGCCCAGCCGACTGGTCAATCGTCTTCGTCGTCCAGCGCCGCCTCGCGTTCGGCGGCGCGCAGGACGCGCTTGCGGTAGGCGCGCGCCGACAGCAGCACGCTAATCTCGTACAGCAGGATGAGCGGCACGGCGACGAGCAGGTCCGAGATGACGTCGGGCGGCGTCACGACGACGCCTACGACGGCCATGATGAACCAAGCAAGCTTGCGCACCTTGCGCAGCAGGTTCGGACTCAGGATGCCGATCCGGGTCAGAAACAAAATGACGATCGGCAGCTCGAACAGCAGCGACATGGGCACCAGTATGTTGAACAGGAAGCTGAAGTATTGATTGGCCCCGTACACCTGCTTCAGACCGAGATTCTCGGTCACGCGCTCGGTAAACGAGTAGGCCATCGGGAAGATTACATAGTACGCGAATGCCAATCCCGCGAGGAACATGAACAGCGCGCCAGGCACGTAACGCAGCGTCGCGCGCGCTTCCTTGGCCCCCAGCGCCGGCCGGACGAAGGCCCATAGCTGGTACAGCGTAAACGGAATCACGACGACGAACGATATGATGAAGGCGAACTTCATATACAGGCTGATCGCGTCCCATGGCGAGAAAGCGCTGAGATCGACCTCGCCCGACGGGGCCGCATCGACCAGATAGTCGAACAGGGGCTCCGCGCCGAACAAGCCCCCGACCAGCGCGAGGACAAGCACGATAATGATGTAAATGACTCTTTTGCGCAACTCGCCGATATGCTCCATGAGCGGCATCCAATCCCGCTCCCGGATGCCGGCCTTGGCGCTCGAGCGCTCCGCCATAAGCGACCTCCGCCCTACCGGGCACAAAAAATTAGGACGGCTCGGTTAAATCAAGCCGCCCTCCGTATTCGTCAACCTGACCGCATCGGATTCGTCCGCGCTCTGCGGAAGAGCTGTCTCCCGGGCCCGCGGCCGATCATGCCGCAGAAGCCCGGCCGCTTGCGCCGGATTATTCCGGCAGACGACGTTCGGCCTTCGCCGGCTCCGCCTCCGGAGCCGCCGCGACTTCGCTCCGCGCCGGACGCTCGCTGTCGTCCATCAGATCGTTCGCGCCTTTTTTGAATTCGCGCAGCGTGCGGCCAAAAGCTCTGCCCAGCTCGGGCAGCTTGTTCGGACCGAACAGCAGCAGGGCGATTAGAATCAGCAGGATCAAGCCTGATGCGCCAATGCCTCCCATGGTGTATCCCTCCCCGTCTCAATGTCCTCAAAATCTGCAAAGCCAATCAAGTAGAAAGCGGCCGACTGTCATCCTAAATGACAATCGTCCGATGAGAGAGCGCATTCAGATGGGCAATCAGCGATGTAGACCGCCGTACCCCATGGCCGCGATCTCCTGCCGGGTAATCGCCTCGCCCGCCAGCACACGGGGCAGAAGCACGTCGAACGACGTATAAGGATCATGCATGACGCACCCGGGCAAGCCGAAGATCGGTATGCCCTCCAAATATCCGAAGAGCAGCATCGAGCCAGGCAGCATCGGCGTGCCGTAGCTCACGATGTCGGCGCCGGCATCGGCGATCGCGCCAGGCGTCCTGTCGTCCGGGTCGACGGACATGCCGCCGGATACAAGTATCATATCATAACCGCGTTCGAGGAAGTAGTGCAGATGGTTGACAATTGTATGTCGATCGTCCGGCGAGAACCGCTGCTCGGCCAGCTCGGAGCCGTACTGCGCCAGCTTCGCCTTGACGGCGGGGCCGAACTTGTCGGCGATGCGCCCCGTGAACACCTCGGTGCCCGTCGACAGCAGCCCCGCGCGCATCCGGCGCAGCGGCTTGACGGCGACGGCGGACGCTCCGCCGTGCGCCGCGCGGTATCGCGCGACGATGTCTTCGGCCGCCGCGATCTTCGCCTCCGGCACGACAAGCGGGATCGCCCTGGACGCCGCGAGCGGCTCGCCGGCCCGCACGAAGCGCCCGCCGACGATCGTGGCGAGCGCGATCTCGCCCAGCGCGTTGATCGCGTCCACGACCTCGCGCGCGATGACGGCCAGCCCGTCCTCTCCCGCCTTGAGCGTGACCTTGCCCTCGTGCGGCTCGCCATAGACGACGCGCTCTCCGCCGAGCGCAGCCGCCAGTCGAAGCGCTGCGTCGTCTTCGTGAAGATCGCCCTCCGCGAGCTCGATCACGTACAGATGCTCCTTGCCGATATCCTTCAGCCTCGGGATATCGTCCGCCGTGACGCGGTGCCCCTTGCGGAACAGCCTGCCCTTGAACGCCCCCGGCACGATCTGCGTCAGATCATGCGCGAGCGCGAGCCCGATCGCTTCCTCCACCTTGACTTCGCGCAGCACGGTCTCCCGGACAATCCCCGAATCGCCCATCAGTAATCCCTGTCCTTCCCGATGCCGGAGACGAGCAGCAGCGCGTCCGGCAGCTGATCCATGATCGCCATCAGCATATCGTTGACGCCCTTCGGGTCGCCGGGCAGATTGACGATGAGCGAGCGTCCGCGGATGGCGATGACGCCGCGATAGAGCATATAATGCCTGCTCCGCTGCATGACGGCCGCCCGCATCGCCTCGGTCATGCCCGGCACCGTGCGCTCGGACACCATCAGCGTCGCCTCGGGCGTCACGTCGCGCAGACCGAGGCTCGTCCCGCCGGTCGTCAGCACCAGGTCGGCCTGAAAGTAGTCGCACATCTCGATCAACGCGGCCCGCAGCTCGTCCTGTTCGTCAGGCACGACGCGATAGTCGACGATCTCCCCGCCCAGCTCCTCCTCGACCAGCTCCCGGATAACCTGCGCGCTCGTATCCTCGCGCTCGCCCCGGGAGCCTTTGTCGCTGGCTGTCAGCAGCGCTACTTTCCATATCATAACGATCCCCCCCGATTCCCGTCCCCTCAATTGTTCGCCGCGCGGCCTGTATCAGCCGAGCGCGCCGTCCGCGCGGTAGTCCCCGCTCTTGCCGCCGGTCTTGCTCCGCAGCAGCGTCGGCCCGATCACCATGTCCTTCTGCAGCGCCTTGCACATGTCGTATATCGTCAGCGCGGCAGCCGAGACGGCGGTCAGCGCCTCCATCTCGACGCCCGTCTTGCCCGTCGTCTTGACCTCGGCCTCGATCGTCAGCGTATCGTCGCCCTCCGTGCCAAACCGCACGTTCACGCCCGTCAGGGGCAGCGGATGGCACATCGGGATCCAATCGGACGTCCGCTTCGCCGCTTGTACGGCCGCGACCTGCGCGACGGCCAGCACATCGCCCTTGGCGACGGTCCGGTCCAGCACCCGGGACAGTGTCGAAGGCGCCATCACGATCCTGCTCACCGCCACGGCTGTCCGCGCCGTCGACGCCTTGTCCGATACGTCTACCATGACGGCACGGCCTTGTTCGTTAAAATGCGTCAATCGTTCCCCGCCGTCCACCCGAGAGCTCCCCCTTTCGCAAACCAAATCAAGCCGTTCTCTGTCGCCAAGCCGTGAAGCGCCAGGTCGTGCGGCTCCGCGGGCAAAGCCTGCCGCGCAATCTGAAGCTCGTAAGCGAAGCCGATCCAGAGCGGCAGATCGCCCGGCCCGATCGCCTCCGCGAGGCGATCGTAATAACCGCCGCCGTAGCCGATCCGGCCGCCGCGCCGGTCGAACGCCATGCCCGGCACCAGCACGACATCCGGCCGCTCGTCCGGCGGCAGCGGCGCCGTGCGCAGCGGATCGGGGGCGGGTACGCCGTATCGACCGGTCTGCCAATCCGCCTGCGAAGCGACGATCCGCAGCTCCATGCCGCCTCCGTCCGCGCGAATGCGCGGGGCGATCGTCCGATGTCCCTCTGACGCGCACCAAGCGAGCACGGCTGCCGGATCGGCCTCGGAGCGGAAGGCGCCGTAGACGGCGATCGTCAGAGATCGGCCCAGCCGCATGCCGAGCGGCTCAAGCGCCTCGCGGATGACGGCGCCGCATAGCCTGGCCGAGCGGTCCGCACGTTCCTCCGGCGGGAGCGCGTCGCGCCGCGCAGCCATCGTCTTGCGCAGCTCGGCCTTCACGGATTCCATAGCGCCCATGCTGTACCTCGCGATTATGAATTCATAGATAGCAACAGTGTATCACTTTTCCATGCGGTTCGCCAAAATCCTTTTCGCCGAAAATCCGAGCGCCCCGGCACGCTGCCAAGCCCGCATTTTGGACGGAAATCCGGATTTGCGATAAACTTGAGGAATGGCGCCAGATCACATACGACGGCGCAGTTCGGCGCGACAGCGACTATATGAATTTATTCGGAGGGAATCCTCTTGCTGCTACAAGCATCCGGCATCGTCAAACACTATGGCGTCACCCCTATATTAGAAGGCGTATCCCTGCAAATCGGAGAGCGCGACCGCATCGGCCTCGTCGGCGTCAACGGCGCAGGCAAATCGACGTTCCTGCGTATTCTGGCAGGAGAGCTCTCCTCCGATCAAGGCTCGGTCTCCAAGCCGCGGGAGCTGCGCATCGGCTATCTGGCGCAGAACAGCGGGCTCGCTCCGCAGCTGTCCATCAAGGAAGTGATGGACGCCGCATTCGGCCCGCTGCTCGAGCAGGAGCGCGCGCTGAACCGTCTGGAGATCCGCATCTCCGATCCGGCGGAGCAAGCGGACGCAGGGCGGTACGAGGCGCTGCTCATCCAATACGCCGAGGCGAACGACCGCTTCCGCGAGGCCGGCGGCTTCGAGATGAACAACCGCATCCGCAGCGTGCTGCACGGCATGGGCTTCGGCGAATTTCCGCAGGAGACGGTCGTCGCGTCGCTGAGCGGCGGTCAGCGGACCCGGCTCGCGCTGGCCAGACTGCTGGTCGTACAGCCCGAGCTGCTGCTGCTCGACGAGCCGACGAACCACCTCGATATCGATACGCTCACCTGGCTCGAGCAGTATCTGCGCACGTATTCGGGCGCGATGGTCATCGTGTCGCACGACCGTTATTTCCTCGACGCTACCGTCTCTTCTATTGTAGAGATCGAACGTCATGCGGCGACGCGCTACACCGGCAACTACACGCGATTCATGGAGCTCAAGGCGGCCGTCTTCGCCCAGAAGGTCAAGCTGTACGAACAGCAGCGCAAGGATATTCAGCGGATGGAGGAGTTTATTCAGAAAAACATCGTCCGCGCCACGACGACCCGCCGCGCGCAGAGCAGGCGCAACGCGCTGGAGCGCATCGAGCGGCTGGAGCGGCCGGGCACGCTGCGGCAGGCGAGCTTCTCCTTCACGGCCGAGCGGCGCACGGGCAAGGACGTGCTGCAGGTATACGATGCTGCCGCCGCGCCGAAGGAAGACGTGAGTCCGCTCTTCCGCCACGTCGGCTTCGAAGTGAAGCGGGGCGAGCGAATCGCGCTGCTCGGCCCCAACGGCGTCGGCAAGACGACGCTGCTGCGCGCGCTCGTCGGGCAGCTCCCGCTGACGGCAGGCACGATCCGCTGGGGCACGGGCGTACAGCTCGGCTACTACGATCAGGAGCAGCGTGGGCTGAATCCGGCCAACACCGTGCTGGAGGAAGTCTGGAGCCGCTATCCGACGCTGCCGGAGGCCGAGATCCGCACCGTGCTGGGCAACTTCCTGTTCAGCGGCGAGGACGTGCGCAAGACCGTCGGCTCCCTCAGCGGCGGCGAGAAGGCGCGCGTCGCGCTGTCCAAGCTCATGCTGATGAAAGCCAACGTACTCGTGCTCGACGAGCCGACGAACCATCTGGATCTGTGGAGCCGCGAGGTGCTCGAAGGGGCGCTCGAGGAGTATGACGGCACACTGCTGTTCGTCTCGCACGACCGCTACTTCCTGAACCGGCTCGCAGACCGCGTCGTGGAGCTCGGGCCTGAAGGGGCGGCGCATTTCCTGGGAAATTATGACGAAATGGTCGCGAAAAAGCGCGAATTGGAGGAATGGGCTGCAGCTGCCGCAGCAAGCGCGGGCGGTTCGGCCGGGTCCGGAAGTGCGAATCAGGCCGCTCAGGCGCCCCTCACCGACTACGAGGCCGATAAACAGGCCAAACGCGAGGAACGCGCCAAGCAGCGCAAGCGCGAACAGGCCGAAGCGGACATCTCGCGTCTGGAGGAGGAGGTCGCCGCGCTGGAGGAAGAGATGGCGCTACCGGAAGTATGCACCGACTTCGTCCGGCTGCGCGAAGTTCAGGCGAAGCTCGAAGGCAAGCAGAAGGAGCTGGAGGATACCTTCGCCGTCTGGGAAGCGCTCATGGAATAGCGGTTCGTCAGCGCGCGGGCACTTGGCCGACATACAGCAAATGCGGAGAACCGCCGAGCACATAGGGACTTTCGGCCAGCTCCGCGAGTAGCCGGACGATCCGACCGAACTCCGCCTCGCCTCGGGATCGCCAAGCCGCCAGCTTGTCGGGCGTCATCCCGCCGACGCTCTCGGAGGCGACGAGCTTGATCGTCTCGAAGCCTTGCCTTTCCATGAAAGGTACGATCTCCGCGAGCGGAAAGGCGTAAGCTCCCGTAAACCTGCCTTCGTCCCGATGGTTGAAAACGCCAGTATCCATAAATTCCCGAATGCCCGCATACGTGTCGCAAGGCGGCCAGCTCGCGGGCTCGAGCAAATACGTCGCCGCCTGCTTTTCCCTGGACATAAAAGCCACGAATACAATGCCGCCCGGCTTGGTCACCCGACGAAGCTCCCGGGCGGCTTTTTCCCGCTGCGACTCCTCCCCGAGATGATACAGCGGCCCCATCATAAGCGCCGCATCGAACGTCCCGTCCTCGAACAGGCCCAAATCCTGCGCATCGGCGATATGACACCCCTCGAACCGGTCGCCCCATTCGCTGACGGCGATTCTGGCTCGCGCCTCCGCCACCAGTCTGGGCGACAGATCCGTCAGCGTCATCCGATAGCCGGCCTGCGCAAGCGCCATGGCGTACTTCCCCGGTCCTGCGCCGTTGTCCAGAATACGCCCTTGCGCAGGCAGATGACTGCGAATCACATGCAGGTTCAGCAAAAATTCGATCGGCTCCCGGTCCAGCCTGCCCCACTCGTCGAATTGGTCGTAATACTTCAAAACATCGTTCAACGCTAACGCTCCTTTCTCAAAAAAAATTGTTATGCACAGCATTACCCACAGGCTGTTCGCAACCGGAGGTTCGGACTTTGCAGACCATGATCCAAAATAAAGGCCGCGCAGCGCCATTTTTAATTAATCTGCCATCATGGCGAGGCGCAGCCGGGAAGCGTTATCCCCACAATCCCCAATTTTGATATTTCCGGTTTGAAAATATCGTCCCCGTTTTCAAAATTACACCGCGTTTACTCTCCCAACACATTTCCATCACTTATCCCCATTACGCACAGGGGATGTGGATAACTTTACCCACATCCTCCATACCCCGATTTGGGATTCGCAACCATTGACAGGGTGCCGGATCAGGCACCCGACTCCATGAGCGCCTCGGACCCAACCGCCATAATCGCGCTGTTGCACGCCGCGACATAAGCGCGCGCTGCCGCCAGGATAATATCGCGGTGAATCGCCGTACCGCGGAAGCGCCGCCCCGCATGCTGCACCGTCACGACGGCTTCTCCCGCCGCGTCTTCGCCGGAGGACAGCGAGTGCAGCTCCAGATCCTCGAACGCCGCGCCCGCAGGCATCGCTTCGCGAATGCAGCCGATGACGCTCTCCAGCGGTCCTTGGCCCGCACCTGTATAAGTCCGCTCGCTGCCGTCCTCGGTCCGCCGGATCGTCACCGAAGCGATCCGCGTCCGGTTCGTACCCGCCAGCACCTGCAGATCAACCAGCGTATACGGCTCGATCTGCACTTGCGTCGATTCGCCGACCAGCTGGAGCAGGACGTCGTCCGTCACGATTTTCGTCTCGTCCGCCTTCTCCTTGAAGCGCGCGTACACATCCTCCAGCTCTTGCTCCGCGAGCTGAATCCCATACTCCGCCGCACGATGCTTGATCGCATGCCGCCCGGAATGCTTGCCCAGAATAATCATGCTGCGCGGGATACCCATGGCTTCCGGGTCCATGATCTCGTACGTATTGCGGTTTTTCAGCAAGCCGTCCTGGTGGATGCCCGACTCGTGCTGGAAAGCATTGCGCCCGACAATCGGCTTGTTGAAGGAGATCGGGAAGTTCATCGCCCGGCTGACCATCCGCGACGTCTCGAAAATCTCGGACGAGCGGATGCCCGTCTCGATGCCCAGAGATTCGCCCCGCGTCTCGATCGCCATGACCAGCTCCTCCAGCGCGCAGTTGCCCGCCCGTTCCCCGACGCCGTTGACGCTGACCTCGACATGCGTGGCGCCGTGGCGGATCGCAGCCAGGCTGTTGGCCAGCGCCATCCCCAGATCGTTGTGACAATGCGTGCTGTAGGCGACCCGATCGCCGCCCCTGACATGCTGACGGACCGCGCTGAAGAGCGGGCCGAACTCCTCGGGCAGCGCGTAGCCCATCGTGTCGGGAATGTTGATGATCGTGGCGCCCTCGTCGATCGCAGCCTCGATGATGCGGTACAGGAAGTCCCTGTCGGCACGGGAAGCGTCCATCGGAGAAAACTCGATCGCTTCGACGAACTGCTTGCCGTAGGCGATCATCTCGCGCACTTGGTTCACAACTTCGTCCTGCGTCTTGCGCAGCTGGAAGTCCAGATGAATCTGCGAGGAGGAGATGAACAGATGCAGCCGCCTGAACGCCGCGTCCGCGGTCGCCGCCACTGCCGCGTCGATGTCGCCGCGGACGCAGCGGGCGAAGCCGCAGATCTCCGTCTGCTGCAGCTCCCGCGAGATCTGGCGGATCGCATCGAACTCGCCGGGGCTCGAGATCGCGAAGCCGGGCTCGATCGTGTCCACGCCGAGCCGAGCGAGCTGGCGGGCGATGACGATCTTCTGCTCGGGCCTCAGCGAAGCGCCGGGCGCCTGTTCGCCGTCGCGCAGCGTCGTGTCGAAGATGCGGATTCTTTTTTTGGCGGGCGCTGGGTTGGATGGGGTCATCGAGCCGGCTTCGGCTGGAGCATTCAAGGCTGCGGCGATTGCGTCGGCGGTGTTGCGGTTAGGGTTGGCGTTGGTCATTTTAAAAAACCTCCATTTTTGTGCGAATATTCTGAATCGTCAGTCTTGTGTGGGACAGCGGGTGAAGCCCTGCCTCCTGGCACGGTGCCTCCCCGAGTATGAAACGAAACATCCTGCAGCTTGCTGCAACAGCGATTCTCCAGCTTGCACAACATACTGCGCCTGCCGGCGCACGGCGGATTGACATCGGACAAACAAAAAAACCCGTCGTCTCTCCTGATGCTGTCAGAAGAGACGACGGGCTCGATGGCCGCCGCGGTACCACTCTCATTGGAGACGCACGAAGCACGCTCCCTCTCGATGCGCCGGCTGACGGTTCCTTCCGGAAAGATGCCGTCAGCCGGCGGCGCCCTGTATCGGGGGCCGGCCGTATGAACGTAGTGCCGCCGCGCGCTTGCCGCGCGGGCGGGGTTCCGCCCATCCGCTCCCAGGCGAGATTCGGATGCCCTTCGGCTGCGTCGCACCATCCCGCAGCTCTCTGTGATTCCCGGGCCTTTCCTACTGCTCCTGTTCATCGCGTTGATTGTATTGTCGTGATCATTGTGCCGCGCCGGTTCGATAAAAAACACAAAACCCGCCGCCTCCTAAGAGACGGCGGGCTCGAAGGCCTACCGCGGTACCACTCTCGTTGACGATCGTCCGGACGCCGAAGCGGCGAGCGAAGGTCCACCTTAGCAGCAGCGCGCACACACCGCACTGCCGCGCCCTCTGACGGAGGCTACCCGTACAGACCTAACGCCATGAAGGCGCTCAGCCGATCCGCTCCCGGGCGAGTTCGGGGTTGCCGTCTGCTGCGTCGCACCATCCCGCAGCTCTCTGATTCAGGCGAGTTCCCTACTGTTCCCGTTCAACGCGTTTAACGTTTGTTCGATTGGTCCTTATTATATGCGAGCGCCACGACGGAAGTCAACCTGATTTTAGGAAGATCGCTTAACGGGCGATCAGCTCCCTGATATCGTCGTCGATCAGTCGGATACCGTCCGGCGAGAAATAAACCTGTGTGCCGTCATCAAACAAGAAGCAGCCCAGTGCGAAGGGACTGTCCGTATAAAAAACCATCATGCGGCTGAACCCATCCCCCGACCTGTTCACCGGAGAATAGCCGGACACATCCGTGCCGGAATCGAGCAGGCGGATAAATGCATTCTTTTCATCTCCAATCAGCGTTCGATACGGTTCGGTCTCTTGGCTGTCGAATAGGGCGACCCGCTCGATGCTGTCCTTGGGGAGACGCATATAGCTGAGCGACAGCCGGTCGCGCTGCCCGTCCTCCACATAGACGCGATAGCCCCCGATGTGCGTCTTGTCCTCGGCCGCGATCGCCTCATCGGGCGCGTATCCTTGAATACGAAACAGCTTCGTGCCTTTGGGCAAAAAAGCGGCGTCTCCCGGCTTCGTCCGGTAATTCGGGTTGGTGACGACGTCCGCGACCTTGAATTTCACCGTTCCGACGACCTCGTCCGTAACGAGCGCAGGATCGGCCAGCACCGTTTCGTATTCGCTCGTATAGCTGTCCTTGCCCAGTTTGACAAAATCGACCCAATCGATGTCGGCATGGCCCATAAACGGATTGTGGGCCATATGGCTGCAGCCGCTTAGCAGCAGCGCGGTCAAAACGAGTAGTGCCAGCCATCTTGTGCGCATCGCGCTCGCCTCCTGTTGCACATAAGACGGAGACCGCTGCAAAAAGGTTTCCATTATTTTGTAATGCCCTATACAGCATAAAAGCGTCCGGACGATCGACTGGGTCGTGTCGAATGCGTCCGGACGCTTTCTTAGTCTGCCAAGCTATTCATTGCTCCCTGCGGCCTGGATATCGGCAAACGCCCAATGCCCCAATGATACGTCCGACCAAAGTTGAGCAGCCTGTCCGGAAGAAGGCATGCGCCCTGTCAACCGGTTAAGCAGCACGGCGGCTTCGGCGCGCGTGAGCGCCCGCTCGGGTGCGAAGCTACCGTCCTCGTAGCCACGCATCAATCCCGCCTCAGCTGCCGCGGAGATCGAGGCCGCCGCCCAATGTTCGCTCGTATCCGAGAAAGGCGCCGCTTGAGCAGCGGCAGACAGGCCGGCGATTCGTGCGACCAAGGTCGCAGCCTCGGCGCGCGTCACGGCTTTGCCGGGACGGAACGTACCATCTTCGTACCCTTGCAGGAGGTTCAGCGCAGTCGCCTGGCCGATCGCTTCGGCGGCCCAGGAGGCGAATCCGGCCTGATCCTTGTACGTTGAAGCATAGACCGTGCCGTTTACGGATGCGTCGCCGTACAACCGCGCCAGCATCGCAGCCAGCTCGGCCCGGGTGACAGATTGATTCGGTCGGAAGGTGCCGTCGCCGAAGCCGTAAATATAAGCAATCCCGTTCGAGCCGGCAGCGCTGTCGATAACAGTAAAGGTACTGAACTTAGAAACGTTGAAAGCAATGGCTGTGCCACCGTCCTCAGCTTTCGCAAGCTCGCCCTTCACCCACTCCTTGGAACCGTCGCTATGCTCGATGTAAATCCGCAGCAGATTCACCTTGGCCGCAGGATAGTCGCCGAGCGGCAGAGTCAGCGTCACCGGCTGCCGCTGCAGATTGGTCTCGATCGTCATCGGTCGGCCGATGACGGAGATGCCGGAACCGACGGCGGGTGCACCGTTCGCCTTGGCGCGGTCAGCCACTTCATGCTGCTCGGCAGCGTCCTTGACCGGTACGACCCTGAAGTACAGGTCTCCCGAAGACGCCTTCAGCGAAGCGGCAGGAATCGAGATGGTCGCTCCGCGCGTCACGATCGTCAGCCCGATGCCGCCGTCCGTCAATTGCTGAAGCGAGGAACGCGGCAGCGAGAGATTCAATTCGGCCACCTCGTCCTTGACGTCCGGGATGACGATGACAGCCTTGTCGGAGCCGGCTGCCTTGAGCTGTGCTGCGGACTTGGCCGCCAGTTCGTCCGTCAGCTTGACCGCGTCGGACTTGCGGCCCTTCGTGTCTGTCGTGCGGACGATCTCGACCTTTGTGACGAGCGCGCCGTCTTTACTGCCGCCCCGTACCTCTGCGGTGACGATCTCCGAGGTTGGCGATGGCGTGGGAGCGACATACGTCGGGGGCGGATCGTTCGGACCCGTCTGGTCCGTCGGATCGTTCGGGCCTGTCGGGTCCGTCGGATCGGTCGGATCGGTCGGATTCGTCGGGTCCGTCGGATCGATTGGATTCGTCGGTTGTGAAGGATCGACAATCGCCTGCGTCACTTGGGCATCCGGGTAACCCGCAGCCTTAACCGTCAGCTGCACCGTACCTACCGGCAGCGTGCCCGGCGCGAAGGTCAACGCCCCTTCCGACAGCGTATAGATGCTCGAGGCAGCCGAGACCCCGTCGTATACGACGTCAGTCACAGAGCTGCGCCATACCGGATTATCCGGGAATGTAATGATGATATCGTGCACCGTATCGTTATCGGTCGTATCGGCGGCGAGCACGGGCGCAGTCCGCGTGACGACCTGCGTGACGGTCGCCTTGGCGTAGCCGGTCGCCGTTACCTCGATCGTGTACGTGCCGGCCGGCAAGCCATCGGCAAGCTTCAAAAGACCTGTCGACAAATCATACGAAGACTGCACGACCTCCGCACCCTTTTTTACCGTTACGTTCGTCACAGCCGCGCGCCAGTCCGGATCGTCCGCGAAGGTAAGCTCCAGCGCATGCTTGTCGTCGTTGTCCGTCGTATCGGCCAGCAGCTGCGGCGCTGCGCTCGCCCCGATGTAATGGGGGTTGGTCGTTCTAAGCGTCTGAACCAGTCCGGAGTTCTGCGTCATGACGCCCTTATCCAGCGAATAATAATATCCGGCTTCGGCGGTCATGCCGAACAGTGCATCGTTATAATCGCCAAGCGTAGCACCCGGTACGAAGTCCGAGTCGTCGAAGTCATAAATATAGGGTACAGGCTGCTGTATGCCCGTTGTCATCGAGACGGATGCGTGAATGCCCCAAGCGCTATCCGTCGCCAACCGGAGAAAAGGCTCCGGACCGTCGGCAACCTTGGTCCATTCGTTATTGATATACTTGTACAGCGCCGATGTTCCGATGAACGGGCCGTTTTTCGGCTGCTCGTTGATCGTGGCGTAGAGCGTGCCGTCCGATGAGGCTGCCAGCCCCGTGATGGAGTACACCTTCACGTTCGTATCGGGAATCGAAGCGATCTCCGACCAGTTCAACGTCATATTGCTCATTTTCCACACTTTTTTGCCGTTGTTCAGGTATACATCGCCATTCTTGTCTACGACGGCCGGATTAATAGCCTGCGCCTGACTCCCTCCAGGAGGCGCCGGGAACGCATCCCAGGTCTGTCCTTGATTCGAGCTGTACTGTACCCGAATTCCGTCCGTCAGGTTGACGGTCGTCAAGTACCACATACCGGAGCGAATCTGGAATCCTACCAGCATGGTCATCATATCGAACGGAAGCTGAATTTTTTGCCACGAAGCATCCTGCAAGCCTTTGTAATAAATCGCTTTATCCAGCGTGCTCGGAAGCGCGTAGACGGTCTGATCGTCGCCTACGAAGACCGAGTTGATCGTCGCCGGCAGCTCTCTGTTCGGATCGAGCTCGTACCAGACGGAAGGAACAAGCGATACCGATTGCGAGACGGTTGCAGGCGCATAGCCGGTAGCGTTAACCTTGATCTCGTAGGTCCCTGCTTTGTCCAGAGGACCGATGGTCAGCTTGCCATTCTCGCCCGCAACATAAATCGGAACGGCCGCGCCCCCGTTGCGGGAGACTGTGACGCCCGTAATCGCCGAGCGCCAAACCTCATCCTCTGCGAATGTAAGCTCGATGGCATGTGCCGTATCGTTGTCAGTCGTGTCGGCGGTTAGCGTTGGCGTCACGGCCTGCATAACCGTCTGGAGGACTGTCGCGTCCGCATAGCCGGTCGCCTTGACTTCGATGATGAAGTCGCCTGCCGTAGTCAATCCGGTAACGCTCAACTTCTCCGCCTCCACCATGTAATTGACAGGAGAAGCCGCGCCGCCGCTTTGGCGAGCTGTAACACCGGTAATTGCATCCCGCCAGTCGGCATCGTCGGCGAATGTAAGCTCGATGGCATGTGCCGTGTCGTTGTTCGTCGTGTCGGCGGTCAGCGAAGGGGCAGATTTGCCCGTACCGAATGTGGGATGGTCGGTGCGGATAACGGGAGGATTCGTATTATTGGCTAAGAAAAAGAAAGTTCCGTCTGATGCCGCACTGAAGCCGAAAAACTGTGGACTGTCAGCTGTCTTAGCGATTGTTGCATTTATCTGAGTACCGTCCATTTGCAGTTTGTAAATATCTTTGGCCGTCATTGGCGACATCATAAACATACTGAAAGCCGGCGCAAAGAAAAGGCTGCCGTCGGGATCACTGAACAACGTGCCGTATACATAGGGTGAAGTCCACTTGCTCACCCAGCTGGAAGTAGCGGTATTGTACATGAAAACTTCGCTTTTGCTCGGACTCGTTGCGTTAAAGTAGTTGGCTGTCGTAATGCTCGCCAACAAGTTGCCGTTCGCATCCGCAATGGCATCCTGAATCCGGTATACGTTGCCGTATTGCACATCTGCCATTTTATCTACTTTGGACCAGACGCCGGCCGGCGTCCGCTTGAAGATGCTGACCGCCGTGTATACGTACAAATTGTCGGAAGCGTCAAAAAAGATTCCTTGCAGCAAATACTGATAATAAGGCGTATCCGAATACCCTCCGCTCGGGGCGGATAATTCGGTCCAGGTCTGCCCATTGTCGGAGCTATAGATTACTTTGCTGGGGACCTTGGGCGTGACATTGTTGTTGCCGTAGTCGACGACATAAACTGCGTTTCCATGGAAAGCCATCCCAATCGGGTTTGTGACATTCGTGAGCGTCGCATAGGTTTTCCAGCTCGACTCGGTATAGCCGCGCGCTTTTATTTGCTTGGTTGTTGCGTCCAGCATATACACATGATTGTCATTCACGACTATCTCTCTCGCGTAGGCCCCTGCATCACCCGTCACATCGCGCCAGCTCGAAGTGGCAGCAGCCCTGCCCGCTCCCACCGTCATGCCGGACCATGCCACCGCAACAGCAAGCAGCACGCTCATTATGCGAGTCCAACCCTTTTTAACGCTCATTTACCCAGCCCCTGTCTTAGAAAATGTCGAATTTCCTCGGCAGGTAAACTATAGCAAACAGCGTTGAACCGATTCTGATCATGCCACTTAACTTACGTATCTCGGCAGGCGCTTCGGTGTCATGCTCCCGCCAGAGCCGCATAAGCTTGCCTGAATGCCTCTGAAGGCGCCTCCCCAAGCTCGCGCTCGATATAGGCGTAAAAGGTCTCGTACTTGCGCTTCATGCCCGCCGTGTCTCCGGATGCCAGCAGACAATGCAGCTCCGACGCTGCCATCTGCTCGGAGAACGGCGCCAGCTCGCAGGACCGCCTTGCCCGCCTGAGCGCCATTCCGGCCTTGCCTTCTTTCAACTCATGGCGGACGAGCCTCTCGGCCAGCTCGACATAGGCCTGCAGCAGCCGCTCTGCGCGCGGCTGCGCCCATCCGAAGTCTTCCTGCTCCAGATAATGTCCGCGGTACAGCGTCCAGCACTTCAAGGCGGATTCGTACGCTGCGGGCGTCCACGCGCCGGACAACGCTTTTTCCGCATCCCGCTCGAACAGGTCGGCATCGCTCTCCAGCCCTCCGCCCGCGAGCCGGTAGCTCTCCAGCGAGTAGTCGAGCGAAGCGGCATCCGCGAAGCTCTTGAGCGCTTGCCGAACCTGATAGACGGCGGTATGCAGATGGACGAGCGCCTTGTCAGCTTCGTACGCCGGCCATAGCTCTTCGAGCAGCAGGCCGCGCGGCAACCAGCGATCGCGATGCTGAAGCATATAAGCGAACAGCTCCTTGGACTTCAGCGTCCGCCATCTGAGCTTGGCGCCGTCCATCGCCGCGGGGGCGATCGCGAACTGGCCGAATGTCTGCACCGCGTATCGTTCCGGCTGTACCTCCGGAGGACCGGCATCACCGCCCAGCGTCTCGCGAATGCGTGCCAGCGTCTTGGCGAAGCGGATGGGATCGATCGGCTTCAGCACATAATCGAGTGCGTTCACCTCAAAGGCTTCGAGCGCGTACGAGGCATAGGCGGTTACGAATACGACCCGCGGCCCGCCCCCCGGATCCGCCAACGCGGCAGCCGCCTCCAGTCCGCTCATCCCCGGCATCTCCATATCCAAAAAGACAAGATCGACCGGCTCCCGGCGCAAATGCGCGATTCCCTCGGCAGCCGTCTGATAGGAACCGACGATCGCGATATCGGACTCCTTTTCAAGCAGCCACTGCAACTGAAGAAGCGCATGTCTTTCGTCGTCAATCAGTATCGCCTTCATCCCAGACGCCTCCCGGTATCCAGTAGCTGACGCGGGTTCCTTCGCCCGGCCAGCTCTCGACATGCAGCTTGCTGCCGTACAGCAGCTTAAGACGCTGTCCGATATTGATGAGACCGACGCCCCCCGTCTCGCGCCGCTCTCCGATGTCCGCCAGCACCTGCGCCGGAATGCCGACGCCGTCGTCAGAGACCGTTACCGCGCATCCGCCGTCGGCCGTTGTCACCGAGATGCGCACCGTGCCGCCTTCGGGCTTCTTCATGATGCCGTGACGGACCGCATTCTCGACGAGCGGCTGAATCGCGAGCGGCGGTACGGGCGAGCCTGGACCGGCCTCGATCTCGTAGACGATCCGCAGCCTCTCGCCGAACCTGGCTTGTTCGATCGCCAGATACGATCGGACCAGCTCCAGCTCCTTGCGAAGCGGCACGCGCTGCTCCAGATTGCCGAAGTCGAAGCTGGCTCTGAGATAGCGGCTCAACTCCAGCAGCAGCGTCTCGGCCTGCGCAGGGTCCAGACGGCATACGGTCATAATCGTGTTCAGCGCGTTAAAAAGGAAGTGCGGCTTGATCTGCGCCTGCAAAAAAGCAGTCTCCGTGCGCACCAGGCCGCGCACGGACCGACGCAGCGCAAGCAAGGTGCCTACGCGCGCGCTCAGCTCCGCCGTGTCATACGGCTTGACCAGTATGTCGTTGGCGCCCGCTTGAAAAGCCGCCAGCGCTTCGTCCGGCCGCCTGCCTTCGGACAGCAGCAGGACGGGCAGCTCGGAGAGCGCATAGCGCTCTCTGATCGCGCGGGTGAGCGACAACCCCGACATATCGTTCATAAACAGATCGGCGATGACCAGGTCGCAGCCCTGCCCGCGCTGCAGCATCGACAGCGTTTCCGCCCCGCTACCCGCCTTCGCGATGACGATGCCTTCCGCGCCGAGCAGATGAGCCGTGACGGACGCGCCCAGCGCGTCGCCTCCCGCGATCAGCACCGTGCCCTCGGATCGTACCGCCGCGGCCTCGGATCGTGCAGCCGTGCCCTCGTACGCGGTCCTCTCTGTCGCTTCCGCCGCCGCCGCGACCATGAGCGCCGCAGTCTCTGTCATGCGCCGATCCGAGCGACCGTCATCCCCCGTCTCACGTTCGTCTGCGAACGGGGCATCGGCGGCGACCGGCCACGATACTTCGATTGCCTGCATGCCGTCCGCCGGCCGGCGCCGGCTGTATCGGCCGTCGCCCAGCTCGATCAGCCGCTTCGTCACCGACAGCCGCAGCGCCTCGGCAGCCTCGCTCCCTTCCGGTGCGGACGGCAAGCCGGGCAATGGCTCGTCGCTATTCATCTCCCATAGCCCCCCGAGATGCGAAGCCGAGATCGTCAAGACGGCGCGGTCGCCTTCTCTCGCTGCGCTCACCAGAACGCCCCGGCCGTCGGCATGCCGGGAGGCGCCGTCTAGCAGGTTGTACACGATCTGTCCGAGCCGCTTCGCATCGCCCATGATCGCGAGCTCGGCAGAGACCGTCTGTCCGTTCGCGGGTACGACCGCAGCCCCGGCGGGCAGCGTCTCGCACACCGACCGCAGCAGCAGCGCCAATCGCACGGGTGCAGGGCGATAATCGACTTCGCCGCTCTTCAACAGGCTGTAATCGATCATATCGTCGACCAGATAAGAGAGACGGCGCGCCACCACCTCGATCGAAGACAGACGAATATCCGCCGCTTCGGTCTCCTCCCGCTCCGGCTCGGCCGCCGGAGCGCGGTCCGACAGCGCCATATTGCGTATCGTCCGGAGCGGCTCGCGAATCTGATACGACGTATTGAGCATGAATTCGTCCTTCATCTCGTCCAGACGAAGCAGGCGCTCGGAGATGCGCTCCGAATGCCGCAGCAGGTCTGCGAACCGGGAGACGAGCAGATATGCCTGGGATACGACGAAGCAGATGATCTCGTACGGCAGCAGCGTCTGGCTCTCCATTCTTCCGAAGCCGTAGAGCAAATAGACCGCCAGCATGCACAAGATGCTCTGCAAGCTGATCGCCAGGACGAGCGCCTGGGCGCTTCGGGCCAGGATAGCCCGGATGAGGATATGTACGATATAAGCCGTCACCGACAGCGCGAACAGCAGCAACAGCAGCTCGCCCCGCGAGAATAGGTAGGTTGGCATGAACAGTCCGACTGCCGTCAGCGCGACGACGATGACAATCATCGAGCGATTGATCAGCCGTACGCCGAACTGCGGGTAGAGAAGGACGACATAACGCGCCAGAAAATAATAAACGAAGTTGGAGGAGATCAGTTGGATGCGGAGCACGGCTTCGTACGGAATGTGCGGCAGTAGCGCGAGCATGTTTTTCTCGCCGTGCGTCAGCACGTACACGAGGCTGAACGCACAAAAAGCGCCGATATGCAGCAAGGGCGCTTCACGCCGGCGGAGCCGGTAAAACAGCAGAAAAAAGAGCGCGGGAATAAGAAAGCCGCCGGCCGTCAGCCAATATTCGAACAGGGCGGACTCCCGTTGAGCGACGATGTCGCTCTGCAGTCCGAACCAGACCGGCAGTACGATGCCTCCGGATGAATAGCTGAAGTTGGCCGTATGGACGACAATATCGACCGCAGACGAATTCAGTGTGAAGTAGCCGGCGAACGGCGTATTGCCCGGCACGGTATCCGCGCGTGACAGCCCCGGACGGCCGCTCGCGCCGATCGGCTCCCCGTTGACATAGATCGCACTGGACATCCGGATATTCGTCATCCGAATGCCGTATGTGCCGTGGGTATCGGACGGCAAGAGCAGCCGCAGGCGATAGGTCGCGGCGCCGAGCCCCGACGACAGGCCGGGCGCTCCATTCCAGTCGCCGGGCACCTTGATATCGGCCGGCTGCCGGACGGGCGGAGCGGATGGTGCTCGCATCGCGCCTGCATCATCCGCAGGAAGCAGCTGGCCGGGATACAGCTCCCAGACTCCGTTCAGCCGGAGCGCCCCGCGGCGTTCAAAGTCCCATCGCCTCAGATCGATCGTGCCGCGCTCGGCCGAAGGCAACGAATCCGATGTCGCCGTATGCAGATCGATTACCAGCCAATAAATGGGGAGGGCGGTAATCAACATAAAGCCGGCTAGCAGCTTGATCCAGTATTTGTCCATTGGATCGCGGCCCCTCTCTGAAGTCGGCATGCTGAACCGGCGTCTCGCGACAAGCCGCTAGACCGACCATTCCTCCAGCGACACCTGCGCGGAGGCGGCCAGATCGAGCGTTGAGAACTGTCCTCTGCGCCACTTCAGCTCGGCAGCCGCGCCGATCATGGCGGCATTGTCGCTGCAGAGCGCCATCGGCGGCACGAGCAGCGGCAGTGCGGCCGCCTCGCACAAGGCGGCCAGCCGTTCGCGAATGCCGCGATTCGCCGCGACGCCTCCGCATAGCAGCATCTGGCGGGCGCCGAATTCGGAGGCGGCGCGCATCGCCTTGGTCGTCACGACGTCGACCACCGAGTTCTGGAATCCGCGCGCGAGCGCGGCGAAGGAAGGCTCCAGCCCCTTCATCTTGGCCCGGTTGATCTCCGCGAGTACGGCGGACTTGAGACCGCTGAAGCTGAAGTCGTACGAGCCCTCCTCCAGCCAGGCGCGCGGCAGCGCGATCTCTTCTTCGGCTTGCCAGGCCAGCTTGTCCACATGCGGACCTCCCGGATAGGGGAAGGACAGGGCACGCGCGACCTTGTCGTACGCCTCTCCGACCGCATCGTCGCGCGTACGGCCGATGATACGGAAGACGCCTTCCTCCGGCAGCAGCACGAGCTCGGTATGGCCGCCGGATACGACCAGCGCCAGCGCGGGATATACGATCTCCCCGATCAGACGGTTCGCGTAAATATGACCCGCTATATGGTGCGTGCCGATGAGCGGCACGTCCCAGGCCATCGCCAGCGCTTTGCCGGCCACGACGCCGACGAGCAGCGCCCCGATCAGGCCCGGCCCCTGGGTGACGGCGACCGCGTCGATGTTCTGCCGCGATACGCCGGCTTCCGTCAGCGCCTCCTGCACGATCATCGTGATGCTCTCGACATGCTTGCGCGAGGCGATCTCGGGTACGACGCCGCCGAAGCGCCGATGCGTCTCGATCTGGCTCGAGACGATGTTGGAGAGCACCGTGCGGCCGTCCCGTACGATGGCTGCCGAGGTTTCGTCGCAGCTCGTCTCGATGGCCAGCAGCAGGCTTCCGTTTTTATTTTCAGCCGACGTCATGACGATATCCCCTCGCTCTCGCGGCCGAGCGACGGGTGCAGATCCGCCCACATGATGAGCGCGTCCTCGTTGTTGTCCGAATAATAGCCAGGTCGCAGCCCTGCCGGACCGAAGCCGAGCTTGCGGTACAGACGCTGCGCACGCTCGTTCGACACCCTCACCTCGAGCGTCATGCGCGCCGCGCCAAGCCAGCTCGCCGTCTTCATCATCTCGCGCAGCAGCCGCTCGCCGAGCCCGCGGCCCCGATAAGCCTCGCGGACCGCGATGTTCGTGACATGCGACTCGTCCACGATCAGCCACATGCCGCCGTAGCCGAGCACCTTGTCGCCTTGCGCCATTACCATATACTTGGCAAACAAATTTTGCGTCAATTCGTTATGAAAAGCTTCGGCCGTCCACGGCGCGGTAAAAGCCTCCCGTTCGATCTCGACGATCGAATCAATGTCCGCCAGCGTCATCGACCGAAACTCGATCCTGTCGCTCAAGGCTGTCCCTCCGTCCGGGCGCCGCCGAGCTTGGTCTCCGCTTCGGTCAGCTGCGTATAGTTGGGCGCGAAGCTATGAACGTCGTCGGTGAGACCCTGTGCCAGACGCGCCGACGCGAGCAGCCCCATCGTGCCCGCATCCATCGCCAGCGGCAGTGCGGATGCGCCCGGCAGCGCCGCGATCGCCCGCTCGTGCGGGGCCGTCTCGCCGACGAACAGCAGCCTGACGCCTGTGTCCAGCGCGCGGTCGGCCAGCTCGCTGCCCCATTCGCCGATGAGCCTGATGCCGTCCTCGTCCAGCCGGCGCCAAGCCGCACCGTCCGTCGTCTCGAAGCGCGCACCGTACACTTGCCCGCGCCTGGCGTCCATGATCGGGACGACCCAGACGGGTTGTCCCGGCGTGTGCGCGACCCGGTTGTCGGTGTCCTTCAACTGCTCCGCGTCGCTCGCACTCGCCCTGGCGTCCGCATTCGCATCGCTATCCGCCGCTGTGTTTTCCCCGCGCAAATAGGGCCCGGCCGACATCGCCAACGTCTCCAGGCTGGAGAGGCCGACGAGCGGCTTGTCCCAAGCCCAGGCCAGCGTCTTGGCCGCGGACACGCCGATGCGCACGCCTGTGTATGAGCCCGGACCGCGCCCGACCGCGATCGCGTCCGCCGCTCCGGCGCCCGCTTCCGCCAGCAGCGCCTTCAGATCGGAGACGATCCGCACGGCGTGATTGCGCTCGGCATGCGAATGCCGGCTCGCGAGCACTTCGGCGCCGCGGCAGACCGAGGCGGCCAATACGGCTGTGGACGTGTCGAAGCACAGCACCAGCGGACTTCCCGCCGGCGACTGCTCTCTGCCGCCTATTGTCATCGCCGTTCTCCTCCTTCCTCCGCCGACCGGAGGTTCAGTTCCCCGCACCATGCTTCATATCGTGCGCCGAGCGGCCTGATGACTGCCAGCCTGCTCTCGGCACCGGTCAGCTCGAGCCGGATATGCAGGCGCTCCGGGGGCAGGAGCGGCGCGATCTGCGACGCCCACTCGACGAGCGAGACGCCGTTGCCTTCGAAGTATTCTTCCAGCCCCAGCTCGTCCGCCTCCTCCAGCGACAGGCGATAGACATCCATATGATAGAACGGCAATCTGCCGTCCTCGTATTCCTTCACGATTGTGAATGTCGGGCTGTTCACCATCCCGGGCACGCCCAATGCGGCGGCAAAAGCCTTCGCAAACCGGGTCTTGCCCGCGCCGAGATCGCCGTCCAGCGCGATCAGCGCGCCTGGGACGCACAAATCCGCCAGACGCTCGGCCAGCTGCACCGTATCCGCCTCGGACCGCAGCTCAAGCGTATATTCATGGACGCCGGCGGCACGCTCGCCGCTTCCGTACCCGTCGTTCATCGCGATATTTCTCCTCACCTATGCGGCTTGCCGCAGGTTGCTCTTAATTATATCGGGGCAGGGGCGAAGTTGCAAAGCTTCGGAGAGGCGGCGCCGCGACCCGCGTCGGCGCATTTTTTCCGCACCTGCCGGTCGCTCGGGCTGTCCGGAGGCAGACGGCCTTGGCTGCGCGCTGCCGCGCCGGCTGGCGCGGGAACCGCACGGTTCGGGGCGGTCCCGGGAGCTCTCGAAGGCGCTCTCGCGGGCGCTCTCCCCTCTCCCGCCAATGTTGTCAGGTTAAGGATCCTGTCGCTCCCCCGCGCGATCCTGACGCTCCCCGGCGCGTGGTCTTCATGAATGTATTGTCCTTGGTCTGTTTGTTGCGTGTGAACGAGCGATCCTGGACAACAGGGATGCGGCTACGTTGAAGTTCTTCCCCAAACCGTTCGTGCAACACAGCCTTGAAAGGGGAGATAACTGCCAAACCGCAGTTATTTCTCCTGCGACAGGACATCTGGCGGCGATAACTGCATTTATACAGTTATTTTCGAGTCTGAGCCGGATGACGGTCGATTTTCGCGAGATTAACTGTATATTCGCAGCTATCGCTCCGATAAATGCCGCCACCACGGAGATTAACTGTATATTTGCAGCTAACCTGACAACATTGCCTCTCCCGCCGCCCTCCCCAGGTCGATCGCTCGCCCCGTCCGAGGTCGGAGCCCAACTATATCCCGGGTACGTGCCGGCGGACCGTGTCGGCGGGTTATGATAGCAGTAGTTAACGACGAGAACGGAGGAATTATCGTGTACAGCGCCCTATTCGGCATGGAGTCCGCATTTTTGCTGCTCCTGCTCGCGTTCGCATGGACGGCCGGCAGCAAGGCTTCCCGGCTCTTGTACTTCGGGTCGGCGGAGCGGCTCGCCCGCAGATCGCGCAAGCTGCTGTCGTGGACGGTCTTCGCTTCGCTGGCGGCGATCAGCGCGGCAACCGCGGTCTGCCTCATGACGCGTTCGTATGACAGCGCCTTCTGGACCGGCCGTGCCGCGCTGCATCTGCCGCTGATCGCGCTGCCGGCACTCGGCATCTGGCTGTCTTCCCTGCCAAGCGTATGGCGCCTGTGGCGGGGAGCCAAGCGGCTGAACGGCGCGCATGTGCCGGCCGAGCTCGCGAAGCTGTCCGCCTCTCCGGCGATGATCGTGCCCTACCAAGCTGCCGCCATCGGCGCAGGCGCGAGCCTGTATTTCTTGTTTAACGCTCCCGTGCCGTGGGGAACGACCGACATCGCCGCCTTCGTGCTTGCCTATATGGCGCTCGCTTCGGTCCTGTGGGTCCTCCATCGGCGCAAAATGAAACGGCTCCGCGAACAGCGGGTCGCCGTATAAACGTATAGCCTGATCGGCATAAACTCTGATCGGCATAAACTCCGGGCCGGATGGCGTCGCGAGGCGACTCCTCCGGCCCAGTGCCGCCGAAGACGCGCCTCCGCACATGCTAGCCGCCGAGCAGCGTCTCCTTCAGCCTTATGACGCCGCGCTCGATCTCTCCGTCCGCCGGCTTCGCGTAGCATAGCCTCAGGCTCGATTCCTCCGCGCCGAATACCTGTCCCGGCACATAGGCCACGCCTGCCGACATCGCGCGCTCCAGCGTCCGGAGCTGCCGCGGATCACCTGGGCCCAGCCACCGGACCCACAGATTCAAGCCGCCAGCCGGCGGCACATAGGACACAAGCCCGGGCAGATGATAGTCGAGGCTGGCCCGCAGCTCGTCCATGCGACCGGCCAATTGTCCCCTGAGCCAGCCGATCTGCCGGTCGAAGGCATCTCCTTCGATCAGCTTGGCGGCGAGCCACTGCGGGATGACGCTCATCCCGAAGTCCATCTGCTGCCTGGCGTCCGCCAGCCTCGATACGATCTCCTGGGGTCCCGCCAGCCATCCGACCCTCAGCCCCGAAGCCGCCACTTTGGACAAGGACCCGACATACAAGATTCGTCCGCCCGGGTCCTCGGCCTTCAGCGGCAGCGGCGGCTTGCCGTCGAACGCGGTCAGGCTGAACGGGTCGTCCTCCACGATCGGTATGCCCGCTTCCTCCGCGATCCGCAGCAGCCTCGCCCTTCGCTCGGCGGACAGTACCGTTCCCGTCGGATTCTGATAATTCGGATTTAAGAAAAGCATCTTGAGCTTGTGCCTGCGATGCAGCCGCACAACGTCGTCCGGATCGATGCCTTCCGCGCCTACGCGAAGCGGAAACACCCGCAGCCCGGCCGATTGAAGCAGCGGCAGGGAGAAACAGTACGAAGGCGTCTCCACCGCCACCGCGTCGCCCTGGCTCAGCAGACATTGCATGATCAAAAAAAGCGACTGCTGCGAACCTGACGTAATGAGCAGCGAAGAGGCCGACGTCCCGATGCGCAGATGCCGCCACAAAAAAGAGGCCAGCGCCTCGCGAAACGGACCGTAGCCCTGCGGGTCGTCGTACCCGAGCGGGCCGTCGTAAGGCCGGCCGGCAAAAATACCGCGGACCGTCTCCCCGGGGAACAAAGTGTCCGCCAATTCCCCGCTCGCAAAATTCACCAGTCCGGCATCCTTGCGCAAGCCGGATCGGATGCGCCGCATCGCGTCCGAATTGGGCAGCATCGTCCCGACATCGAGATACTTCCGCCAATCGGCCGAGCGCAGCGGGGAAGCGTCCGCCTCCGGCTCCGTTCCCGCGACGAGCGTCCCGCTGCCGACCTTCCGCACGACCAGGCCCGAAGCCCGCAGCTCCTCATAGGCCTGGATTACGGTCGTCCGGTTGACTCCCAGCTCGGCAGCCAGCTTGCGCTCCGCTGGCAGCGCAGTGCCTGCCGTCAGCTCTCCCCGCCCGATCCGCTGCTCGAAGTAGTCGGCGATCTGCCTGTATACCGGCTTGTCCAGACTTCGATCGGGTAGCCACACGCTGCATCCCTCCATGACCTCCATTATCCGCTGTTCCGTCCCGACGGGCAAGGAAGAGCGTCCGCCGGCAGCTGCCGATCAGGGGGCTGTCGATCTTAGATCTGTCAGATCGGACAGCTCTAAGATCGGACAGCTATCAGATCGGAGGCCTGTCCGATTGGAGGATGAATTGGATGGGCTGCAAAACCGGCGAATTGGAGGATGCGGACAAACGAAAAGCCTCCTATGCTGGTAGCAAAACCGCAAGGAGGTGCGCCAACCATGAACGTCGCCTATCTGATCGGCGCGGTGGTGTTCGTCATGGCCGCCGGATTCGCGGCCACGCTGGCCGTCGGCTGGTCGAATGCGAACCGCAGCGAGAACACCGGCTACGGCAGCGGCACAGGCAAGAAGTGGACCCGGCTCGGCTTGATTTATGTATTGTGCGTCGCCATCGTGCTGGCCGTTTTTTTCGCCATCCTGAATCGTTAGCATAAAATGCCGGAGGTGAACCGCATGCTTTATATTGTCATCCTGTCGTTCTGCATGGCGGCGGGTATCGCCGCACTATTCGTCGCAGGCAAGTCGATCATCGATTCCGAAGGGGACTAAAGAGACCGGGGCTCCCTTCACCGGGTCGGCTCTTCTACAGCCAGTGCATAAACCGTCCCTGCCTGACGGGCACGCCCTGCTTCTCCGCCCAGCGAAGCAGCAGGAGGCCCGCGCTCCTGTCCTCCAGATCCAGACACAGGCGCACCGGCACGACGCGCTTGCCCCGCGGCAGCAGACCGACGAGTCCGCGATGGATGCGCAGCTCCCGCAGCGCCTCGCCGGTCAGCGTGACGCCGTTCACTGTCAGGCGGCTGCCTGCCAATACCATCTCGGCCTTCAGCGCCGTTCGGCGCACCAGCAGGTACACCAGACAGCCGGCCGAAAAAGCCACCAGCGCGCCGTGCATATACCAGAGCGAGCCGTCGGCTTGATGCAGCAGATTGCCGAGAGACAGCAAGAACAGTAACGTGAACCCCGACAACTGCTTCATATCGAGCGGGTATTTGACGGGTATTATACGGATCGCCGCCTTCTTTTCCATATTGATCGTCCCTTCAGGCGCACGCCTGTCCGAATCCGAGCTTGGGATCATCCTATGCGGACAGCGTGCAGATTAGAACAGCAATCCGTATCGCCCCTTCGATGCTCTGTTCCTGCCGCCTCCACAACCCACAACCGCAAAGACACAGCCCCCTCGGCTGTGTCCAAATGCGTCCCGCCGGCTTCAACCGGCAAGAACCTATATAATAGAAGAATGCACGCGGCGCTTAGCGATCGGTGCGATCTCTGGTGTTTTCCTTCCACTCGCCGATCTCCTGCTGCACCTTGCCCTTGACTTTGTCCCACTTGCCTCTGGCCTGCAGTCCCGCGTCATCGGTGAGGTTGCCCCATTGATCCTTGGCCTCGCCCTTCGCCTGGTTGACTGCACCTTTGATCTTGTCGCTCCAGCCTTCCGTATTGCGATCCATACAGAGCCTCTCCCTTCCTGTGCATGAGTTGGTTATACGGATTGTTACCCGGGAGACAGCGTTTCCAAACATCGGTCAGCCCTGCCGAATGCGGGAAGTTATGTCCCCGGCTTCTGAATATCGTGGTCGACGTAACGTTCGCCGTTCAGCTCGCTGATGACGTTGATCGCTACCTTGGCCCCGTCGCCGGCCGTGATGATCGTATGGACGCTGACGCCCGCCGCCGTACCCGCCGCCCATACGCTGCCGATGCTCGTGCGGCCGTCAGGCGCCGCATCGACGACAGTTTTGATCCGCGGCTCCGTGCCGGGCTTCGTGCGGACGCCGCTCGCTTCGGCCAGCTCGGCCATAAGTCCCGTGGCGAGAATCACATGCTGCGCTTCATAATCGCCGCCCTCCGTCTCCACTCTAATGAAGCCGTCTCCCGCCGTCAGCCGCGTGGCCTTGGCCTGCACGAGCTCTGCGCCGAACTTCGCCGCCTGCCGCTTGCCCGTCTCGACGAGCTCCGGTCCGGAGATCGCTTCGACGCCGTAGTGGTTCTCCACCCAGGCGCGCTTCGTGATGCTCTGGTCGCTGTCGATGACGAGGGTCGACTTGCCCGCCTTCGCCGTGAACAGGGCCGCGCTCGCTCCGGCAGGACCGGCGCCGATTACAATGACATCATACATATTCCTCTCTCCCTTCGGATATGCGGATATTGAACGCACGCCTGCCCATATATTCTAGCACGTTCTGCCAAGCCTTCCCAGATCCACAAGGGCTCATGGCAAGATTGCAGCAACAAATGCTGGAAGTCGACGTCTGTATATGTAAAAAAAGGCGGTGTCCAGCGTGCCTCGAACGAAACTCCCAATGAATACGCGAACAGTCGGCGTCCTTATCCTGCTGCTCGCCGCGATCGCGCTGGCGGGCTGCGAGAGCAAGTCCGGACAGGATTGGAAGCCGGCTGCGGCCGCTGCGCGGGGCTATGTTGTGCTGTCCTTCTCGGGACCAGTGAATCCGGGTCCCCTGCCCAAGTTCGTGCAGTCGGTAGCAGCCGGCGAACCGGCCTCCGTCAAGCTCGTTCACTATACGGTCGAAGGCGATCCGATCCTCCTCGAAGCGCAGTACGACGGAAAGGAGATCCGGTATGCGAAGGACAGCAGCATGGATGCCTTCGGCGCCGGCAAAGTCGTCAAACAAGTATGCCGCGGCGCGGAGATGCGCAGCGGGACGGACGGGACCGTATATGCGCTGACCGGCTGCGAAGGCGGGGATGTAGAGCTCGCTACGCTGCCTAAGCTTGATCTGCCGCAGCGGGTGGAGACGGCAGCCTATGCGGCCGAGCTGACGCTCGTCCCGGAAGAGGGCACGGGCGCCTACAAACCCGTCATCCGCAACCTGGGCGACGCGGACCTCGTATGCGGCGTGGAGTATGCCATCCAGAAGCAGGAATTCGGCACCTGGATCGGTATTAGCCCCAAGGAAAACGCGGCTTTTCCCGCGAACCAGCTGACGCTGAAAACCGGCGAATCGTACGAAATGGACAGCCTTGGCGGGACGTACGATTGGCCGCCGGCCCCGGGACAGTACCGCGTCGTCAAGTCGATTGAACTGGGCTCGACCTCACTGCGGCTTGCGGCAGCGTTCAAAGTTCCTTGAACCTACAGAAGGGCGCCCCGACGGGGCTCCCTGGTCCAATCGATATGCTATTCCGTCAGCCGGTCCACAGCTACCGTCTGAACGTCCGTCGGCTTCTGTCCGACCTGGACGGTCGCCATGCCGTTCGCCTCGTCGACTTCCTCGATCCAGACGGGCTGTCCTTCCAGCTTCACCGCGATCATGTCCTTCGATTCGAATATTTGCTTGGCCCGTTCCGTGTTCACGATGGATCGTCCCCTTCCTTTTCCCGCATCGTATCGGTCGTCGTCTCCTCGATCAAGCCGTTGTCGAACGTGACCTGTCCGCCGCCGAGCCCTTCGTTGATCATGCGGTCGATGTCCATGTCGTAGTTGTCGCGGCCTTCATAGATGTGATCCTGGACTGGAGCTGCTTCGTCGTCGCCCATGGTCATCCGGCTCCCTTCGCTTGTCTGCTATGGCGTCTGGCGCATGCATCGCGTTTCAGGATGCCCGATTCGGCCGCTTCGTATGAATCATGCGCCGCCCAGGGAACCCTGTAGAACATACGGACCTACCCAAGGAGGCCAAGAAGCGTATGCATACCGTATGGAAGGGCGCCATCAGCTTCGGGCTCGTGCATGTGCCCGTCAAGATGTTCACCGCGACAGAGGACAAGGACGTGCATCTGCGCCAGATTCACAAGGTGTGCGGCACGCCGATCTCCTATACGAAGAGCTGTCCGCACTGCGATCGGGCGGTCGAGACGGATGAGATCGTGAAGGGCTACGAGTACGAAAAGGGCCGCTTCGTGCTGTTCGACGAGCAGGAGCTTGAAGCGATCAAGCCCGAGAATACGCGTACGATACAAATTTTGGACTTTGTCGCGCTCGAAGAGATCGACCCGATGTTCTATCAGAAAACGTATTATCTGGCGCCGGATCAAGCGGGTGCGGGCGCGTACGGGCTGCTGCTCGAGGCGATGCGGCAGTCCGGGCGGATCGGCATCGCCAAGATCGCGATCCGCAGCAAGAGCAGCCTCGCCGCCATCCGCTGCGTCGACAACTGCATCTGCATGGAGACGATGTTCTACCCGGACGAGATCCGTGCGATCTCGGGCGTGCCCGGCCTGCCGCAGCAGCAGGCGGTCAACGAGCGCGAGCTCGACATGGCCAAGCTGCTGATCGAGCAGCTGTCCGCGCCCTTCGACGCCGCCAAGTATACGGACGACTATCGGGCTGCGATGCTGGACGCCATCAACCGCAAGGTCGCCGGGCAAGGCGTCGATGTCGTGACCGCGCCTGCGGCCGAGCGGACCAATGTCATCGACCTGATGTCCGCGCTGCAGGCGAGTCTCGCCGCCGTCAAGACGGGGGACGCGGCTGCGAACGGCGCGCCGGCTGCGGCGGCCGGAACGCGCGGCGCCGGGCGCAAGTCCGCGATTCAGGGCGACACGGGCTTGCCCGGCGCAGCAGCGGCAGACAAGCCGAAGCGCTCGCGGGCGAAGCCGGCTGTGCCCGGCGCCGCAGCGGCGGGCGGCGATGCCGCTGGCGGGGCCCCGGCGGGGACGCCGTCCCGCAGGCGCAAGGCGAGCGAGCCTAAATCTTGAGCCGAACCGGCGATGAACGGGCATGCATATACTTGCATCGCACATCAATCGCGGACAAATTGCGCATTTCATGACGCGGCCGCCACAATGAGAATATTTTAAGAAGCGGCGAACGCCCCTTCCGAATCCCGCGCGGGACAAGGAAGGGGCGTTTTCAGATTTTCTAATATATGGATCATGGTAATATTTATGCCGTGAACCGGCCGGATTCGGCTGATAGAATGTGAAGCATCCGAGCCGAAGCCCGAGAGGGCACGGGGGAACCAGGCATATGGGGTGAAGCCGCTTCATGCGGCAGGGCGTTCTCCGACCTAACCCGTCAGCTAACCTCGCAGGCTTAACCTATAAGGGGGAATTAAGCTTCCATGAAAAACAATCGTATCGGTCAACTGGCACTGTCCGGCGCTCTCGTCCTGTCGCTGGCAATCCCTTTCAGCGCATCCGCAAACGCCGCGACGACCTCGGGCACGCCGACGGTCCGGACTTACACATATACGCTTAACGCATCTACAATCGACGCATCGCAGCTGCAGCAATATCTCGGATCGTTCGACTGGCAATCGCTGCTGGCCGGGTTGAACGGCGGCGGAGCCAACGGCTCTGCACCGACTGTGACGCCTGCTCCGACAGCTAGGCCTGCTCCGACCGTGCAGCCCACCGCTCCGGCAGCCACGCCTGCACCGACCGTGCAGCCATCCAAGCCGGTTGCCACGCCCGCACCGACCGCGCCGCCATCCATCCCTGCCGGCGCCGGCAGCGGGACGACAGGCTCGGGCACATCCGTGCAGCAATCCGACTTCGCCGCACAAGTCGTCAACATCGTCAATCAAGAGCGCGCCAAAGCCGGCCTGTCCGCACTGAAGACGGACGCGAAGCTGACGACGGTCGCCGATGCCAAGGCCAAGGATATGTACAGCAACAACTACTTCGACCACAACTCGCCGACGTACGGTTCGCCGTTCGATATGATGAAGCAGTTCGGCGTGACGTACAGCTATGCCGGCGAGAATATCGCCAAAGGCCAACGCTCGCCGACCGAAGTGATGACCGCGTGGATGAACAGCGCTGGGCACAAGGCGAACATTATGAACGCCAACTTCAAGTCGATCGGCGTAGCCTACTACAACGGCGAATGGGTGCAAGAGTTCACGGGCTGATCGGCCCGTACCGCCTCACAGGGGCCGTCCCGCAAGTCATGCGAATGACTTCGGGGCGGCCCCTTTTTTGGGGGCGGGCAGCTACAGGAGCAGCGGCAGCGCCAGCACGATCAGGCCGGCCACACTCATCCAAGCGCCTTGGACGCGGATGCGCAAGCTGGCTTCTTCGGCCTCCTTGTCCGCTCTCCTCTGCATACGGCTGCCCGCAGCCAGTCTCAGGACAGCCCTCGGATGCAGCACGGCGAACAGAGCGGTTCCTGTCCAGAACACAAGCACGAGCGACAGCAGCGCGCCCGCCTGAGGCGGCACCGGAATAAACGTAGCGATCCCCTCCCTGCTATTGTTCTATGAGGGAAGCGGAGCAAAAGTGCGGGGCATCGCCCGTATTATTCCGGCTGCGCAAAGGAGCAATCGGCCGCTCCTGCGTCCAGGAACCCCTGGAGCACCGGATGGCGCAGCGTGCCGCCCGTCGTCCACTCCAAATAGTTCACCTTCACGGCTACGCGGTCCGGCGCGATCCACACCGCCTCCCGCTCCCGCTCGGTCCTGTTGGCGAACGGCTTGCGGGCGATGCGCAGCTCGGGCAGCCGCGCGGTCAGCGACCGGTAGTCCTCGTGCGTCAGCTTGCCCGCGCCGGCGTGGCCGATATAACAGAAGCAGCCCGCTTCGTCGTAGAGACCGAGCAGCAGCGCATTGACGATGCCGCCCTGCAGCGTGACGCCGCCGACGCCCGCCGCGAGGTCGCGATCGATCTTGTGCTTCATCCATCGGCCGTCCTTGCCGCCGATCAGGTAGCGGCTGTCCAGGTCCTTGGTGACGATCCCCTCCATCCGGTGCGACTTCATCACCGCCAGCAGCGCGGCCGGATCGTCGTGATCGGCGACTAATTGCACCTGCGGATGCGCCTTCAGCAGACTGCGCAACACCGCCTGCCGCTCGCGAAGCGGCTTGTCCGTCAACCATTCGCCCTCGCAATAGAGAACGTCGAACACCATATAAGTGACCGGCACACCGGCGACGCCGCGCGAGATCGTGTCGCTCTTGCGGGCGCGGTCCCGCCGCATGATCTCGTGAAAGGAAGGCCGCTCCCTGTTCATCGCGATCAGCTCGCCGTCGAGAATGGCGGAGCGGGCGGCGATATAATCGGAAGCGCGCGCGAACTCCGGATATTGCAGCGTCTTGTCGTTCAGCCTGCGGTTGACGAGACGGGTCGCGGCGCCGTCCCAGTAGGTCAGCATGCGCACGCCGTCCCACTTGATCTGCGCCGTCCAGCCGCTCCGGACCGTCAGCTGCGCGGAGGATACGGGCTCGAACGGAACGATCGGTTGCATCGGGTTGTTGCGGTCGGACATGGATGGTCGTTCGCTCCTCGGTCGATCGGTTCAAGCCGGCGCCGTATGGCATCGCGATGCAGCGGCCACACTAACACCATTCATCGCCCCGGCTGTCGGGGCCGAGCAGAGCGGAGGAATGCTGCCATGACCCCGGCTATGATGTCTCCGGTCGCGCTGCGCCTGGGCGAACGGGAACTAACGATCTCTCACCCGGACAAGCTGCTATGGCCCGACTTGGGCATCGACAAACTCCAGTATGTCCGAACTTTGGCGGATTTAGCGCCTTACATGCTGCCCCACACCGAAGGCCGTTATCTGACGACGATCCGTTTTCCGGAGGGGTATGCGGGCAAGTCCTTTTATCAAAAAAACGCGCCCGCTCCCGTGCCCGAGTTCGTACGGACCGAGACGGAAGGCGGCATCCGGTACGTCGTGCTCGATTCGCTGCCGACGCTGCTGTGGATGGGGAGCTTGTATGCGCTCGAATTCCATGTCTCCTGCGAACGGATCGGGCAGCCGCTGCCCGACCGCTGGATACTCGACATCGATCCGAGTCTCGAGGTCGAGCCGAGAATTATGGAGGCCGCGGACAAGGTCGGGGACCTGCTGCATTCGCTCGGTCTGGAGGCCGTCCCCAAGACCTCTGGCGCGACGGGCATCCAGGTCGTCATGCGCATCGAGCCCGGGCCCAGCTACGACGATCTGCGCCGGTTCGGCAAGTTCATATCCGAGTATTTGACGGCAAAAGATCCGCAGCTCTTCACCGTAGAACGGCTGAAGAAGAACCGCGGATCGCTCATCTACCTCGACTATCTGCAATATTATCCGGGACGCACGCTGGCCGCGGCTTATACGCCGCGGGCCCGCCCGGGCGCGCCAGTGTCGACGCCCCTTGGCTGGGACGAAGTGCGCGCGAACCCGCGCCCGTCCGACTTCAATCTGCTCAACATCGCCGCCCGGCTGCGGCAGCGCGGCGATCTGATCGGACAGATGCGGCCGCAGCGGCTCGCGGACGTGCTGAGCGGGATCGGGCGGACTTGACTTAAGAGCGACCGCCCGAACCGTCTCATCGGGGCAGGCTCAGATTCGCGCCAGATACGGGATCGCCAGCGCGGCGATCCGCTCGTGACCGCGCGCATTCGGGTGGAGTCCGTCGTCGGTGAAGTGCGGCAGCGTCAGACTGTTCAGCCCGCTCTCCGCATACAGATCGAGCACGGGCAGCGCGTATTCGCGCGCCAGCGCGCGCACCGCCTCGGCATAATCGCCGAGCCGATGCCCCTGCGCATTCGGACGAACGACGTCGTAGCCGTCCTTGGCCCGCTGCAGCGGGGTCCACAGGCCGAGTCGGCATCCCGGATTCGCCGTCAGCACGGCTTCGATCGCCGAGCGGTATGCGCCGACGAACGTCAGCGGATCGCGGCTGTCCGGACCGCCGAGCGGCTTGTCCAGCCGATAGTCGTTGGTGCCGGCGAATATCGTCACGCAGTCGAGCCCGGGATCGATGCCCAGCGCCATCCGGTACGTAGCGCCTTCGTCCGTCGGTCCGCCGGCCGTCATGGGGCAGCCGCTCCTGCCGTAGTTCAGCACCTCCGCCCACTCGAGCGCAGCTGCAACGATCGGCTGATAGCCGTTCGCCGCCGTGATGCTGTCGCCGAGCGTGCCCCATCTTTTATTGCGCCACTTCATCGTCTCCATCCTCGCCCTCCGTTAATGACCGCCCGCGGGAGCCGGTTCGCCCAGCCATGCGCCCTGCGCCAGCAGTACGCGCTGCAGCTCCGCAATCTCGACGTCTCTGGCGCCGACGCCGTCCCGCAGCGCCAATGCGGCGGCCGTGCCCGACGCCTGCCCCATCGCCAAGCAGTTCGGCATCACCCGCAGCGAGCCCTGAACCGCCCGGTCTGAAGACGCGGCCCGGCCCGGCACCCACAGATTGTCGATGTTAAGCGGCAGCAGCGACCGGTAGGGCACGCCGTGCGACTCTCCCGGCTTCAGATGGGTGAAGGTCATGTTCGCTTTGCTGTGCGCCATATGAATATCAATATAATACGCGTTGCGCGCAATGTCATCATAGAAGGTTCGCGCCTCCATGAAGTCGTCCGCCGTCAGCACGTAGTCGCCCTGAATCCGGCGGGTCTCCCGGATGCCGACCTGCTCCCCGCTCGCCACCAGATGCGCCTGCTCGAAGCCGGGCACATAGTTCTGGAAAAATTGCAGCTGGCGCTGCGCCAGCCTGCGCCCCTCGATCGCGCCTCGCGTCAGGTCCTCCGCCTTCGTCCCGTCGATGCCGAACACATGGCCGAAGTTGACGCCCACGAGATAGTCGTTCACCCAAGCGAGGCCGGAGACCGACTTGCGTCCTTCGGGCAGCGCGCCGTCGGCGATCGCCCGCTCGACGGTCTTGTGCAGCTGCCCCGTATCTCCCGTCCGCTCCAGAAATTCGCGGAAGCGCCCGCGGTCCACGTTCGCCAGCAGATAACACATCGAGCCAGGCTGAAGCTCGCCCGCCTCTCCGCCCTTCTGGAACGGCGCGCCCGCCAGCGCGGCGATGTCCGCGTCGCCCGTCGCGTCGATGATATAGCGGCACCGCACGACCGAGCGGCCGCTCTTGTTGACGACGACGATGCCCTCGATGCTGCGTCCGTCGGCGGACTTCAGCACGTCGTAGACGAACGAGTGATACAGCGGCTCCGCGCCGCTCTCCAGCAGCGCGTCGTCGTACACGCGCTTGAGCGTCTCGGGGTCGATCGGCACCCAATCGAGCGTGTCGGCGTATTCCCGGCGATAGTCCGCATTGCACGCTTCCTTCATCCGCTCCATCAGCGCCAGGCCGATGCCGCGGATGATCGGCTTCTGCTTGTCCGTGAACGGGCAGAAGGCCGGCACCAGCGATACCGTGCCCATGCCGCCCAGGTAGCCGCGCTGCTCGATCAGCAGCGTGCGGGCGCCGTTGTTCGCGGCAGCGATCGCCGCGCCGACGCCCGACGCCCCGCCGCCCACGACGACGACATCGACCTCGCGGGATACGGGGATCTCCTGTGCGGGTACACTTACATGCTCCTCATTGCTCACTAGCGTTCACGCTCCTCTCATTCGCCTTCCAGACAGAGCCGGATCAGATCGTCGACGTCGGCCGTCGCCAGACATTCCACCGTGTCGGCCGCGCCGTAATAAATCTTGACCTCGCCGCTGTCCTCGAGGACCATGCCGCCGGGGAAGATGACATCGTTGCGGAAGCCGCCGTCCGTCTCGTAGGCCGCCTCCGGCGCCAGCAGCGGCCGGCTGGACATGCCCAGTATTCTGCTCGGGTCCTCCAGATCCAGCAGCATGATGCCTGCGGTATACCGCTTCTTCCAAGATGGCTCCCAGCCGTTCTTGCCGCGGCTGTCGTCAATGTCGACCGCGTGGAAGGTCGTCAGCCAGCCGCGCTCGGTGCGGACCGGCGGCGCGCCGGGACCGACCTTGTCGTTGGCGAACGGCACATGCTCCACGCCGAGCAGCAGCTTGGACCCGCCCCAGTAGCGCAGGTCGGGCGAATCGCTCATCCACATGTCGAAGCGGTCGGCGCCGCCCCGGCTGTACACGGGGAAGGGCCGCTCGAGCCGGACGTACCGGCCGCCGATCCGCTCCGGGAACAGCACCATATTGCGGTTGTCCGGCACGGACAGGCTGAGCACGTCGAACTTGGCGAAGTCATCCGTGACGGCGATGCCGCCGCGCAAGCCGTGCCGCGTGTCCACCGCGAAGCACATATGGCAGCGTCCGTCGATGACGGTCAAGCGCGGATCGTACACACGGACGACCTCCTCGTCATGCCAGCTCCAGCAAGGAGACGGCTGAACCTCCCAGCGAATGCCATCGTCGCTGAACGCCAGTCCCAAATTCGTCGTGCTGTGCGGCTCGATCGTGCCGAGCTCGGCGTTGCCGTAGTCGTTGCGGAATACCATCACGTACTTGCCATTATATTTGGCGACGCCGGCGTTGAACACCATGGCCGGGCCGTAGGGGACGTCGCCCGGGGTCAGGATCGGATTCGCCGGGTGGCGGGAGACCAATGGGCTGGACTTCAGGTCGCCGATCGCGGTCGTTGCGTTCATCAGTAGGTACCCTCCAATTTTTGCGATGATGTTAGAATGGCGCACTCGGCCTCAGCCCTTGACCGATCCGGCCGTCACTTGCATAAAGGACTTGTTGGCCAATATATACACGGCCAGCATCGGCAGGATGGACAGGCAGGCGCCCGCCATCATGAGATTGATCTGCATCGCCGCCGAGGAGCCGTACCGGAGATTGGCGAGCCCTACCGTCAGCGTCTGCAGCTTGGGATCGGTCATCGTGAACACGAGCGGCAGTATATATTCGTTCCAGGCGTGGCGGAAGGCGAACAGGCCCGATACGCCGAGTCCCGGCGCGAGCAGCGGCAGGATAATCCGGTAAAAGGAACGGATGAAGCTGGAGCCGTCGATCATCGCCGCCTCGTCGAGCTCGCGCGGGATGGACTTGAAGAAGCCCAGCAGAATGAAAAACGTGCTCGCATGCGCGCTGATCAAAATGAGGATGACGCCCCACAGCGACGTGTTCAGGCCGAGCGCGACCATCAGGTCGAACTGGGGACGCAGCACGATCGCTCCCATCGAGATGAACATCGTCGAAGCCTGCAGCCCGACGTACACGGACTTGCCAGGGAAGCTCCTCCTGTCCACGACGTAGGCGGCGGCGGCAGCCACGAGCAGCGTGCCGACCGTAGCGGCGACGCTCATGAACAGGCTGTTCCAGGTGTAGCGGGCGAAGTTGCTCTGCTCCCAGGCCTGGGCGTAATTGCCGAACTCCCAGCTTTTCGGCACGATGCTGCCGCCGCCCATCAGCTCCGCATTGGACATCATGGAGCCCGTCACCGTCATCAGGATCGGGAACAAGGTGAGCAGGCCGACGACCAGCAGAAAAATCCATAGGACGGCGCGTCCCAGCACCGCCGCAAGCCGCGCGGCTCCCGGGGATGAGGTCCGCGCTCTGCGGACTTCCGCCGGCTGCCCGAGGATTCCCGTTTGTTGTCTCATCGCTGTATCCTCCTAAAAAACCTTGTTCATTTTGCGGCTCAGCCAATAATAGATCATCGTGATCGCGCCCACGATGAGCGCCGTCGCGAAGCCGACCGCGCTGCCGTAGCCGAACTGCTGGTCGGCCGGCGTGCCGGAGGTCGCAAACGGGAACAGCAGCTTGTACAAATACAGGTACATGACCTCGGTCTTGCCGATCGGGCCGCCCTCCGTCATGACCATGATGCTCTCGTAGCCTTTGAGCGAAGCGATGATCGCCAGCATGATGATGATCTGCATGACCGGGCCGAGCATCGGGATCGTAATGCGCCAGAAGCGCTGCACCGGCCCCGCGCCGTCGATCGAGGCGCTCTCGTACAGGTCCTGCGGGATGCTCTGCAGGCCCGCGATGAACAGCAGCATGTAGTTGCCGACCGCGCCCCAAGCCGCGGCGATGACGACCGTCATCATCGCATGATCGGGTCCGAGCCACGCGAACGGGCTGTCGATAATATGCATGCGGACGAGCAACTGGTTGACCATGCCGTTGTAGGAGTTGAAGATCAGATAGAAGACGACGGAGATGACGGCCGTACTGATGACGGTCGGCATGAAAAATACCGCGCGCATGAAGTGGCGTCCGCGCAGCTTGCCGTTCAGGATGACGGCCAGGATGAGCGATAGCGGCACGGTGATGAGCAGCTTGCCGCCGGCGAATACGAACGTATTGCGCACGGACGCCCAGAACTCCGCATCCCGCAGCAATCTGCGGAAGTTGTCGAGGCCGACGAACAGCTCCTCCCCGTAGCCGGGGTAGTCATAGAACATATACCGGAGCACCCATATCAGCGGATAGATGCCCAGGGCCAGCGTGAGCACGACGCTCGGGAACAGCAGCAGGGAATTTTCCCGCAGTCGGGTCCAGCGTGTCATCTCTTGATCCACTCCCTTCGGAAATGCGAAGGGCCTTCGCCAGTAATTCACGAAAGCCCCCGCTCCCTTTCTATGAATTCGTCTTCAGCTTGGCCGGATCGAAGGACGGATCGGCTTCCGCTTTGACTTCGCCCTTCTCCTTCGCTTTGGCCAGGGCGTCGTTATAGCGCGCATTCAGATCCGCAGTCACCTTGGCCAGGTCTCCGCCGGACAGCATGTACTTGAAGAACGCGTCGCCGTAGTTGGCGCCTTCCGGCGTCACGGTAGGAGATACCGGCCAGATCGAGTCGTTGTCGCCGACCAGGAAGCCTTCCATGCCGGGCACATCCGGATTTTTGGCTTTTTCCGCGATGCTGGGAACAACCGAGATGCCGAAGCCTTGCTCGTGATAAGCGGTCAGCACTTCGTCACGGTACATGTAGGCCATGAACTGCCACGCCGCATCCTTGTTTTTCGACTTGTCGCTGATGCCGAGCCATGTGCCCGCCGATACGATCTCCGAGGTGCCGTCGCGCTTGCCGTCGATCGTCGGCGCGAGCGCCCCGCCCCAGTGGATGTCCGTCGGGAACTGGTCCTTGTAGACGCCGGGCTCGGTGGAGAACGAGAGGTACATCCCGATCTTGCCTGCGGCGAACTGGGCGCGCATCGGATCGATGTCGAGCGTCTCGGCGCCCGGCAGGATGCTGCCGTCGTCCCACATTTGCTTGAAGTATTCGATGACCTGGCTGTACGGGGCGAAGTCGAACTGCGCCGTCTTGAAGTCGTAGCCGAGTCCCTGATGTCCGCTCAGCGACAGAATCTCGCGGACCGAGCGTTCGAAGGCGCTCTTCGGATTTTTGAAGTTCAGCGCAAAGCCGTAAGCGCCTTCGCTGTTGCCGGCCGCGGTGATCTTCTTGGCGTCGTCCACCATCTCCTGCAGCGTTTCCGGCGGCTTCTCGATACCGGCTTTGTCGAACAGGTCCTTGTTGTAAACGAGGCGCAGCGTCTGGCCGGAATTCGGCAGGCTGTACAGCTTGCCGTCGAACTTGTTCACGCCTTCGAGCAGCAGCGAGGAGAACTTGGTCTTCATCTCGTCGGTCACGTATTCGTCGATCGGCGCCAGATAGCCTTTCTTCACGAACGTGCCCGTATTGGCGCTCTTCAGACGCAGCATATCGGGCGCCTTGTTGCTCGAGAACGCGATGTCCACGCTCTGGTTGAAGTTCTCCGAGAGGACGGTCAGCTCCACCTGGATGTTGTCCGTGTTCTCGGCATTGAACTTGTCGATGAGCGACTTGATGTACTCCTGATCGTGACGGTCGTCCGTCCAGTACGAGATGACCTTCTTCTCTCCCGACGGCGCCTGGGACGCAGGCGCGGATGCCGTACCGGACGCAGGCGAAGACGGGCTCGTACTGCCCTCTCCGTTATTCGAGGAATTGCCGCATGCCGCCGTGCCGACCGCCAGCACAGCCGTCAACGCCAGACCTATACCTCTTTTCCACATGTACAAACGACCCCTTTAAACAGTTGATTTGTTGTTCATGTCCTTATTATATAGGCCCGTTTGCAAGGGGAAGGACGGCCACACCACTCTCCAGGGCGACTATTTTATTGTCTTTCCTGCCTCTTGGAGTCGCCCAGGTAGCTGTCCCGGAATTCCGAGGGCGTCATGCCCGTCACCTTTTTGAACGTCTCGCTGAAGTACCGCCGCTCCTCGTAGCCGACCTCGGCCGCCACGTCCTGAACCGGCTTGCCGCTCAGGATCAGCGATTTGGCTTTGGCGATTTTCTCGTTCGTCACATACTGGGTGAAGGTCATCCCGGTCACGCGCTTGAACAGGCTGGAGTAATAGCTGACGCTCAGGTGCACATGCGCGGCGCATTCCCCGACCGTGACGTTGCGGTCCAGCAGCGTCTTCATATGCTCGATCGATCTGTACACGATTGCCTGTCCCTCGGACAGCGTATGACCGCGCACGAGCTCGGCGCCGCCCGCGCACAGCCGGAGCAGCTGCTGCTGCAGGTCCGCCAGCGTGGCGCCGGGCGCCGTACGGTGCGCCTTGTACCGGTCCACGAGCGGCTGGAGCTCCGCCTGGGGGACGAGCTCGTAGAGCGTGCGGATCGCGGCCGCCGCCAATTCCTCGTACAGGCTGCGCAGGTAGTCCGGATTGGGCTGGGGCTTCATCGCGAGCAGCGTCTGCGCGAGCTCGTCCAGCAGCGCGGACACCCGGTCGCCGCTGCCGGCGCGCAGCAGGAGCAGCAGCTCGTCCTGGCGCCCGAGCGCCAGCGGCTCCTGCAGATCCGCCTTCGGCAAGCTGCGGTAGCCGATCGCCCCGTTGCCTCCGGTGAACAGATGATACGCCAGCGCCGATTCGGCCTGCCGGTAGGAATCGGGCAGCTCGTGCACCGCCTCCACCCGTCCGCCCGTGCCGACGGAGACGGTGAACTTGGTGTAGCTCGCGATATTCTGGCAGCACCGCTCCGCAATCTCGTCGGCCGGGAACAGCTGCGGATCGTTCAGCACGGCCGCGAAGCGGTCGTCGCCTGCCCGGAATACGACGGTCCGGGCATGCTTGCCGATCGTCTCCTCCGCGATGTTCTGCAGCGAGAAGCGGATAAGCTCCACCTCGCGCACGGACATGCCGGCCACCCGCTCCGGGAAGCCGTCGATCTTCAGCAACATGACGGTGAAGCCGCGGGGAGCCAGCTCGATGCCGAGAAACGACCAGCGCTCCGCCGCATTCTCCCAGGGCGTGCGATGGCTGACGAGCAGAGAGAAGTATTCCTGACGGAGCAGCGGCATGCTCGCGCGCACTTTGCGCTCCATCTCCTTTTGCCCGAGATATCGCGTCCGGTCTTCCTCGACCTGCTGCCTGGCCCGGAGCACGGCGTCCACAATCTCCTCTTCGGTGAAGGGCTTGACGACAAAGTCGAACGCCCCGAGCTGGACGGCCTGCTTGGCATAGTCGAAATCCGCATAGCCGGTAATCAAAATCACCTTGCACGACTGACCCCGCTCCAGCAGCGCCTTGAACATCGTGAGCCCGTCCATGCGGGGCATTCGAATGTCCGTGACGACGATGTCGGGCTTGATGCGGTCCGCGAGCGCGAGTCCGTCCTCGCCGTTGGACGCGACGCCCGCCAGCTCGATGCCGTGCGCAGCCCAGTCGATAGCGGTCAGACCGGCGACCACGCTCTTGATATCGTCGATAATGACAAGGCTTGCCAGATTAGCTGCGTTCATCTTCGGATCGGCCTCCATTCAGCGGAAATGTTAACGTAACGGCGGTGCCCCGGCCCGGCTCGCTCTCGACCGCAAGCGCGGCCTCGTCGCCGTAGACGAGCTTCAGGCGGCTGATCAGATTGCCGATCGCATAGCCGCCCTCCGCTTCGGGAAGAGCGGACGCCCGGAAGTCCGGCGCCTCGATCCCGCGCCCGTTGTCCTGCACCCGCAAGGTCCATCGTCCGTTCGCCGCGTCCAGGTCCGCCTCGATCCGGATCGAGCCGCCGGATTCCATATTTTCGAAGCCGTGCAGAATGCTGTTCTCGACGAGCGGCTGCAGCATGATCCGCGGCACCGGCTGCTCCATGAGCGAGGGGTCCCCGACCGCGATGTCGTATTCGAACAGATGCTCATAGCTGTAATGCTGAAGCTCCAGATATTGGCGTACGTGCTGGAGCTCCTTGTCCAGCGTCGTCATCTCCTGCCCTTTGTTCAGCCCCAGCTGGAACAGGCGGGACAGCGATACGACCATATGCTGCGAAGGCTCCACCTCGCCGACCTTCAATTTCCAATAGATCGTATTCAACGTGTTGTAAAGGAAATGCGGATCCATCTGCGCGGACAGCGACTTGATCTCCGCCGCGCGCTTGCTCGCCTCCGCGGACTTGACCTCGTCGATCAGCACGACGATCTGCTCCAGCATCCGGTTGAACCGGAAGCCCACCTGCGCCAGATCGTCCTCCCGTCCGCTCTCGAAGCGGGCGGTCAGATCGTTGCCTTCGACCCGCTTCATGACGAGCTGCAGGCTTCTGAGCGGCCGCAGCAGGTAACGCGTGAACCAGCCGGACAACAAAAACGTCACGACGAAGCTGACGCCCGTAATAAACAAAATCGTCCACTTGATCACACTCAGATCCTTGAGCACATGATCCTTGGACTGGATCGCCACGACCGTCCAGTCGTTGAGACTCATCTGCGCATAATTGAGCAAATAGTCTTCCCGGTCGAGCCTGATCGTCGTATAGCCTGCGCCGGGCTCGTCGCGAACAATGCGCGCCGCCTGTCCGCCGCCGGCCGTCTGCACGATCAGCGGGTCCCGCTCGGCGTAGACGAGCGTCCCGTCCGCGTTCAGCAGAAACGTCTTGGAATTGCCGTTCGGGGACGGCGACACGATCTTGCGCAGACCGTCCTCGCGGATGTTGACGACCACATACACGTCCCGCACCGGATACTCCGCAATCGGCTGCAAGATGAGCGACACGACGCGCTGCCCGCCCTTGAACAGCGGGTCCTCGTGGCCTTCGATCCAGATATTGCGCTTCGCCGCCGCCACCCGCCGATAGAGCGCCGTGTCCGTGAACGCGACGGACCGATTGAGATTCATCGGCAGCGGATAGAAGTCTCCGATCGGCGTCGAGATGAAGATGGACTGGATCAGCGGCTCCGCGATGCGCGCCTGGGAGAATACATTGTCCATATTGGTCAGATGGGTGAAGTAGGCGGCGGTATTGCCCCCCTGCGCGTCGCGCAGCATGCTCTGGAACGAATCGCTGATCATGAAGGTCATCATGACGAGCATCAGATTGTTCAGCTTCTCGTCGACGACCTGCGCCGACTTCACGACCGTATCCTGCGTCAGCGTCAGCGCCTTGTCCTCGAGAATGTTGGCTGTCGTCGTATACGAGAACAGGCCGGTGATCAATATCGACAGGATGGAGATGACCATGAAGGCCGACTTGAGCTTGTTGCGAAAGGATAGCTTGCTGATGTCCATCGGGATCTCGCCTCGCGTTCGGGGTCCACAGAATATCACGATTATGTCACTGCCGCGGCGGCCGCACAACTTCGGCGCGAGACAGCATCCTTTATTGTAACCAGGGAGCAAGGCGGGGAGGGAGCGGTGGGTATGCGGCATAGGGGGACAATTCGACGATCGGCTGCTGCCGTTGTGCGTTAGAAAAATCGGCAAAGGACGGCGCAGAATGGCATCTGCACCGTCCCTTGAGGTAAGCATATTCGCTGCGGCATTCGTATGTTTACAGCAGCGGCGACAGCATCCGGCAGAGCGCCTCCGCCGCCTTGCGGCCGCCGGAGCGCTTGCGGAACACCGACAGCTCCAGCTCGCGGCTGTCCTGCAGATCCTGCAGGAAGTCCCGCTCCAGCGCCGCGATCGCGTCCGGATGGAACAGGTAGGCGTTCGTCTCGAAGTTGCTGAAAAAGCTGCGCAGGTCCATATTCGCGGTCCCGACCGTGGCGATCAGGTCGTCGACGATGACGACTTTGGCATGAATGAAGCCCCGCTCGTACTGCCAGAACCGGATGCCGCAGCTGAGCATCTCGTCCACGTAGGACATCGTCGCCGCGTGCACCAGCTTCGTGTCGGGGATGAGCGGCACGATCATCCGCACGTCCACGCCGCTCAGCGCCGCCGTCTTGAGCGCCATCACGACACCCGCGCTCGGGATGAAGTACGGCGTCGTGATCCAGATCCGCCGCTTCGCCGTCGCCAGCGCCGCGAACAGCGTCTCGTGGATCGCGTCCGCCCGCCGGTTGGGCCCGCCAGCGACGATCTGCACGACCTCGTTGCCCGTGCAGCTGTGCTCCGGCAGGAAGCCATCGTCGCTCGGGCGCTCCTTGGTGGCGAGCTCCCAATCCTTCAGGAACACCTCCTGCAGCCCGTATACCGCATCGCCCTCCAGCTCGAGATGGGTATCCCGCCAGAAGCCGAGCTTCTTGTGCCTGCCGAGATATTCCTCGCCGACATTGATCCCGCCGACGAAGCCCTTGGTTCCGTCCACGACCATGATCTTGCGGTGATTGCGATAGTTCATCCGCTTCTTCATGAAGGCCGGACGCAGCGGGAAAAAGCAGGCGAACTCCGCGCCGGCCGCCTCGAAATCGGCAAAAAACGACTTGCTCAGCTTGACGCTGCCGATCCCGTCGTAGATAAGCCTGACCTGGACGCCCGCCTTCGCCTTCTCGATCATCGCATCTCTGAACAAACGTCCGATCTCGTCGTCGCGGTATATGTATGTAGCGAAGTGGATATGATGCTGCGCGCCCCGGATCGCCTCCAGCATCGCGTCGTAGGTCATCTGCCCGTTCGTCAGCACCCTCGATTTGTTGCAGCCGGTGATCGGCGCCGCCCCTGCCTTGCGCAGCGTGCGGAACAGCCGCTCCTCATCCTCGAACTTCCCGCCCGGTATGTCTCCGGGCTCGTTGACGAGATGGCTCTTCTTCAGTATCTCGCCCCGGCGCTGCTCGTCCCAGCCGCCCCGGCGCTTGACCTTGCGGCGCCTGACATACTCGCGGGCCAGGAAATAATACAGAATAAATCCGACGATCGGGAACAAAAACAAAATAAACAGCCACGCCATGGCGTTGGCCGGTCGGCGGTACTCGAGCACGAGGATCGTGCCGGTCTGAAATATAAACACGATAAGCGCCAGCAGCAGCCATGTCGTCACCCGCAACCCTCCTCTAGTGCAAACGATATATGCGTGCGTATGCGTAATGCGTATGTAAGCTCGGATGCTACCTATTCTTACCCACAGTCGTCCCGGACGAGCGCGCAGGGCGATGGCGGGTGGGGCCGGGTGGCGCAGGGCGGGCGCGTCGAGCGGAAACGGCCGGGCCGGCGCGCGATCGAGCGATGCAGGGCGAAACGGCCGGGCGGGCGCGATCGAGCGATGCAGGGCGGGCGCGGGCGCGTGTGCGGGCGGCCCGGGCTGGCGCGATTGAGCGATGAAGGGCGGGCGCGGGCGCGATCGAGCGAATCCTGTCCATCGTTTACCATTATAACCGCGCGAACGAGGTTTAGGCAGATTGCGCGAAGCAGAGGCATGCAAATGCAAAAAGCGGAGCCGCGCCCGCGTCGATAAAAACGACGCGAGCCGGCTCCGCTCAGTTGGACGAGACTTGATACGGCGGTGGCTCGTTCGGAGGCGATCGCCTCTCGTAGTGCAGGCGATGCGGCCTCTGGCGGGCCCGGCGGCGCGATCGCCTCTCGTAGTGCAGGCGATACGGCCTCTGGCGGGCCCGGCGACGCGATCGCCTCTTGTGGTGCAGGCGATGCGGCCTCTGGCGGGTCCGATGGCGCGATCGCCGCTCGTAGTGCAGGCGATGCGGCTGCGGACGGGCCCGAGGGCGCGATCGCCTCTCGTAGTGCAGGCGATGCGGCCTCTGGCGGGCCCGGCGGCGAGATCGCCGCTTGTGGTGCAGGCGATGCGGCCTCTGGCGGGCCCGGCGGCGCGATCGCCGCTCGTAGTGCAGGCGATGCGGCCTCTGACGAGGCCGGCGGCGCGATCGCCGCTTGTGGTGCAGGCGATGCGGCCTCTGGCGGGCCCGGCGGCGCGATCGCCTCTTGTGGTGCAGGCGATGCGGCCTCTGGCGGGCCCGATGGCGCGATCGCCTCTCGTAGTGCAGGCGATACGGCCTCTGGCGGGCCCGGCGGCGCGATCGCCTCTCGTAGTGCAGGCGATGCGGCCTCTGGCGGGGCCGATGGCGCGATCGCCTCTCGTAGTGCAGGCGATGCGGCCTCTGGCGGGCCCGATAGCGCGATCGCCTCTCGTAGTGCAGGCGATGCGGCTGCGGGCGGGCCCGAGGGCGCGATCGCCTCTCGTAGTGCAGGCGATGCGGCCTCTGGCGGGCCCGGCGGCGCGATCGCCTCTCGTAGTGCAGGCGATGCGGCCTCTGGCGGGGCCGATGGCGCGATCGCCGCTTGTGGTGCAGGCGATGCGGCTGCGGGCGGGCCCGATGGCGCGATCGCCTCTCGTAGTGCAGGCGATGCGGCCTCTGGCGGGCCTGGCGACGCGATCGCCTCCCGTAGTGGAGGCGATGCGGCCTCTGGCGGGCCTGGCGACGCGATCGCCTCCCGTAGTGGAGGCGATGCGGCCGCAAGCGGGCCCGGCGGCGCGATCGCCGCTTGCGGTGCAGGCGATGCGGCCTCTGGCGGGGCCGATGGCGCGATCGTCTCTCGTGGTGCAGGCGATGCGGCCTCTGGCGGGGCCGATGGCGCGATCGCCTCTCGTAGTGCAGGCGATGCGGCTGCGGACGGGCCCGATGGCGCGATCGCCTCTCGTAGTGCAGGCGATGCGGCCTCTGGCGGGCCCGGCGGCGCGATCGCCTCCCGTAGTGCAGGTGATGCGGCCTCTGGCGGGCCCGGCGGTGCAATCGCCTCTCGTAGTGCAGGCGATGCGGCCTCTGGCGGGCCCGGCGACGCGATCGCCGCTTGTGGTGCAGGCGATGCGGTCACTGGCGGGCCCGGCGGCGCGATCGCCGCTTGTGGTGCAGGCGATGCGGCTGCGGGCGGGCCCGGCGGCGCGATCGCCTCCCGTAGTGCAGCCGATGCGGCCTCTGGCGGGCCCGGCGGCGCGATCGCCGCTTGTGGTGCAGGCGATGCGGTCACTGGCGGGCCCGGTTGCGCGATCGCCGCTTGCGGTGCAGGCGATGCGGTTAGCGCTCTGCCGGCAGCTTCACGAACGCGGCGAGCATCTTCGCCAGCTCCTGGCGCGTGGCCGAAGCCTTCGGCGCGTAGTCGGCGCCGGTCGCACCGGCCGATGGCCGGCCGGAGACGATGCCCGCGCGCTGGACGGCGCCGACGGCATCGGTGGCATAGGCCGGGATCGACGCGGCATCCGCGAAGGCGACGGACGCCTGCTTGACCGGCAGCGTCAGGCGTTCGGCCGCCGCATACCGGACGAGCATGACCGCGAGGTCCGCGCGCGTGATCGCGGCACGCGGGTCGAACCGGCCGACGGCCGTGCCCGAGGCGATCCCCGCGTCTTCGGCCCAGGCGACGGCGGCCGCGAAGTAGTCGCCGCTCTGCACATCGCCGAAGCGGGCGGACGCGCCTTGGTAAGCCGACAGGTCCGCGCCGGCGATCCGGGCGAGCATGACCGTCAGATCGGCGCGGGTGACGGCGCGCTTCGGCGCGAAGGCGTCCTGCCCTACGCCGTCGATAATGCCGCGCGCAGCCAGATAGGCGATGTCTTCCTTGGCGAAGCTGGCGTCAATGTCGGCGAACGTGCGGACGTTGTAGCCGATGCCGTACATGGAGAAATGCTTGACTGCAAACCGGATCGTGCCCGCGGCAGAATCGTAGTAGCCGCCCGGCATCGTCGTAATCTTGCCGTCGTCCGCGATATACTGCACGATGAGACCGGATGCCTGCTCGCCGGCTGGCTTGACGTACGGCAGCGCAATTTGGACCGTGCCGCTCCCAAAGTCGTGCATCGCCGTATTGCCGGCCATCAGCTTCAGCTCGAGGACTGGCCGATTGCCCACCGCAGCGACAACGCTGGCGCGGGCGCCGGCAGGCAGAGCCGCAGCGGCTTCGTCGGCAGCCAGGCGCCGGATGTCCAGCTTCAAGGCACCGGCGCCCGCTGCCGATCCGATCGCCGCGAGCGCTTCGGCGTCGAAGGAGAGCGCAGCGGTCCCCGTCTCGACGGACAGCGTCTTGACCGCCCCGCTCGTCAGCTTGGCGACGGCCTCTGCCGGCAGCTCGACGACTGCCTGTGCGGCATTGCCGGACGAATCCCCCGTCAACTGGATGACAGCCGTGTTGCCGGACGTACTCATCGTCACATCGCCGTACGTCTCGCTCTGACCGGACGGCTTAGGGGAAGCTGCAGGCGTAGGAGATGGCGTCGGCGTAGAGGATGGACCAGGCGTCGGAACGTACGGTCCGCCGGTGGACGCGACCGTCGCGACAGCCTCTGCCTTCGCGAGCCCGTCCGCCGTCACCGCCGAGATGACAGCGGTGCCGACCGAGACCGGCGTCACAAGGCCTTGACCGTCGACCTTAGCGACCGCCGGATTCGAGCTGCTCCACACGACCGTCGTCGCCGCGCCGTCCGCGCCGGTCGCCGCAGCCTTCAGATCCGCACTCGCGCCGCCCGCCGTCAACGACAGTGCCGTACGGTCCAGCGCGACCTTGGATACGTTCAGCTGCAGCACCGTCACCGTGCCGCCCACTTCGTTGGCGACGAGCAGCAGCGGGTAGCCGGTCGGGCTGTCCGCCGCCGGGATGAACTCCAGCCCTTCCGGCCCGCTGTCGGTGTTGACGCCCGGACCCGCCGCGAAGTCGCGGGTGTTCGTATAGTTCATAAATTGCGGGCTCGCCGGGTCGGTCACATCGTACGTCATGACGCCGCCGATCCGCTCCAGCCCCGCAAACGCCAGCGTTCGCGTGCCGACGAGCGCCGCCTTTACATCCTCGGGCTCGGGTCCCTTTTTGCTGCTGCGCTCGTCGATCCCCGTCTTGCTGCTACTGTTGCTCGCGTTAAAATTCATCGGAAAGCGCTGTGCCGTGATGCGCTCGAAGTCGCTGCCCGTGTCGGACACCTGCGTCATCGTCTCGGCATCCCAGATCGACAGCGAGCGGCCGCCGTACAGGTAGATGCCGTCATGACCCATGTCGCTCATAACCTCTACGCCGTCGTACCGCGTCTTGCCCGCCAGGAACTTGGCGGCCGCAGAATCCGGGTCGAGACTGCCCTTCATCGCCTTGACGGTGCTCGCGGTGACCCGGCCATCCCACTCGGTCGCATCCCCTTCGTTGCCGGTCACGAGATACGTCTTGCCGCCGGCCTGGAACGAAGCGACGCCGTCCGGCATGTAGACGCCGTAGAACGGTACATTCTCAAGCTGAATGACGCCGTCCTTGACCAGATCGAGCTTGTTGCCCGGCAGGCTCAGATCCTTCAGCCCGAGGCCCTTGACCCACAGCACCTTGCCCGCTTGGACATCGATCGCGGCCACTGCGTTGTTCTCTTGCAGGGTCACGTAGGCCGTCCGCTCGTCCCCGGAGAGCGCGATATATTCGGGCTCCAGGTCGCGGATCGCGTCCGCCTTCGAGCCGCTGCCCGTAATCTGGCCGGTAACAGGGTCGCCGGCGCCGCGAATGTGCACGTCGTCCGCGATGACGGACGGATCGTCGAACTTGACCTGCTTGACGACGCCCGTCGTCGTATCCACGATCGTGATGCTGCCTTCTGGATCGCCGGCCTTCGTGCGCGGCTCGCCTTCGTCCGCGGTCAGTATATATCTGCCGTCGCGCGTCGACTTGATCATGTCGGGCTGGACGCCGGCCTCGTAGGCGGCGAGCAGCTTGCCGTCGTAGTCGAGCGTCAAAATTTTGCCTTGCTTGAGGCTGTCCTTCTCCTGCACAGACACGGCGATCCGCTTGGCGGCCGTATTAATGTCGACGCTCGTCAGGTCGCCGTAGACGAAGCCGCCCGTCTCGACCAGCTCCTTGATCTTGACCTCACCGGTCTGCTCGGGATGCGTGCCGTCCCCCAGCGCGACGATCTTCAGCGATGGCGGGTCGCCTGCACCGTCGACCAGATAAAACTTGCCGTTGTCCCTGTTGTACTTGACGATCTCGGCGACGCCGCCATTGTCGTCTGGCTTGCCCGCCACGAAGCCGCCCAGCTTCGTGATCGAGATGACGTCGCGGAACACCTCGCCCGTCGTCGATTCGTTCACGCGCAGCGTCATGCTGGCGATGGCGGCCTTCGTCGCCGGATAAGCGGCGTCCTGCACGGACAGCTGCACCGTCGACTGCCCGGCGGCCAGCGGCATGCCGACGATCTTGCCCTTGGCCGCGTCGAGCGTCAAGCCCGCCGGCAGCCCCTCGGCCGCAAACGTGTAAGGCGCGGTGCCGCCGTATACGGCGATCGTCGCCGAGTATGGCGAGCCTGCATATGCGTCCGCGAGTACGCTCGTCCGCAGCTCGAGCGGCTGGACGACCGGCTTCAGATGCGGTCCGACGGCAGACAGATCGATCGAGCCCGAGGAGTAGTCGATCTGGACGAAGTCCGCCCGGTTGTTGTCCGTATCGCCCCCGCCGACGCGGCGGATCGCCTTCTTCTTGGACGTGCCCTGCGTGTCCCCGCTCGGATACGCCGTCTCGTAGCCGTCGATGTTGCTGCCGCTGTCATTGCTGCCCGTGCCGACCATATCGACATAGCCGGGCGCCTTGTCATGCGACGCGCCAATGTCGAACGGATTGACGGCTTGCAGCAGATCGCGGTTGCTGACGAGCGCTACCTTCAGACCTTTGTTGTTGATATAGCGGTCCCAGGTCAGATCGGCGCGATCGGTCAGGTCTACCGCAGGCGTCTGCGCTCCCGTCGCCCTGCCGGCGATCAGATAGAACCCGTGCGCCGGAATGCTGCCGGTCAGATTGAGCTTTTCCCATCCTTTAGTTGCCCCGGTCGTCTCGCTGCTGCCTCTATCCGCATATTGCAGCGACCAGCCTTCCAAGCTGACGGCGGCCTCCGTCTGGTTGTACAGCTCGATGAAGCCGTGCGACACCCAGGCGTCGGACGCCCCCTTCAATCCCGCCCCGTACACCTGGTTGATGACGATATGCGGCACCGTGCCGTCGTAGCGGCCCGCAGCATCATAAGGCGTGCCGGCCTCGGCTGCCGCGGCGGCTGTCGCCACTGCTCCCGCGCCGCACGCCGAAGCGATCGTTCCCGTCAATATCGCCGCCGCCGCGGTCAATGCCGTTCTTTTGCGCCAATTTTCCAACATGAACTGAAGCCCTCCTATCGATCGATACAGTTCATCGTAGTAGAAAATTATTAACGCAGACATGCCCGGCGCATTAACGGAAGGTTAAATCGTGTCGCTGCATGCAAAAAAAACGCGACCCCCGCCAAGCTGGCGGAAGCCGCGTCCGATACCAGAAGCAAATGCTCCTGCGATCAAGCCGATACGTCGCGCTTGATGAATGCCGTCCAGGAGACGGCGTTAAAAACGATGAAGTAAACGGCCAGCACGCCCAATGAAAAGGCATAGGTCGTCGGATAATCGGAAAGCGGCACACTCCCGTTCAAATAGGTTGTGAGACCCAAGTGCGGGAACAGCACGAACTTGATCCATGCCTGGTCCGCCAGCATGAGCAGCCCTGTAATCATGCTGCCGGCGAACAGCAGGAACAGCGACAGACCGATCGCAAGACCGCTGCTGCGGAACGCCGCGGACAGCATGAAGCCGAAGGAAACGACGACGGCCAGCACGATGAACTCGTCCAGATAGTACCGAAGCATGAAGAGCCACGGCGAGCTGCCCGCGAGCGGCGACTGCGAAGGAATCAGACTGTCGGGGTGGGCGGTATAGCCGAACGCCAGCACATTGGCGAGCCAAGTCACCGCGAAGCTGACGGCGGTGAACAGCAGCGCGAACAGCAGGATGGCGATAAACTTGGACAGCAGAATCGATGCGCGGCTCCACGGCCGGATCAGCAGCAGCTTGATCGTGCCGCGCGAGAACTCTCCGGCGACCGACTCGGCCGACTTGACGACGGAGAAGATCATGACGAGCAGGAACAGAATCTCGGACTCTGTCATCATCGCTCCCCAGTTGTTCGCATTGTTGTCTTCGGCTACCAGTCCGAAAATGATCGTAACGAGCAGCGGAATGGCGACGGTGATGCCCAGCATGATCCACGTGCTGACGCGCCGATAAATCTTCATATTCTCGTTCTGCACGAGCTTCCAGAAGCTAGCCAATCGTCTCACCCCCGGTTACCTCGAGGAATTGATCCTCAAGCGACTTGACCTTGACGCGGATGCCGTAGACACGGATTCCCGCCTGGACCAGCCGGGCGTTCATGTCGGCGATCGTCTCGCGGTCGGCCGTCACGCTGAAGCCGCCTTCGACAAAGCGCGCCGAGCCTCGCCCTTCGAGTACGGTCACGGCCTCGCTCGGCCGGTCGACCTCGAACAGCACGTCCTCCATGCCTGCAGCGGCGCCGGCGGATTCGGCACGGAGCGAGCGAATGTCGATGAGCTCGCCCTTCTGGATGATGGCGACGCGGTCGCACATGAGCTCCATCTCGGAGAGCAGGTGGCTCGAGACGAATACGGCGGTGCCTTCCTCTCTCGACAGCTTGCGCAGATAGTCGCGCAGCTCGCGGATGCCCGCCGGGTCGAGACCGTTGGTAGGCTCGTCCAGGATGAGGAGCGCCGGCCGGTGCAGGATCGCCTGCGCGACGCCGAGCCGCTGACGCATGCCGAGCGAATACTTCTTGACCTTGTCGTGAATCCGGTCCTGCAGGCCTACGAGCGCGACGACCTCGTCGATGCGAGCCTTCGTAATGCCGGGATTCATGCGGCCGAAGTGGATCAGGTTCTGATAGCCGGTCAAATACTTGTACATCTCGGGATTCTCGACGATCGCGCCGACGCGCGAGATCGCCTGGGGAAAGGCCGACTTGACGCTGTGGCCTGCGATCGTGATATCGCCGGCGGACATCGTGATCAAGCCTACCATCATACGGATCGTCGTCGTCTTGCCGGAGCCGTTGGGACCGAGGAAGCCGAACACTTCGCCGGCATTCACCTCGAGCGTCAACCGGTCGATAATCGTCCGGCTGCCGATACGCTTCGTTACGTTCTGCAAGCTGACGACAGGCGCTTGGGACATGAATTCTCCTCCGAATCTCTGATTTCCAATCATCTCCATTATAGCAAATGAAGCCTTCTTGCCAAGTCCAGGTTGTGTCAAGCGACAGCAGACGAGAAAATCCCGGCCTGGGTGCGCCGCCAAAAAAGCCGCAAGGCGGCGAAAAATGTCAACGACGGCGACCGTATAAATAAAAAAACGGCGACGGACGCTAATCCGCGCCGCCGCCAAAAATAAACCGTTCGATCCGATCCGCCGCAAGCCCGGGAACATCCGGCGAATTGTCCACATACAGGACGGCATGGTCCGGGAGCGCCCACTTCACTTCCTTGCGGCCGAGCGTCCGCTTGAAGCGATCCCAATGATCCAGCTTCCACTTGTCCAGCTCGCCGCCCCTGCCTGCAATCCGCTTCCTGTACCTTGACTCGTCTGCCAGATAGACGGAGACGACCTTGATCTCCACCGATTCCGGCACGATCCCGGCGCGAGTCAGCTCGTCCCGGATCCAGTCCGGCTCGTCCAGCTCCCGGGTAAAGGGACCGATCACGATCGCGTCCGTGCCGAGCGCCACATTCTCCAGCGCGGCATCCATCGCGATCCGGTAGCCCAACTCCCGGCAGAGCCGCTTGTAAGCGTCCGAGTCCCGGTCGGACGGATCGAGACCCGCCTGCTTCATGAGGACTTCAGCCGCAGGACGAAGCAGCGTGTCCATGTCGAATACGGCCGTATTCCGCCGCGCCGCAACCAGCTTGGCGAGCGTCGTCTTGCCCGCACCCGCCCCGCCTACCACGAATATCAAGGCTGCCATCCCGGCACTCTCTCCCCGCCGCATGAATTCGCCTTCATTATCGGGCCAACCCCGAAGCCGGTCAAGCCCTGACGTGGACAAGCGAGAGCGTGCCCGCGATTCGAGCGGCGTCACATGGCCAGCATCCCGGGTGCGGGCCTGCCCCAATCCTCGCTTCTCTGCAGCCGCAGCAGCTCCGCCGAGCCGCCGGTATCGCCGAGCCCGTGCCTTGAGCAGCAGCCACCGCAGCAACCGAGCGGATAGATGACCGCATAGTAACCCGACTTGAACAGCAATCTCGCTTCCTTCAACCCGATCAGCTTGTTGCAAGCCACGCAGTAGAAGAGACCTTGGTTCATTTGGGGGGCCGCCTCCGTTCAAGACTCAGGATCGTATCGTATATAACATCACTTGTTAGCTTTTGATACAATTCGTATCTTATGCCTTGATCTTACTTACCCGCTACACGCTTGTCAAGGCATTCCGACAAAAATTATTTTTTGTCGTTAAAATGATGGCGCTTCCAAAATTAAAAAGATGAATCTATCGACGCCGGAGCTTGTCCAGCTGCGTTCGATAGATTCGATGAATGCGCTCCTGGCGCGGGCAAGTCTTGAGAATGAGCGTATTGAGCAGACGAACGAGCAAGATCGTCTCCACGATGCCGGGCGCGAACTTCACGCCGTAACGAATGCCGTATTCCTCCTCCCTGCTCCAGCAGAGCTGGCCGCTCACCCGCAGCAGGATGCCCTCGAGCTGCCATTCGAACCGATAGCGGGCGTCATCCCGTACCGGCAAGCGCAGCCTCGTCCGGAAGGAGCAGCCTTCGGGACTCAGGTCGATCAGCTCGATGGCGGCAGCGGGCAGCTCCGGCTTGATGTTGCCGAGACGAACAATATGTAAGCGGGCGATGACCGGGCCGAGCAGGCGCAGCCGTGTCAGTCTGCGGCGATCGGCGCCGGAGCGCGATTGCGAGTGGGCGCCGTACGCTTCGCCGGATTCATGATACTGAAGATGCATATCCGAACGTGACCTCCGTCCTTTTGTGAAATGCGGCGCGTGCCGCCGTTTTGGCCATCTGCAGCCGACCATGCCGCGACGATCATATGCGGAATTCGCGGTCATGCGAAGTTATGCGCGGGTTATGCATTTTTGTCGCCCCCGGCGCCGTCCCGCACGCTGCGCAGTGCTCTGCGCCGTGTCCGCACCGGTACGACGCACAGTCCGTTCACGCAGTAGCTCAAGCGATACAACATATCGTGGGCTTTTTTCTTGCCGTATACCGGACAATAAACGCCGTCCTTGTACTGCAAGCCCCACTTGACGAGCTTGTCGTTGCCGATCTTCGTTCTCTCCTTCCGCCGGCGGGCAGCCGGAGGTTCTGCATCCGTCCGTATCCCGCCGCATTATTGTTTGTCCGCCAGGATGAGCGACTGCTTCATCAACGCATGAATGCGGTCCCGCTCCTGCTGATCCACGAAGTAATAGTAAATACCGTCAATTGTCCCTCCCTTGCCTTTGACCTCGGTCGTGTCGATCGTGCTGATTCTCGGCCTGTACTTGGCCGCCAGATCCTTCATCTCGTCGAAGCCGAGGTTCGTCTTGACGTTGTCGCCGATCGCGCCCAGCACCTTGGGCAGGTCGAAGGCGTTGGTCCACTTGGCGGCGCGCCGGATGACGTCGCCCACGATCTGCCGCTGCCGCTCGTTGCGGCCGAAGTCTCCCCTCGGGTCGTCGTACCGCATGCGGGAGTACTTGAGCGCCTGCTCTCCGTCCAGATGCAGCGGACCTTGCGCGAACGACGCGCCTTCATAATCGAAGGCGAACGGATTGACGACATCGACGCCGCTCAGAATGTCGACGACCGTCTTGAAGCCTTCCATATTGACCTCTACGTAGTAGTCGATCGGCATATCGAGGAAGCTCTCGACCGTGCGCACCGCACCGCCGATGCCTTCGAACGCGTAGGCGTGATTGATCTTGTCCTGGGTCCCCCGGCCGACAATCTCCGTGCGCGTGTCTCTGGGAATGTTGAACATCAGCACGGACCGCGTCCGCGGATTGACGGTCAGTACGATGAGCGTATCCGAGCGTCCGCGGTCCTGCGGGCGCTGGTCGACGCCGAGCATCAGCACCGAAAAGGATGCGAGCTCGTTCGTCTCCACCTTCGCCACCGGCTTCACCTCGACGTCCCTGCTGACATACGGAGCCTTATCCGTCGGCAGCGGCGCGTACACGCGCTTGGCCGTCGTCTCGAGCGAATGGTAGGCGTAGTAAGCGAGGCCGCCTGCCGCGAGGAACAATACGGCTGTAATCCCGATCCCAATCCGAATCCACCTTTTCACCGCATCTTTTCACCTACGCTTCCGCTTGATAGGCTAGCAATTGCCTGAATACGCCTCTCGTTTCCTTGGACAGCTGCTGGTAGCCGCCCTGTTGGATAATCTCGCCCTTGTCGAGCACGATGACCTGATCGGCATTCCGAATGGTCGACAGACGGTGCGCGATGACGATGATCGTCAGCTTGCCCTTCAATTGGTCGAGCGCCTCCTGGATGCGGGCTTCGTTCTCGTTGTCCAGCGCGCTCGTCGCCTCGTCGAGCACCAGAATCGAAGGCTTGCGCAGGATCGCCCGGGCCAGCACGATCCGCTGCCGCTCCCCGCCCGACAGCCGGATGCCCCGGTCGCCGAGCACGGTGTCGAGACCTTGCGGCAGCCTGCGGACGAAGTCCTGGGCCGCCGCGAATGCGAGCGCCTGCCAGATATCCGCCTCCGTCGCATCCGGAGCCGCCATGACGAGATTGTCGCGGATCGAGGCGTTGAACAAGAACGGGTCCTGAGCGACATAACTGATCGAGCGGCGGAACGCCGGTATCCGATCGCCCGTCAGACGCTCGCCGTCGACGAGGACGACGCCCCGCTCCGGCTGCAGCAGTCCGGTCAGCACGTCGATCAGCGTGCTCTTGCCCGCCCCCGAACGGCCGACGATCGCCGTCGTCTGATTGGCCGGAATGACAAGGTTGATATGGTTCAAGGCGTACGTCGCATCTTGGCCGCTGAATCTGAAGGCGAGGCCTTCGCAGGCGATCGCCTGCTTGAGCTGAACAGCCGGGCCGCCATCGAACTCGGAGACGCCGCCGGCTTCTACGGCTTCCTCGCACTCCCGCTGCAATTCGAGCAGGCTCCTGAAGGCAGGCACGGAAGACATGATCTGCTCGACGCTGCCCTGCAGCTGCGTGAAGCGCGGCCAGAGACGCGTGAAGATCAGAATCACCAGCACCAGTTGCTCGGTTCTGACGTGCATGAGTTCAAAAGCAGAGAAGACAAACACGACGATCAACAAAGCTGATGCCACCTTATAAAAAAACTGGCTCATGGATTGATTGACGACAAATTTGTTCGCATTATCCTCCATCTGTCTGTTCATGACACGGAACCAGTTGAGCTGCGTCATCTCCAGACGATTGCTCTTAATATCTTTGATGCCGTTGAAGCTGTCATTGATCGAAGCATGGTAGCTCTGCGAGAGCTCCGACATTCGTCCGCCGAGTCGCTTGGCGCCACGCACGAATCTTCTGGCAAGCAACATGAAGATAGCACCGCACACGATGACGACCAGCGTCAGTTTAGCGGACAGCATGAATGCAAGCGCAATCTGAATCACGGTAAATATGATGGAGGTCAGAAATGTCATAGCTTGAACTGTAGCCGCTGCAACGCGTGCAAGTTCCGTTGTCAGAATATGATTTAAATCAGACTTCCGCTTTTTCAGGAAAAAATGCCAATTGGCGTTAAGCAGCTGCTGATAGATATCCAATCTTAAATTTCTGATGAATGCTTGGTTAATACGACTGTTCTGGATCTGCTGGAATCGCTGCAATAGTGATTGACCCACGATCAATATCGTGTATGCGAGTAAGATGATTGGCAGCCTATAATCGGTGGGAATATCGTCTAACGCTGCCATCAAGCGATCTGCGTAGGGGATGCTGCCAAGGTTGAGATTAAAGGAGTCCATGAGGCTTAACATCGGGACCAGCAAAAAGATGCCGATGCCTTCGAGGCAACTTACAAATACCATACCGATTAAGTTTAAATACAATTTGCCGCCAGCTGAGGAATGCAGCTTTTTGATATAGACCAACAGTTCCTTCATTTGTAGTCCTCCAGCATCCACGATGGTTCTGCTACAAAGCTTCCCTTTCCCCAAAGAAAAGACCCTGGAAGCGTACTCCAATCCGGATGCAAGTCCTGCAAATCAGCTGGCTCATAGGTCGCGAAAGATGCGGATTGTTCTTGCTTCCGTTTATGCGTCAATCCGAAATCGGCTGAGTATGGTTCCAGATCTGCTTCCGATTCTTTATTCATGCTGATGTCTCCTTCGTCCGCGCTGTTCGGGGACGGTGTGCGCAAATTTACCGACTACGATGAATTTGTTCATTTCATTGGCCCCCGTCAGGTAATAAGCACCACTTCGCAGCCAGGCATGTGCAATCAGGCGACCGTCCTCGTCCTTGGCTGTGCCCAAGTAGAGCGTGCTGTCTACACCACGTCGGTGCAACATGATCATTGCGGCTACTGCCTTCACGAGACATTGACTCTCCCACCAGGTGTACGGGCTCATCTTGTGAATTGCCTTTGAAACGCGCCTGATTGTCTGCTCATGCTCAGTTGAAAGTATATGCGACGTTTCAGCCATGGCTGCTCCGAGCCAAGGTGCGACTTTTGAGAAGGGCAGCAACTTAAGTAAGCGGGCCCACCCTAACAGCAGATACGCTTCTACCAGTAACAGTTTTTGTTCCATTGACATTCGCATGAACGATTTCCACTTTTTTTGCAACATCAGTCGTCCCTTCTGACAAAATCGTTTCCAGGATGCGATCGGCTATATCCATGGCGGAGAACGGCGCAAGTGGCCTTAGAATGCGATGGACACAGGCGAGCCCCGCCAGCTGCGCCGAACTCCGAAAGTGCCACTCTTCAAGCCCCAACAACGAAATCAAAAAATTGCGATACGTATGCTGGCCAATCAAGGACAAGCGCGAGAGCTTAACGACCTTCTCCAATTCGACCGACGATACCGCTTCGCTCGGCAGCAACTCAAAAATCCCTCTAAGTGGCACACGGCTTTTGCAATAGGATGCGCTTGTAGGCACTGCATACTTGGACATCTCGGGGAGGAGCCGCCTAAGATCCGCCGCGTCCATGCCAAGCCGATCGAGGCTTTCCTGCCACAGTTTCTGCTGCGGGTAGGATGGTGTGACGAACGCCATCGTGCGACCTTGTTCGTCTATATCGAATGCTACCGGTATTACGTCGTCGGTGAGCAGCTCATAACCTCGCCCTGTGAATAGAGCGGCAAGCGTCGACTTGCCGGCGCCGGACTCGCCGAGAAAACAGTATGCACCGCCGTCGATGACGACTGCACTGCCATGCAGAGGAAGCACGCCTCTTTGCATGAGCAGAGTGCCCATGCAGGACCCCAGCAGGTAAAGGCGGATCCATTTCTCATCAGCATCTTCAAGCGGATGAATGGTAATAGAATGCCCATTCTTAATCTGATAGATGGCCATTCTAGGCACTGCGAACATGACACCGTCGGCGGTCAGCCGAAAAAAAGAAGCTTGTGTTTCGGAAGACTCCCATGCTTGCCCGAGATCGCCGTATGATATCTCGATATCCGGTATCGAGCTGGCCTGCCCGGGCATCAGCTCCGGAAGCGTTATCTCGCTTTTAATATTCAATCCGAACGCGAAGTATCGATGGAATCGGGTTGTCGGCATCTTCTCACCTGGACTTATTGGAATAATTGCCTTAGCGAGCAATGCCCTCCCCTATACAGGTTGAAGAAGGGAAGGACATTGCCGCAAATAAACATGCAAGTGCTGAGCCTAAGAAATCGGTGGGGCCGGATAGCCGCTCCATTTCGGATCATCGTTTGTCACCAGTTGCAATTTGCCGCCGATATAAGCCCAATCCACGTATTTGGTGCCGGTCCCGGCCATTGTCATACCGATGTCAAGCGACTCGACGATCGGCGTTGTCCACGACTTTTTCATATGTATCACCCCCTCTCACACCGACGAATATGCCTTCTGCTTCAAAAAACGATATACGATCAGACAGCGCATTAAAAAACGGACCTCATCATCCATCGCAAACTCCGATCTAGCCCCGTGCTCGATCCGCCTTATACCTGCTGTAACCAAAGGAATATTTATCAGTCCGGCAACGAGCGAATCCTTGCTCAGCGCCCGAAGTTCACTAATAAACTGCGCCCATACGGGTTGCATGCGATGGATCCAATCTACGCCCTGGACGCCACGCACACGTTGATTCAGGCGGACTATATCCGGCAGGCGACCTTTCGTGGCACGTCTAATTAACGCGCGATCCATGCCTTGCTTGACAAATTGTTCTGTCGGAAGAGAGAGGCAGAAACGGATCACGCGCAAATCGGCTGTTGGATCTCGCTCCCATAGACCAAAGCGTAAAGAGAATTTGGCGCCGCTCGTGCCAATCAAATTCTGAATGGCGGCACTGTCGAAATGCCTCTCCCGTTGGCTCCATACGCCAACCTCGTGAAGGGCCGCATCAGCACCGCCCTCCTTTAGTCGTTCCCGTACGCGCATTCTCAGCGCGAAGTCCGGATGGATCATGGCCGGGAACTCGTCATCCGAATTTTGGAGACTGACCGGCAAGACAGAGCGAACGGCCTCTTTTCCTAGGAGAGGAAGCAGGCGCGAACGGCCGACCCGCATCCTGCGGCTATACGCTCTGAGTTCTTGGTGCAATCTGATCCAACGCATGCGTTTGAGAAGACGTGTATAATAATCCAGCGCAGGCCCCCATGAAATCGTATGATTTCCTTGCGCCCCCGTCAGCAGCACGCCTGCTCCTTGGCGCCCAGCGTTGTCATACAGCGCTTTGACCCAAAAGCTGTTCTCGAACGCCTTGTAAGGCATCTCACGAATGTTCAGCAGTTCGTCCATCTCCGAAAAAGGGTCTTGGCTCGCCAAGTCCAGGTATTCCTCTCGAATGTTCCCACCCACGTGTCGAACCGTAGCCTCGATGAACGGCCGCTCATTGGCAACGAACGACGATGACGTCCAGTCGACGAAGTCGCCGGGCGGCAAATAACTGTAGGTTTGCAACTCCCTGTTGTCCTGCTGAAGCGCCGTCGCGGCATAACTGACGACCGCCCCCGAGTCCAGACCGCCGCTCAGCGATGCGCCTACCGCTTTGTAGGTGCGGAGCTTCGACCGTACGGCTTCGCTGAACACCTCGTGGAATGCCTCAATATATTCATGGTCCCGGCGATAGCGAAGAGTCCCGGACAAAGCTAGCCAGTCGAAGCGACTGAGAATGAGACGGTTGGAGCCTGAAATCATCAAACTGTGCGAAGGCGGAATCTGGCGAACAGCTGAAAAAACCGTACTGGACGGATCGGTCGAATCCAGCATGGTAGGGATGGCTAAATATTCTGACAACCATACCTCGTTGATTCGACTGTCTGTCCGTGGCAATCTCAAGAGTGGCTCTATAGCGGTGCAGAATGCGAAACGCTCCTCATTATCGGTGAAGTAGAGCGTTCGATTTCCTAATGGATCGCGGGCAGCGAACAGACAAGCGGACCTCGAATCCCAAATCGCGAAAGCATAATCGCCTATTAAGTAAACCGGTGTATCGACGCCCCATCTGACGTATGCGTGCAAAATCAGTTCGCTGTCCGTCATTTCTCCTCTGCGCGCAAGCGATATCCCCAACCGTTCGAATAGCTGCTCGCGATTATCTAGGATCGCGTCCGCAGTTATGGCCAGCGCCTGACCGTCAGGGACGTAAGGCAGCTTCTCGCTTCTTGATTCTGGCGTGATCCATTGATGTCTACAGGCGAGTCCAACAGCGCCTTCGCTCCAATATCCCGCACTGTCGCCCGGGAAGCACTGGATACGACGATAGAGCATATCAAGCGTCTGCAGTACCCGATCTTTGCCACGTTTGAAGAACACCCCTGCGATGACACTCATAACTCTTCACCAACACCTTCAAAATGATACTATTCGTATCATTAATATAGCATTATTGTTTACATTTTGTAACCTCCATTTTGATTTTTATTTTCTTTTGTCGAATTCACAGCTAGCATAATCAGGATGCCTGCGGCTGCCCCAGTGACGTCTATCAAAACATCGTCAATTGTCGAGAAGCGGCCGGCTGATCGCTTCTGATTCCACTCATCAACAAAAGCGACTAGGGCTCCCCCCATGAGAGTCAGCAGCGTCCGTACATAGAGCGAATAAATACGCCTTCGCAATTGCAAAAAAAGAATGGCTCCCAGAATGCCGTACATAAACAAATGGGCACCTTTGCGGAAAACGAATTCAATGAAATGGTATGGGTCTCGTTGTATGGAGTAGTGATAGCTCTTGTAAGTAATCCGCCAATCAGGCGCATGTGCGGCAATCTGTGCTTCGGAAAAAAGCTTCTTGAGGATGGGAATGATCGTTTGCTGCTGATATGTCTCCGATGAAAATGAGAAGATTGCAGCAAGCCAGAGGGTGAGCGTCAAAATCATGAATAGTGGCCGGCGATTTGTTTTTCCGATTCTTTTCTTCATTATTTGAACTTAGGATACTTTTGCTTTCAATTTATCAAATGCTGCGTCACTTCTTCCCACGCGCTAAACAACTCCATGGTCCGACTTTTCTCGTCTGTACGACGGCTCTCCACGACGATAATTTCCAAATTTGATATTGCCCGAATGGTATGTAGCGTTTTAGATGGAATATGCAGCATGTTGCCCAGGTTAACGGATAAATAATTGCCGTTGAGAACAAACTCCCCTTGACCCTTGACAACTGTCCATACTTCGTCTCTGCCGGAATGCATCTGATAACTCATACTTTTACCTGCATTTACTCCGACCCTCTTTGTGATAACACTGCGGCCATCCTCGTATATTTGTTCGTCCAGAATACGAGTCCATCCCCATCTTCTTTCCTCATACATGGGACCTTGGTCGTAGTTGATATATTCTTTTATCCGGGGACTTGCCCTCTTGTCCGTCACTAAAATACCATCCGGGCTCGCCGCTACGACAATGTTCGACAGCCCCATAATCGTGATCGGTACCTCAAGTTCATTGATTAAGTGTGTATCGATACAATCCTGGCTGATCGTTCCTTTACCGATCTGATTGTTCGCCATTTCATCGGTCAAAGTGTTCCACGTTCCAAGATCCTTCCAATACCCATCATAAGGAAGAACCGCGATCTGCTTTATTTTCTCGACCACCTCGTAGTCGAAGCTGATCTTGGGCATTGCATGATATTGCTCTGCAAGCGCTTCGTATTCCGTCGGAAAACCACGGCTTTCAATGAGTTGAGTCAAAAATCCAAGCCGAAATGCAAATACGCCGCAATTCCATAGCGACTGACGATTAATGAGCTCGGCAGCTTTGTCTCCATCCGGTTTTTCATGGAATCTGTGTACCCGCTTGTATCCTACAGCAGCGCCATGCCCCGCTTGGTCGATATCCGGCTCGATATACCCATATTTCGAGGAAGGGTATGTAGGCTTGACCCCGATTAATGCGAGATCCGCCCCCGAGAGTTGCAGCACCTTCTCCAACTCGATAATTGTCTGAAAAAAGCGATTTTCAACGTATGGATCGACAGGCAAAATAACGACGACTTCGTCTGAACGCTCCTTCATTACGGAATGCAAATACGCACAAGCCAGGGCGATTGCCGGAAAAGTATCTCTTCTCTCGGGCTCGACAATAATAGGCACATCCGAACCGATCTGACTCCGCATAATCTCGATTTGTGACTGACTCGTTGCAATACAGCTTACGCCGCTCAGCCCGCTCGCTTCAATTTGTCCCCATACCCGTTGGACCATTGAGATACGATTCCCGTCGCTGCCTTCAAGCACTTTCAGAAACTGCTTCGATCTCGCATCATTAGAAAGCGGCCATAGACGCTTTCCGGAGCCGCCTGACATTAAAACCAGCTTCACTTCTATCGCTCCCTTGCATCGTTATTGATTGACGTACCTAACATCATCTCCTCGTGCCGCGCGCTGCTTCCGAGATTGGGCCTCATGGCTAATCATTCCGTTGAATCGACGCCAGAGCCACAAAAAGGGACGAAACGGAAAGTAAAGAAAGTGGAGCCTCCGCGGCAACGGCAATGTCTGTGCATCCATGAAGCTGGGGTACAGCAATCGCTTCAAGTACGCCCATTTATGGCGATGGGACAGCATATGGTACCAATACCGGTTAAATTGTCGCGAACCTTCGACCGAGATCTCGGCGTTGATGAACGGAAGTGTTTCCCTTGCTAACGCCTTTGACTTGGGCGTCAGTGTTAAACGCCGCATGGACGCAGTCAACGGCGTACCAAATAAATCGGAAGTCATTATAAGTGCCTGACCCGCCAACTGGCTGCAATGATACGTCTCAAACATTCGCAAGGTGCGTTCCCAATCGAAGCCGAGATTAATGAGCCGGGCGATATCCTCAAGCCATCTCAGTCTAAACCAGGCATGCTTAGCACCGTGTATGACCAAATAGAAGAAGAGATCTTCTTGGTTCAAAATATGTACTTGCATATTAGAAAACGTAACCGTTTTTTTGCGTGTCCAGAGCTCTTCAAATGTTGGTTCCTTACCAAGATTCGCGTATAAACGCCAGTGCAGTTCGATTTGGATGCCTTTTTCCGGGTGGTAGTACGCGTCGTTTCTTCTTTTGTATTTCCATTCGTTCAGAATACGGGGGCCGTCTCCGTCCACTTTATATCCGGCTTGAAGCAACAGCGCTTCAGCCCTCTCAAAGTCCACGATCGGAACTAATATATCCAAATCCTTTGATGTCCTTTGCGAGATGTCTCCATGCAACAAGTAGGCCAAGCCTGGCCCCTTCAGCGATAAAGCTCGCACATGGTTCTCTTCGAAAATACGATTGATTCGGTCCAGCTCGGAGGTCAGCTGCAACATCTGAAATACGTTGGTCATGCAAAGCTTTTTGATAGCTGCTGTTGCTTCCAGCGGAAGCAGCGTTGCATTCTCGCGGATCACGCGCTCCAATGTCGGATAGATACGATGGCGCTGCGTTAATTCTATAAAAAAATTCCAATCAATTTCCTCAGCCACCAATCGTTCAACATCTGTCAGCCAGCTTGGATGATGAGGCGACCGAAGCAACATAAGAATAAGACGAAGCTCCCTGGGCACTGCATTTATCATGCCTTCCTGTTCCAGCTCCACGCATCAACTCCTCCTTCTCCTCATGGATATGACGAAGAGTCCGGCGCTCCGTCGGAGTCCGAACTCCCGCCTTTTTGATTAAACAGCTACAATGCCGCCGCTTCGTTCAGTTGACCGATGCGGTCCGATACCAAGCCCTTCGCAATCGAATCCGATCGCTCGCAGATGCTCATGATCGAGAAAATTCCGTGTGTCGAGAATGTATGGCTTACGTACGGAAAGTAGTAATTGCTGCCAGTTGAGTTCCTGATATTCATCCCAATGCGTGAGAAGCAAGAGCGCATCCACCTGTCTCGCCGCCTCCCCGGCATTATCGCAATAATCAATATCCAGTTCCGGATTGAGGCGTTTAAACATGTCCATTCCCTGCGGATCGTGAACTTTGACGCGCGCGCCGACCTCAATCAGCTCCCGAATGATAAAGGATGCCTGTGTGTTGCGCGCATCGTCGGTATTCGGTTTAAAGGTCAGACCGAATATGCCGATCGTTTTGCCGTTCAAGGATTGCAGCTTGCGCTTAATTTTGTCGACGACAAAGCTGTGCATCCTTTGATTAGAAGTTACGGAGGCTTCGATAACGCTCAGTTCACAGCTGTATTTGCGGCTCGTCGCCAGTAGTTCAGCTGTATCCTTAGGGAAGCAGCTGCCGCTCCAGCCGCTTGACACTTGCAAGAATTTGTTTCCAATCCGAGAGTCCAAGCCCATACCCGTCGCCACGTCCATAATATTTGCTCCTAGCACCTCGGAGAGCCGTGCCATTTCGTTGATGTAGCTGATTTTCACAGCCAAAAATGCGTTTGAAGCATACTTAATCATTTCGGCGCTCTTAATGTCCGTTTCGAAATATTGCGGTTTTTTGGTGCCCAGCTTATATTCAAAATAAAAGTCCGCACTTTTTTCTTCATAATTATGAGCGTTAACAATGCCTTGATACAGCTGACTCATCACGCTTTTGGCCCGTTCGTTGTCCGCTCCGATGACGATACGGTCTGGGAAAAACACATCCTCCAGCGCAAAGCCCTCCCGCAAAAACTCAGGATTGCTGACGACAGCAAAGTGAGTGTTGCATCGAAGGTTCGAACTCTCTTCAATAATTGAAGCGACAAGATCGGCGGTTCCTACCGGCACCGTAGATTTATTTACGATAACCGTGAATTTGTCTGGATTCATATGCTTGCCGATATCCTGTGCCGCGAACTTGATATACTTTAAATCCGCTGTGCCATCAGGTTTAGAAGGCGTTCCTACGCCTATAAAGACGACATCCGCTTCCCGAACAGCATCATAGTTCGTTGTCGCGAACAGCGTATTACCGATGTAAGCAGAGATGAGCTCGTCGAGTCCGGGCTCGTATATCGGGCTTTTTCCAGAATTAATCAAAGCGACTTTTGTTGCGTCAATATCCAGCACCACAGTGCGATGTCCAAGCGTAGCGAACGCCGCTCCCGTTACGCTCCCCACATATCCCGAGCCGATGCAGACGATATTCACATTGGTTCCTCCTTAAGAAATAAAAATATATTTTAAGCGTCTACCGACATCAACCGCTTTTGATAAGCGGAAATCGTACGCTTCATGCCTTCTTCTAAGTCAATCTCGGGCTCCCAATTCAGAATTGCTCTTGCCTTATCGATGACCGGGCGACGAACCTTGGGGTCATCCTCTGGCAGTGGATGAAAAGTAATTTTGCTTGTGGAATTCGTGAGTCTTTTGACCATTTGCGCGACTTCAAGGATGCTGTATTCCGTTGGATTGCCGACATTAATAATCTCTCCGGTCGCCTCATCCGATGCCATCATGGACCTGAAAGCTCGAAGTGTATCGTCAACGTAACAGAACGATCTCGTCTGGCTGCCGTCACCGTACACGGTAATATCGTTACCTAAGAGCGCCTGGGTAACAAAATTTGAAATGACCCGGCCGTCATCGTTGCGTAGTCCCGCGGAATAGGTATTAAAAATGCGCACCACCTTGGTGCGCACGCCATGCAACCTATTGTATTCGTAGCAGAAAACTTCACCGAGTCTCTTGGCCTCATCGTAGCATGCGCGAGGTCCCCATGTGTTCACGTTGCCTCGATAGCTCTCCGGCTGCGGGTGGACCTCCGGATCTCCGTAGGCTTCGCTTGTACTGGCGTATAAAATCGAAGCGCTGTTCAATTTAGCCAGTTCAAGCATATTGTGCGTGCCAACCGTATTGACATAGATCGTCCCGATCGAATCTGCTTGGTAGAGCGGAGGTGAGGCCGGAGAAGCCAAGTGATATATTTCATCAAGGTCTTGGAGCTCCGGAAAACGAATGACCTCCCGCTTGGACACATCGTAATCGAGAAAAACGAAGTTCGGATGTCCGATCAGCGATTCCAGATTCCTTTTCTGTCCTGTGGACATATTATCCATGCCAATGACAAAGTTGTCCGCCTGTATGAGTGATTTCGACAAGTGCGAGCCCAAAAATCCAGCTGCGCCAGTTATAAGAATTTTTTTCATTTGTATTCTCCCCTCGCATCCTCGATTAACCATATGACTCTTCGGGCACGTCGCCGTTAGGCACCAGCACCTGTCTGCGGGACATGCCGGTCCGCTGGGTCAGCAATGTAAATAAGTAAAGTGGATTTAAATATAAATAGCGTCTCCAAAGGCGCCTCGGCTCTTGGTACAATCGATAAAACCACTCTAATCCCCTGTCCTGCATCCAAGTGGGCGCCTGCTTAAGCGTCCCCGCATGAAAGTCGAAGGCCGCTCCTACAGCCAGCAATGGCATGGACAGCAGTTCGCGGTACTCATACGCCCACACCTCTTGACGCGGACATCCAAGTCCGACGAATACGAGCTTTGCCCCACTGGCTTTAATTCTATTCACTGTCTGTGCCTTCTCTTCGATATTCAATTTCCGAAACCTGGAGGGCTCCATCCCTGCAATAACAAGTCCCGGGAACTGCTTCTTCAAGTTGGCTGAGAACAACTCCAAGGTTTCCAGACGGCTGCCGTACAAATATATGGGAAGATTATGTCTCGCTGCCGCTTCCGCAACTTTTAAAGTCAGGTTTGGACCGTACACCCTATCTTCAAGCTTCGTACCATGCAGAAAGTTAAGCCCCCATCTTACCGGCTGGCCGTCAGGCAGCACGATATCGAGGCCGTTAAGTCTGCGCCGATGAACTGGATCAAGACAACCCGTCATGACCCCATGCACTGCCAGTGCGGAGACCGCGCAGGGCAAGCCGACCAAAGCGGCTTTTACAATATGTTGAACTGCCGCTTCGTAATCCATTGCGCATACATTAACACCGCCTATCGGATATTTGCCTTTATTGATCATATTGCGACTCTCCAGCGATCTTTGTTTTCCTCGACAATACCCTGGATGATCATTCGGATATTATTGTACTGCTGCTGCCACTCCGGATAGTCGGTCTGGAATCTCGTGAGGTCTGAGATATACCATTGGTGATCTCCCGCCCGGGCGGCATCGACATATTGATACTCAAGCTTCCTACCGCTGATATCTTCCGTGAGTCTGATCGCCTCGATCATCGATACATTGGATGCTGGTCCGCCTCCCAGATTGTATACGCGACCTCCTCTAAGCGGCTTCCTGAAGAAAGCGTCAAACGCGGCAATGACATCGCTGGAGTGAATGACGTCCCTCACCTGCTTGCCCTTGTATCCAAAAATCGTATAAGGCGCGCCTGTCATCACACATTTAACAAGATAGTTCGTGAAGCCATGGAGCTGCACACCGGATTGCTTCGGACCGCTGAGCACGCCGCCGCGGAAGCATACGGTCCTCATATTGAAATACTTTCCGTACTCCTGAACCAATACGTCAGCCGCGAGCTTGGAGGCTCCAAAAAGCGAATGCATACTTTGATCGACACTCATTTCTTCGGAGATGCCATGTTCAAAGGCATGCCCTGGCTCAACCTCCCACCGAGTCTCTCCCTCAATGAGCGGGAGCGTATTCGGGCGATCTCCATACACTTTGTTGGTGGAGGTGAAGATGAAGACAGCCTCCGGGCAATGTTTCCTGGATGCTTCGAGCAAGTTCAACGTGCCGTTCGCATTGACACCGAAATCGATGTAGGGATCGCGTGCGGCCCAATCGTGCGAAGGTTGCGCCGCCGTATGAATGATGAGCGATATGTCCGCCTTATATTTGGAAAAAAGCGCATCCAGCTCATCCTGCCGGCGAATGTCGATATGATGGTGTTCATAGTTTTTCCCGAGCACCTCCTCAAGCCTTTGGCGGTTCCAAACGGTAGAGCCCTCGGAGCCGAAAAAAGTCTCTCTCATATTATTGTCGATCCCAATGACCTTATAGCCTGCACTTGCGTAGAATTCGGTAGCTTCCGAGCCAATTAATCCAGCCGATCCTGTGATTATTACGATGGACATTGTTTTTCCTCCTCAGTGACTTATACTTTTTTTATGTTCATGATGTGAGGACAGCACTTCCTCATAGATGCTCAGCGACCGTTCGTAGTAACTATCAGCAGTATATTTTTCCTCAAATTCCCTCCGTGCATGTTCCCTCATCTGACACAATTTTTCGCTTGCATGCCAGTACAACTCGACTTGAGCTGCCAGATGCTGCGCTTTCCCCGGTTCGAAATGCGCGCCTGTCACGCCGTCAATCACGATGCTCTCCATCGCTCCTAGTTTGGATGCGATTACCGGCGTCCCCTTGGCATAGGATTCGATGATCGTTCGTGGTAGCCCCTCATACCACACGGAAGGAAAAATCAGCATCCTTGCTTCTCCCATCAGTCGGTACACTTCTTCGATATCTCGGGCACCTATGTAACTTATATTTCGATGACCAGCGATTTCCTGCTCTACCTGCTTGGTCAGCGGCCCGTCACCCGCTATTTTAAGCGGAATATGTTCAGGAAGTAATTTCCAAGCCTCGAGCATCGTATCGATTCCCTTTTCCGGAGAAAGGCGTCCTACGTAAAGAGCAAATCCTCCTTCTCCGTTACCTTCACCGGGATCCGGGACAAAGTTCGGCCTTACGGTAATCCGATCTGCCGGAAAGCCTGCTTGAATCAGCTTGCCACGAGCAAACTCTGTCAGTACGATGTACTTGCTTACCTTATTCTGGTACGTACCGAGCGCCCTGTGCGTCGTTAGCATGGCCGCTACCGTAGCACTGCCGCCCAGGCTTTCCTTATAGCATTTGTTTTTGACACCAGGCCAAGGCATGAATTTGCCCAAGCAATCTTCACATACTCTCCCTTCTCTGAAGAACAGGGCGTTTGGGCAAATAAGTCGGTAATTCCTCACGTTTTGCACAATCGGCACCCCCATATCCCTTGCGGCATAATATATGGAGGGCGATATGAGTGGAAATGTATTTTCGCACTCAACCAGATCGATCCGATTGTCTCTTAGCAAACTTCGAATCGTCTTCGTGGTTTCTTTGGACCAGATCGTCTTGGCTGCGGTACGAAGCTTGCCAAGCTCCTCGACCCTCGTATTGTTTTCTACATGAAGCACGACGTTGTGGCCGTGTTGCTCAAGCAACGCATTTTTGGCCGCGAAGGAACCGTCCTCTCCGCCGCGTATAAGATATTTGTTATGCACCGAAAGAATATTAAGTTGCATAATGCACCGCTTCGCGTTCCATCGCATACCACTCGACGAACTTCTTAATACCGGTACGGATGTCCGTGTGTGGCAAATAGCCGAGCAAATGCTTGGCCTTGGATATATCCGCATATGTTTGAGGGACATCTCCCGGCTGCTCTCCGAACTGTTCAATTGTCGCCTTTTTGCCCGTCGCCTCTTCGAGTATGCGGATAAGCTCGTTTAAAGTGACGGAGTCATGATTGCCCAGGTTAATGACTTCAAAAAGCGTACGGTCATAATCCATAGCGGCGCGTATACCTTCAACAATATCGGCGACGTAGGTGTAGTCACGCCGCGTTTCCCCGCTGCCGAATTTCGGTATCGGCCTGTCTTCGTAAAGATGCCGCGTAAATTTGTGAATAGCCAAATCCGGCCGTTGGCGAGGCCCGTAAACCGTAAAAAATCTTAGGGCAACAAACCGAATTCCGTACAACGCGCTATACACATGTCCCAGCAATTCACCGCTGACCTTCGTGCTTGCGTAAGGACTGATCGGATTAAGTACATGATCATCTTCCCGCCAAGGGACATTCGGATTGATGCCGTAGACACTGCTGGAAGATCCAAAAACAAATTGTTTGATTCCCCTGGTTTTTGCCCACTCCAATAAACGTTGCGTTCCGTCAACGTTTGTCTTGTTGTATGCGATAGGGTCTTCAATACTAGGCCTTACGCCAGCCTTGGCTGCCAGATGTACAATGACGTCATAATTTGCGTCTAGCCGCGCATCCAGCATATCCAACTGCTGCAAATCTCCTTGGACATACTTGTAAAGCTCCTTATGAATTACATGGTTTATATTCGACATTTTTATTGCCGGATCATAGAATGGGTCCAGGTTATCGAGGCAAGTGACCTCCCAATTGCCCTCCTCGAGCAGACGTTCTGCAAGATGACTACCGATAAACCCGCAGCCTCCAGTTATAAGTGCCTTTTTCAAACGATCTCCTCCTTAATGATTGCCGCCAATCTTCATCTGGTGTGGGTATGCTCGCCTAAGCCGTTTGTTTCTTAGTGGACTGCTCGATGTAGTTCCATTCATTGAATCTATAAGCGTGTCGTCCTGTGCCATACTTTCCTGTCTGTGAGCATCGTACGACAGCGCCAACGCTTGTATCCAAAATAACGGAACGAATCCGAAGTCCCACAGTAAATAGTTGGATGTGTACATAAGGACCGCCGCGCATATTGCTGATGCCCAGCTCGCGAGCATAAATGCGGTTGCTCTTGTTTGGGTTAAAATAAAAAGCCGGACAAGATTGCTGCTCCACAGCAATATCAAGATTACCGCCGCAGGTATGCCTCCCGTTAACAGCACTTCCACCCAGCCCGAATCGTTCGTTTCTGAGGTAAATCCAAGGCGACGTTCCCCATGCGATTTATCTCCGACAAACCCGACGCCATAAATTTTATATAGCCAGACAGGTCCGTCCCACACGGCTTCCAGTCGTGATACATCTCTATTCAAACGCCATTGTATGTTGCCGCTGCCTTGATCGGCGTCTGTCACAGCAGACTGAATCCAGGCCATTCTTCCCTCCAAATTTTGCTCAATACTGCGATAGCCGAATAATAGACAAATGATGAGCCCGCAAAAAAGAGTTGCCAATATCCGCATCCGAATTGCCGAGAAGCCGGCCCCCCTAATAAAAACAGCGACAAGTACAGTAACAAGAAAAGATGTAATACTCGCGATCCAGTATCCGCGAAAATTAATCAGATCGAAAAACACATAAGCCCATCCTAAACAAAGCATGGCATTCAACAGACCGAAGCGAGTCATCAGTCTATACACGCTCAATAAAAAGGCGATCATAATCAATGCCGCCGTCGGCGTGAACATTTTAATGACAACATATCCGCCCTGCCATTCCATATTCGAACGAATGCCGGCAAAATCGTGCACGCCATAGCGCTCTAAATATTGAAATAACGCGGCTATTGCAGGAAAAATAAAAAAGGCCGCTTTTAACATCCTCCATTGGATGTGGCGGACTAACAGAGAGGCAGATAGTAAAACGTAAATTCCCGATACAACCCATCTACGTGACCATTGCAAAGATTGCACGTAGTCGCCCCATATCGCCATGGAGTAAACCACAAGAAAAAGGCTCAGGCCTAAAAACACGAGTGCCAAGCTGAAAACATTTCTTGACCATCTATCATTCAACGGTCGAATCAATCCTCGCTTTAATGCAATTGCACAGACAGTGAATAACACCACGTCGCCAAATATTTTAAAATTGTACGGAAGAATTCCCAGTAGTGACAGCTGCAGACTACCCGCAGTCAATAACATGAATGTTGTTATCGTACTGAATTTCATCATCGTGCGGCCTCCACGAGCATACCGATTTCTATTAATAAGTGTTGCTGCGGAAAATTACTTTTATGGTGTTGATGATGATTTTTAAATCTGTCCAAAATGACAGTTCTGTTATGTAGCCGATATCGTGGTGAAGATTCTCATAAATCGGTTTTTTGCGATCTTCGCTTGTCTGCCACATCCCTGTAATGCCGGGCTTCACCAAAAATCTGTAAAAATCGGTTGGCTTATAGTGCAATTCGACAATGGACTTTTGTTCCGGACGAGGACCGATAAAGCTCATATGACCTTTTAATATATTGATAAGCTGGGGAAGTTCGTCGAGACTCGTTTTGCGGAGAATCCTTCCGAGTCTGGTTACGCGAGGGTCACTCTCGCTCTCTGGGGACCTCCCTTCCTTCGGAACGTGCAAATGCATCGTTCTAAATTTATAAATAGAAAACACAGCGCCGTTCAATCCGATACGTTCTTGCCTGAAAATACCTCCTCCTGTCGATTCCAGCCTAATGCACACATAAATAACAGCCATTAAGGGGGCACACAAAACTAGCAAGACGACAGCTGCGATTCGATCTAGAATTGGTTTCAAATATTTTGAATATCCGCTGCTTCTGCCGACAAGCGCTTCTCTCATCGGCATCGGAGAGAGTGCTAGGTCTGCAATACCTGAAGCAGAATCCAAGTGTGGCCACTCTCCAAGTTTTTTCATTTTCCTCCCCTCCGTCTCAGTAGTTTGAAGAATTTGCGTAATAAAGATTATCAGTTCTCTGCGCCTGCCATAATATGGCGGTCAATTGATCGAGATCTTGATCTTGCCGCCGAGAAACAGCATCATAAACCCTCCTGGCCCGATTAATCAGCGCTTCTCTTTGAGGAGCATCCAACATCATACTTAAAATCCGAGTTTTCAATTCTTCAATACTGAACGGATTGAAGTACATAACGCCGTCTCCGCAAACTTCCGGCACGGACGTAATCGACGAAGCTATGACAGGAACACCATATCGCATGCTCTCAAGCGGTGGATATCCGAAACCTTCGTTTAATGTCGGATATATGAAGCAAAAAGCGCTGCGATAAAAATAATCGAGTTCACCCGAACTGATATAGTCGAGGAAAACGAATTGGTCCGGATTTCGAATGAATTTGTAAAATCGCTTGGAATCTTTGACGCCCAGCACGACCGTCTTAATATCTGTATCAAAATCGTCGTAAATTTTGTCTAACGCTTTAACTGCACGAAACCCGTTTTTTAACCACCGATTTCCACTTATGATTAAAAAGTACTTCCCAGGCGTCAAACCGTGCTGTACTAAATCATATTCTATGCTATCAATATCCGTATTTCGCGGGCTATACATCACTTTAAGGAGATCCGGATTCAAACGAGGGAAATAATTCAGGAGACTGAATTTAGTGTGACTGGAAGGAACCACAACTTCAAGATCGGCATCCGTGTACAGTATTTTCTCGATTTGATTTTTTTTATGCCGAACAAATCTGTCCTTAAACATATTTTTGACGACATATTTTAACTTCTCGCGGACACCTTGCCTGAATTTGATTTCGTAACGATCCGTAGGCTGCTCTAGCTGTCTTAGTCCATGGATCGTATAGATCAGTTTCGGACCCGGCTTACGTATATTCAGATCGTGATAGTGATAAGGCAATGCGCTGTAAAACGTATGATAATAGCCACTGTTCAATAAATCCGATATTTCTTTATGCGACTTTACGGAAAATAGTTCAATTTGATTCGTTTGCAAAAGAATACGAATCTCCTCATCCAGTTCCAGCTCCGGATCATAAAAGCATGATAGCTGGGATGCATATCCTTTGTTCACGATGAACTTAAAAATGATCTTGGCATATTCTCCACCCCCATGGTACTTGGATTCTCCACAGGGCTGAGTAGCTATCAGGTCAAACAATAGCTTCATGAACATTCACCAGCTTCTTGTCATAATTGACTTGCATTTTTCTAGTTATAGCGCGCAGCGCGAGCCACTGAGCAGCCAATCTAACCAGACTTGAGATTGCGAGCGAATAAGCGGCACCGAGGATGCCAAACAGCGGAATCATAAATCCACATGCAGCTATGATCGCGATCGTCCATAACAGACCTAAATAGGGCTGTACACCGAAGCGTTTTGTGGCCGAAAGGCCGTAACCGGTGAAAACAGCAATATAATCAATAAGCCCGGCAATCGTTACAATGATGAACACATCAGAATAATGCGCATATTCGTCAGTGTACAAAATCGAAAGAATATGCTCTCCCCCAAAAACCGAGGCCGCAATGCCAGCCAGACCGAGCGCGAAGCCCATTGCCATTAATTTAAAGATTAATCGATAAAAACGATTGTAATCATGTCGGTCAAGGCAAACAGCCAATCTGTTGGTGGCTGCCTGCCCGAGCGCCGAGACGATCGTACTGCCGGCAACAAGCAGATAAGTAAGCGCAGAGAAAATGCCCAGCTGCTCCACACCAGAAGACTTTTCAATAAATAGTCTGGGTATGTTGGTGTTTAATGATGTAAGCATGAAAACAATACCCAAGGGAAGGCATATTTTCATCAAACGATAACTGGATTTAAGCTGGATCCGAAGTCGCAACGTCTCGTATTTCTTCGTCATGGGCAAGTCGAACGCCAGGAACGAGATGAACCACATCAGCCCCCAACCTACTGCTGCAAAGATTAAATTTTTGTACAAGACAAGCGCAAAGATAAAAGCCGGCACAACTAGCGTTCCTTTTACTATTTTGGACATGGCGACCAGTTTCATTCGGTCGTATTTTTGAAATACGCCTTGACTAACATCACTCGCACCCTCGACCGCCTTGGCTAGCCATACCAACCAGAGTAAAACAGTCGTATCCCGATCGTAATGAAAAATTAATACGGCTCCTTCAGCCAAAATAGCAGCCACAACAATAGAGAGCAATCGTAGTCCCATCATATCGCGAAAAGCATATTGATTTTGTGTATCCGTCGCCTGTACGACCCTGAGTTGAAGGTTCGTCAGGGTCATAATCGGCGTAACCACCGCCAAGCATAAAGAAAATTGGCCGACCATAGAAGTCGATCCCCATTTGGCAATGATAACCAGCATAAGCCACTGTGTTGCAGCGTAATATACGTTTCCAGCCAAGCTCCAAGATAGGCTCGCGCGCAATGTTGAGCTTTTCATACAACTTCTCCGATCTCAAGTTCGTTATGCATCGGTACCGTTGACCTCAAGTTTTATCAACGACGACCGCTTGCCCGAATATCAGGTATTGCGCCAAGAACATTTAAACCAAGCGTCCCCGACAAGTCCGCTTCGTTTCTGATGGAATTGTCCAGGAAATACTTGAGCAGTACGAGTCCTACCGTGATCGTGCTGCTCAATAGAAACGCCAGCATCACATTAAGATAAGGGCTTGCAGCAATATTGACCACCGTATAACCATGATCTTCGGTCGTTAACAAGGTAAAACCATCATTTGTGTTCATAATATTCCGAATATTCTGTTGGAACGTTTTCGCAATATCGTTGCATAGCTTGGCGGCAACATTCGGGTCTTGATGAACTGCCATAATCGTCATAACCTGAGAATCCGGCTGTGAACTAACCGACAGATGACGCTTAAACTGTTTTATATTCATATTTAAATCGGGATTTAGCTTAATAACCTTTTGAAGAATCGTTTCCGATAATATGATTTCTTTATACGAGTTCATTAAAAGAAGACTTGCACTTAAATTGTAAAGATCGATTTTGTTTAAACCGTTGATGGACTGGTTGGAATTAATCAATATTTGGGCCGATGTCCTATACAACGGCGTATAGGAGGTGTAGCTTCTATATGCTGACCATGAGCTTGCAATCGTCACAACTGCAAGCATGAACCAAAAGTATTTTTGCAGCGTCAGCAAAGGTCCTTTGAGCCCCATGACGAGCCTCCATCTCAGCTTGCTATTTCTATTTCCTTTTGCAATGAGTCAGTCTGCGGAGAGCATCAGCAGCTTTTTACGCTCGCGTTCGAGCATTTCTTCCATAGCTGAGATAAGCTGCTGTTTAAGCTCTGTATGACGAATAGCAAAATCGAGGGTTGTCAAAATAAACCCAAGCTTCTCTCCAACATCGTATCTGACACCTTCAAAGTCATACGCACAAACGCCTTGTTTCTGATTCAACTTTTCTATCGCGTCCGTAAGTTGTATTTCTCCGCCAGCGCCGGCTTCTTGTTCCTCAAGGCAATCAAATATTTCCGGCGTTAAAACATACCGACCCAATATGGCCAAATTAGACGGTGCATGGCCGATTGCCGGTTTCTCTACGAGTTTATTGACATAGTACAGGCGGCCTTCCGACACAATCGGATCAACGATCCCGTATCTCGACGTTTCATTGATTGGAACGCCTTGAACGCCGATGATCGATTTCTGCACCAGTTCATACTGCCGTATCAGTTGCTTCGTACAGGGCACCTCTGCCTGCACGATGTCGTCGCCCAGCAGTATTGCAAAAGGTTCGTCACCGATGAATTTACGAGCGCACCATACCGCATGACCGAGGCCTTTGGCTTCCTTTTGCCGAATATAATGAATATCAACATTAGCAGACTTGCGTACTTCTCGGAGCAGTTCGTGTTTCCCCTTCTCATTTAGCGTATGTTCAAGCTCAAAGGCATTGTCGAAGTGATCCTCTATGGCTCGCTTGCCTTTCCCGGTCACGATGATGATATCTTCAATGCCGGATTCGATCGCTTCCTCAACGATATACTGGATGGTGGGCTTGTCGACAATCGGCAACATCTCCTTTGGCATAGCCTTGGTGGCCGGCAAAAATCGTGTTCCGAGGCCCGCCGCCGGAATGATGGCTTTACGAACTCGCTTCATCCACTCACTTCCTCTCCATGGTTTTCTCTATCATTGCTCATTTTGCTTTTTCTAAAAAAGCGAGCTACGCTTTCTATAAACAACGTCGCAATTATAAAAAACGTAGCTCGTTTTTTCAGAAATAGGGCATCAAACCCCTCCTCACATCGCACCCTCGACGATGAACGTCTAAGGTCTAAGACCCACAGCGCGACCGAGTGCCTACAGTGATAAAGGTGCAGTAGGCATAACCTAAGCGTTAAGCATGCTTTTTAGTAATAGGTAAATACAGCCCCGCGCTCTCTGCGGTTGATACGATTAAGCACAGTACCGATCAGACGCGCATTCACATGAGACAGACTGGCTGCGGTCTTTTTTACCAGGTTTTTGTCGACCTTGCCGGCGAGTACAACCAGAACGACACCGTCGCACAAACCGTTGAGGACTAAACTGTCTGTAACTGCCAATACCGGCGGAGCATCGAGAAAAATAACGTCATAGTGATTCCTCAACTCATCGATAAGGTCATGCATTCGCTTGGAGCTTAACATCTCTGCCGGATTCGGTGGGATGGGTCCGCTTGTCAAAAGAGAGAGTGTGTCGGCCGCTGTATCACGCACGATCTCCTGCCACGGATGCTGGCCCGCCAGGATGCTGGAGAGACCGGCATGGTTTACCTGAGAAAAGACTTCATGTATGGAAGGGGAACGTAAGTCGCAATCGATGAGAAGAACCTTTTTGCCTTCTTGCGCGTAGGCGACAGCCAGATTGCTTATAGTCGTCGTCTTGCCTTCCCCTTTGACCGAGGAGGTCACCATAATGACCTGATGCTGAGTATCTATGGAGGAGAATTGGATATTCGTGCGTAAAGTTTTGTAAACCTCAGAAACGGGCGACGAAGGGTTGAGCAATGAGATGAGGTTGTTTTTGCTAGTTGACCGGTGTCGCATAGGTTCCTTCTCCTACCTTTTGTTTTTTGGATAGCTTTTGTCTTTTCCGATCGGATTTACGAATTTCCGCAATACTCGCAAGTATCGGCAGAGCGAGCTCACTCTCCAATTCCTCGCCGGACTTGAACGTATGATCGAAATAATCGAGCAAAAACACGAGACCCAGCGACAGCAGGATGCTCAGGACGAACCCAATAATAATGGTGAACACGGGATTCGTATTAATCGGACTGCCGGCAGCTTCGGAATTCGCTTCGTTGAGCACCGTGATGTTATCGACTTTCATGATCGAGGGGATTTGCTGCTTGAAAACATTTGTGATAGCATTGACGATTTTTGCTGCGTTTTTATACGAGGTATCGACATAAGAGATGTTCATTACTTGGGACTGGTTAGCCGCGGTTACGGATATTTTACCGGCCATCTCGGCCGGGGTTACGTTAAAGTCCGGATATTGTTCGGCTACTTTGTTCAGGATTGCGGATGAACGGATAATTTCCTTGTAGGAGTTAATGAGCATAATGTTCGTTTGTACATCGCTGTAGTTGACAGTGGCGGCCCCATTTGCCTGAGAGGTTTGATTCACAATGACCTTGGCATTCGCTTCATAAAGCGACGTCGTAAGCAGATAGCCCTTGATACCTGCTAGCACCGTAATGACCACGATGACCAGAGCAACGAGCCACCAACGTTTTCGTATGACTTGCAAGTATTCCTTGAGTCCCACTATTCATTCCTCCAATACGTTGAGCTTAGATCACCATATTTGATACATTTCGTATCAGTTCATGCCCTTACTTTAAGTTACATTCCGTATCGTGTCAATGACTTTTTCATACAATTTGTCGTAGCCATTTATTTTTCGCAATGAAAGCGATTCACCTATTTAATGAAGGAAAATTCGTACCACTTAGCTCGATAGAGCCGTTTAGGTACTCCGATAAGAAGGGGCTGGTTCTGTAGCAGGAGACTTGCATTATTTTTCAACCTATCGGAGAGTTCCCGGCCAAATTCTTTTTCCAACATCTCATATGCTTGACCGAGTCGATTGCTTCTCTGACTTGTATCGTGGGCGTCCGATGCCAGCAGATGAGCCAAATTATATTCAGCAATTGTGTACGCTGTTCGTTGAACAGCCGGTCCGAATTGCCCTGTCAACGATCCAGCCGTTAATTGAAAAAAGGCTCCTTCTCTGAGCCAACCGGAAAGCAAAGAGAGATTCTCAATAACCGGCTCGTATCTTTCTGGATGCACAATGATCGGAATCAGTCCTCTACTTTTTAAAACACGCAAATAAGGCAGTACAAGTTTCGGGAGATTACGGGAGGAAAGCTCGACAAGAATATACTTCGTTCGCTCGACACTTTGAATCTCGCCGCTGGCAAGATCCGCCATGATCATTGAGGTCATATGGTATTCCTGACCGGTGCAGATGTGTATCGGGATCTTCGCATCACTAAGCTGTTTATTAAGTCGGGTCACCAACGATTGAATATGCGACGGACGGTTTAAAAATATGCCTTTACGATGATGGGGAGTCGCAACGATGATCTTGACTCCTTGTGCGGCAGCTTGCCTTGCCATTTGCTCGGCCTGGCGCCAATTACCGGCCCCGTCGTCGCAGTAGGGTAGAATATGACTATGCGTATCGATCATGTTTTCACCCTTCGCACGTAGAACAAGGGCCTGGCCAAACGGCGGAAGAAGGCCTTTATTCTACTATTTTCGATACTTTTTGTATCTATTTTGATTTCAGCATATATACAAATTGTATCTATGTCAATAGTCTTACTTGTTTGGGAATGATGCGTACGAAAGATGTCTATAATTGATATTAGGTGTCTTCAATACTTTTGCGACATTTTGTATCAACTGGTGCATATGTATCGCCAAAAGTTTATCATGAAGTTAACACGCTTAGAGGGGGGAATTGAGATGAGTATAGGCAGCCGTATCGCCTTTCTTCGCGATCAATCCGGCTGGACGCAGGAAGAGCTATCGTCTTCCTTGGGGATTACTAGAGCCGCTCTCTCCCACTACGAAAAAAACCGGCGCGAGCCGGACACGGAAATGTTGACGAAGCTGGCGGATTTATTCCATGTGTCCATCGACTATATCGTAGGCAGAACACAGCATCCTCAGATGACGCTGGACGACAACGTCAGACGATTTAGCGAGCAATTGGAGTTGACCGATGCCGAAAAATTACTGGAATCGTTCGCGCTAACGGTCGACGGGCGGAAGTTATCGAAGGAAGAAGCGCTCACATTCATCCACTTTATTCGGGCCCAAAGGGCGTCGCAATAATAAAGTTGGGTCCCACGCTCCCCCCGCAAGGAGGCTTATTCTACTTGCCTGCTTGCGGGGTCTGTATCTTGGAGGGCAGTTCTATCCCATATTCTGAACACTGGCGCTGTCTATCGTAATTAGCTGTTGTCGGACTAACTGCTCCAGGAACAATTGAACTTGAGCCTGACAGACCGAACGTTCAACAGCATACTCCTCCAGCAGATGATCGACGATCGCTTCTGCTGTTTGCGGTTTATTGATTAATTCCCAAATCCTCCCTCCCACTTCGCCCAAATTATAATAATTTCCTTTTTGAACGCTAAGCATTACCTTTTCGCCTGCCATGTCACTCACAATATTACCTGGGACCTGGCTGATCACGGCATGTGGTGGGAAATGAGTTTCGAGCGTCATCGACTTTAACCTTCCTTCAATATAGTATTTAGGATTTTTTGAACCATTTTATCCGCCGTAAATCCGCTGCTCGGGCGCTGTAACCGATAAATATCTACATGAGCGGCGGTTGACGCCGTCATCTGGAAATGCCAAGTTGTCAATCCCATCCGGTCGAGCCAAAATTGACGATACGTATGACTTCGCAGCAATGGGAGACTGCTTAGCTTCGATACAGAAGACAAGATCGGTTCGATTTCTTCCGTTTTTGACAGCACGAATAATCCGGACAGCGGAAGCGGCCGATCATCATAACTTTCGTTCACAGGCACGGCGAACTTGGTCTCCCGCTTGAAGATCGGCCGCAGCCTGTCGGACGGCATGCCGAAGCCGTCGAGGCTCTGCTGCCACAGCTTCTGCTGCGGATAGGAGGGAATGACGAGCGGCCTGTCCGAGCCTGGCTCGAACTTCAGTGCGATCACATCGTCGCTCGCGAGCCGGTAGCCTGCCTGCAGGAAGGCCGCGGCCAGCGTCGACTTGCCCGCGCCGGATTCGCCGACGATGCCGTATGCGCGTCCGTCGATAACGACGGCGCTGCCATGGAGCGGCAGCAGCCCGCGCTGCATCAAGACGGCGCCCATGCAGGAGCCGAGCACGAACAGACGCAGCTCGTCCGGATCCGCATTCGGCTCGGGGCAGACTTCGATGACCGCGCCGTCCCGTATCTCGAAGATTGCGGCGCCCGCGATCCGGAACATGAACCGCTTGGCATCCGCCCGCCAGATACCGCCCTGACGGGTCCACTCGGCCCATTCATCCGCCAAATACGCGAACCGGACGACCACCTCATCCGCCACCGTCTCCTGCATCCCATTTTCCCATGCCGGCAGCTCGGGGAATTCAATGTCGCTATGAATACGCAAACCAAAAGCCCGGTAATGCTGCTTGTTAAGAATGCTCGTCGCCATCCGTATCACTCCCGTGCCCGATAGATATAAAAAGGCCCTAATACGCAGCGTATAGGGCCTTGCATGTTTTAGCTATGGTGCTGAGTCGCTTCGTCCGGATCAAGAGAGTCCGGAATCGTCACGCCAGGACCGGCGAACGTTTGATTGACTTCAAGCACTTCCAATGAGGGCTGCTTCCATTCCTTGTTCATTCGTCTCACCTCCCTTCAATCGACCGATGAACCGACCGAGAATTAAGCTGCGCATCAGCAGCGTGAATCCCGGTTCATAAATCGCTTGGGGACCGGGTATGTCCTTGTACCTGGCGATCGTCTCGCGCAGCACGGGCATATGGATCCACTCCGCCAGCTCCCCGCCGGCTGCCGCACGCTCCAGCTCTCCGATAAACGCAGGCCATGCCGCAGTCAGACGCGCGATTCCGTCCGCTCCCTGGATGCCGCGCGTCCTCCCGTTCAGCCTCACCGAATCCGGGAGCAGTCCGGCCGTCGCCCGGCGGATCAGCGCGCGATCCATGCCGTCCCGCACATATTGGTCGAGCGGCACCGACAGGCAGAAGCGGACGACCCGCAGATCGTTGGTCGGATCCCTGTACCATACGCCGTGCCGGAGCGACAGCTTCGTACCGCTCGTCCCGCTGTTCGTCCAGTGATGGACCTGCTCGAACTGCGCTGCCCGCGCTGCGATCATATCCGGGATCGCGCGGCCGGAGAGGTCGACGCCGGCATCCCGGAGCCGATCGAACAAGCCGGTCCGCTCCGCGAGTCCCGGTGCAATCAGACGCGTCAGCTCGCTCCTCTCGCCCGCGTATACCGAAGACGGCAGCAGCTGGTCCCGGATGCGGCGCGCTATGTTTTTCCGGCTCGTTCCCTTGAAGCGGCTGTAGCGGTACATCTCCCGATACAGTCTCGCCCACCGAAGCTGCTTGAACAGCTTCGCATAATACTCGATCGCGGGACCGAAGGAGACGGTATAGTTCCCGCGAGCCCCGTTGAGCAGGACGCCGACGCCGTCTGCGCGCGCCTGCTCGAATATGCCGCCGAACCAATACGAATTTTCGATGAATTTGTAAGGCATCTCCATCGTATCCAGCCAGCCGTCCATCTCGCTGAGCGGGCTGCGGTCCTCGAACCGCAAATACCGGTCACGTATGTTGCCGACATGCTCCACCGTCTGCCGGATCATCGGGCGTTCGTCGGCCAGCCTGGTCTTGGAGGTCCAGCCGCCCTCGGATGCGAGCGGGATCGAACTGTATGTATGCAATATCTTGCCCTCTCGCCCCAGCTCGCGGGCGGCAAGACTGACGACCGCGCCCGAATCGAGCCCACCGCTTAGGAACGAGCCGACTTGCTTGCAGGTACGCAGCCTCGACCTGACCGCCTGCGAGAATACGTCGAGAAAAGCTTCCTCGTACTCTCGGTCGGATGACAGCTTCAGCGGTCTTGAAGGCTCCGGCGACGCATACCTTGTGAGATGAACCCGGCCATTGTGAACCGTAATGGCATGGGAAGGCGGCACCTGCCTGATCCGACGGTATACGGTAGACCCTGCGTCGATGGTCTCCAGTCTGGACGGGCTGCCGATATATTCAGCCACCCATGCTTCGTTGAGATCCGTTCGTGCTCCCGGCAGACATAGCAGCGGGCGGATCAAGGTGCAAAAGGCGAAGCGTTCGCCGGTATCGTCGTAATAAAGCGTGCGATTGCCCGAAAAGTCTCTTGCGCCGAACAATCGGCGTTCCCGCTCGTCCCAGATCATGAAGGCGAAGTCGCCGATCAATTGCTTCGGCATCTGCACGCCCCACCGGGTATACGCCAGCAGGAGCAGACGGCTGTCGGGATATCCGCCGAGATCGGCCGTCCGGATTCCCAGCTTCGCAGCCAGCTCCTCCCGGTTGTCCAGAATGACATCCGCAGTAATGGCCAGCCCCTGCTTTTCTTCATAATAAGGGAGCGCCTCACGGACCGATTCCGGCGTGACCCATTGCGCGTGACAGCCCAGGAACAAGTCCCGGTTGCTCCATGTGCGGATGTCGTCGGCGGGGAATTCCGCCAGGGCGGACATCATGGTTAAGCCTTGATGGTATACGCTGCGCGTCTCTTCGCCGCCGCCGTATTGCAGAACACCTGCGATCGCGCTCACCGTGCCATCTCCCCCAAACCGTTTCATGAATGTTTCTATCTGTATCATATTTAGCTAATGATACTAATTGTATCGTCGCAAGGACGATCATGTCAATCTATTTATGTTAAATACAAGCTGACATGACAATCCCCCGTTTCGTTGGGGACGGAACGGGGGATTGTCTTCGCATCTTCGATTGTGCAAATCTTCAACTCTTTAAATGACAGCTTTTCATTTCGCGCTGTTCTCTTTCTCGCATGCCTCCCATTGTTTCGGGTCGATGCCAAGCTGAGTAAGAATTTTATAAATGTCAATTTCTACGGGTCTTTTCTCCCCGGACGATTCTAAGCGTGGATCCCTCTCCATCTCCGCACCAAAATCCCCTCTCTGGAAAATAAAACCTAAATCAGCTAATCCTTATTATATCGGACAAGAATTGCAGAGGGTGTCGAGTAATGTATGTCGGCAAATTTTTTTTGAGATGCGGATAGTCGCAGCGGACGCGGGATGTCTATGCAATCCATACAGCGATGTTAAGCAGGGCGCAATCTGCAAGGCGGGAGAGGATGCCGAGAGAGCTTAGCTGACAAAGGAAGAGGCGGTAAAACCGCGCGGCAAGCGGGATTGCGGGCGTAGGACCGCTTGCCCGGCGCAAGCCCCGAAGCGTCTGACAGTTCAGGAATAGACGCTTCGAAAGTCCATTAAAAAAAGCGGGACGCTGCGAAAATGGATCGCAGCGCCCCTCGTTATAGACAGTCTTTTTTGTTCATTTTCTCAAATCTCGCCCGATTCCGCACGGTCTGCGGGAGCAGGCGTTGTCGTCATAACGCGAATATCGTCAGTTGCCGCCGACACGCGACAAGTCTCGCATGTTGGCTTCGAAGGCGGCCAGCAGCGCTTGCTCGCCGCTTAGACCCTGGGCCTTGACCTTCTCGATCTGCTCCATCATCCGCTTGTAATCCTTCGGGATGACCTTCACAATCTTCGGCAATACCGAATCCCAATCGCGCAGGACGCGTTCGCCAAGCTCGCTGTCCGTATAGCGGACATGGTTCTCGATCAGACTGCGGACTTCGGCGATCTCGCGCTCTTCCTCGAGGGACTCCAGACTGACCATCTCGAAGTTGCACTTCTTCACGAAGTCGCCGTTCCAGTCCACGACGTACGCGATGCCGCCGGACATGCCGGCCGCGAAGTTGCGGCCCGTGCGGCCCAGGACGACGACGCGGCCGCCCGTCATATATTCGCAGCCGTGGTCGCCCACGCCCTCAACGACGACGCTCGCGCCGCTATTGCGCACCGCGAACCGCTCGCCCGCGACGCCGCGAATGTACGCCTCGCCGCCCGTGGCGCCATACAGCGCCGTGTTGCCGGCGATGATGTTGTCCTCGGCCTTGAAGGTCGCCGCCTGCGCCGGGAATACCGCGAGCTTGCCGCCCGACAGGCCCTTGCCGATGTAGTCGTTGGCGTCGCCCTCGAGCGTCAGCGTCATGCCCTTCGGGATGAAGGCGCCGAAGCTCTGGCCGGCCGTGCCGACGAAGTGGAATGCGATCGTGTCCTCGGGCAGTCCGGCCTTGCCGTGACGGCTCGTCACCTCATGGCCGACGATCGTGCCGACGACACGGTTCGTATTCTTGATCGGGAACGTGCCGCGCACGCGCTCGCCGTTCTCGATCGCAGGCAGGGCCGCTTGCAGCAGATGCTGCATGTCGAGCGACTCCTCGAGGCCATGGTTCTGCGACTTGCGGTTGAAGCGGGCCGAGCCTTCCGGCAGTTCCGGCATGTACAGCAGGTCGGTCAGGTTCACGCCCTTCGCCTTGAAGTGCGAGATTGCCTTCTTCGTGTCGAGACGATCCGTGCGTCCGACCATCTCCTCGATCGTGCGGAAGCCCAGCTGAGCCATAATCTCGCGCAGATCCTCGGCGAGGAAACGCATATAGTTGACGACGTATTCGGGATCGCCCATGAACTTCTTGCGAAGCTCGGGATTCTGCGTCGCGACGCCGACCGGACAGGTGTCGAGCTGGCAGACGCGCATCATGATGCAGCCGAGCACGACGAGCGGCGCGGTAGAGAAGCCGTACTCCTCGGCGCCGAGCAGCGCGGCGATCGCGATGTCGCGGCCGGTCATCATCTTGCCGTCCGTCTCCACGACGACACGGTCGCGCAGATTGTTCAGGATGAGCGTCTGATGCGTCTCGGCCAGGCCGAGCTCCCACGGCAGACCGGCGTGACGGATCGAGCCGATCGGCGAAGCGCCGGTGCCGCCGTCATAGCCGCTGACGAGGATGACGTCCGCGCGGCCCTTGGCGACGCCCGCCGCGATCGTGCCGACGCCGACCTCGGAGACGAGCTTGACGTTGATGCGCGCCTTCGGGTTCGCGTTCTTCAGATCGTGGATCAGCTCCGCCAGATCCTCGATCGAATAGATGTCGTGATGCGGCGGCGGTGAGATGAGGCCGACGCCCGGCGTCGTGCCGCGCACCTCGGCGACCCACGGGTACACCTTGCGGCCCATCAGCTGTCCGCCTTCGCCCGGCTTCGCGCCCTGCGCCATCTTGATCTGGATCTCGTCGGCGTTGGACAGGTAGTAGCTCGTGACGCCGAAGCGGCCCGAGGCGACCTGCTTGATCGCGCTGCGGCGGGAATCGCCGTTCGCATCCGGAATGAAGCGCGCCGGGTCCTCGCCGCCCTCGCCGGAGTTCGACTTGCCGCCGATGCGGTTCATCGCGATCGCCAGCGATTCATGCGCTTCCTTCGAGATCGAGCCGAACGACATCGCGCCGGACTTGAACCGCTTGAAGATCGACTCGGCCGATTCGACCTCCTCGAGCGGCACCGGCGGCTGGTCGAGCTTGAAGTCGAGCAGCGAGCGCAGCGTGCGGATCTCCTCGTACTCGCCCTGCACGAGCGCGGCGAACTTCTTGTACAGCTTGTAGTCGTTGGAGCGCGTCGCCATCTGCAGCGTGTGGATCGTCTTCGGATTGAAAAGATGATCCTCGCCGTCCTTGCGCCATTGATAGTCGCCGCCGGAGTCCAGCTCGCGCTCGGCGCCCTCTTGGATCGCGAACGCGCGGGCATGCGCCTTGAGCGTATCCGCCGCGATCGTCTCGAGGCCGACGCCCCCGATCCGGGACGGCGTCCAGGTGAAGTACTGGTCGATCAGATCGCCGCGCAGGCCGATCGCTTCGAAGATCTGCGCGCCGCGGTACGACTGGATCGTGGAGATGCCCATCTTGGACAGCACCTTCACGACGCCCTTGTTCGCGGCCTTCAGGTAGTTCTTGACCGCCTTCTCGTGCGAGATGTTGCGCAGCATGCCCTGGCGGATCAGGTCGTCGAGCGTCTCGAACGCCAGATACGGATTGACCGCGCTGACGCCGTAGCCGATCAGCAGTGCGAAGTGATGCACCTCGCGCGGCTCGCCGGACTCGAGCAGGATGCTGACCTTGGTCCGCGTGCCCTGACGGATCAGGTGGTGATGCACCGTCGATACGGCCAGCAGCGACGGGATCGCCGCATTGTCCGCGTCGACGCCGCGGTCGGACAGAATCAGGATGTTGTGACCGTGCTTCATGACGCGGTCGACCGCTTCGCACAGGCCGTCAAGCGCCCGCTTCAGTCCGGCTTCGCCTTCGCTCGCCGTGAAGAAGATCGGCAGCGTGATCGACTTGAAGCCCGGACGGTGGACGTGGCGGAGCTTCGCGAAGTCCTCATTGGACAGAATCGGCGACACGAGGCGGATGTGGCGGCAGCTCTCGGGCTCGGGATTGAGCAGGTTGCGCTCCGGACCGACCGTCGTGTACGTCGAGGTGACAATCTCTTCGCGGATCGCGTCGATCGGCGGGTTCGTCACCTGCGCGAACAGCTGCTTGAAGTAGTTGAACAGGCGCTGCGGACGATCCGACAGCACGGCGAGCGGCGCGTCGTAGCCCATCGAAGCGAGCGGCTCGACGCCTGCGGTCGCCATCGGCTCGATGATCTTGCGCACGTCTTCGAACGAATAGCCGAACGCCTGCTGGCGCAGCTGCACCGTCGCGTGATCGAGCTCGGGCAGCTCAAGCGCATCGGGCAGCTCCTCGAGATCGACGAGATGCTCGTTGAGCCACTCGCGGTACGGATGCTCGGATACGATCGCCTTCTTGAGCTCCTCGTCGGCGATGATGCGGCCTTCCTTGGTGTCGACCATGAGCATGCGGCCCGGACGCAGACGGTCCTTGAGCACGATCTCTTCCTGCGGAATCTCGATGACGCCCGCTTCGGAAGCCATGATGATGATATCGTCCTTGGTTACGCAATAGCGCGCAGGACGCAGGCCGTTGCGGTCGAGGACAGCGCCGATCTGGACGCCGTCGGTGAAGCCCATCGCGGCCGGACCGTCCCACGGCTCCATAAGCGTGCTGTGATATTCGTAGAAAGCGCGCTTGTCGTCGTCCATCAGCTCGTCGTTCTGCCAAGGCTCGGGCACCATCATCATCGCGCAGTGCGCGAGCGGGCGGCCGGCCAGGTACATGAACTCGAACGTATTGTCGAACTTGCCGGTGTCGGAGCCGTCGTGGTTGATGACCGGCTTGACCTTGTCCAGATCGGCGCCGAACAGCTCGGATTCGAACAGCGTCTGGCGGGCGTGCATCCAGTTCTCGTTGCCGCGCAGCGTGTTGATCTCGCCGTTGTGGATCAGATAGTGGAAAGGATGCGCGCGCTCCCAGCTCGGGAACGTGTTCGTCGAGAAGCGCGAGTGAACGAGCGCGATCGCGGACACCAGTGCAGGGTCGTGAAGCTCCGTATAGAAATGGCCGACCTGCTCCGTCGTGAGCATGCCCTTGTAGATGATCTTCTTGGAAGACAGACTCGGCACGTAGAAAATCTCGCCGTCCGGAATGCCGGAATAGCGGATCGCCTTCTCCGCGCGCTTGCGCAGCACGTACAGCTTGCGCTCATAAGCCAGGTCGTCGGCGAGCGCGGCAGGGCGTCCGATGAACACTTGGCGGACGCATGGCTTGACGCGCTTGGCCGAGATGCCGAGCGTGCTGTCGTCCGTCGGCACCGTGCGCCAGCCGAGGATGGACAGGCCTTCTTCGGCGGCGATGTCCGCGAGCAGCGCTTCGTGCTCGGCGCGGCGGGAAGCGTCCTGCGTCAGGAATACCATGCCGACCGCATACTGCCCCGCCTCCGGCAGCGCAAATCCGAGCGCACCCGTCTCCCGCGCGAAGAAATCATGCGGAATCTGCAGCAGAATGCCCGCGCCGTCGCCGGAATTCGGCTCGCTGCCCTGGCCGCCGCGATGCTCCATGTTGATGAGCAGGCTCAAGGCTTGCTCGACGATGTCATGTGACTTCCGGCCCTTGATGTGGGCGACGAACCCCATTCCGCAGGCATCCCGCTCGTATTGCGGATCGTACAACCCCTGCTTCGGGGGCAACCCATTCACGAATTGTGTCATGATGAAGCGCAACCTTTCTATAGGAAAAATGGGGTGTCGACTGTCAAAGATTCGCCGGTGTCAGGCCGGTCGGAAAAAAGGGACGGCAGACGGCAGGCGAGCGGCGCGCGGAATCATATTTTCTGCTACAATATGAATGGCAACGCAGTAACGCCCGAATAATCGAAGGAAAACGGCGAGGGAACGGGAGATCGTTCGGAATTTGCTTCGAAAATTCGTGTAAAGCTTATAAATATACATGTTTATTGTTATGCTATTTTAACATTAGCGCGCAAGCTATGGCAATTTAATATTTTTATGAAGGCGATAATCAATGCTTGGCTGATTCCCGCAGCCTGACCTGCCTTCGAGAGGAGAATTCGATGTCCATTCATCACGGACGCCGCCCGGCGGCCATCTTGCTCGGAATCGCGATCGGCGTCCTGCCCGCCGCGACTGCAGCGAGTGCGGCCGATACGGCGCAGCAGACGGCCGCAGCGGCCCACGACGAATTCAGAATTGTCGCGCTCGGCGACTCGATCAGCCTCGGCTACGAGCCGGGCGTCACGCGCGCCGCCGACATCTACGGCTATGCCGACAGATTGTATGTGAACGCGCTGCTGGGCGGCCGCGCCCGGCTCGACAACTATGGGGCGCTGGGCCTGCAGAGCGCGGGTCTCACGAAGCTGCTCGAAGGCGCGACCACCGGAACAAAGCTGACGGCAGACGAGCTGCAGGACTATTCCGCATACGCAGCCGACGCCAAGGCGCAGGCCGACTCGGTCGCGGCCAGAGCGCCCGAGATTCGCGACAGCCTGGCCGACGCCGACCTCGTGACGCTGTCCATCGGCGGCAACGACTTCGCCGCTCTCGTGCGCGGGCTGACGGGCGAAGCGAACGGAGACGCGCTCTCCGCCTTCGAAGCCGCATTTGACGATAAATTGAATATTTATGCAGAACAACTGCAAGCCAACCTGCGCACGCTGCACACGCTGGCCCCGCAAGCCCGCATCGAAGTGGCCGACCAATACTCGCCCGTGTCCAAGATCGCAGGCGATACGATGTACAAGGCGCTGAATGCCGCCATCGACAAGCTCAGCGCCCGGCTGGACGATATTCAGACGAAGCTCGCAGCCGAAGGCGTGCAGGTGGACGTCGCCCATGTCGGCAGCGTGTTCAGAGGTCAGGAAGTGCTGTACAGCCATTTCAGCCCGCTGTTCGGGATCATCGATATCCACCCGACCCAGGCGGGCTACGAGCAGATCGCTCGCGCGTTCGCGGCGCCGATCTGGCCCGCTTACACCGAGATCGCCCCCTCGGACAAAGCCGCGAATCCCGCGCCGGCCGTCTACATCAAGGGCAAGCTGCTCGCGACGGCGAACAAGCCGCAGCTCAAGAGCAACACGACCTTCCTCGCCCTCAGCGACGTCGCCGCCGCGACCGGCGCCGAGCTCAAGTGGGACAACAAGACCAAGACAGCCGTCTTCAAGCAGAACGGCCGCGAAGTCAAGCTCACAATCGGCGCCAAGACAATCCTGGTGAACGGCGTGGCCCGTACGCTGAACGTGCCCGCCTACCTCCAGAAGGTCGGCAAAGAAAACAAAACCTACGTACCGCTCGCCGCCATCACGGAAGGCCTCGACTACCAGGTCGCCTACCAAGCGAAGCTGCATACTGCATTCATCAATTCATAAACCGCTGTCCCGCCGACAAGCCCGCGACCCGTTCGCGGGCCTTTTTTTGCGCTGGTAAGCCTTCTCCCCGATTCGCGCGAATACCCACTCAAGCCTGCATGTACAAAGGTTGCCATTCAGTCCGCGTGACTATGCAGAAGCTTGCGGAGAACAGCGGGCCGGGCGGTGCAGGGGGGATCGGCGGGGAAACGTGTGAAGTTGGCGAGACTTGGGCAGCGGAACCGCACAAAATGGGGTGGCTGCGAGGGGCTCGAAGGGGCGGCGAAGTGGCGAGGAAGTGCGGATGTGCGGATGTGCGAATGTGCAAGGTAGCGCGGATGTATAGATCGGAGTGTCGTCGGTGCGATTATGGGCGCAGCCGCACAAAAGCCGCCAGACGTCCTGATGGACGCCTGACGGCTTAAATAAAGAAGCGACTGTGTTACTTTACTTTGACGCGCACATTGACCGTCTTGCCGCCGTAGGACGCTTTGACGGTGACGCTGCCTTTGCCGACGGCGGTTACGACGCCGCCGGACACCTTGGCGACCTTCGTGGACGAAGCCGTCCATGCGGAGTAGGCGGTGGCATCCAGCGTGCGGCCGTTCTCGTAGATCGCCGTCACCTTCACCGAATCCGCGGCGCCGACGGCCAGATCGAGCGCGCTGTCGGATACCGTCAGCTTGGTCAGCTTGGCCTTCACGGTCGCGGGCACGGTCAGCGTCTTGCCCTGGTAAGACGCGGTGAGCTTGGTCGAGCCCTCGGCGAGGGACTTCGCGGAGCTGCCCTTCACGGTGACGATCGACTCGTCCGCCGAGGTCCAGGTCAGGCGCGAGCTCAGGTTGACGAGTTTGCCGCTCTTGGTCTTGCCCGTCACCTTGATGCTCTGCGACTTGTTCAGGGTGAGCGACAGCGCAGCAGGCTCGATCTGATAGCTTGTGTATTCTTCTTCGACGGTAACCGTGACCTTCACGGTCTTGTTCAGGTAGGTACCCGTCAGCGTCGTCTTGACCGCGAGCAGTCCCTTCATGTTCGCATCCTTGACGATCAGGCTGGTCGAAGCCGACTTCCATACGATATCGGCACCGATATCGTTCGCCTCTTCGCCGTCTTCATAGACCGCCGTCACCTTCGGCAGCGCGACCGTCTGCCCGATGATGAGGCTGATGTTGTCCTGATCGGGCAGCAGCGTCAGCACCTTTTTGCTGACCGTGACTTCAACAGTATCCGTGGCGGTAGAACCGGAGCCCTTCGATACCGTCGCGGTCAGCGTTGCCTTGCCGGTCTTGAGCGCCGTCCACTTGCCGTCTGCGTCGATGTTGATTACCGACGTGTCGGAGGAAGTCCACTTGGCCAGCTTGGATACGTCGACCGTCGATTCGTCCAGCGCCGTGCCTTTGACCTGCGGCAGGTCCCCGGTGTCGTCCACGAATACGTCCATCTTGTCCTTGGCGAGCTCGATTTTGCTCACGGTCGGATAGACCGTCACGGACAGCTCCTTGGATACGCCTTTGTAGGTCAGCTTGACCGTTGCCGTCCCCTTGCCCCACGGCGTGATCGTCGCACTGTTGCCGCTGCCGTTCACGGAGATCACGTTCAAATTCGTAGATTCCCATACGGCATCCTGCAGATCGAGCACCTTGCTCGCGCCGTTAACCGCCTTGGCGGTGATCGTCAGCGGGCCGCCGGACAATGACAGATGCTGCGCGGCGCTCGGCGTGAAGATCAACGCTTCGAACGGCGTGCGCACCGCCACGATCGCGGTCGCGCTGACACCGAGATAACTCGCGGTGATCGTCGCCGTCCCTGCCGCGAGCGGCGTGATGACGCCGTGCTCGTCGACCTTGGCCACCGCCTCGTTGCTGCTCTTCCAGGTCGCATCGTCCGTTACGGACACGCTCTCTCCGTTAGTGGGCAGCACGTTTGCGACGAGCGGCTTGGGATCTTCGCCGACCTGCATTTCAAACGGACCTTTGTTCGCTTCCTCCGCATCCACGATCGACATCGACTTGTAGGGCGAAGCCACCGTGAGAGCGAGCGTATCCGTGCGGCCCTGATACTTCGCGGTGATCGTCGCCTTGCCGGCCGCATTCACCGTCAGTTTGCCTGCGGATACGCTGACGACGGACGAATCCGAGGATGTCCAGGTCGCTTTGTCGGTCAGTTCGGTGCGATCGCTGCCGTTGATGCCGAACGCCTGAAGGTCGACGTCCTGACCCATCTTGACGTCCAGCTTGTCCGCAGCGTCCGCAGACGCGCCCTTGACCTTGAGCTTCAGTTCGGAATAGTGATACTTGGCGTTCAGCGTCACGCTGGCCGAGTAGCCTTGATACTTGCCGGTGACGACGACGTTCGAAGCCTCGCCGGTCGCCGTCACGACGCCCTTCGAGACGGTCACGGCCGAGTTCGACGATACCCAAGTGGCATCGTTCGTCACATTGGTCGTCGAGCTGCCGCCGGTGGAGCTGTCCGTCGTCGTCGCCCACAGCAGCAGGCTCAGCGAGCCGTCGTCGACATAGATCGTCTTCTCGCTGGCGCTCAGCTCATCCAACTTCACCGAAGTGATCGTCGTAGCGGCCATGGCGGCTCCCGCCGACCCGAGCAATCCCGCGACCAGCAGCACCGCCAGCCAAGCCGCCGTCACTCGCGGCAGCCATCCGCTGCGGCGCTCGGGCGGTCTGTCAAATTTCATCATCTTGTGTGAATTCCTCCCATGTCGTTGTTCTAGCTTGCCAATGGTCAGTCCTTATTCTCTTTAACGGCGCATGTCCTTCGAAAATGAATAAAATCGCGAATAATCGGGACATTAGTCGCAAATTGCGGCTCAAAATATATGCATTGTCCTGACGACAAGCAAAAGAGCGACACCCCGAGCGGCCCGAAGGCCGCCGGCAATGTCGCTCAAGTCGCCGCGGTTTACGCCTGCAGCGTGCCCAGCTGCGATTGGATCGGCTTGATCTTGCGGCTGCGAACCGCGAACAATGCCAGCGTCAGCGCGATGAAGACAACCGCGAACGCAGCCAGATCGAGCAGCTGCTCGCCGATCAGGGACACCGACCGTCCGGCCAGCGCCAGACGCAGCGCCTCGATCGCATGGGTCATCGGCATCCAGTCGCCGATCACCTGCAGCCAGTGCGGCAGCAGCTCCTTCGGATACGTGCCCTCGCTTGAGGCCAGCTGCAGCGTGAGCAGCACGACCGCCACGAAGCGGCCGACCGTGTCGGCCAGCGACACGAGGAACTGTACGATCGTCATAAACGTCAGGGCGATGACCGCGCTGATGCCGTAGAAGGCCGCGACGTCAGGCACCTTGAGTCCGATGCCGTAGAGCAGCACCGTGTCGGCCAGCGCCACCTGCAGCAGCACGACCGGCGCGAACAGCAGCAGCTTGGACAGATACCAGCTCCAGCCGCTCCTCACCTTGCCGGCCGCGTCGCGCAGCGGCAGGATGACGGTGGACATCAGCACGCCGACATAGAGGCCGAGCGCCAGAAAATACGGCGCCATGCCCGTGCCGTAGTTCGGCACGTCCGCCAGCTTGTGCTCGGAGACGGCGATCGGATCGGCGAACATCTCCGTCTGACCGTCGCCGCTCTTGACGCCGGCCGCTTCCTTGGAGGCGTCGTGCAGCTTCGCGCCAAGCTCGCTCGACCCGCTCTCCAGCTGCCGCAGGCCGTCCTGCAGCTTGACGGAGCCGTCCGCCAGCTGCGACGCGCCGCTGCCAACCGTGCCCGCGCCTGCGCCGGCATCCCGGATGCCGCTCGCGAGCGTACCGGCGCCGGCGGCCAGCTGGCCCGCGCCCGCCGCCAGCTGCGACGCGCCCGTCTCCGCCTCTGCCAGCTTCGCGCCGAATTGGCCGAGCCCCTGGCGCAGCGTCGTCGTACCGCTATGCAGCCGGGACGCGCCGTCCGCCAGCTGCTGCTGCCCCGCAGCCAGCTGCGACGCGCCGCCCGCCACCGACGCCGCGCCCTGCTGCGTCTGCGAAGCGCCGTCCGCCACGCGCTGCGAGGCGGCCAGCAGCTTCTGCAGCGCCTCGTCGTCCGGATGCGCGGCCGCGTATTGCGCCAGCCCGGCGGCGAGCTGCCCTGCGCCGTCCGCGACCTGCGCCGTGCCGGCCTGCACCTGCCCGGCTCCCGCCTCGAGCTTCGCGGCGCTGTCCGCCAGTTGTCCGGCGCCGGCGGCCAGCTGGCCCGCAGCCGCATCCGCATCCGCCGCGCCCGACGCCAGCTTGCCCTGCCCTGTCGTCAGCTGCTTCAGGCCGCTGTCCAGCTTCGCCGAGCCGCCCGCCAGCGTGCCGGCGCCGCTCGTGAGGCTCGCGGCCCCGTCCGCCAGGCGGCCCACGCCCTGCTTCAGCTTGATCGTGCCGTCCGCCAGCTTGGCCAGATTGTCGTGCAGCGTCTGCGCGCCGCCCGCCGCATCCTTGGCGCCGTCGGCCAGCTTCGTCGCGCCCGCCGCCGCATCGCCGAGGCCGCTCGCCGCGTCGCCGACCGATTCGAGCGCCGCCTTGGCGTACGCCTTCGTCACCTCGCGGCCGACGTCGCCCTTCAGCTTGGCGGCCGCCGACTCTCCGATCCGGCTCGTCAGATAATTCCAGCCGTCGTCGACATAGAATTGGACGTTCGCCTGCTGCGGCGCATCGTCCTGCAGCGTTGCCGTCTTCGCCGAGAAGTCCTCGGGCACGACGAATGCGAGCGAATACCGATGCGCCTCAAGCCCATCCATCGCATCCTTTTCGTCGGTGAACACCCATTTGAACTCCGGGTTCTTTTTCAGCTCGTCGACCAGATCGCTGCCGACCGTCAGTTTTTCCCCGTTCAGCTCCGCGCCCTTGTCCTGATTGACGACCGCGACCGGCATGTTGTCCAGCTTGCCGTACGGGTCCCAGAAGGCTCCGATCAGCATGCCGCTGTACATGAGCGGGATGAGCGCCAGACCGAGTATCGAGATCATCGCCATCTTGCTGCCCGTCAGCCTGCGGAATTCGCCGGATATAACGCCGCCGGCCGCCTTTAACTTGTTCATGACCATCTCTCCTCAAACGTTTGCGTTAACATTGAAGACCTGCGTCCTCAAACCAATTGACCAACACTCTCAAACAGTCAGTATGAAGCAAAAAAAGAAGCGATCAGCCGACCGCCAGCCCTTCCAGGCAATACAAGCGGAAATTCGCAAGCACCTCGTCCGCGTCGAGCGGCTCGTGCAGATGTCTGCCCATGTCCGTCAGCGCCAAGTACATCTTCAGCATCATATAAGCGGTCAGCGCCGGATCGACCGAGCGAATCTCGCCCTTGTCGATCGCTTCGGTCACATGCCCGGCGATATAGGCGATGATGGAACGCTCCACCGCCTCGAGGCCGCCGGTCGCCATCGGTGTGCCGAACTCCTTGACCTCCTGCGACAGCTTGACGATCAGACCGTGCCTGTCGCGATAGGCCAGCACCTGCTGAAGAATGCGCAGCAGATTGTCGGCAAAAGGAAGCGCCGGATCAAGCGTACGCTCGGCGACAGCCTTGAGCTCGCCGATCAGATCCTTGACGATCTGCTCGAACAGCTCTTCTTTGTTGGAGAAAAAAGTATAAATCGTCCCTTTTCCCACGCCGGCGGTCTTGGCCACCCGGTCCATCGTCGTCGCCTTGTAGCCGAACGCGGCAAACGAGCGCGCTGCCGCTTCGAGCACTTGCTTGCGCCGGTCGACCGGTCGCCGCTCGCTCGTCGTATCCACTTTTGTTCCCCCTGACCGTCATATTCCAAATGAAATGACCAAAATAACAATTTGGTCATTTCGTTCTAGAAAGTAGAATATCATACCTTCCCCTTACTTTCAACCGATGATATGCGATCAGTTCTGCAAGCCGTAATCGCGCCCGACGGCATCCAGCCGCACAAGACACTGCTCCGCCCAACGCCGCATGCGGTCCATGCGACGGACCTCCGCTTGCCATGCGGCAGCCAGCGAATCCCGGTAGTCAGGCACATCTCCCGCGAACGGGGCGGCATCCTTCAGCATCACCCATACCTTCTCCCGCTCGGCCGACGCCCGGCGTTCGTGGAAGATCGGCGCATCCGGGTTGTACGCGCTGTGCAGATCGCCCTGCTCCGGATGGCGCAGCACCGCCATAATCTCGACCAGCGCGCGCCGGCCGTCCGCACTTGCGATCTTTCCGATATATTGTCCGGTTTTATGCTCCACCTTGACGATTTGTCCCTCTATTTGTCCCTCTGCCAGCATCGCTTCAGCCTCCAGTTGTTTATCGTTTATTCATTTTACAGCAGCGGCGTCCGTATTGCATGTCCAGATGGCGTATTCTGTCTAAGCGCATAAATCTTGTAAACGTTATCGTTCGGACTTGTACGGGAGCTTCCATATCGCGTAATATGGTAGTAGGTAAAGTGGGGGATCTGTTCCGATGCGCAAAAAACGAATTCTACTGCTCTCCGAAGGCTTCGGCACCGGACATACACAGGCGGCATACGCGCTATCCGTGGGTCTCAGACAACTGTCTCCCCGCGTGCAGACGCGCGTCATCGAGCTGGGGACGTTCCTGAACCCCGTGATCGGTCCGCTCATCTTGTCCGCCTACCGCAAGACCGTCATCAAGCAGCCCAAGCTGGTCGGCAAGCTGTATCGCGGCCACTATCACAAATCATTGAACCGTCTGACCCGGTTCGCGCTGCATCGGCTGTTCTACAATCATGTATCCGATGTCGTGCGGCAGCTCAAGCCCGACATGATTGTATGCACGCATCCCTTTCCGAATGCGGTCGTCAGCCGGCTCAAGCGCCTTGGCTTCGACGTGCCGCTCTATACATTGATAACGGATTATGACGCTCACGCCACCTGGACCAATCCGGAGGTGACCGCCTATCTGGTCAGCTCTCCGACTGTCCGCAGCCGTCTGATCTCCCAGGGCGTATCGCCTTCGCAGGTGGTCGTCACCGGCATTCCGGTCCACCCGAACTTCTGGCATCCGCACGACCGCGCGGAGATTCTGGCGCAGTTCGAGCTCGCGGACATGCCGACCGTGCTCGTCATGGGCGGCGGCTGGGGGTTGATGACGGAGGAACAGATGGTCGAGCATATGACCACGTTCGCCGATCGCGTACAGCTGATTCTGTGTATGGGCAGCAACGACAAAGCCCGGGAGAAGCTGCTCGCGGAGCCCAAGTTCCAGCACAAGAACATCAAGGTGCTCGGCTTCACCAAGGAGATCAGCAAGCTGATGGACGTGTCGGATCTACTCGTCACCAAGCCGGGCGGCATGACCTGCACCGAGGGGATGGCCAAGGGCATTCCGATGCTGTTCTACGAACCGATCCCGGGTCAGGAGGAAGAGAACCTCGAGTACTTCGTGACGCACGGCTTCGGCGAACCGCTGACTTCGACGGAGGCGATCGACCGCTGGTTCCGTCTGATCCAGGAGCCCTACGCATCCGATCAGCACAGGGGCATCCTGCTGGCGCTTCGCAACGCAGAATACAACCCTGCGAAGTGCGCCGAATCCATCCTGTCCCTGCTGCAGGAGGACGTCGCGCCCGCTGCGGAGTAATCGCATCCGCCGCTCACAGAAAAATCGGCCTGCCGTCCGTGGACGGCAAGCCGATTTTTTTGTGTGGTAACCGGGCGATACAGATATCTCGGATGCCAGCCGCCTCAGAGCACGCTGCCGCCGAAGAGGAATCTGTACTCCCAATGCTTGCCCGCCATGCTGTCGATGCGCACGCCGCCGGATGCGACGGAGTAGGTCTGCAGCACCTGTCCGTCTCCCAGGTAGATGCCCGTGTGGGTGACCGTTTCGCCGAACGGCTGCTTGTCTGCGTAGAGCGAAGCCTTGGAGCCGATATAGCTCATGAAAAACATGATGTCTCCGCGCTTCAGATTGTGCCAGTCGGTCGTAATGCCAGTCCCGCGCTCCCGCAAGTAGGCCGCCTGCTTGCGCGAGTCTGCCGGAAGCACCAGACCGAGCGCATCCTTGAACGCCTGCCGCACGAAGTCGGAGCAGTCGAAGGTGTCCGTGTTGCCCCGATCCGAGCCATATTCGTACGGCGTGCCCAAGTACCGGAGTCCGGCTGCGATAACAGCCTCTGCCTTGTCCGACGCGGACGGTGTTGGCGTCGGTGTTGGCGTCGGCGTCGGCGTCGGGGTCGGCGTCGGGGTCGGGGTCGGGGTTGGGGTCGGGATCGGCGTCGGGGTCGGCGTCGGTTTTGGTGTTGATGTAGGCGTTGGTGTCGGGGTCGGCACCGCATTGTTCAGGATAATATAAGTGTCAGACGAACTCACGTAGCCCGACAAGCCGTTCGCGTCCTTAACCGCGTACCAGTAGCCGTTCGGCTGGCCCGTCACGACAACCGTCTCCCCGGCCTTCAGCATGCGGAGCTTGTCCCCGGAAGTAGAGGGCTGCGACCGCAGCGTGACCGTGGCTTGGACGGTCGCCGTCTGCGCCTGCGCCGGCTTTGATGCGGGCGTCGGGGTCGGGGTCGGCGTTGGGGTCGGGGTAGGTGTCGGGGTAGGTGTCGACGTCGGTTTTGGTATGGACGGCGGTGTCGGGGTCGGCATCTCGCCAGTCAAGATTATGTAATCCTCCGAGGTACTGACGTAGCCGGTCTTCCCGTCGTTGTCCCGGACCGCATACCAGTAGGCGTTAGGCTTGTCCGTCACGATGACGGTTTCTCCCGCTTTGAGCATACGGATCTTGTCTCCGGAGGTCGCAGGCTGCGTCCGAAGCGTCACCGTCGCGCGGATGATGGCCGTTCGCTCCGCAGCTGCCGATTCGGTCGCCGTTTTTACGTATTTGGCATCCGAGGATACATAGCCCGTCTTCCCGCCGCCGTCCCGGACCTGGAGCCAGCTGCCGTTCACGACTTGCAGCAGCGTCAACGACTCTCCGGCTTTCAGATAACGGATCAGATCGCCGCTCGTGCCGGGCGCTTCGCGCAGGCTGACTGTGGCTACGACCTCCACCGCCGCAGCGCCAGAGACTGCAGCCCCAGCCACTCCCGGTACCGCCACCGTCAGCATCGTGAGCAATAATAATCTTGCCACCCAACGCTTCTTTCTCATGCCAACGCCTCCCATGATGTTTTGGAGAATATTGTCGAATTGCTTGCCCATTCATTATAAGAAGGAAGACGATTCGAGCCATCATGCGGAATGCTTAGGCCGAGCTGGATATATAGGAAATAGGCGCCATGGAAATATAGGAAATAAGATGGATTGCCTTAGGCCCACAAGACTTTCCAATTGTTGATTTCATTTATTTACCAGATTCAAAATTCAGCTCAGTGGGTATTCGCAGCAGCTCAGGTGCGCTTCACACTCTTAATCGTCCTATATACATCGTATGACCGTACTTCAACGTCCCGCGCTTGAGGCTGGACCGAGCGCCGTTATATGACAGCACATCGCTGCAGACAGATCTGAGGCTGGCTCATGTACGGCCCTATGGACGAACCTGGCCATGCCCACGCCTGGAGCTGTCATTTGTACCGTTATACGGAGGCAATTGGCCGCCCCTCATGCTCGCGGCCGTCCCATGAACAAGTCCACAAAAAAAGAGAGCCCCCGGCATCCGGCCGGTGGGCTCTTAAGAAAAGATATATTGAAAAGGGGGGTCATAGATACATTGTACAAAACGAACCTGAATGAAACATAAAACGCATATTACATTTGTGTTACAAAGATGTCGAACGCGATTGCGGACGATTACGCCGGCAGCATCCGGGCGCGGAGTGCCGCGATCTCCGGGTTCTCCAGGTACTCGTCGTACGTCGTCATCCGGTCGATCAGGCCGTTCGGCGTAATCTCGATGATCCGGTTGGCGATCGTCTGGATGAACTGATGGTCATGCGAAGTGAAGATCATCGTCTCGTCGGTATCGACGAGCGCATTGTTGAGCGCCGTGATCGACTCGAGGTCCAAGTGGTTGGTCGGCTCGTCGAGCAGCAGCGTGTTGGCGCTGGTGAGCATCATCTTGGACAGCATGCAGCGGACCTTCTCGCCACCGGACAGCACTGACGCCTTTTTCAGCGCTTCGTCGCCGGAGAACAGCATCCGACCGAGGAAGCCGCGGATGAACGACTCGTCCTGGTCCTTGGAGTACTGGCGCAGCCAGTCGACGAGCGAGTCGTCGTTGCCCTCGAAGTACGCCGAGTTGTCCTTCGGGAAGTAGGCCGGCGTGATCGTCACGCCCCACTGTACCGAACCGGAGTCCGGCTCCAGCTCGCCCATCAGCACTTGGAACAGCGCGGTCTTGGCTTGTCCGTACGGACCGACGAGCGCGATCTTGTCGCCCTTGTTGACGACGAAGGACACGCCGTCCAGCAGCTTCTCGCCGTCGACGGTGAGGGTCACGTTGTCCACGGTCACGATCTGCTTGCCCGCCTCGCGCTCCGGCTTGAACTGGATGAACGGGTACTTGCGGCTCGACGGACGGATGTCGTCCAGCGAGATCTTGTCGAGCATCTTGCGGCGGCTGGTCGCCTGCTTGGCCTTGGACTTGTTGGCCGAGAAGCGCTGGATGAACGCCTGCAGCTCCTTGATCTTGTCTTCCTTCTTCTTGTTCTGGTCGCGCATCAGCTGCGTGGCGAGCTGGCTCGACTCGTACCAGAAGTCGTAGTTGCCCACGTACATCTGGATCTTGGCGAAGTCGATGTCCGCGATATGCGTACACACCTGGTTCAGGAAGTGCCGGTCATGCGATACGACGATGACGGTGCCGGTGTAACGCGCCAGGAACTCTTCGAGCCAGTTGATCGATTCGAGGTCCAAGTGGTTGGTAGGCTCGTCGAGCAGCAGAATGTTCGGCTGGCCGAACAGCGCTTGCGCCAGCAGCACGCGTACCTTCTCGTTGCCGCCGAGCTCGGACATCTGCTTGTCGTGCAGGTCGGTCGTGATGCCGAGGCCGTTGAGCATCTCGGCCGCGTCGCTCTCCGCTTCCCAGCCGTTCATCTCCGCGAACTCCGCTTCAAGCTCGCCCGCACGCATGCCGTCCTCGTCGGTGAAGTCCGCCTTTGCATAGATGGCGTCCTTCTCCTTCATGACTTGATAGAGGCGCTCATAGCCCATAATAACGGTGTCGAGCACCTTGAACTCGTCGTACTCGAAGTGGTTCTGCTTGAGCACCGCGAGGCGCTCGCCCGGCGTCACATGCACTTCGCCGCTCGACGGCTCCACTTCGCCCGACAGAATCTTCAGGAACGTCGACTTGCCGGCGCCGTTCGCGCCGATCAGGCCGTAGCAGTTGCCCGGGGTAAACTTGATGTTGACATCCTCGAAGAGCGGTCGCTTGCCGAACCTGAGGCTGACATTGTTAACTGTGATCAATCCAATCCATCCTTTGCTTCATTATCGATGACATGGCTCCGCGAGAAGCGCATGGTCTCTCCGTGCTGGAGCAGGCAAATCTTGTCCTGCGGAATGCCCAGGCGCGCGCGCTCGGTCTCGAGCCGCTCAAGCGCCTCCATCGGCGTATCGTCCGACAGCTTGAAGGCACCGTAATGCATGGGCACGAAAATATCGGCCTTGAGATCCTGGTAGGCCCGGAGCGCCTCCTCGGGACTGACGTGCTGCGCGGCCATGAACCACTCGGGATCGTACGCGCCGATCGGCATGAGCGCCACGTCGATCTTGAAGCGGCGGCCGATCTCCTCGAAGCCTCTGAAGTACCCGCTGTCGCCCGCGAAGTAAATCGTCGGCCCTTGGTGCGTCTCCATGACCCAGCCGCCCCAGTGGGAGTTGTTCATGTCCCAAGGATTGCGCCGGGTCCAGTGCTGGGCCGGTACGAAGGTAAACTTGACGCCGTGTACAGTGCAGTGCTCCCACCAATGCATCTCGTGGACCTCGCCGAAGCCCCGGATCGTCATCTTGCGCTTCAGGCCGGCCGGCACGTACAGCCGCTTGGGGCCCCGCAGACGGCGCAGCGATCCGAAGTGCAGATGATCGTAGTGGGAATGGGAGACGAGCACGAGGTCGACCGACGGCATGTCGGCCAGCTCGACGCCGGGTGGCGCCAGCCGCTTCTGCAGCGCCATGCGGCGCGCCCAGACCGGATCGGTGACGATATTGAGCCCGCCCATCTGCAGCAAAAACGTAGAATGCCCAATCCAGGTGACGGACGACTCTTGACGGTTATGATGAAGGAAAGGCAAATCCGGCTTCACGTTCGGGACGCATTCCAGGTAACCCTTGTTCCTCATCTTCTGCAGGCGTTCCTGACGCCATCGCGCGAACTGGTCTCTTCCCGCAGCTCCTGCGCGGATAGCGTCCAGATTGCCGAAGCGGCTTTTAGGCATGGTACCCCTCCGTTGACGTACTAATCTTACTATAGCAGGAATCAGGCCAATGTTCCAAGGCCGCTCTGTCACTTAAATACCCCTCCTTTGGCAATACGGAACGCGGTGCGGTATTGTATAGAGAGAGATTCGCGAGATCACCATATGCAAAGCGAGGTCGTATGTACATGAAGCTGCTGTCAATTGAGCCGACGCCCAGCCCGAATTCGATGAAGCTGAACGTGGACGAGAAGCTCCCCGCCGGAGAGCGGCACACCTACACGATGGACAAAAAAGATCAGCTGCCGCCATTCGCGCTGAAGCTGCTTGAGATTCCCGGCGTGAAGTCGGTATTCCGGACCGCCGACTTCTTCGCGGTCGACCGCAGGCCGAGCGCCGACTGGGCCGGCATCCTGGCTGCCGTACGCGAGCTGTTCGGCGCGGCTGCGGGCGCAGGAGGCGCCGGGGCCGGCGCGGACGCGCTGGCCTACAGCTTCGGCGAAGCCCGCGTGCTCGTGCAGATGTATCGCGGCATCCCGATGCAGATCCGCGTGCAGAGCGGCGGCCAGGAAGCGCGGGCCGCGCTGGGGCCGCGGTTCACGGACGCCGTGAACGAAGCCGCCGGCGGCACGTTCATTCGCGAGCGGCGGCTCGCGGAGTTCGGCGTGCGCTACGGCGAGCCGCAGGAGATACTGGAGGAGGTCGCGCGCGAGCTGGACGCGGCGTACCCCGACGAGCGCCTGCGCGAGCTGATCGCTGCCGCGCAGGCGGCCGGCGCAGCCGGAGCCGGCGACGCTGCCGCGCAGGCGGGCGAGAGCGAGGGCGGGCCGGGCGGTGTCCGGGCGACGACGCCGGACGAGCTGGCCGAGGCACTGCGCGCGCCGGACTGGCAGACGCGCTATGCCGCGCTGTCGCGGGCGAAGCCGGACGCGGAGCTGCTCCCGCTGCTCGCGCAGGCCGCGCGCGACCCGCAGGTATCGGTGCGCAGACTCGCCGTGGTGTACCTCGGCGATCTGCGCATTCCCGAGGCGCTGCCGCCGCTGCTGGCCGCGCTGCAGGATACGTCGGCGGCCGTGCGCCGGACGGCCGGGGACACGCTCTCGGACATCGGCGATCCCGCCGCAGGTCCGGCGATGGCGGAGGCGCTCGGCGACGTCAACAAGCTCGTGCGCTGGCGCGCCGCGCGCTTCCTGTACGAGGCCGGGGACGAGGGGGCGCTTGAAGCGCTGGAGCGGACGGCCGCGTCCGAGTCCGAGTTCGAGGTCAAGCTTCAGGCCGAGATGGCCATCGCCCGCATCCGCAGCGGCGAAGAGGCCGCCGGCTCCGTCTGGCAGCAGATGACGCGCATGCGGGAGCAGCGCCAAGGCGACGACGAAGCGAACAAATAAGGTTGGCGCTGTTCACCGGCGGGTTGGTGCATGGGGCCGCGCTTGTCCCGTTTGTCAGATCACCACCGTATGGCTAAGGTGCCGGATCGCTGAGTGTCCGATGAGCAGGATCGCCTGATCATCGAGCCGCCGGATTACGAATCGCCGGTCATGCACATGCCTGCGGAAATACGTTTGAACAATATCCCCTTGGGTCAGGAATCCGCTCTGCATACGGAGATGAGGGTTCATTTTCCTGCTGCACAAGATCATAGTTCTTAAAAAAGAGGGCGGGTGCGGACAGAGTCTGCATTCGCCTTCCTGATTGAAGGGGATATCGTTAAAACGGAAAAAACGAGGTTTGCAGCCGCAAACGCAAATACGAGGCGTACCTCCGCAGCAGCAACTCCCAGTTGACAAGAAACCATTCGGTTTCGTATTATGTCATTATGAAACCAAGTGGTTCCCATTAGAACGAAGGAGGAATTCCAATTATGTCCGCTTCCCGCACACTCCCTGATATCGTACGCACCCTGGAGCTGAACGCACCCATCGAAAAGGTATGGGGCCTGGTGTCCACAGTCGAAGGCATATCCGCCTGGTTCATGCCGCCTGCCGGATTCGAGCCGATCGTCGGCCACGAATTCACTCTCAACGCCGGGCAATTCGGCATGTCCCCGTGCAAGGTCACTGCGTTCGATCCGCCAGAACGGCTCGCCTTCACTTGGGGCAAAGATTGGACGCTGTCGTTTGAGCTGAAGGCGCTGTCCGACACGCGAACAGCGTTCACGTTGACCCATGGCGGATGGAGCGAAGATACAGTGACCGAATTCGGGCAACCGCATACGGTCATTCGCGAAAACATGTCCGGCGGATGGAACGGTATCGTCGCCAAGCTGCAGCGCGTGGTCGAGGCCTAATGGGTCAAGCGCTGCAGCAGCATGACGTCTACCAGGCGATCGCCGACCCGAGCAGACGGCGGCTGCTGCGTCTGTTGACACAGGGCGAGCAGCCCCTGTCGGCGCTTGCCAGCCAGTTCGATATGAGCCGGCCCGCCGTCTCCAAGCACCTTCGCGTTCTGCGGGAAGCCGGCCTCGTCACAGAGCGCCGAGCCGGGCGCGAGACGCGATACGCCTTCCGTCCCGAGCCGTTGGCCGAGCTGAAGGACTGGCTCGCCTACTTCGAGCAATTTTGGGACAACAAGCTGGCCATGCTGCGTCATCTCGTCGAAGAAGAGGACAACGCGAAGTAACCCCAACCAAAAATAGACGCCAACGCTTCCGGATGTGGAATGCGATGGCGTCTTTTTGATGCCGGCTCGGCCTTTCGACGTCACCGCGAGAGGCGAGATGCCCTTCATGGCGCCTCCATTACGCAAGGCGATACGCCTCTTCGCACTGCCGACGGCCGACGGCCGCCGGCCGGGCCCTCTCTATCCCTTCCAATGCGCCAGCAGCACCTTTTGGATCAGGTCTGCGGGCTGCGGGCGGTAGAACAGGAAGCCCTGGATATCGTCGCATTCGTGTTCGGCGAGGAAGTCGTACTGCGCCCGGGTCTCGACGCCCTCGGCCACGACGGACAGGTTCAGGCGGCGGGCGACGAGCAGCATCGCATGGATGATCGCCTCGTCCCGTTCGTCTTTGCCGATGCCGCTGACGAAGGAGCGGTCGATCTTGATGCGGCTGATCGGCAGACGCTTCAGATAGCCGAGCGAAGAGTGCTGTGTGCCGAAGTCGTCAATCGACAGCGTGATGCCCATGTCCCGCAGCTGTTCGAGCGTCGGGAGATTTTCGTTTTTCATCGCCATGTTCTCCGTAATCTCTAGTTCGAGGTACTGCGGATCGAGCCCCGTCTCCGCCACCACGCTGCGCACGGAAGCCGCGACGTCGCTGGCGAACTGGCGGGCCGACAGGTTCACCGCCATGCGCATCGCCGGGAAGCCCGCATCCTGCCACGTCTTGTTCTGGCGGCATGCCTCGCGCAGCGCCCACTCTCCGATCTCGACGATCAGCCCCGTCTCCTCGGCGAGCGGGATGAAGCGCAGCGGCGATATCGGACCCAGCTTGGCGTGATTCCAGCGCAGCAGCGCCTCCATGCCGACGAGGCGGCCGCTCCCCGCCTCGATCTGCGGCTGGTAGTGGAGCTCGAATTCGTCCCGCGCCAGCGCCTTGCGCAGGCTGCTCCGCAGCTCCATCTGCTCGCCTGCGCCCGTAGGCGCCGAGCCGTCGAACCAATTGTACCGGTTCTTCCCCGCTTCCTTCGCAGCGTACATGGCTTTGTCCGCATGCTTGATCAGCGTCGGCGCATCGGCCCCCTGATCGGGATAGAGGGCGATGCCGACGCTGGCCGTCAAGTAATACTCGGCGTCCTGCAGCCAGAAGGGCTGCCGGAACCGCTCGATCACTTGCTCCGCAAGACGCGTCCCTTCCTCCGTGCGCTCCACCATCGGCAGGACGATCGCGAACTCGTCTCCCCCGATGCGGAAGATCGCAAGTCCGGCGTGCGTCTCGCCCTGAATGCTCTCGAGCCGCTTGGCCGCCTCTTGCAGCAGCATGTCGCCGTACGAGTGGCCGAGCGTATCGTTGACCAGCTTGAATTGGTCCAGATCCAGATACAGCAGCACCAGCTTCCCGTCCAGCCTCCGGGCGACAGCGGTCTGCTCCTCGAGATGAATATTGAAGTACGTCCGGTTGTACACGCCTGTGACCGCATCGTAATAAGCCATATGGCGGAGCGCCTGCTCCTTGCTCTCGAGCACCCGGTTCTGCTCGCGAAGCTCCTCCTCGATAGCGAGAAGCTCCTCGTTGGAGGCTTCGATCACCTCGTTGGCAAGCTGCAGCTCGCGCGTCCGCTCGCGGACTTTGATATCCAGCTTGGCCTTGCCCGTCAATTGACCGTAGAGCACATACAGCAGCATGATCATGAAAACCAGGCTGATGCCCCGAACCGTCCAAACTTTGTTCGAGAGCTCGCGCAGCCGATCTTCGTTGAGCGCTCCAGCGAGCTCCCATTCGCCCTCGGGCAGCTCCACCCGCTCCCGCAGGCCGCCGCGGTTTAACAGCGCCTGATTGCCCGAGAGCATATTCCCGTTGGCGCGGAGCGCGACGTTCGTAGCGCCTGCCTCGGATGACCCGAGCCCTTCTTGTACGAGCGCGGGCAGATCGAGCACGATCGAGGCGAAGCCCCAGAAGCGGTCTCCCACATAGATCGACTGCCGCGTGATCAGGCCGAGTCCCCCCTGCGTCAGCTCCAGGGGACCGAGCAGTGTGACCGCTTCGGTATTTTTGGTGCGCTCTGCGTTTTCCCGGACTTCAGGATTCTGGTGCTTGAACAGGTCGACCCCGAGCAATGCCTCGTTGCCGCGATGCGGATACACATATCTCGCGATGCCGTCCGGATACAGCGAGATATTGCGCACGTCCGGAATGGCCGGAATGAAGTGGCCTGCAAATGAGCTGAACCGCTCCTCGTCGATATGACCGCCGTTCAGAAGCTCCGTGGCTGCGAACGCCTTGAGACTCTCGGCAAGCAGGAGACGCCGCTCGAGCGCCAGCTTGAGCGAGTTCGCGTCGGAAGCGAGCTCGAGCGAAGCATCCTGATCGGCTTGACGGAAGAGCCGGTCCTCATACAGCGAGGTGCTCCAGACAATCAGCACGATGACGACAAGGCAGATGGTGAGCAGCAGCGCCCATGTACCGAATACCGCTTTTCTGATGTTGTTGGCTGTGGGTGCTTCTGCATGCATGAATGACTGTTCCCCCGACACGGATTGATCTTAGCTAATTCTACATAGATCGACATATTCCTGCCAGATCCGCGTCTCCCGCTACAATTCCGTTCATGTCCGTACATGCTTCCTCGTGATTAAAAACGCATTGCCATCCCTTAACGACGGCAATACATTTTGAGCGGAGACAACTCAGCGAACTAGCGTGAGGGGCTCAGACCTGCTCAATCATGCAAAAAAAACGGCCTGAACTCCGGATCGGAGCTCAGGCCGTCGCACTCATCCCGTCGAGCGCGCCATGACCAGCAAGTTGTTGGCCCGTTCGTAGTCGGATTCGTTGCGGATCTCGAACGTGAAGTCGTGGCTGCCCTGCTGCTCCAGGTCGGCCTCGGCAGGTACGCCGAGCCACTGCAGGTGACCGAGCAGCGACTGCATGCTCTCTTCGCCAACGGTCAGCAGCCCGGCGACGGCTTCGGAGCAGCGGCTGTCGTACAGGCCGTGCAGCGGCACCGGCCTCTCCCGCACGATCGGGATGACGGCCTGGACGCCGTCGGTCAATCCCGTCATGAGGCGCCTGGCCTCGTCGGCCGATACGAACGGCATGTCGCTCCCCGCGATCCATACCAGCGGATTGCGTGCCAGGCGCAGCGCCGAATGCATGCCGCCGAGCGGACCGCGCCCCGGATAGTAATCCGTAATGATGCGTACGGAGGAATCCAGCACGTCAAAAAAAGGCTTCGGCGTATCGGTGACGACGATGACTTCTTTGCAAAGCTTCCGCATCTCCCGCACTTGCCGCAGGACGATCGCTTCTTCTTGAAGCGTAAGAAGCGCTTTCAGCGTTCCCGCGAGCGAAGCATGCTTCCCGCCTGCCAGAATCGCACCGGTTACGGATGTGGTAGACATGTCATTTCTCTCCCTTCTCAAAATGCAGTGAGGACGCTCCTGCCTCCGCCGTGACCGGCGGCGGAGAAGCGTCCGTCCCGCTTATCGAACGGCATTCGCCGTCCGCCTGCCTTGCTCGATCAGCCGATACGCCCGGTCGACCTCATCGGGCGACGGCTCCGGCACGCCGTCCAGCCTGTAGGCTCTGCCGAGCTGCTCCCACTTGTAGACGCCCATCCGGTGGTAGGGCAGCACCTCCAGCTTGTCGACGCCGCGCAGGCCGCCGACGAACTCGCCCAGCGCCAGCAGCTCGGCCATGCCGTCCGTCCAGCCCGGCACGAGCACGCGCCGGATCCACATCTTGATGCCGGCGTCCGACAGGTGACGGGCGAAGGCGAGGATGCGGTCGTTCGGCTGCGAGGTGAGATGCTCGTGGCCGGCGCGGTCGATCATCTTGAGATCGAGCAGCACCAGATCCGTGGCCGCGAGCAGCCGGGCTGCATGATGCGGATCGCAGAAGCCCGAGGAGTCGAGCGCCGTATGCAGCCCCCACCGCTCCTTGCATTTCTCGAACAGCTCCGCCACGAACGACGCCTGCAGCGTCGGCTCGCCGCCCGTCACCGTGATGCCGCCGCCGGAGCGCTTGTAGAACGGCACATAAGGCTCGATCTCCGCCAATATTTCGTCTACCGTCCGCAGCTGGCCGCCCTTCGTATCCCAGGAATCGGGATTGTGGCAGTAGGCGCACTGGAGCGCGCAGCCCTGCATGAAGAGCACGAAGCGGATGCCCGGACCGTCGACCGTCCCGAACGTCTCCAGAGAGTGAATTCTTCCAGCGTGATGCATCGTCAAGTCTCCCCTCCGAACTATCGAATACGCGGTCGGCGTTCCTCGCTTCCGCCGTCTGCTCCGCCTTGAAGGCGATTTTAACCGTCTACTATCTTCCTGACTTCACGTCTTCATGTCTTCACGTCTTCACGTCTTCACGTCTTCACATCTTCTTGCCTTCACGACTTCAAGTCTTCTTGCCTTCACATCTTCACGTCTGCCGCCTCTCCGCTCCCGGACTCCGCGCTGCGGGCGCCCGGGGACGAGGAAGCTGCAATCAGATCGCGCCGTGGAACGTTCTGTTAATGACGTCGAGCTGCTGCTCGCGCGTCAGCTTGATGAAGTTGACCGCATAGCCCGATACGCGAATCGTCAGCTGCGGGTACTGCTCCGGGTGCTCCATCGCGTCGAGCAGCTGCTCGCGGTTGAACACGTTGATGTTGAGGTGATGCCCGCCCTTGTCGGCATAGCCGTCAAGCAGCGATACGAGATTGCCCACGCGCGTGTCTTCCTCGCGACCGAGCGCCTTCGGGATGATCGAGAACGTGTTCGAGATGCCGTCGAGGCAGTTGTAGTACGGCAGCTTGGCGACCGAGCTGAGCGAGGCGAGCGCGCCCTTGCGGTCGCGGCCGTGCATCGGATTCGCGCCCGGCGCGAACGGCTCGCCGGCCTTGCGGCCGTCCGGCGTGCTGCCGGTCTTCTTGCCGTAGACGACGTTGGACGTAATCGTGAGCACCGACAGCGTCGGCATCGAGCCACGGTACGTCTGACGCTGGCGCAGCTTGGACATGAAGACGTCCGTCAGGTCGACCGCAATATCGTCGACGCGCGAGTCGTTGTTGCCGAACTGCGGGTATTCGCCTTCGATCTCGAAGTCGACGGCGAGACCCTTCTCGTTGCGGATCGGCTTGACCTTGGCGTACTTGATGGCGGACAGCGAGTCGGCCACGACGGACAGGCCCGCGATGCCGGTCGCCATCGTGCGGAGAATCTCCGTATCGTGCAGCGCCATCTCGATGCGCTCGTAGCTGTATTTGTCGTGCATATAGTGAATGACGTTCAGCGTGTTGATGTACAGCTTGGACAGCCACTCCAGAATCTCGTCGTAGCGCGCCATGACTTCCTCATAGTTCAAGGTGTCGCCGGTCAGCGGCGCGACCTTCGGTCCGACCTGTACGCCGAGCTTCTCGTCCATGCCGCCGTTGATCGCGTACAGCAGCGCCTTGGCGAGGTTGGCGCGGGCGCCGAAGAACTGCATCTGCTTGCCGATCCGCATCGCGGACACGCAGCAGGCGATGCCGTAGTCGTCGCCGTAGATCGGGCGCATCAGATCGTCGTTCTCGTACTGGATGGAGCTTGTGTCGACGGATACTTTGGCGCAGTAATCCTTGAAGCCCTCCGGCAGTTCGGTCGACCAGAGCACCGTCAGGTTCGGCTCGGGCGCCGGACCGAGATTGTACAGCGTGTGCAGGAAGCGGAACGAGTTCTTCGTGACGCGCGTCACGCCGTCCTTGCCCATGCCGCCGATCGATTCGGTCACCCATGTCGGGTCGCCGCTGAACAGCTCGTTGTAATCCGGCGTACGCAGGAACTTGACCAGCCGCAGCTTCATGACCAGGTGGTCGATCAGCTCCTGGGCTTCCACTTCGGTCAGCGTTTCTTCCTGCAGGTCGCGCTCGATGTAGATGTCGAGGAAGCTGGACACGCGCCCGAGGCTCATTGCCGCGCCGTTCTGCTCCTTGATCGCCGCCAGGTAGGCGAAGTACAGCCACTGCACCGCTTCGCGGGCGTTCGTCGCCGGTCCCGAGATATCGTAGCCGTAGGCGGCCGCCATCTGCTTCAGCTCGCCGAACGCGCGGATCTGCTCGGACACTTCCTCGCGCAGCCGGATGACGTCTTCGCTGATGACGTCCTTCTCGAGCAGGTCGAGGTCCGCCTTCTTCGCCGCGACCAGCTTGTCGACGCCGTACAGCGCCAGCCTGCGGTAGTCGCCGATGATCCGGCCGCGTCCGTAGGCATCGGGCAGGCCGGTGATGATGGCCGCCTTGCGAGCGAGCCGCATCTCGGACGTATAGGCGTCGAATACGCCTTGGTTGTGCGTCTTGCGAATGTCGGTGAACGTGCGCACCATCTCGTCTGGAATCTTGTAGCCGTACGCCTCCGCGGCGTCCTGCGCCATCCGGATGCCGCCGAACGGCTGCACGGAGCGCTTCAGCGGCGCATCCGTCTGCAGGCCGACAATCTTCTCGAGCGCCTGGTCGATGTAGCCCGGGCCGTGGGAGACGATCGTGGAGACGGTCTCCGTGTCAACGTCCAGCACGCCCCCGTTGTCCCGCTCGCGCTTCATGAGACCGAGCACTTGGTCCCACAGCCGCTTGGTCGCTTCGGTCGGATCGGCCAGGAAGTTCGCGTTGCCCGTATAGGGCTTGAGGTTGCGGCCCAAAAAGTCGTTCACGTCGACCGACTTCTGCCAGGCCCCCTCCTCGAATCCCCGCCAGCCGTCCAGTCGGCCGGATTCGCCAATCGTTTTATTCAGGATGCTCATGATCGTTAACCTCCCGTAATCGACTTCGCCCGGACCGGAGCGAGGCTCCGGCCCAAGCGACATGTCCGTAGATGCTGATGTTAGAACTTGCCGTAGAAGGCGTTCCGGTACACGTCCGCAAGCTCGGTGACGAGCGGCATGCGCGGGTTGGCGGTCGTGCATTGATCCTCGAACGCCCGGTCGGCGAGCTGATCGACCCGCGATTCAAAGTCCGCTGCATCGAAGCCGAGCGCCTGGAACGACTCCGGAATTTGCAGCGACAGGTTGAGCTGGCGAATCGCGTTGATCAGGCTGTTCACGCCCTCCTCCGTCGTGCGGGCTTGCAGGCCGAGCAGACGGGCGATGTCCGCGTAGCGCTTGTCGGCGACGAAGTGGCTGTACTTCGGGAACGATGCGAACTTCGTCGGCTGCTGCGCATTGTAGCGGATGACATGCGGCAGCAGAATCGCGTTCGTGCGGCCGTGCGCCGTATGATACTGTCCGCCCCATTTATGTGCGAGACTGTGGTTGATGCCCAGGAAGGCGTTCGCGAACGCCATGCCGGCGATCGTCGAAGCGTTGTGCATCTTTTCCCGCGCATAGGGGTCGGCCTTGTGATACGAAGCCTCCAGGTTGTCGAACACGAGCTGGATCGCCTTGAGCGCGAGGCCGTCGGTGAAGTCGTTGGCCATGACCGAGACGTACGCTTCGATCGCATGCGTCAGCACGTCCATGCCGGTGTCGGCGACCGCCGTCTTCGGCAGGCTGTATACATAATCCGGGTCGACGATGGCTACGTCAGGCGTGAGCTCATAATCGGCAAGCGGGTACTTGGTATTGCCCTTGTTCTTGTCGGTGATGACCGCGAACGACGTCACTTCCGAGCCCGTGCCCGATGTCGTCGGGATCGCGACGAACTTGGCGTTTTTGCCGAGCCGCGGATACTTGTAGATCCGCTTGCGGATATCCATGAACTTCTGCTTGAGCGAGTCGAAGCTCGTGTCCGGATATTCGTAGAACAGCCACATCGCCTTGGCAGCGTCCATCGGCGAGCCGCCGCCGAGGGCAATGATGCAGTCCGGCTTGAACTGCGCCATCATCCGCGTGCCCCGTTCGACCGTGTCGACCGACGGATCGGGCTCGACGTCGCTGAAGATCTCGACCGACACCGGATTTTTGCGCTTGCGCAGGTAGTAAGCGACCTTCTCCACATAGCCGAGCTTCACCATCGCTTCGTCGGTGACGATCATGACGCGGCTGATGTCCGGCATTTTCTCCAGATACTGCGTCGCGCCCTTCTCGAAGTAGATCTTCGGCGGCACCTTGAACCACTGCATGTTGACTGTGCGGTACGCCACACGCTTGACGTTGATCAGGTTGACGGCGGTGACGTTCGAGGTCGTCGAGTTGTGGCCGTACGAGCCGCAGCCGAGCGTGAGCGAAGGCAGGTTCGTGTTGTAAATGTCGCCGATCGCCCCATGCGTCGAAGGCGCGTTGACGATGATCCGGCCGGTCTGCAGGCGAGCCGAGAATGCCGCGATGACCGCCTGATCGTTCGAATGGATGACCGACGAGTGGCCCATGCCGCCGAAGGCGATGACCTGTGCGGCGCGCTCGATGCCCTGCTCGGCCGTCTTGACCTTGTAGCAGGCGAGCACGGGGCTCAGCTTCTCTGCGGACAGCGGGAACTTGTCGCCCACGCCGGCCAGCTCGGCTACCAGCACCTTCGTCGCCGGCGGCACCTGGATGCCCGCCATCTCGGCGATCTTGACGGCCGGTTGTCCGACGATGACGGCGTTGACGGCGCATTTCTCTGCATTGATGACCAGCTTGGATACCGCCTCGACTTCCTCTTTATTGAGGAAGTAGCAGCCTTGTCGCGACATAAGCGCCTTCGCTTGGTCGTAAATCGGTTCGTCGAGGATAACCGCCTGCTCCGAAGCGCAGATCATGCCGTTGTCGAACGTCTTGGACAGGATGAGGTCGGTGACGGCTTGATCCAGATCGGCCGTGCGTTCGATGAAGCATGGCACGTTGCCTGGACCGACGCCGAGCGCCGGCTTGCCGGTGCTGTAGGCTGCCTTGACCATCGCGGAGCCCCCGGTCGCCAGCACGAGCGCGATGTCCTTGTGGTTGATCAGGAGGCCCGTCGCCTCGACCGAAGGATGCTCGATCCATTGAATGCAGTGCTCCGGCGCGCCTGCGGCTACTGCCGCCTCGAGCAGCGTTCTCGCCGCCGCCGCGCTCGACTTCTGTGCCGACGGGTGGAAGGCGAAGACGATCGGGTTGCGCGTCTTGGCTGCGATCAGCGACTTGAACATCGTCGTGGATGTCGGATTCGTGACCGGCGTGATGCCCGCGATGACGCCGACAGGCTCGGCGACCATCCGATAGTTCTCATACACATTCTCTTCGATGACGCCTACCGTCTTCTCGGCTTTGATGCTGTGATAAATATACTCGGTGGCGAAAATGTTTTTGGTGATCTTGTCCTCGTATACGCCCCGTCCCGTCTCTTCAACCGCGAGCTTCGCGAGCGGCATATGCTTGTCGAGACCCGCCAGCGCCATTGCCTGCACGATCCGGTCCACTTGCGCCTGGTCGAGCTTCATGTAGGCTTCGAGCGCCTTGCGGGCACGCTCGGCGAGCAGGTTCACCTCATCCTGCGCAGAGATGAATTCGACTTGCGCTTTTTCCTTCGTTGCCATATGTGCGGCCTCCATTCAAGTAAGTTTCTCTCCCGTCCGGACCAGCGTGGCCGGATTATGTCTGACGGCGGCCGGATCAAGACCCGGCCGCCGTGTCAACCAAGAAGTGTCAGCGAATCGTCAGTGCGCTACAGGCTTGCCGTGCGTGCCGTCGTGATGCGTCTTGTCGTTCACCCAATGCTTGATCTTGCCGCCTGCCTTGCGCAGCAGCGGGAGCAGGTAGTAGTCAAGTCCGAAGCGTCCGGCGTTGGCGCCGGCCGTGAAGACGATGAAGCCGAGGATGAGCAGCCAAGGGTTCGTGCTGACGGTGCCGGCGAAGAGGAACAGCGTGTTGAGCATCATCCCGAAGAATGCGGCCGTGACGGTGAGTCCACCTACGATCAGCCCTACGCCGATCAAGAATTCGCCGAGCGGGATCAGGATGTCGATGAGCTTGACGTTCGGCAGTGCGAAGTGCTGAATGAAGTAGGTGTAGTTAGGGAAGATGACTTCATTCGTCGCGTGGTCGGCTACCGGCTTGGTGACCGCTCCTTGCAGGAATCCTTTTGCCGTGAATCCGCCCGTCAGCTTGTGCCAGCCTGCGTCGATCCATTGCCAGCCGACGTAGATGCGAAGGAGCGTGACTGCGACTGCTGCCCATACATTTTCTCTGAACCATTTGGTGACCATATTGGCCATCTCCCTTTCGCCTTTAAGGCGTTTATTAGTAGCGTTTCGGTTGTCTTGCTTGCCTTACACCCTCAGTATGAGGCTTGCGGCGATTGCCGAATGTGATGGATATCACACTTTGCGTTATTTTCTTGTGAATTTTTTCACTTAAGTTTGCTCAGAAGCTGTACACGTTCGAGTGATCCTCCAACGTCTCGATAATCTCCTCCTCCTCGTTAAGCCGGTTTTTCAAAAACGCGTAAGCCTGAAGCAAGTAGGACGACAACGCCTTGGCCTCATCCGGAGAGATCGGGAGCACCGATTGCTCCAGCGTGTTCAGGAACGAGGAGATGAACCGCTCCGCCAGCCCGTAATCCTGCTCCATCAGCGTGAACAGATCCGGTTCTGTCTCGAGATACCATACCGCGTAGGGGAAGAGTTGTGTCTTCTCCCAGGAGATATGCGCGCTCCACTCGCTCATAAAGTGCTTCACCCGCTCGTTCAGGACGCGAATATGGTCGTTCAGGTGAAGGATGTCATCATCCTTGCGGACGGTGCACACTTGCGCGTACAGGTCTGCAAGTTCTTCCTCCAGCGCATCGTGCTCCTGTCTGGCTCTCACAACTGCATCGCTCAGTAGCTCGTAACGCTCGTCGTCACCGCCGTATGGCTGAAGGGGTTGCTGCGTATCGGCTGTCGTTTTCATTTGTTTGTGCCTCCTTCACTGTCTCGCGTGTTGCTTTCTTTGATGAGTTCAATATATCGCACATGCGGCGGTAGGAATGTGAAAAAAATCACATTTCGAGTCTCGACATAAATTTGCCATAAATCGGTACTGGGCCCGGGGTTGCTCCTGCTTTTTTCCCGTTTTAACGATATCCCCTTCGGTCAGGACGCTCCAAGCGGCAGGCAACCTCCAGTCGTATCTCCGACCGCCGTATCTCCAGCCGCCATCTCACCTTCACCCTCTCCTGCCCCCCATCCCGCTCCAGCGCTATCCCTTTTCGCCTGCACCTTAATCCTCGCCCTGTTCTCGCCGCCATCGACGCCTCCCCGTCCGTTTGACCGCGCACTCACGCCCCGATTTTCCCAGAATCCTTCTGAACAAAAGCGTGCATTCAAGTCCATTTTTTGTTACAATGAGAACAGGAGTTCTGTTTGGAGGAATGAGCATGCCGAGCCACTTTTCCGTACGTGAATCTTTGCCGGTTTATAGCGAGGACGACTGCGCCGGAGCTTTGTTCGCGGGCAAGTGGCCGAGTGGGTTCCGCTGCCCCCGCTGTGCGCATTCGCATTATTATGCGGTGACGTCGCGCGGGCGCAGGCTATTCGAGTGCCGTTCCTGTGCGCACCAGACCTCGCTCACGACAGGCACGATACTGGAGGGGACGCGTACGCCGCTGGTGAAGTGGTTTCAAGCGATGTATCTGATGCAGTTTGGCATCAGCGCCGTGCTGCTGGCCGAGCTGATCGTGGTGACGTACAAGACTGCCTGGCTAATGAACCACAAGCTGCGCCATGCGATCGGTGCGTGGGACCTCGACCGGCCCCTCGAGGGAGATCTGCAGCTGTTGGGCGAATATTATGGCTACGAGTATCATCGCTACTTCAGCAGCCGGACCGCTCAGGAGGACCTCAAGCCGCAGCCTGTCGTGATCGGCGCCTCCCTTAACGAGGCGAAGAGGATCGTTCATTTGAAAATGAAAGTCGTGGACGGCCCGGAAGGATGTGCCGCGACCGTCGGCAGCGCGGGCAGCGAGGATATGACGGAATGTTTTATACGACAACATGTGGCCGGCGAGACAGCGCCCGCACATGCGGAGATGCTGGAGCCAGGCCATCGAGGTCAGGCAGCGCCGCATGTTGCCTGGCGTGAAGCCGTGCGCTGGATGGCTTGGACGTTCGGCGGGATCGGCCCGAAGCATCTCCAGGCCTATCTCAACGAGTTCTGCTGCCGTCGCCTGTGCCGCAACGATATGCTCGCAGAGCTCATCGCCAGTTGCGGATCCACCAGGACAATTACCTACCGGGCTCTCGTCGGCGCACGTGCAGGCATCCGCCCCCTCAAGTGGGGACACAGACACCGGTCACGGAGCGCATGGCGCGCCGGATGACCCGACTGCCGCATAAAATCGAACGGCTTGATGATCCGTAGTGTTGTCCTGACGGAAGGGGATATTGTTCAAACGTGAAGGAGGAGGATACTGCTTTTACCTTACACCATTTTATGGAAATTTAGCATTCATTAGCTTGCCCCTTCTGGAGCGGGCGCTCCGGCGGCGCTCACTCGGTTTGCGCCGCCGGCACAGTCAGTATCACGGTCGTGCCGCGGCCCGGCTCGGACCGCAGCTTCAGCTCGCCGGATACGGCGCGCGCGCGTTCCTCCATGCTGAACAGGCCGACGCCGGCGCCGCTCGAAGCGCGGACGAAGCCGACGCCGCGGTCCTCAATGACGGCTCGAACCTGGCCTTCTTCTTCGGTTAGCGATATAGAAGCCTCGGAGACGCCGGCGTACTTGCCGATATTGGTCAGCGCTTCCTGCACGACGCGATAGATCGTCGTCTCGGCGAGCAGCGACGGACGTCGTCGCAGTCCGCACTCGAAGCGCACTTTGATCCCATAGTGGCTCTCGAAGTGCCCGATATACGTACGAAGCGCCGGCACGATGCCCAGGTCATCCAGCACGGACGGACGCATCTCCCATGCGAGCCCCCGCACCTCCGCCATCAGCTGCGACACCTGCTGCTCCAGCATCGCGAGTCCCTCGTCTTCTTTCTCAGCCAGCAATCGATCGATCGTGATCTTGAAGGAGAACAGACTCTGGCCGATCCCGTCGTGCAGATCGCGCGAGAAGCGCCGCCGCTCCTCCTCCTGGATCTGCATCATCTGCGCCAGCATGGACTGCAGCTCCGCCTCCGTCTCCTTGAGCCGAGTCACCTCGTGACGGATGGCCAAATATTGATAAGGACGACCGTCGCTGTCGATAAACGGGACAATCGTCGTATCTACCCAGTATTCGCGCCCGTGCTTGGATCGATTCCTGATCTCCCCGCGCCAGACCCGGCCGGAGGCGATCGTAGACCACAGCTCCCGCATGAACGCTTTGCCGTGATAGCCCGAGTTCACGAGCCGGTGATCCTGGCCGATCAGCTCGGTGCGGCTGTAGCCGGAGATCTCGCAGAACTTGTCGTTAACGTAGCGAATCTGACCCCGCCGGTCGGTGATGGCGACGATCGCGGATTCGTCCAGCGCGAACTTCACGTCGGCAAGCTGCTTGAGCGAGCGCCTGAGCTCTTCCCGGTAGCCCGCATCCGCCACGCCGTCATCCAAGCCCGACAGCAGTCCCTCCACCTGCGCGGCCAGCATCTCCGCATGATACGCCGGCCTTGCGTTGTTGTCCGGTTCAGTCAAAGGTCAACAGCCCCTTTTTCATCGCGAATTTGACAAGGTCCGGCCGCGTCCGCAGCTCCAGCTTTTCCATCAGGTTGCTCTTGTGGGATTCCACGGTTTTGACGCTGATGATCAGCTGCTCGGCGATCTCTTTGTTGGAGTAGCCCTGAGCGACCTTGGCCAGTATCTCCTTCTCCCGGTCGGACAACGATTCATAGGTGCCGGCATGCTCTCCGTTCTTGAGCTTGTCCAGATAATCGCTCATCAGCCGCTTGGTCGCGGAAGGGTACAAGTACGCCTGCCCGCCGGCCACATGCCGGATCGCGGAGAGCAGCTCATCATGCGGCGCGCTCTTCAATATATAGCCTGAAGCTCCAGATTGAATCGCGCGGAACAAATAACCTTCGTCGTCGTGCATAGTCAGAATGAGAACGGCGGTATCGGGCAGCGTCTTCTTGAGCTCGGCCGTGGCGGTCAATCCGTCCTTGCCGTGCGGCATGCTGAGATCCATGAGAACGACATCCGGCCGCAGCGCCTCCGCTTGGGCGATCGCTTCGTCCCCGTCCGCGGCTTCGCCTACGACCTCCATCTCTTGCTTGCCGCCCAGCAGCATGATCAATCCCGAGCGCACGATGGCGTGATCGTCGACGACCAATATCCGGATCATATGGTCCCTCCCCCGCTGCGAATGTATTGTTCCCATTCTAACATAGGGCAGGCCGTTCAGTCAGCGCATGACACCATGCGGTACTACACGGATCGCGCGGCGTGCTTGCCCGCGAGCAGTGCTCCGATTCGATCTGCTGCCTCCGAGATGAGGCGGCGTTCGTCGGTTCGGTACACTCTTTTGCGGCGGTCCCCGGCGATCAGCACGCCGCAGGGCGCGGACTCCCGGTACAAGGGCGCAGCGTATGCGGAACGGAGATCCTCAGCGAGCAGCAGCGGGTATTCGTGGAGTTGGCGGGAACAGACGAGCTCTGACATCTGCAGCGGCATCGCCCTGCCGACCTTGAGCACGGTAGCCGACAAACCGCGTCCGGGCCGCTCCGTGATGGCGAAGCAGCGTTCGCTCGTATGCCCGGATGCGAGCAGCCACTTGAGCGCATGCGTCGAAGCATCCGTCAAGCCGATCGCGCAGCAGTCGCAGCCTGTCTCGGCGCGGACCAACGCCATCTGCGCCATAACCGCTTCGCGGCGGTCCTGTTCGATCATCTCAGATTCCTCCCAAGCCTTCGAATAGCAACCTTATTGTTATAGTGTATCGCAGCGCGCCGCTAGCGTAAGTCGGGGAATTCCCCGAATTCGTCAGGGGGAAACTCCTGAATCGCACGGCCGCTGTGACGATTCTCACAAAAAGATAAGGGAATTCCCGCCGGAAGATCAGGAGGTTCCCCGATAAAACGAAAAAGCGGGATACGATATGATGGAGTCATCAAAGGAATCGGATGGGGGACGCGGTTATGGCAGTAGCGATGAAGAACAAGGCGGCCGGAGAACGGCAGCAGGATAATGGTCTGGGGATTCACCGCTTCTTTTCCGAGGACCAGTTCGCCCGTCTCGAAGAACTGATGTATCCGAAGCGTGCGGAAAAGGGAAGCTATCTGTTCTGGGAAGGCGATGCGGCCGGCAAGCTCTACTATCTGCGCTCGGGCAAGGTCAAGCTGCGCAAGTCGACGGATGAAGGCAAGGACTTCACACTGTCGATCATGCAGACCGGGGATCTGATCTGGGAGCCTGAGCACGGACTGTCGTCCGTTCATACGTTCAGTGCGGAGGTGCTGGAGGATGCCGAGGTCGGCGTCGTGCAGTGGAAGGATCTCGAGATTCTGCTGTACCGGTACGGCGACTTCGCCGTCCGCTTCATGAACTGGATGGCCATCGCACAGCGGGTGAGCGAGTCGAAGTTCCGCGATCTGCTGTTGTTCGGCAAGCCCGGCGCGCTCGCCTCGACGCTGATCCGCATGGCCAACACCTACGGTGTCGCCACCGCTGAAGGCATCAAGATCTCGCTCAAGCTGACGCATACGGAGTTCGCGGACCTCATCGGCACCTCGCGCGAGAGCGTCAACCGCATGCTGAACGGCCTGAAGGAAGAAGGCATCATCGATATACGCCAAGGGCGCATTATCATCATGGAGCTGAACAAGCTGCGCGAGATCTGCCACTGCCCGACGTGCCCCGGCTGTCCGAAGGAAATCTGCCGGCTGTAATCCGATTCCTCATAGGTCCGGCGATTATTGTAACGCAATCGTAATATGCGCTTCATCTTAGCTTCATGTTCGGCGGTTACAATACAGACATGACCCCCCTTTTCAATAATATAAACTTTGGGCTTGCAGCTTTTGCTGCAGGCCCGCTTTTTTTTGTCCGGCAAACCTTCGCACCTTCTTCTGGGCGGGCGCATACCGTATGTTAGCGTCATTCGCCCAGCCGAGGAGGTACTTGCATGACCCATAAAGGGAAGAACCGCAGCCGGTCCGCCGCCAAGCCGACGGTGCAGTCGCGGCCTGCAAAGAGCGAAGTCAAGCTCCATGCCAAGACGAACGTCAAGAAAAAAGCAGGCGTCGCAGTCAAAAAGAGCCGGCCAATAGACGATCTGGAACAAGCGATGCCGGTCAGGCAAATTCCATGGTGGTTCACGCCCGAGCATCAGCGCGCGCTAGGTCATGGCGGAGGCGGCACATTGGGCCACCTGGTGCCGCCACGTCCACCGCGTCCGCCGGGACCTCCGGGGCCGGGGCACGGACCGTTCCCGCCAGGGCCGGGGCCGTTCCCGCCAGGGCCGGGGCCGTTCCCGCCAGGGCCGGGGCCATTCCCGCCAGGACCGGGGCCGTTCCCGCCAGGGCCGGGGCCGTTCCCACCAGGGCCGGGGCCGTTCCCACCAGGGCCGGGGCCGTTCCCGCCAGGGCCGGGGCCGTTCCCGCCAGGACCGGGGCCATTCCCGCCAGGACCGGGGCCATTCCCGCCAGGACCGGGGCCGTGGCCGTGGCCGGGGCCCGGACCGTTCCCCGTCCCGATCCCGATCCCCCTGCCGATTCCGGTGCCGGGACCCGGGCCTGGACCTGCTCCCGGTCCTGCCAGCTTCGTCGCGGTTACGGTCGAGGGCGGCCTCACGTTCCCGAACGTGTCCGGCACCAGCTATGTCACGTTCTACCCGGGCATGACCTTGCGCCAGGCGCTGTTTGCCTCGGGCCGGGTCCAGTTCGGACCGAACGGCTTCATCGTCAGCGTCGCCGGCATCCCGGTTGGCGGAGCGATCGGACTGACGGTCCGCTACAACGGACGCGTCATCCCGCAGACGCTGCTCGACCAGGCGATCACACCGGGCAGCACGATTACGCTGAGCCTGTTCTATCTGTAAGCGGAGGCTCCCGCAGAGTGACCGGGACGCGCTCTCGCAGCCGCCGGAGCGTCTCGGCGAGCCGCAACAAAAAGCAGGGACGGAGCGGAATACACCGCTTCGTCCCTGCTTTTTGTTCGCTGCAGCACAGCCGCCCATTATCCGATCTCCCGGCTCACTCTGCGCTTCAGCAGCAGCGGGACGAGCATCGCGACGGCGAACACGACGCCTCCGAGCGCGATCTCGCGCCAGTCTCCGTGCGTGAGGCTCGCGCCGAGATAGCAGAACGCGAAGGTGCCGGGCAGCGTACCGATTGCCGTCGCAGGCACATAGGCGCGAAGCGGCACCCGGGCGGCGCCGGCCGCGTAGCTGACGAGGTCGAACGGCACGAGCGGCGCGACGCGCAGCATGAGCACGATCGGGAAGCCTCTGCGCTGCATGGCGGCTTCCAGCTTGCGCAGCCGCGGATCGTCGCGGCCCTTGAAGAAGCCGAGCCCGACCTGCCGCGCCAGCAGGAAGGACAGCACGGCGCCGGGCAGCTCGCCGAGGAACGTATACAGCATGCCGTGCCACGTACCGAAGGCGAGCCCGCCCGCCAGCGTGAGCACGGAGGCGGGGAACAGGACGAACGGCCGGACCATGAACAGGCCGATGTACAGCACCGGCGCGATCCAGCCGAAGGACAGCATCCAGTTGCGGAGCGTGAGCGGCGTTATTTTCAGATAGTGGAAATTCACCCACAGCAACACGCACGCCGCCGCGGCGATGAGGAGGGACAACAGGATGACCTTGCGGCTCACACGAACACTCCTGTCTAGCGCTTCATGCAAGCATCATACAGGAATTTCCCTTCATTTCCAAATCGGACGCGGCGGCCCGCCGACTACCGGAAAAACAGTAGTCCGAAGCGGCGAGGCAGCGCATCTTGTCGGGCCGGGCGCCGCCGCCCGCTATTGCCGCAGCTTGAACGTAACGGTCAGCAGGCTGTCTCCCGGCTCGCCGCCCGCCATCGATTCCATCGTGTAGCGGACCGAAGACAGCTCGGGCATGAGCTTGAGGAGCGCGTCCAGATCCGGCTTGTCCTCGGACGTATAGCGCATCTTGGCCTCGGACCGGCCGCTGGCCGCGGCGGATCGCAGCTGGGCTGCGATCTCCTTGACTGTCGAGACGGTGCGCGACGGCTCCAGGTAGTCGGCGCCGATATCCTCCCGGACCGACTGATAAAAGGCGGTCCGTCCCTTGTCCTTGGCGATCAGCGAATCGAGCGTGTTCTTGTATGCGGTGACGGCCTGCGGATAGCCTGTCTTCCAGCTGTGATCCTGCTTGAGCTGACCGTCGGTCACCAGGTAATAGCCGTATGTCGTACGTCCCTTGACGTCCGGCACCGGATCGTCGAAGGTCGTATCGAGCTGGTACCAGACGCCGTCCAGCTTCACGAGATTCCAGGCATGCGCTCCCGTGTTCACAGTGCCTTCGACGATGCGCGCCGGAATGCCGGCGTCCGTGAGCAGACGGTATGTCAGCGTCGCGTAGCCCTGACAGACGGTGAGGCCGCTCTTCAGCGCATCGTAGGCGGAATGCCTGACAAGCGTCCTGTCATAGGCCACATTGAGCAGCACCCAGTCGTGGATGGCCTTCACCTTCTGATGCGCGTTCATATCCTTGGTGACGATTTTCGCGAGTATTTCCTTGGAGCGGGCGTTTACATAAGCGGTCTGAGCCGCGTTTTCCCAATATTTCATCGTAAAAGTAAGCGTGGAGGCGCGTCTGTCCGTGCTGACGGCGAACCGGTAGGAGCGGATCGCAAACTTCAGATAGTCGTCTCCGGCGAGTACGGCATCGAACGCCTTGGACACCTCGGCCGTCGTCGCCTTGCCCTTGAGCGAGACGGAGAACGATTCGCTGCGGGCGCCGAGCTTCTGCTTCAGACTGCTCTGCAGCGTAGCCATCTCGTCCGCGGCGATCGCGGCGACGGCTCTATCCCGATGCGGCCAGCAGGAAGCAGCCAGCAGCAGCGCCGAAGACAACACAAATCCGGTAATGGCTCTAAATCTTCGTTTGGACGCACTCATCGCGCGCACTCCTTTCGGACCTGCAGCCCTGTCCTCGGTCGACCTCATTGCATCGTAATCACGTTCTGTCCTTACATGATATAATTTACCATGAATGCGCACACGGAAGGATGGGCCGTTTGAATCGAATTGAGTCGATCGATCTGGGACCTGACGCTTTTTTTATGTCTTACCGCCAGACGACGGGCGACCGGGACTGGCTGGCATACCACGCCCACCAGGGCATCGAGCTGCTCTATGTGCATCAGGGACACGGTCAGGCCGTGACCGAGAACGGGCGGCATCCGATCCGCCCCGGCACGCTGCTCCTGTTCCTGCCCTATCAGCTGCACAAGGTCGAGGTGCCCTCCGTGCCCGGCGCGCCGTATATCCGCTCGCTCGTCAAGTTCGATCCCCGTATCGTCGAGCCCTATCTGATGCCGTATCCAGGTCTGAGCCGCTGGTTCCTGAAGCTCAAACGCGGGCTGCTGGCCCGCTCTCACAGCGAGCTTGATGCGGCATCGCGGCTGCCCGGCATGCTACAGGATTTCTATGGCTTGTACGGCAGCCTGCCGGACAGGGACAAGGAGGAGGAACGCTCGTTGTTCCTGATCTCGCTGCTCCGCGAGCTGCGGCACCATGTGTTCCCGCCGGACAGCCTGGACGACTCGCCCGAGGGCGAAGGCCGCTCGCTGCATATCGACCGGATGATGGACTGGCTTGAGCTTCATTACGCCCGCCCCTTCGATCTCCAGTCGCTGTCAAGCGACCTGCACCTTTCTCCTTACTACTTGTCCCATCTGTTCAAGGAGCATACGGGCAGCAGCATCCGGGACTATATCACCGCCCGCCGGATTCGCGAAGCCTGCAGACTGCTCGTCTCGACCCCCTCATCGATCCAATCGATCGCCGAGCAGGTCGGGGGCTTCAGCGCCTCCCACTTCTGCCAGCTGTTCAAGAAGAGCAAAGGGATGAGCCCAGAGACGTTCCGGAGGAGCGCGCAGCAGAGCTTCGACTCCGCCCCATGACCGCAACTTAGCCATATACTCCCGCAACCCGCCCGAAGCCGGCCTCTATATAATGGGGGTGAAAAGACTATCGGATGGAGGCAAAACGATATGTGGCAGGAAGCGATCAACGACGCGCTCGGCATCACGGCCCGCAATCTGGCGCAATTCGGGGACCGGTTCCCCCATGTGAGCGACGGCAGCAATAAATATGTGCTTAACGACAACACCGACTGGACCGACGGCTTCTGGTCGGGCATTCTGTGGCTGTGCTACGAATATTCGGGGGACGAGCAATATCGCGAAGGCGCCGTGCGGACGGTCGCGAGCTTCCGCGACCGGCTGGAGCGGGGCGTGCAGCTGGACCATCACGATATCGGCTTCCTCTACTCGCTCTCGTCCAAGGCGCAGTGGATCGTCGAAAAGGACGAATCCGCGCGCGAGCTGACCCTGGCTGCGGCCGACGTGCTCCTGCGCCGCTGGCGCGAGGATGCCGGCATCATCCAGGCTTGGGGCCCGAAGGGCGACCCGGACAACGGCGGCCGCATCATCATCGACTGCCTGCTGAACCTCCCGCTCCTGCTGTGGGCGAGCGAGCAGACGGGCGATCCCGAATATCGGCGCGTTGCGGAAGCGCATGCGCTGAAGAGCCGCCGCTTCCTCGTGCGCGGCGACGATTCGAGCTATCATACGTTTTACTTCGATCCGGAAAACGGCAATGCGATCCGCGGCGGCACGCACCAGGGCAATACGGACGGCAGCACGTGGACGCGCGGTCAAGCATGGGGCATCTACGGCTTCGCGCTGAACAGCCGCTATCTCGGCAATCCGGACCTGCTGGAGACGGCGAGGCGCATGGCGCGCCACTTCCTCGCGCGGGTGCCCGAGGACGGCGTCGTCTACTGGGACTTCGAGGTGCCGCAGGAGCCGTCCTCGTACCGCGACAGCTCCGCCTCCGCCATCACGGCGTGCGGCCTGCTGGAGATCGCGAGCCAGCTGGACGAGAGCGATCCCGAGCGGCAGCGCTTCATCGACGCGGCTCAGGCGACCGTGGCCGCGCTGCGCGAGGGCTATGCGGAGCGGGACGACGGCGAGGCCGAGGGCTTCATCCGCCGCGGCTCCTATCACGTGCGGGGCGGCATCTCGCCCGACGACTACACGATCTGGGGCGACTATTATTATCTGGAGGCGCTCATGCGGCTCGAACGCGGCGTGACGGGGTACTGGTACGAGCGGGGACGTTAAACGTTAGCAGGGCAGCAAAAACGGCAAGCCGGGCGGCTTGCCGTTTTTGGGTTTGACTGCTTTGCCGTTGCCTGACTGCCTGTCGCTCGGGTACCCGCTGCTTGACTGCCTCGTGCCTGCCGCTTGACTGCCCGCTGCCAGCTGTTTGACTGCCTGGCGCCTGTGTGCTGCCCCGTCTCTTGCTGGACAATTGGAACGACGAACACATCCGGACGATTCGCCTGACGCATCCGACCCCGAGCCAGGACATCTGCCTGATCTATCGCAGCGACCGGTACGTCGGCTACGCGATGCGGACGTTCATCAAGACCCTGCGGCAGTTCATCGAGACAGCGATGCTGCATGCAAATGCAAAAACGTCCTAGGCGTATGCGGCTCGACCAGCGGAAAATGCCAAAGACCCGCGATTCGCCGCCCCGAGGGACAACGCGAACGCGGGTCTTGCGCTCTAGCATCTTGCAGCTCCAGCATCTTGCAGCTCTGGTACCTTGCCGCACTGCTAGCTTGCCCTCGCTTAATCCGGCGCCTCAGGGCACCGTCGTCAGCTTCAATACCTTGACCTCTTCCGGCTGCAGCGTCAGCGAGAGCTGATCGCCTGTCATCGCCACGGGCGTATTGTCCGTCAGCTCCTGCGCCGCCACTTGCGCACCCAATCCCATTCCCGTGCGGTCGATCGTGATCGTAGACGTCGCCGCCGCGCTGCCTTGATTCATGAGCGTGAGATAGACGGTGCCGTCTGCGCCGTAGCGCTCCATCGCAATCGCCGGATTGCTGGCGCTTGCTCGCGTCACCGGCTGCCAGCCCGCTTCAGCTACCGCCTTGACGAGTGGAATATAGGTGAGAAATAGCCCTCTGTCTCGATCATAGAAGCTCGCATTTTTCCAATAGTTGGACGCATTGTCCGCCGTGGCGCTGAACGCGCTCGGATACATGCCGTAAAACAGCAGCTTCTCCATATAACGCTCCATGTAGGCATGGCCGAACTTGGTGAAGTCGGTATTTTGCAGCATGAGATACGGCTTCGGTCCGGACAGCGTGCGGTACTTGCTGAGCGTCTCGTCCGAATCGGGATTAAAGGTGTCGCCTGCGCCCAGCCAGTTGCGTTCGTTGCCCATCGCGTCGAGCCACGGCATATACATCGAGTAGACATGCGGCGTCCCGTTAGCCATCAGGTACCGTCCGTCGGCATGAAGCTCGTCCGCAAGCCGCGTCGTCGCTTCCCAGCTTGAGAACGCCCGGTGGACGGCAGGCTGCAGGGTTACTTTGGAGTATGCGAGCGGCGCGATCGCATAGGCGAAGTGATCGCGGTTGTAGTTCAGCGTGTAGGGCCAACCGTCCAGCGTATCCAGGTACTCCCCGTCGGGCTTCGGACCGGTCGTATTGTAGCGCGCGTCCATCTTGTCTGCGCTGAAATACATCCGGTAGCCGTTCGAGTCGCCCGGCAGGTCCGGATTCGCGTTGATCATCCAGAGCGCGCCCACATTCCACGGCGTATCCAGCCATTGGAGATACGGGTCGCCTGCGGCATTGCGCATCGCTGCAGCCTGCGCCATCTGCGCCTTCTCCTCGCCGAGCGCGGCCGCGGCATCGCGCGCACCCTCCGCCGTCGCGACCGACTTGGGCAGCTGAGGATTGATGCTCTGCCACCACGAAGACAGCTCCTGGTAATGGAACACCAGTATATCGTTCGCATTGGCATAGGCGGTGTCTACAGGATCGTCGTCTCCTTCCTTGAACCGGAAGCCGAAGTCCTCGTTGTCCGGCACATCGGAGATCGAGGCGAACGGCATCCAGATGCCTTGATCCGGAATTCTGACCTCGTAGAACTCGGGGAATAGCTTCATATACTTATCGAAAGCGCCTCGAAAGCCCTGCGTGCCGTCAAAACCGTAAATGACAAAGCCGAAATCCGCGGCCGACGGAAAGTTGTCCGTATCCGGAGACAAGCCCAGCTCGAACGTAATCAGCATTTGCCGCGTGCTGCCGTTGTAGTCGAGCCGGTAGTGGGTCGGGTGACGGTAATCCACGCCCAGCGACAATCCTTTACCCGTTGCAGGATTATAAATGGCGGACATCGGATAGATCGACAGCGGCCCCGTCTCGAAATCCGGAGCTTGGCTGTTCGTGAATATATCGCCCGCCTGTCCGGTATGAATCGTCCGCTCTCCGCGGACATAGTCGCCCCACTTCCAGCCGTCCGCATTTACCGGGAGCGCGTAGGTAAGCGTGACAGCCCGGTCCGCACCGCGCATATCCGTCAGTCTGCCCGATACCTTGATCCCCTCCGGCACGGCCTCGAAAGCTGCGTCCACGCTCAGATCGAGCCCGGCCGCGGTGCCGCTGAAGCCGTCGGTCCGGCTGCCCGCCGTGCGCTCGAAGCCGTAAACGTCCGAATCCGCCGCTTGATCGCGCACCAGGAAGCCGGACGCCGTGCCTCCCGACGCCAGCTCGCTGCCGCCCAGCTTCAGCGAGGAGACGCCTCGGCTGCCGAGCGACAGCGCCAGACCGCCCTGGGATTGATACGTTGCGTAGGCGCTTCCCGCGTCATACGGCAGCGGCGTGACAAGCGCGTCTTCGAAGACGGCAGCCTCCGTGGCGATCTCCTTGACCGAAAAGTCGTCGAACCAGACTTCGCCCGTATGTCCGTCCCGGAAGATGCCGTAGACGGAGATCGTCTGCACCGCCTTTTGCGGCTGAAAATATAGCTGGCCGTATTGCCAGTCGTGGCTGCCCGTGCGAAACGGCATCGTCTGTGCGAATTGGCTCGTCCCGTCCGTATAGAACACGTCCATATAAAGCGCGTAGCCGCGGTCGATGTCGCCGCTGACATTCGATGCCTTGCTCCAGCCGCTGAACACGATCAGCTGCGGCGCGGATTGGTTCAATTGCAGCGTCTGGTAGATGCCCGAGGCGTCGGTCCCGGCGGCGTTCGCCAGCTTGATCCCCCGGCTGCCGCCGCGTCCGCCGCTTGCCTCTACGGTATAGCCTTGTCCGAACGAACCCCAGCCGTCGATCGTCGCGCCAGTCCCATTTTGCAGCGAGCCGTTCTGCAGGCGCTCCGTGCCGGTCGCGGACAGCTCCCGCCGCTGCATGGCGATGCCCGCCTCGCCTGCATCCGGCAATTCCTCCAGCGTGACGTTGTCGAACCAGACCGTGCCCGCGCGGTTGTTGAACAGCGCATACACGGTGATCGCCTTGATTGGCTTCGCCGGATTAATATAGAGCTGCCGGGGCTGCCAATCGTGACTGCCGGCGTCGAACGCGGCGTAGTGTCCCCATTCATGCGTATCGTCCGCATAGGTCAAGTCTGCATAAAGCGCGTACGAAGCGTCCGGCGTGCCCGCGACGCCGCTTGCCTTGCTCCAGCCGCGCACGAGCAGCGGCTTGATCGCCGTGCGGTTCAGCGTCGCCGTATGGTAGATGCCGTACTCGCCGCTACCCGACGCATTCGCCGCTTTGACGGCGACGCTCGCTCCGCGGCCCTCCCCGGCGGCGACCGCATAGCCGTTCTGCCAGCCGCCCCAGCCGGCGATGCTGCCGGAGGAGACGGTCTCAAAGGCTCCGTTCGCCAGCAGATCGGCAGGCAGCTCCTGTACGGATACGTCGTCGAACCACACTTTTCCCGTCTTGCCGCGCATGAGGAGATACACGGTCATCTCTTTGACCGGCTTCTCCGGATCGATATACATTTCGGCTTTTTCCCAATCGTGCGTGCCCGTCTGGAATCCTTTGGCTTCGCCGTACAGATGCGTATTGTCCATGTAGGTCAGATCGACCCACAGCGAATAATCCGTGGAGACGCCGCCGCTGACATTTTGCGCTTTGCTCCAGCCGACGACCTTGAACGGCTTGACCTCGGCGCGGTTCAACGCTATAAATTGGTAGCCGCCGCACTCTCCGGCGCCAGTCAGCTCGCAAGACAGGGAGCGCGAGCCGGAGCGGCTGACGGACGAATCCGCCGCATAGCCGCTGTACCAGCCCAGCCAACTGCCGGCTGTGCCTCCTGCCCCGGACTCCATGCCCCCGTTCGTCAGCAGCTCGGCTGCCGCATGCGGATAATCTGTCTCCGCGTAGTAGGCAGCTGCCGGCGAGTTCGGACCGGCGACACCCCCGAGCAGCAGCAGGCCGATCATCATTATCGTCAATCCTCGAATGGCAGCACGCATAGAGCGATTCCTCCCGATTTTCAGTAATGGATCGTCAAGCTCATTCCCGCCTCCAGCTTGGCGGGCTTATCCAGCATCGCGATGCCCCCGGCAACGATACTCCGTCTGTCGACACCACCCAAGGTCACCCTGGCCTCGGATACGCCTGCGAGCCTGCCGCTGCGGATGCCGCTCAGCTCCATCCTGCCGCCCAGCACTGTCAGTCGCAGCGTGCCTGCCGACATGTCCACCTCTCCCCAGCCGCTGCCGAGCGACCAGAAGCAGCGGAATCGCCCGCCCTGCTCCGCCGCAGGCGTAAAGCCGATCACCCCGCTCGTCATATCGAACTCCGTCCCGCTCATGGCGAGCAGCAGCGCATAGGAGGACATCGCCCGCGCATAGTGGCTGCCGCATTCGAATTCGTTCCACGGATTGCGCTTCTCCCCGTCGTACCGCTCCCTGACGGCCTCTACGACAGCCAAGCCCTCTGCCACCATGCCTGCGTAGATCATATGGCTGGCCGCCTGATATTCGAAGCCGGACATACATTCGTCCGCATAAGGTACGGGAACGAGCGGCCGTCCGCCGTGCGGCCATGTGCATACGAGCAGCCCGCGCTCGTCGTTGAGCGCGTACACCCGGTTCGCATTGGCATGGCCGCGCATGGACACAAAATTATAGCGATAAATGCTGGCGAGCGCCCGGCCGACTTGCCCGGGATCGAAAATATCGCCCAAGCCCGCGACTGTCGCATGCCATTGGCCGATCACCTGGTCGATATGGCAGCCTTCGCCAATCTGGTATTTGACCTGGCCCAGCTCGGGATCGATCGGGCAGCAGGCATCCGTCAGGTCGAGCATCTGACGATAATACTCGCCGTTAAACGTATGGCTGTCGATCCAGGCCCTGCCGCGCGCATACAGGTCGGAATACGCGGCCGCGTCTTCGTCCCCCAGCGCCTCGCCCATCCGCGCTGCCGCAAGCAAAGCGGCCTGGTAATAGCCGTTCAGGTAGGCGCTCGGACCGTACTGCTCGACATCGAGCGTATGGTGCTGCGCGCCCTCCAGCACGCCGTCGCGGTCGCGATCCCAGCCGTGCTCGTTGTCCGGATGCCAGGCATAGGCGAGCGCCCTTTTGACCGCCGGCCACAGCGAACGCATCCAGGCCGTATCGCCCGACAGCTTCCACTCGCGATAGGTCCGCACGATGGCGCCCATCTGTCCGTCGACGGCCGCATGATAATCCGACTTCTCTCTGCCCGGCGGCAGCATAAGGCGAAATGCCATTTTGCCGCTCGGGTACTGGTTGTACAAATAGTCGGCGCTGCGCATCGTTCTGGCGAGTCCGGGGAACAAAAAAGCAAGCGCCTGCTCGTAGTTCCATACATGCGTACAGCTCCCTTCGCAAGAGCCTTCGTCCGTATGACAGCCTTCGAAGCCGTACAGCGTGCCGTCCGTCAAACGCAGGACCGTGGGCGATTTGAGCGTCGACAAATTGGCGGATACCGCGTCCAGCACCGCCTCCGGCAGGCTGGAGCCGAACAGGGCTTCCTTAAACAACTGCGTCTCGCCGGACAACCGCTCGTAGTTCGCAAACAGATAGGAAGCGGTCTCCCTGGCGTCTTTAAACCGTACGGCATAGTAATTTTTCCAGGCGGCCGCCCGCCCGCCGTCGGAGTCCGCGGGCGGATTCCAGTAATTGTACGCCCATGGGAAGTGCCAGCTGATGGCGAACCGGAACACCGCGCTCTCCCCGGGCTCCAGCGTGCGATGCGCGCCCAGACTGCATGTATCGTAGTTTTTTTCGACGACGCGGTAAGCGTCCAGATCTCTGGGCGCCGTATATGTCCGTTCCCGAAGACGACCAGGAGACGCGAACTCTCTCCAGAACACGGTCACGTTGTCGAACCACTCGCCTCTGTACCAGTAGGTCTGCCTGCTGGTATCGTCGGCGTCCGTAGTCAGCGCCAGCTCTCCGTAATCCGGACTGTCCGGAGTCTGCGCAGCCGTAGATAACACAACCCCGCTGACGCCGTCCGCATCGAAGGCTGCGTTGAACGACTGCTCGGTGAACGGATTGGAGACACACCCGACGAGCGAGACGTCAAGCGCTTGCCCGGATTCGTTGAATACTTCGTAAGCGAACACCGCCGCCGGCAGCGACGAGTCCGCATCGTTCATCGGGATAAACGGATTAAACGCCGTCAGCTTCACGCGCAGCGGGTCTCCCGCATCCTTGAATTCGAGCTCGGCAACCGGGAACTGCCCCCGGAACGTCCAGTCGCGGTAATGAGGGAAGCCCGTCATCTGGCCTCGGCGAGGTCCGAAGCCGTAGCCCTCGAATCTCCCGCGTCCCTCTCCCGAATACGGCGGCTGCTTGTCGCCCTGCACAATCTTGGCCATCACTGTCTGTCCGTCCCGCTCTGCCTTGACGGCAAAAAAAGAGAAGCCGTTCAGATTCATATGAGAGGGGCGGTTGCGGATTTGCCAATCGACAAGACCGCCGTTGCCCGCCAGACCGATGCTTCCCGTCCCGATCCCGCCTAGCGGAAAGGAAATTTCCTGCGTATGCCGTCCTGTGTACACAAAGCCTTTTTTCATGTCCGTCGTCTCCTTCTATCCCTTGAGCGAACCGGAGGTCATGCCCGCAATAATATAGCGCTGAAGAAAGAGATAGAATAACAGCAGCGGCGCAATCGAGAGGAACAGCATCGGAAACAGGCTGGTCCAATCTACCGAAAATTGTCCGATATTTCTGAATACTTCCAGCAGGAGTACGCCCTTGTCGCGCGATTGCAAAAACAGCAGCGGCGTTATGAAGTCGTTCCAGGTGCCGAGCACGTTCAGAATCGTGACTGTCGCCAGGACGGGCATCAGCAGCGGCAGCGTCACCGCGCCGAAAGTGCGAAACACGGTGCAGCCGTCAATCTTGGCCGCTTCCTCCAGCTCCAGCGGCACGGTCGATTCGATGAATCCCTTCAGCAGAAAAATAGAGAAGGGCAAGCCATAAGCGATCTCGATCAAAATAACGCCCGTCAGCGTGTTCATGAGGCCCAGCTCCGACACGAGCCGGAACAGCGCCAGAATGCCCATCTGGTAGGGAACCATCATGCCGGCTAGGAACAGCATAAAAATCAGGCGCGTATAGCGGCGAGGTCTGCGAGCCAGCGTGTAAGCCGCCATCGCGGCGAACAGGACGATGCCGGCTACTGCGCCGGCGCTGATCGTGACGTTGTTCGCGAGCGCCCGGCCGAACCGCATCGTATCAAGCGCGACCGCATAGTTGTGCCACGACCACTCGGACGGCAGCCCGAGCGGACGGCGCAGCGCTTCGGCCGGCGACTTGAAGGTGGTGACGAACAGATAGTAGACAGGAATGATAAACACGGCAGCCGCAAGCCACATGGCCGCTTCGGCGAGCCTGCTCGTCCATGGCCTGCGGCCTCCCGACCGTCGATCGATTGTCATGTCAGCGATTCCCCCAGAGCTTGACCAGCCTTAGCTGCAAATACGTGATGATGCCGACCATCGCGACGAATACGATGCCGAATGCGGAGCCGAAGGCATAGAAGCCTTCACCGAGCCCTTTTTTGACCATCAGCGACACGATCGTCTCCGTCGCATGTCCCGGCCCGCCGGAGGTCAGCGAGTAGACGATGTCGAATACCTTCAGGCCGCTGATCATGACCGTGACCGTGCAGAAGGTGATGGCCGGCGCCAGCAGCGGCAGGGTAATGCGCCCGAACGACTGCATCGGTCCGGCCCCGTCCAGCTTCGCGGCTTCATAGTATTCCGGATTGATGCTCTGCAGGTTGGCCAGGTAAATGACCATATTGTAGCCGACCCACTGCCATACTTGCGTCAAGATAACGGCATAGATCGCAATATCGGAATCGCCCAGAAAATTGATCTTGCCGATACCGAGCGACACGAGTCCGCGGTTGATCAGGCCAAAGTCGGAGGTGGAATAGAGGTAGCTCCACAAGAAACCGATGATCAGCGGGCTGAATACGGCGGGCATGAAAAAGACGGAGCGCAGCAAGGCGCGCGTCCTGAACCGATGGTTCAGCGCCGCGGCGAGCGGTATGGCGAGCGCATTGATCAGAATCGTGGAAATAACGGCGTAGGTCAGCGTATTGCGAATGCCGGTCACATAGATGTCTTCCTGGAAGATGGCGCGATAATTGCGCCAGCCGACGAAGGAGACATGCCGCGGATGAACGTCCGACCAATTCGTAAAGCTGAAATAAAACGTGCTGGCGGCCGGATAGACGAAAAACAGAACGTATACAGCCAAGGCCGGGAGCAGCAGCAGCGCATAAGCGGGCTCCAGGCGGCCCTGCCGTCTCGATAAAATACGTAACATCAAGCTCTGATCCTTTCGCGGAGAGGGAAGCGGCGATTGGATACGCCGCTCGAATATGCCGCTCCTTCTCTCAGCAGGTTATTTGCTGCGCAGCGCGGCGGCCTTTTTGTCCACCGAGGCGAGCGCCTGCTCCGGCGTCGCCTGTCCGCCGACGACCGCCTGAATCATCTTGCCGAGCTCGTCGATGATCGGGTTGCGCAGCACGCCCCAGCCGTTCGGCGGGAAGTACACATTGCCCTGCTTGAACGCTTCCTGCGCATCGCGGTACTCGGCGGGCATCTCGAACTCGACGCCCTTGAGGAAGGAGGAGCCGCCTTTGTTATCGTTCCAGTAGGCTTCCTGGCCTTCTGGCGTAGACAGCAGCTCCAGCACCTGGAACGCCGCTTCCTTCGCCGTCGACTTGGCGTTGATGCCGAAGGCTACGCCGGGTCCGCCGACCATCCAGCCCGGACCGCCCTTGGTGCCGAGGTTAGGGAACATGCCGATGTTCATATCCGGATTTTTCTGCTTAAACGTATCCATGTACCAGGGGCCCGTCTGGAACATGGCCGCCTTGCCGCTGGTGAACTCGTCGATCGCCTGCTCTTCCTCCAGACCGAGCATGTCCTTCGTGAAGATGCCCAGCTTCAAATACTCGGTCCATGTGTTCAGGGCGGGCAGCAGCGCCTCCTTCATGGATGCGCTCCCGGTCCGGAACGCTTCGTCGAAGCTCTTGCCTTCCGGCAAACCGATATAGTCGTTCAGCGCCAGCGCGATGAAGGACTGCATGGCGACGTTCGCGTTTTTGAGACCGATCGCCTGCGGCTTGATGCCGTTGTCCTGGAACGTCTTGGCGACCGCAAAATATTCGTCCAGCGTCTTCGGAATTTGGAGATTGTATTTGTTGAAAAGATCGACGTTGTAATAAATACCGTTGAACCAGCTGGCCTGCGGAAGTCCGTACAGCTTGCCGTCAAACGTCACGTACGAGGTGCCGGAGTCGTAATATTTCCCGGCAAAGCGCGGAGTAAGGTCCTCGAAATAGCCGAGCTTGACCGTCGTCTCGTCGATCAGCCCGCCGATGATGTCCGGAGCTTCTCCGGCCGCGAGCTGCGTCTTGATGATCGTGTCGTACTGGGTCGCATCGATAAACTGGTATTCCAAGTCCACGTTCGGCAGCTTGTCTTCGATAAGCTGGAGCAGCGTCTTCATGCTGTCTTCCTTGTTCCAATACGACATTCTGACCTTGACCTTCGTACCGGCATCGCTCGACCCGTCGGATGAAGCGCTTGCATGCGATGCTTGTTGCGAGGCCGTACTCGAAGCTCCCGCGTTGTCTTTGCCGTCGGATCCGCAGCCCGCCAGAATCGGAGTAAGCCCCAGCAAGATGGATGCGGCGGCAAGCAGCTTTTTTGTCATAACGACGAACATCCCCTTCTCTTCTCGTTGATGCGGCGACCCCGGGTTATCGCCGCGTGCTCCTGCCAGTCCAGTATACGAAGAAGGAGAGACCCTCCGAAATACAACAATTTATCGATCTCTATCGGAAAATCGCTGGATGTGGACTTCGCTGCCCCCCCGGCAGCCGCACTTCGACCGTCGTGCCGAGGCCGACCCGACTCGATATCTCGAGTCCGTACGGCTCCCCGAAATAGAGGCGCAGCCGCTCGTGGACGTTGGTCAGGCCGTAGCCGGAGGACCGGCTCGTCAGCAATCCGGAGACGGTCTCCTCATCCATACCGACCCCCGTGTCGGAGATCGACAGCACGAGATCGCCGTCCTGGATGCGCCCGCCGACCGTCAGCATGCGGAGGCCCTCCGTTTTCTCCTTCAGGCCGTGATCGATCGCATTCTCGACCAGCGGCTGCAGCACCAGCCGAACGATGCCGAGCGGATATATGCGGTCTTCCAGCTCGTACACGACGTCGAAGGCATGGCCGGACATGATCTGCTGCAGCTCGACGTAGCTCCGCACCATCGACAGCTCGTCGCGAACCGAGATGTATTCTTTTCCTTTGTTCAGCGCGGTCCGATAGAACTTCGCCAGCAGCGTCACCGTACGGCTGATGTCGTACGCTTCCTTGCCGATCGCCTGCGAATTGATGAGCGACAGCGAGTTGTACAAAAAGTGCGGATTAATCTGTGCCTGCAGTGCGATCAGCTCCGCTTCCTTTCTGGCGATCCGATTGACGTACGCCTCCTCGATCAGCTGGTTGATCCGTCTCAGCATCAGTCCGAAACGGTTCGTAAGCTGGCCGATCTCGTCCCTGGAGACGGCGGTCACAACGAGGTCCAGCTCGCCTTCCTCCACCCGCCTCATGCGATCGTTCAACTTCATAAGCCCATGCAGCAGCGTGCGAGAAAACAGCGCAATAATAACCGACAGCACCGCCATGCACAGCACGATCATAACGGCGGTCGCCTCGATAATGCCCGCCGTGCCTTCTGCGATATGCTCGGTCCCGGCATAATAGGACAACGTCCAGCCCGTCTGCGGAATGGCGCGATCCATGCGAAGGAAGGCGTCCGGCGCAGCAGCCTCCCCTTCCTTAAGCGAAGAATAGACAACCTCGCCGCCGCTGTCCTTCAGGACAACGCCGTCCGCGCGGTTGATTTTGTTCATCACTTCGCTGACCATGCGCTCAAAGTCGAAGCGAATGTAAAGCATGCCCTGACGCTCACCGTTGCCGGGCTCGTAGATATTGCGGGTGGCGAACAGCGTGCGGCCGTCGCTCCACCAGCGCGTCGCCGTCGACGTACCGGTTGCCGCGTACCAGGCTTCGCTGCGAACGAGGGAGGCCGGCTGAAAAAAATTGCCGAATGCCTTATCCCTGCGCTCCGAATAGATCGCGATCTCCTTCATCTCCGACATAAAGAACAAATAATTCCAAAAAATCGGTTCGACATCTTCGTTCAGATCCACGGCCAGCTCGTACACGTCCTTGTCCGTGTCGGCGACCGCGCTGATGACCTGCGGATTAAAAACGATGGACTTGATCGGATACGCCTGCCGCTCAAAGCGATACGCCAACTCGGAAGAAAGCTGATCCGCCGTCGTCGCGGCGGATACGCGAAGCTGGCGCTTCAGATCCTGATTCGAGCTGCTGTAGGCATAAGCGCCGAGGAGGCACAACGGGATAATGATAACCGCGCAGTAAGACAGGATGAGCTTCTTGCGGAGCGAGAGATCGCGGAACGCCCGGAGCAGCCCTCTCATGGCTGAATGCCTTTCTCCCTGTACTGGGCCGGCGAGCAGCCGAAGTGCATTTTAAACAGCATGGAAAAATACGAAGGGTTGCCGTAGCCGACCGACTGTCCGACATCCGCCACTTTAAGATGTGTCGAGGCCAACAGCCGGCTGGCTTGCTCCATCCGTATGCGAATGATGTGCTTGCCCAAGTTTTCTCCCGTATCGGCTTTGAACAGATGCCCCAGGTAGCTGGCGGACAGAAAGACTTTGGCGGCCAAATAATCGATATTGAGATCCGCGTTCCCGTATTCTTCCTGAACGAGCCTCCTGACATCGCGGATCACCTTGCGGACGCCATCGCCCGAAGCTTCGTCCGACGATGCCGCGCTTGTCCCCGATTCCGCATCTCCGGCGGCGCAGCTATCGGCTTGAGCCTCCCGCGCACGTTCGGCGAGGCCGATTGCTTTGTCCATGACAGCCAAGAACTCCTCGATATCAAGCGGCTTCAGCAAATAGTGGATGGCCCCCAAACCGATCGCTTCCTTGGCATATTCAAATTCGCCGAAGGCGCTGTAGATCACCAACTGCACCGCCGGATTGAGCAGCTTGGCATGGCGGGCCAGATCGAGGCCGTTCATACGCGGCATCTTGATATCGGTGAATAAAATCTCGCAGCTGTCCCGGCGAAAATGCGCAAGCGCCTCCTCTCCGTTCGCAGCCGTCGAAACACGCAAGGGCAAACGATGAATTTCAATCAATTTGCGAATCGTTTGCGTCTCGATCGTTTGATCGTCCACCAGCAAGATCGCGTAAGGAGGAACCATAATTTTGCCGCTCCTGTCGAATGAGGTTAAATTTTCTGAATATCTTAACAGACAACTGCGGAACTGGAAAGCGACGAATTCGCCGGGCGAATGCGCCCGGCAGGCTAAAATGCGATACATGAGCATGCAAAAAAACCGCATCCGCCGCTCATGGGAGCAGACAAATGCGGCTATAGTCGTATTGCAATGTGTTATGCAGACGCCTCTTCCTTCAGCGCCTTCAGACGCTTCATGACGTCGTTCGCCCCGCGTCCGAAATAGTCGTGCAGCGTCCGGTACTCGGCATACAGCCGCTCGTACACCGCCACGTTGTCGGGGATCGGCTTGAACGTCTCCTCGCGCACGCGCGCCATCGCCTTCGCCGCGTCGACGACGCTGTCGTAGCCGCCCTTCGCCGCGCCTGCGGCTACCGCGCCGAACATCGCAGCGCCGACTGCCGGCGTCTGCTTGGAGTCCGCCACCTTGATCTCGCGGTTGGTTACGTCCGCGTAGATCTGCATCAGCAGCGCATTTTTTTGCGGCAGTCCGCCGCAGGCGTACACTTCATGCACCGGCACGCCGTTGTTATGGAACGCGTCGATGATCGTGCGCGTCCCGAACGCCGTCGCCTCGAGCAGCGTGCGGTACAGCTCCTCCGGCTTCGTCAGCAGCGTGTAGCCGACGACGACGCCCGTCAGGTTCGTGTCCACTAGCACCGAGCGGTTGCCGTTCCACCAGTCCAGCGCCACAAGCCCCGTCTCGCCCGGCTTGTACTGCGCCGCGCGCTCAGTCAGCCACTGGTGGACGCCGACGCCTTCCTTCTCCGCCGCTTCCTTGACATAAGCCGGCACGGCCTCCTCGACGAACCACTCGAAGATGTCGCCTACCGCCGACTGCCCGGCCTCGTAGCCGAGATAGCCTTCGATGATGCCGTCCTCGACGACGCCGCACATGCCTTCGACTTCGACCTCTTCCTTGCCGAGCAGCATATGGCAGATCGACGTGCCCATCGCCATGACGAGCTTGCCTTCGTCGACGACGCCGACCGCCGGCACCGCCGCATGCGCGTCCACATTGCCGACCGCGATCGCCGTGCCGGCCTTGAGGCCCGTCAGCGCCGCCATCTCCGCCGTCAGCTCGCCCGCCTTCGTGCCGAGCGGCTTGATGTCGCCGCGCAGCTTGGTCGCCGTCAGGCTCTCAAGCCGCGGATCGAGCGCCTTGAAGAAGTCCGGGCTCGGATAGCCCTCCTGCTTGTGCCAGATCGACTTGTAGCCGGCCGTGCAGCTATTGCGCACGAACTCGCCCGTCAACTGCGAGATGACCCAGTCGGTCGCCTCGGTGAAGCGGTCCGTCGCCTCGTACACTTCGGGCGCCTCGTTCAGAATCTGCCACACCTTGGCGATCATCCACTCCGAGGAGATCTTGCCGCCGTAGCGGGGCAGGAACCGCTCGCCGCGCTCCGCCGCGATCGCGTTGAGGCGGTCGGCCTCGTCCTGCGCGGCGTGGTGCTTCCACAGCTTGACCCAGCCGTGCGGGTTGTCCTGCCACTCGGGCGTCAGGCACAGCGGCGTGCCGCTCGCATCCACGGGCAGCATCGTGCAGGCCGTGAAGTCGATGCCGAGGCCGATGACGTCCTCCGGCGAGACGCCGGATGCCTGCAGGACGGCCGGCACCGAGCGGCGCAGCACCTCCAGATAGTCGTCCGGGTGCTGCAGCGCCCAGTCGTGGCCAAGCTCGAGGCCCGAGCCCGGCAGCTTCTCGTCGATGACGCCGTGCGGGTAGGGCGTGACGTGGTCCGCGATCTCGTGCCCGTTGGCCAGGTCGACCAGTACGGCGCGGCCGGACTGGGTGCCGTAGTCGACGCCGATGGCGTATTTTGCGCTCATGATAGTACCTCCTCGTATGATGGCTGGGAATTGACGGTTTCTTGCTCGGGATAACGCTTAGTGCTTATCGCCCGGCTGACCGTAATACGCGTTGGCGCCGTGCTTGCGCAAATAATGCTTGTCGAGCAGTTCCTGCTGCATGGACGGAATGCCGGCGTTGAGCTGGCGGGTGTGGTAGGCCATCTTGGCGACCTCCTCCAGCACGACGGCGTTGTGCAGCGCGCCCATCGCGTCCTTGCCCCAGGCGAACGGCGCATGGCTGTAGACGAGCACGCCCGGCACCTGCTGCGGATCGATCCCGCGGAACGCCTCGACGATGACATTGCCCGTCTCATGCTCGTACGCGCCCTCGATCTCCGCCGGCGTCATCGCCCGCGTGCACGGGATCGTGCCGTAAAAGTAATCCGCCTGCGTCGTGCCGAGCGCCGGGATGCCCTGCCCCGCCTGCGACCAGATCGTCGCCCAGGGCGAGTGCGTGTGCACGATGCCGCCGATGCCGGGAAACGATCGGTACAGCACGAGATGCGTCGGCGTATCCGACGAAGGACGAAGATCGCCCTCCACGACGTTGCCGTCCAGATCGAGCACGACCATCTGCTCCGGCTTCAGCTCCTCGTACGGCACGCCGCTCGGCTTGATGACCATCAGTCCGGATGCCCGGTCGAAGCCGCTGACATTGCCCCAAGTGAACGTGACCAATCCGTACTTCGGCAGCTCGGCGTTCGCCCGGCACACCTCCGCTTTTAATTGCTCCAGCATGTACGCACATCCTTTGCATGGTAGATATAGCAAGATTGCCGATGCATAAGTTCGGTTGACTATACGAATGATTCGTTTTGGCTTCGTTAACATTATAACTTGTACGTACATGTGTGTCGAGATCATCGGTTCGGACGGGGCTGCGGCAGGCAAAGTGTACACTTAGATCAACAGTTTGCGCATCGGCGAAGCTGCAGCGTACCAAGTGTGCAAGCAGGTCAACAGTTTGCGCAACGGCGGAGCTGCGGCGGGCCAAGCGTGCAAGCAGGTCAACAGTGTGCAGATTCGTTCACGGCTTCGCTTGTACAGTCCACAAAAAAATGGCCCGCATCGCTGCGGGCCCAGTCTTCCTATATATCAAAGGGGGGGTTGAGTACATATTATCCCCGCAATCTTAATTCTCAATGAGCGCAAGCTGAACGGTTGCTTAAAATAACGAATCGCGTCCCGCTAGCTGTCCCGCTAGCCGTCTGCAAGCGGAGCAGTCGACGACCGCAGCACGAGCTGCGGCGCGAACACATGCCCGCGAGCCTGCCGGCCCGCGTCCTTGTCCAGCATCGCCACGAGCAATCCGGCGGCCGTCTCGCCCAGCTCCGCCTTCGGATGCGTGATCGTCGTCAGCTTGATCTCGGTCGCGGTCGCGAGGAACGAGTCGTCGAAGCTGACGATGGACAGATCCTCCGGCACCCGCAGTCCCGCCTCGCGGATGACGTCCAGCAGCGCGACGGCGAGCTGATCGTTGTAGCAGACGATCGCCGTCGGCGGCTGCTCGCGGCCGAGCAGCTCGCGCAGCGCGTCAAGCGGCCTCGTATCGCGATCCTCGGACCGGTAGCGCACGATCAGATCCGGCTCCACGGCCAGGCGCCGTTCGCGATGAGCCCGCACGAACCCCTTCATCCGGTGCACGCCCTGCAGGTCGTCCGTCTTGAACAGGCCGGCGATCGCACGGTGTCCCGCTGCCAGCAGATGCTCGGCGGCCGCGAAGCCTCCCGCTTCGTCGTCGACCTTCACGCACGGCCAGTCCAGATCGGCATACTGCTCGTTAATCATCAGCATCGGAATGCCGTGATACTCGAGCGCCATAAACGCCTCGTAGTTCGGATTGCCCTCGGCGCTCTTCGTCGGCTCGACGATCAGTCCGCACACGCCTTGCGACAGCATCGTCTCCAGGCTCTCCCGCTCCTTGTCCTTGCTGCCCTCCGTGCTCGAGAGCAGCAGCCTGTAGCCCTGCTGCTTGAGCGCCGCCTCGACGCCGCGCACAATCGAGGGAAATATATAATCGGAGATATGCGTCGTGATCAGCCCGACCATCCGGCTCGCGCCCGGCCCCCTGCGGTCGCCCTGCAGCTTGGCCACGAAGGTCCCCTTGCCCTGCTCGCGGGACAGCCAGCCCTCGGCGACCAGGTCGCCGATCGATTGCCTGACCGTCTGGCGGCTCAGCCCGAACTGCTCAGCCAGCTCGTTCTCCGACGGCAGCTTGTCGCCGGGACGGTACTTGCCAGCGGCGATCCAGGATGCGATCTCTTCTTTGAGCCGCTGATACTTCGGGAACTGCGAATTCAAACCCGTCACCTCGCGCAAAACATATAGCTACTATTATAGCATACAGCCGCACTTGTACGTACAGGACACCGCAGGCCAATCCGGCGCTCCGCGGATAACTCTTGTGTCGCTATTCGTTCCACCTGGCGACCAGCATCTCCAGCTTCTGTCCGTCGAGCGTCGGCACGACGAGATCCGCCTCGGAGAAGTCCAGACCCGCAGTCATCGCGTTGGGCACGACGATGCCGTACAGGCCAGCGCCCTTGGCGGCGCGAAGCCCGTGAAGCGAATCCTCGATCGCGACCGCCTCGCCGGGCTCTACGCCGAGCGAACGGACCGCGAGCCGATACAGGGCCGGATCGGGCTTCACTCTCTCCACGTCATCCGCCGTATGGATGACGTCGAAGTACCGGTGCAGGTCGAGCCGGTCCAGATGAGGCTCGATCCAGGCGCGGTATGAGCTCGTCGCCAAGCCTACGGCGAGGCCGAGCCGCTTCGCTTCCTCCAGCGCGTCCCGAATGCCCGGCAGCAGCGGCACTTGATGCACCATACCCGCGTACAGCTCTCCGAACCGGGCATCGAACCACTCGCGCTCCACGCTCTGCCCCGTACAGGCGGACAATTCGGAGCAGCCGTCGAAGCCGCCCAGCGTGCCGATCGCACCGGTCCATTTATCCAGCGGCAGCTCGTGCCCCCGTTCCCTGAACACGCCGTTAACCGCCTCGTAGGCTACGGTCTCCGTGTCCAGTATCGTCCCGTCAAAGTCGAATACGACCGCCTTGATCATCGCTACCGTCGCTTCCCCTCTATATAGAAATCTCGAGAGATACTGTACCATGATAAAGTCAGACCCGGCAAGCGCGATCGGCAGCCGGAAGCCCGTCCCGCAGGCGATCATAGGCTTCCGCATGACGCCTGATGATGCCCGAACCTGATTCGACTATCCGACATACATTGCGATTAGCGGCAAATTGACTCCATATCGTCAAAAGGTGTAAGGTGACCATAGTCGGAAAGGAGCAAGTACGCATGGTGACGCTGAAATCTCCCAGGGAGATCGAGCATATGAGAGCAGCGGGCGCCGTCGTTGCCGCCTGCCACAAGGAAATCCGGAAGATGATCAAGCCCGGCGTTACGACCTGGCAGATCGAGGAGCTCGTCGAGGACGTGATGGCCAGCTACGGCGCACGGCCGTTTACGAAGACGTACAAGGACTATAAATTTGCGACCTGCGCCTCGGTGAACGATGTGATCGCGCACGGCTTTCCCAACCATACGCCGCTTAAAAACGGAGATATCGTCACGATCGACACGGTTGCGGAGCTGAACGGTTGGCTCGGAGACTCGGCCTGGACATACGCGGTCGGCGAGCTGTCGCCGGTTGCCGAGAAGCTCATGCGCGTGACCAAGGAGTGTCTCGACATCGGTATCCGCCACGCCGTCATCGGCAACCGGATCGGCGATGCGATGTATCCGCTGCAGAGGCACGCAGAAGCGAACGGATTCTCCTGCGTCCGGGAGCTGGCGGCGCACGGCATCGGCATGGAGCTGCACGAGGAGCCAAGCTTCCTGCACGTCGGACAGCCGGGCAAGGGCTTCCGCTTCAAGGAAGGCATGGTCATCACGATCGAACCGATGATCAACGAGGGCACATGGCGGATGATGATCGACGAGGACGGCTGGACCGCGCGCACGATGGACGGCAAGCTGTCCGCCCAATTCGAGCATACGATCGCGATTACGAAGGACGGCCCCGTCATTCTGACGTCGCAGGAAGATTGATATCGTCGAAAAAAAGAAGCCTTCGGCAGCCGCTGGCAGCGGCGCCGAAGGCTTCTATTCGCAGTGTGGCGGTCAAGCGCGGACGGTCAGCAGCACACGGTTGGACGAAGGATCGCTGGCGATCCAGCCGTCCTCGCGCCGCTCGGCCGTCACGCCGTTCTCCTGCAGGGCGCTCAGCACCCGCGCCAGTTCCGCATCATCCGGCAGACGGACCGTGAAGTGGATCAGGCCCGGGGCGTTGACCGGCGGAGGCGGCGCGCCGACGCCCGCCCATGTATTGAGGCCGACATGGTGATGATAGCCGCCCGCCGATACGAACAACGCCTGGCCGCCGTAGTTTGCGACGATATCGAAGCCGAGCGTATCGACGTAAAACCGCTTCGCCTCCTGCAAATCTCTGACGTGCAGGTGCACATGGCCCATGATCGTCCCGGCCGGCAGTCCCGTCCACGGCTTGTCGCCCGCCAGCGCGAGCAGCCCTTCGATGTCGACCGGATCGGTCGCCATGACGACTTCGCCCTGCGGCGTATAGCTCCACGTGTCTCGCGGACGATCCGCGTATACCTCGATGCCGTTGTCGTCCGGGTCGCTCAGATAGATCGCTTCGCTGACGAGATGATCCCCCTGTCCGACCGGTACGCGCCGCTGCAGGAAGTTGCGTACCGCCAGTCCAAGCGCTTCACGCGTCGGCACGAGAATCGCGAAGTGGTACAGCCCCGTACGTCTGCGCGGCGCCTGGACCGCGCCTGTGGGCAGCTGCTCGAGCTGCAGCAGCGCCTCGGAGCCGCCGGTTCCGAGCCGCGCCACCGCGCCCTCGCGGGAGATCAGCTTGAGGCCGATGACCTCCTCATAATAACGAATGGAGCGATCCAGCTCCGCAACTTTCAAGTATACAGTGCCAAGATCGGTATCGGGATGAATAGAACGAGTCATATAGATCGCCCTCTCTTATCACGTTTAAGTAAATTACTTTTAGTAAGTTACACTATATCCGATACCGAATCCGCTGTCAAGCAGCACCAAGCAGGCCGCGCTCCAGAGCAGCTTCATTCCATGCGGCAAACACCGCTCTATCGCGTTTTAACAGTATCCCCTTCCGTCAGGGACGGCCCAACCGGCACTGCTCCGCGCCATTTTAACAGTATCCCCTTCCGTCAGGGACGACCGGACCGGTACTCCTCCGCACCGTTTTAACAGTATCCCCTTCCGTCAGGAACGACCGGACCGGCACTGCTCCGCGCCATTTTAACAGTATCCCCTTCCGTCAGGAACGGCCCAGCCGGCACTGCTCCGTACCGTTTTAACAGTATCCCCTTCCGTCAGGGACGACCGGACCGGTACTCCTCCGCACCGTTTTAACAGTATCCCCTTCCGTCAGGGATGGTCGGCATGAGGATCGAACGGACGACCTGACCGAAGGGGATATCGTTAAAACGGGAAAAATAGGTATAACACGGATCGAGCCGTGCTCGACCCGCGCCGCGCCTCAGACTGTCCTGCTCATCGTTCGGCCTCTGCTTGCTCCCTTAATGTCTTGATTCCGGCGATAAACGTCTCCACCAGCAGCCGAAATGTAATATCCAGATCCAGCGGCATGCCGAAGCCTCCCTGTCGCTCGATCGTCACGAATCCGTGCAGCAGGCTCCGGATGCCGCGCACGGCGTGGATAGCCGTGTCTCCTTGCAGCCCGTATGTCTGGATCGTGCGGACGATGAGGCCGACAACCCTTCCGCCTGCGTCGCGGAGCACCCGGTCTTCGGGATCGGGCGCGCGCTGCACGGCTTCGTACAGGCCGGGATGCTGCCGGGCGAATGACAGATATGCGCGGCTCATGGCGCGAAGCGCTTCGTCGCCGGAAGTCTCGGCAAGCACGGACTCGAAGCTCTCGGCCATCTTGACGAGACCCGACAGCGCCAGCTCCCGGCGCAGATCGGGCAAGCCGTTCACGTGGTTGTAGAGCGAGGGCGAGCGGATCTTCAGCCGCTGTGCGAGCGAGGCCAGCGTGACGGATTCGAGACCGTGCGCGTCGGCCATCTCCGTCGCGGCTTGCAGCAGGGCCGCCCGGTCAAGGCCGATTCGCGGTGACATGGCTGGCCCCTCCCTTCTCCGGCGACTGCAGGCGGCGCTCGGCCGCCTGAATCGCGGCGGTCAGCACCTCGCGCGGATTCGCAAGCATTCGGCCGTGTCCGACGGCGAGCAGCGTCGGCTTCAGCTCGAGCAGCCGTCTCGCGGAACGAAGCGCTTCTGCCGGGCTCCAGGTGGCCAGTGCCGGGAACGGGAACAGCGGCTGCATCTGACCCGACACGGCGATGCCGCCGCGCACCTGCAGCGCGTCTCCGGCGATCAGCGCGCCCGTCCGCGTGTCCAGAAAGGACATCGAGCCGGGCGTGTGGCCTGGCGTCGCGACCGCGAGCAGCGAGCCGACCCGGTCCCCGTCCGCGAGCAGCGTATCCGGGCGGGTGCGGATGGCGCCCGGCTTCGGCACGCCTCCGCGCACGGAGGATGGCGTCTCGTCAGGCTCCAGCGTCCGGTCGCCGGCGAGCAGCTTGGCCTCTCTGGCCGATATGAGCACCTCGGCCTCGGGCAGCGCCGTCTTGAGCCGATCGAGCGCGCCGATATGGTCGCCGTGTGCGTGCGTCAGCACGATGCGGCGAATCGGCTTGCCGATGCGGGCCGCTGCCGACAATATGCCCTTGGCGCTGTACGGAAGCGCCGCGTCGATCAGCGTCAGGCTGTCCTGCTCCTCCGTGAAGTAGGCGTTCACAGGGAACAGCCGCGGCATAAAGGATAGCTGATGCAGCATATTGTTTGTTGTGATTTTCATATTCGCAGCCTCCGCTCCATTAACTAATGTTATTAGTTTTAATATAACTAATATCATTAGTTTAAGCAAGCACCTTTTTACAAAATGGATGCTCGTCATCATCGACTCGCGAGCTTGGGAATAGAAACCGCGGCCTTATATAATAAACGTATTGCGGTTGGCCGTTCAGAGAATAATAGAAAGAAAAAGATAGTGTTGGAGAGGAAAAAATGATGAATATGGAATCAATCGCGTCGACACGCACGCGGGGACACGCCGCCCCCTCCCGCGCCAGACTCCGTCTGCTTCTCGCCGCTTGTGTCGCAGTCGTCCTCGTCTGGACTGTCGGCATGCCCCACGTTCGGCGGCTGCTGCCTGCGGACCTTTGGCATGAGGTGCCTCCAGTCTCCGCACTGCACCCGGTTGTGGCCGCGAAGATGAAGACGCTTGAGACGGAAGCCAAGGCGCGGGGCATACGAATCTTGATTACGGACGGCTTTCGCAGCTCGGCCGAGCAGGACGCGATCTACCGTCAGGGACGGAGCGATCCGGGCGCGGTCGTCACCAATGCCAAGGGCGGCCAGTCGTATCATAACTACGGCCTGGCTATCGACTTCGCGCTCCGCAAGAAGAACGGCGACGTCATCTGGGACATGAACTACGACGGCAACGGCAACAAGCAAGCCGACTGGATGGAGGTCGTCGCGATCGCCAAGCGGCTGGGCTTCTCCTGGGGCGGCGACTGGAAGAGTTTTCCCGACTATCCGCATCTGCAGATGGACTTCGGATTGTCTATCGGCGAGCTGCAGCGCGGGTATCGGCCTCCGGAGGATCTTCAAGTCGCTGTACTATAGTGCCCGCAGCAATACCTGCGGGAGACAGGCCGATGGATGGAGCCGACGCAGCAACCGGCATGATCCGGGGAAGCCGAGAAAGGTCTCGCGGCAAAAACGAGAGCCCCCTCTTGATTGCAGGAGGCTCTCGTTCTTGCCAAGTCTCGGCGCCTAAATCCAATTCTTTTTTAAAATCGTTCAATCGTATCGGTGTTCTGTTCTTTACGAATCGATCTTGGCATAATTCAAATTGTCAAAATGGCTGGTACTGCTGTAAGCAAACAGTCCGATCTTGCCGCGCGAATATTGCTTGTCCGTGACATCGATACGCAGGACGTTATTCAAATATACCTTGATTCTCGGTCCGTCGGCCTCTACCTTGATGTTGTAGACGGTATTCGTCGCTACCGGTAAATAGTAGGCGCCCAGCACGGCATAAGGCTTCGTCGCCAGCTTCAAAATACCGCCGCTGTCCAGTCTGTCGAGAATGACGGTATAACCGCCAGTGCTGTAGTCGTTAAGACGGAATCCAAGTCCCGCAGCAGTGCCTGAATCGATGGTTACGTCTGCAGACACGGTCATATTGTCGCCGATCACGTCCTCATAAATTTGCTCGCCGCCTGCAGTCGTAGCGATGCCTTGCCTGTTATTCGAGCCGTTCGACCATGTCCCTCCTACTGCCCGCCAGCCGGTCATGGACGAAGAGGAAAAGCTGTCCGTATAACTTCCGGGCGATTCAAGAAACGCCGCCTTCAGATTGTCCACGGTGCCGGTCGCGCTGTAAGCGAGCAAGCCGAATTTCCCTTCCTTATAGGTGGCCGCCGAATAGGATTCGAGAACTTTCGTGCCGTCCACATAGACCTGGATATGCTCACCGGATGCGATTACTTTAACATGGTAGGTCTGATTGGCGTTCAGCGTGTACGATGCGCTGGCAATCAGGACATAGGGCCGCTCGGCAAGCTTGACCACACCTCCGCCCTGGCTCAGGATCAGATCGTAGCCCTGGGTAGCGGCGCCATTCAGGCGGAAGCTGAGCCCCGCGTCGCCCGAGGCAAGCGCAACGTCTCCTTCATAAATAAAATTGTTAGCGCTCGCCGCGTCGTTCGTCAGGATCGCCGTGTTCCCGGCGCCTGTATTGAACTGCAGCTTGTGCGACGCATTCGTCCATACCCCTGAGGCGGTCCATCCGTCCAGGCTGTTGTCGTCGAAATTGTCGTTCAAAGGAATCCCGGTCGCCTCGACATCGTCGAATTCGGCGGTCGACTGAAAGGCCATCAAGCCGAACCGTCCGCGCGAGTACTGGTGATTCGTTGCTACGTTAATCTTCTCGACACCGTCCAAATATACTTTGATACGCGACTGCTCCGCCACCACTTTAAGCACATACGTCTTGCTGGCGCTGTAGGTATACGAAGCGGTGCCGATCGCACCGCCGTAGGGTCTTGCGGCAAACTGTATATTTCCCCCTGTGTCGATGGATACATCGTAGCCTTGCGTTCCCGCTTCATCCAGGCGGAAGCTTAGTCCCGCCGAAGCGCCGCTTTTCAGCTTGATTTTGGCGCTGTATACGAAGTCGGCGGCCTCCGCCATATTGTTGACGCTGTAGGCGAAGCCTTTCGGACTGGCGACCTCAACGCTTCCGTTCGCCGGAATATCGTACCAGGCCCCTGCATAGATGGACCAAGTGTTCATAAAATAAGCATCGGTGCTGAAGTCTTCGCTCACGAGCTTGACATTGACGGTCGCCGCAGCGGTATAGGCCCCATCGGCTGTCGCAGCCGTAACGACAGCCGTTCCTTCGCGGAAGCCGGTAACGACCCCGTTCGGGGAGACGGCGGCGATCGACGGATCGCTGGACGTCCAGGTCACATTCAGGTTCGCCGCGTTCGCCGGGGCGACGCTGGCCCGCAGCGTCTCTTTGAAGCCCGGCGTCAAGGTCAGCGAGCTTTTGTTCAGCGTGACGCCGGTGACAGGCCGGAGCAGCGTCGTCGACAGATTGTCGAACGCGACGGCGCCGTTGTCGTAGCCAAAGATGCCGAAGCGGTCGCATGCGCTGCACGGATTGTCTCCGTCTCCCGGGAAAAAGTCGGGGAGCGTCGTCGTGAAGACCGGCGTCGACATATTGTCCAGGTAGACCGCCGCACTCGTGCCGCTCACGACCAGCTTGACATGATAAGTCTGTCCGTATGCCAACCCGCCAGCTACAGGGCGATAGTCCACGATGCTGTAGGGCCGCTTGATGATCTTGATCGTGCTGTCGCCCTTGTCGATGACGAGATCGTACCGCTTCGTACCGTCGTCGTTCGACCAGAAGGTCAACCCCGCCGCGCCGCGCGGCGTACCGGACTGGGTAGCGATCGACAGGTCGCCTTCGTACGTAAAGCTTTGCGCCCGAGGTCCCCGGTACAGGGCGTAGGCGTCGTTCGCGCCTGCCGTATCGACCTGTCCTTTGCCGGAAGCGGTGGACCATGTTCCCGAGAACGTCCTCTCCCAGCCCGCCAGATCGCCGGACGAGAAATCGTCGGCCAGCAGCTGCGAGGTCGAGCTCTGCACGCTGCCGTAGCCGATCGCGGTCGAAGCGTTGTGCGGCGAGACGAAGCGCGCATGCACGAGATAAGGCATCGTGCGGCTCCCCGGCACAACGTCGAACGTCTGCGTCACCGTACTGCCGGCGCCAATCGTTATGCTGCCGGTGCCGGACGACAGCGCCGCGCCGTCGGCAAGCAGCGACAGCGTTCCTGTCACACTCCCGCCGCCATAGTTGTGCAGCGTCACCGTTCCCTGCTGCGCATGACCTGTCGTCAGCGCGGCCGGCACTGCAACGGTCACGCCCACGTAATCGGCGAAATCGACGGACCATTCCAGATGGCCCCCGCCGATGACGGCGATCGGGCGTTCAATCGTCGTCGAGCCGTAGGTCACGCTGAGCGTACCCGATTGGCCGAGCGGCAAATTCGTAACTGTTACCTCTCCGCCCGGACCGGTCGATGCCGAGTGCGGCGCCGCCAGTTGTACGTTTACCGATGCCGACACCGGACTGCCATTGTTTTTCGCCGCGACCTTCAGCTTGAACGGGCCTTCCAGAAATGCCAGACCGCCGGCGTAGCCGAGCCCGTGCGGGATATAATCCTCGTTGAATTGCAGCAGCCCGTTCGGACGCAGGATGCCTTTGGGTGCGTCCGGCGCCAGCCGAATGTCCTTCTGCACGAATTGGTCGACGGCGCTGAAGCCGTTGTAGCCGCTCCCGTCCGGCGCCTCGCTCAGTCCGCCGAAGCCTTGGAAGGAACGCTCGCCGATGTTTTTAAGCAGCGAACGCGCGTCCCATGCCGTCTCCTTCGGCGAATTCGGAATGCCGGGATTGAGGCCGACGACGAATTGCAAATTGTTCTCAGCCAGCTTCTGATACTCGGCGTCCCCCAGGAAATTGCCGATTTCCAAAATGTTTTTCGCGATCATGCCGTACAAGGAAGTAGCCCCGTGCGCGATCGACTGAAAATACTTGACGTCCCTGTACGCCGGATCGGCATACGCGGCTACCGGATAGATGCCGAGCGGGTTGTCCGCGGCCGTCTTCTTGATGTAATTCTCGCCGTAGGTGCGCACGACATTGTACCATTTGGCTACGTTCGCATGGCCGGGCTCCAGCTCGATCAGATCGATGAACCCCTTCAGGTTCGTCGGCTCGATGTATCCGAGCAGAATGCCGTACGCCTGTATCCATTCCTTGACGAAGGCGTTGTCGTAGCCCTCGAATTCGTAGAAGTTGCCGTAAGCCGGACCGACCGGATTGTTGAAGTCGGTGAATTGGCGTTCCGCCACGGAGTCGGCCAGCTCGATCGCCGTATTCTTATAGTTCGAATTGCCCGTCAGCCTGTACAGCAGCGTATTGGCCCATAAATAGGTCATTTTTTCTTTGGTTTTCATCGAAGTCGGCATCGTCCACGACGCATCGGGAATGTAATATTCGATGCGGGCGCCGCGCGACGTGAACGTCAAGCCGTTGCCGTCTCCGTGGTAGTCGATCTCGGACAGCGGATTGTAGCCGTCCGGCGAGTCCTGCCGCGCCTGAATCATGTCGTAGGCGGCGGCCGCCGCGTCCAGATAATCGCTGTCCGACGTAACCTGATACGCCCGTGCCAGCGCCGTCATCGCGTAGATAGCGTCATGCAGCGTCAGCACCTCGTAGCCGCCCCAGGGATTCGGATACAGATCGTGCACGAATCGGCCGTCAGGCTGCTGGGCAGCGGCCACATAATCGGCGCCGTCGGCAATCAGATTGTACAGCCGCGTCTGGTTGGCCGACGACAATTGCCCGTTGAAGTTGTCGTAAATGTCGATCAGCGCGTTCGTAGCGATAATCATCGACGTTAACTCGCGAATGTCTCCCGAGCTGTCCAGCCAGCCTTTCTTGCCCGGTACCGCCCGCGCTTCGAGCTGATCGAGCGCGATGGTGATCAGTTGGTTGTTGTCCGTCAGCACATGGTCTCCGATATCGAATTCTGAAGACACAAGGTCGTCCAATTGTACATGAAGGTTGGTGCCGGCTGTCTTAAAATCGCTGAAATCGAGCACCCACCAATAGCTGCCCCACTTCTCCAGGCGGCTCGAAACGGTGCCGCTGCCGAGCGTCGTGCCGCCCGATTTGATCTGGAACGTTCGGCCTGCCGGATCGACATCGGGATTTGCTTTGGCGCTGCGCAAATAAATTCGCTTGATGCCGTCGGTATGATAACCGACCTGGCTCTCCAGCATGCTGACGTCCTTCTCCATCGGAAGCGCCGAGGTCAGCCGGAAATCGTCCGCCACGATATGCGCGCGGCCTCCGCTTCCATTATCGACGAGAGCAATATGGACCGTCTCATTTTGGTAAGCGGTTACATCCCACGCTTTGACGGACATATAATCGTTATTTTCCCCCGTCTCCTTGTACAGCATCACATTGTCGGAATCCCGCACGAGCGCGACGTATTCGTTCGCCGCATCTTCCTGTCCCGCCATGCGGAAGGTGATGTAATTGTTGTCGATCGTAAACGAGTCGGATGCGATCAGGCCGACGAAGCTATCGTCGATAATGGTTTTGTTGCCCGGGAACAGCTTGTAGTTCGCAGCGAGCGAGCTCGAGCTGAAATTGTCGGCATACACGTTCGACACATAGGCGCCGCCGGCGAAGTTGTTGAGCGTCAGATCGTCGAACGTCACTTTTGCCGTGTTGGCGGTAACGCCTGCATAAACGCCGTCCGGCTGGAAATAGAACGGCTGCGAAGGCTGGTTCACATCCGTGTAATTGAACACGTTCGTACCGCCTATGTACACTTTAATGACGACATTGCCGCCCTGGCTGTAGCTCTGCACCTTGACGGTATAATCGGTGCCGGTATTAAGCGTATAGGGCTGCGTATGCAGCAGGTTGCCCTCTCCCATATACGGGAATTTGACCAGCGCCAGCTCGTCCGAGCCCGGGTACAACAGCAAGCCGTAAGCTTTCATATTGCGATCGTCCGCGCGGAACTTCAAGCCGGCGGTCGCCCCGCCGTCCGCAATGTTGATGACGGCCGACAGCTCCATATCTGCCGAAGCGGCCGCATTCAGACGTTGTACGAACATGTCGCCTTCTTCGCTCTGGCGATTCAGATTGAGCTTGCCGCCCGAGATCGTCCAGCGGTCCTTCATGACGCCCGTAGCCAGGAAATAGTCGCCCTGCTTGTTGCTATCGACAGCGGCGAGATTGGCGGATGTCGCGGGCGCCTCGCCGGACGTCGTATGAACCGTCCAGCCATTGCCCGGCCCCGTCAATCCGCCGGTCTCCAAATTGCCGTTTTTGATGATCGACGCCGCATAAACAGGCCGGGAAGACGAAGGGCCGAAGCCGATCGTCCCCCAGGCGAGCAAGGCGCACAAACCGATTTTCAGGAAAGATTTCATTGTCCTGTTCCTCCTTGTTATTTGAGGCCGGAAATCTTCAATCCTTCGATAATGTATTTCTGGAAAACAAGAAATAAAATAATGATCGGCAGCGCCGCGATCGTGCTGCCGGTCAGCCACAAGCCGATCTCCGAGCCGTACTGATTGCGGAAATAAGCGAGCAACTGCATGATCTGGAACAGCTTCGGATTCGAGATCGTCATAATCGGCCATACGAACGAGTTCCACATGCCCAGAAACGAGCCGACGCCGACGATGACGAACGGCGGATGGGACAGCGGCCAAAATATTTTCGTATACACCTGAAAATAGGAAGCCCCGTCAATGATCGCCGCTTCTTCGTAAGAGCTCGGAATGTTCAAATAAAATTGCCGGATGAAAAAAACACCGTAAACCCCGACGATAAAGGGAAGCATGAGGACGAGCACCGAGTCGACCAGGTGCAGCTTGCTGACGATAATGTACGAAGGAATCAGGATGGAGATCGCCGGAACGAACAGCGGTATCATCACGTAAGCCCACAGCAGCTTCTTGAAAGGAAACGTCATCCGCGCGAAAGCGAACGCCGCCAGCGAGTTGAAAAACAGCGACAGCACCGTAGTCACGCCGGCAACAAAAAAAGTGGTGGCCAACGAACGCAAAAACGCTTCGTCACCGAAAAGCGCTGCATAGTTGGTCGGGTCCCAAACCTTCGGGAAAAAGCGGAAGGGTACCGCCAATATTTGCGAATCGCTCTTAAATCCGGCGATAATCGCCCACAGCAGCGGAAACAGCGCCACGAAGGCGATCAACAGGCCGAACAGCCGCAGTACGATTCCGTCGCTAGACCGACTGGTCATAAGGGTAAACCTCCTTCATGGCGCTACTCCTGGGCCTTCTGCGAATTGATCAATTTGAATATAAACGCGGACACCGTCCCGAGAATGACGAACATGACGAGCGATGCGGCAATGGAAAAGTCGAGATCGGAGTCGATCAAATAGCGCCGGTAAATGAGCAGCATCGGCGTTGTCGTCTTGTCCATCGGCCCTCCGTTCGTCAAAATGAGCGGCAGATCGAAAAACTGCAGCGTGCCGATGACGCCGGTCACGATAATGAATACGAACAGGTTGCGCATGAGCGGAACGGTAATAAAAATCGTTTGTCTCAGCGGGCTTGCGCCCTCCAGCGACGCCGCTTCGTAATAAATTCTCGGAATATCGTTCAGCCCGGCGAGAATGAGCAGGGAGTTGTATCCAAGCGAAACCCAGATGGCCGGCAGCACGACGGCAAAATCGACGAACTTGGGATCGATCAGCCAGGCGATCTTCTCGATGCCGAACCATCCGGCAATCGAGTTGAGCAAGCCGCCTTCGTAATAGTACATAAAGGAAAATAGCAGGCCGGTGACGATGCCCGACATCACGTAGGGAATGTAGATGCTTGTCTTGACGAAGGAAGCGGTTTTCCCTTGCAGTCTGCGGAGGAGGAGACCGAACAAAAACGCGAGCAGCACCTGCGAAGGCAGCAGGATCGCCACGAACTTCAGCGATACGAGCATGGCGTCCCAAAATTTGTTGTCGGACAGCACGCGGGCGTAGTTTTTCAGACCGACAAAAGTGGACTCCGTGTAGAAGCTCCAGTTGAAGAAGCTGACAACGGAAGAATAAATGAGCGGCAGAATCACGAATGTCGTAATCGTAATCAGCGCCGGCAGCAAAAAAACGTAACTCTGCAATGCTTGTTTTTGTTTGGCCTTCATGGTTGCCTCACCTCGTTAAAGCGCATAAAAAACAGGGGGGTGAAAACAACGGGCCGGCAGCCGTACACAAGCGGGCTCCGGCCGTTGCTTTCTGGCGTAGAAGTCAGGCTCGAACGATCAGGTCAGGCGTTCGGCCGTTTCGCCTGGACATCGTTCTTCTTAATGAAGTCGTTGATTTCCTTTTCCGCCAGGGCCAGCGACTTGTCGATGTCCATGCCCTCGATGATGACGCGATCGATCGCGCTGCCCATCGCGAGGCGAATATCGAACGGGTAAGACGGCTCCGGCAGCGCGTAAGGAATGATTTTTGCCATGATCGCCTGGAAGAACGGGTCTGCGCTCGCCTCCGGATCGCTCTTGACGGCGTCGTTCAGCTTGTTCGTAATCGGGAACCTGCAGTAGCCCGCCGCTTTGAAGAAATCGAGCATCGGCTCGTTGTTGTCATAGAGCAGCCAGGAGATGAACTCGGCCGCCGCTGCCGGATGCTTCGCTTTGCCGTCGATGCCGAGGAACCAGCCGCCCATCGATGTCGTCGTGACACCTGTCGCGCCGTCCGGCGTCGGCATCGACGATACGCCGATGTTTTTCATATCGACCTGGTCCTTGTAAGCGCCGCGAAGCTGGCCGAGCCCCCACGAGCCGGAGAGCTGCATCGCCACTTTGCCTTCGCTGAGCGGCTTCAGATCGGACCAGCCGGACAGCGGCTGCTTAGGTACGATCTTCTCGTCGTAGAGCCGTTTCCAGAACTGCAAAATTTGCTTGTGCTTGTCGTCGTTGACCGTAGCCGTCGACCAGTCGTCGGAGATGGCGCCGGTACCGAGCATATATTCGAGCTCCCACGAGACGATGCCCGCTTCGGCGGCCGGGCCGGCCATCTGGAAGCCGTATTGGCCTTCCTTGGTCAGCCTCTTGCCGTATTCGATCAGCTCGTCCCAGCTTGCGGGCGGCTTCTCCGGATCGAGTCCGGCTTCGGCGAATTTATCTTTTCGGTAGTAGAACACGCCTGCCGGCTCGACGAACAGCGGGTACGCATAGTGCTTGCCCTTATACGTAACGGCTTGCCGGGCGATCGGGAACAGATTGTCGAACGCATCCTGGCTGAGATAGTCGTCGAGCGGCAGCATCAGGCCGTTCGTCGCGTACTTGCCGATTACGTCCGTCCACGAGCTCTGCACGATTTCGGGTGCCGTTCCGGCCGCTTGCGCCGCTTTCAGCTTTTGCTGATAAGGCTCGCCGTTCGGCACGATTTCCAGTTTGATGATCGTACTGTCGCTTTGCGCATTGAATTCGGCGACCCACTTTTTCCACCATTCGTCCATATAAGGCTCGAATTGCAACGCCCAGAACGATACCTCGACTTTTTCCTTGGGTGTCTGGTCAGTCGTCTTTGCCGTCTGCGCCGAAGCCGGCGCGCTCGCGGACGGGCTTGGGGAGCCGGCCTCGTCGCTTTTGCCGGCGCAGCCGACGAGCAGCGCAAAGAACACAGGCAACGCAGTGACTGCGGCGAAAGTTTTACGTTTTTTATCCGATCTCATATTTTCGGTCATCCTCCATTACATACATATTGATCTCAGGACTCTCTCGCTTGCGGAGAGCCGCGCAGGTGCTAAGGCATGCCCACCGCGCGTTCGTTCGCGATGCGAATCGCTGCGCTGCCGCCCCGCTCGTTCAGCACCTGCCGAACCATCTGCCCGAAGGCGGCGTCGATGTCGGGATATTTGCCCAGCACCGCGTTGTTGAAAAATGCCTGGGTCAGATCCGTGTAATTGAATTGGTCGAGCGCAGGCTCGTAAAGATAGTTGATTCTCGCGCCTTTGTCCTGCTGAATATATTTCTGGTAGATCGCGATATGTTTCTTCTCCAATTCGACGAGCGGCTTCGCCAGCGACGGATTATCCCAGCCCCCGTCGACGTCCCACGAGACGAGCAGCTTCAGATTGGTCGTCGGCTTCTCCACGTTGAGGGATCTCGGCAGTCCGGCAGCGCTTTCAGGTTTGCGAATATCGATGTAGCGGCCGTCTTCCTTGCGGAAATCCTCATTCTCGATGCCCCAACGCATAAGCTCGAGCCCTTTGTCGGATAGCAAGAAATCGTACAGCTTCAGACTGCGATCCATTTTTTCGTCGCTCATATGCGCCCCGAACAATGTCGCAGAGTAGTGGTTGAATTGGTTCGTCATCACCAGATCGCCGTAAGGTCCCTGCGTGATCGGCAATAAATCCACGATCTCATAAGGATCGGACACCGACTTCGCCATCTTGTCGAATAAGGTGACCTGCATGCTGGTCGCCTCCAACTGCGCGCCGACGACGCCGACCTGCCCGGCGGCGAATTTGTCGCTGGCTTGTTCCGGTCCTTCGGTTGCGAAGTTGAGATCGAGCAGACCTTCGTCGTACAGCCGTTTGACGAACTTCGTGTATGCCAAGTATTTCTCCGAAATGTACGACGGAATATAACGCCCGTTTTCCTGAATCCAACCGTTCGGCAAACCGAACAGGCTTTGCAGAAACAGCAGACCGACGCTGCCCGGACTGAAAGGAATCGTATCGGACTTGCCGTTGCGATCCGGGTCTCCGTCGCGCATCGCCGTGAGCAAATTCACGAATTCGTCGAGCGACGTCGGCATATTCGCGAAGCCGAGCTGCCGCATATAATCCGTTCGGACGAGCATGCCGACGGACAGATGCTGGTTTTCCGGCTGCCAGGCCAACCGGGGAATCGAGTAATGCTTGCCGCCGATTTTCATGTAATCGTACTGCTTCATGACTCTCTCAATATTCGGATATTTTCCGAGATCGTCCGGAAGCGGCTTCAGAATGCCGCTCTCCGCCCATTTGATATACACGGACTTCGTCGACAGATCGTCAAGCGCCGGATAGTAAAACAGATCGGGCACGTCTCCCGAAGCGACCATGACATTAAGCTTGTTGGCCGCATCGGACCAGTTCAAGCTGACGAAATCAAAATTAATGCCGAACATCTTTTCGAGCCGATCCGCAATATTGTCCTTCCCCCACTTCGAACTTTCCATCCAGGCGATACGGAGCGTTTCCGTCGGCGCGCGCTCGACGATGCCTCCGTTCGTCGATTCGTCGACGGCGGAATCCGACTTGCAGCCGGCGCCGCACAGCAGCCATGAGACCGCTGCCAACATCGCCAGGCAAAATTTTATAGCACGGTACTTCATGCTGTCCCTCCTTCTTGTGCTACGTCATTATCGTACCTTAACCCGTCTGCTGCGAGGATGGACTGAGTTCTGCTTCGACATGTCTTATTTTCGGTATTTCGATCCTTACGGTCGTACCGCTGCCGGCCTCGCTGTCGATCGTCATGCCGTAAGCCGGTCCGTAGATAAGCGCGATTCGCTTGGCGATGTTCTCGAGTCCGATGCTCCGGTTGTCGCCGTGAACCGAAAAGGAGGATCCGACCGCTTCGAGCATCCGCCTGAGCGACGCCAGCTTTTCCGGCGTCATGCCGATTCCGTTGTCCTCGACGAGAATGACGATGCGTTCGTCCTTCGCGGATACCGTCAGCGTCACCGTTCCTTTGTCGTAGCTTTTTTCCAAGCCGTGATAGAAGGCGTTTTCGACGATCGGCTGCAGCAGCATCTTGATCGTCCGGCACGCAAGCAGCTCCTCCTCGATGTCCGCCACAAAGGAGAACCGCTCCTGAAACCGGATATTCATAATTTTGAAATAGGCATTCAAAATATCCAGTTCTTCCCGCAAAGCAACGAAATCGTCCGCCTTGATGCTGTAGCGAAAGATGTGCGCCATCGCCGAGGAAATTTGCGCGATCTCGTCCACGTCCCGGTACTTCGCGATGCTGCGGATACATTCAAGCGTGTTGTACAGAAAATGCGGGTTGATCTGGCTGTGGAGCGCGTTGACCTCGGACTGCTTCTTCTCGAGCTCTGTGGCGTACAGCCGCTCCTGCGTCTGGAGCAGCGATTCGTTCGCCGCCTCGATTTTCCGCAGCATGCCGTTAATATGGAGGGAGATGATGCCCACTTCGTTTTTGCCGCGCACCTGGAGCCGGTAGCCGCCCTCCCTGCGGCTCGCCTGGACGATGTCCGCGAGCAGATGAGAGATCTGACGGTATATAACGCGAATGAGGAAAAATCCGGCAACGAGAAAAAAGAGCATCTCCAAAATGCTGATCACAAGTCCGCTCTGCTTTAGCCCCGCCGTGTCCGTGGTGATGTCTCCAATCGGGATGGACAAAAAAATCGTCCAGCTCTCATCGTTCATCCGGGTGAACTTCAGCAACTGCTTGTCCGATTGGCCGGATGCTTCTCCCTTGGAACGGATCTGCGCCAGCTCGGCGCTGAAGTTGCTGGTGAGCGAATCGCCCAGCATGCGCACCCGGTTGGTCGATATAATCGTATCGTTGAGACTAAAAGCCAGCACGGAACGCTCCGATACCGATATCGAATCGACGAGCGCCTGCAGATTGTCCGCGCTGCAGATGAAGACGCCGATCGCGATCGGCTCGAACGAGAAATCTCCCGGCATCGTTTTGAAAATAGGCTGTACGTAAGCGTAATAAAAAGCGTCGCTGTCGGGGTCGCGATAGGGTCCCGTGAACAGCGGCTTTTTGAGCGCATTTTCCTTCCCCAGCAGTTGCTGCGCATCGATTGCCTTGACGATGTCGCCGGTCACGTCCTTATATTCATCACCCGCGTTGGCTCCTATATAATGATCGAGACTTTCAAGGACGCGGATGCCTTTGATGTAATCGGTCGAGTGGATAACATTGGAGATGTAATCGACGACAAGCGGAAAATATTCCGCCTGCTTCGACTTGTCCGGCGAATTCAAATACTCCTGCAGCAATCGGCTGTAGGCGATTTCGTTGGATTTGTTCTGAACTTCCTTTTGCGTCGCTTCTACCCGGCCCTGCACCTGCTCGATGATGGACGAGAAGTAATCGTCCGCTTTGTTTCTTGTGATCAGGTCAAAGTTGACGTAATAATACGCCTGAAGGATGACGTTGGTCAGAATGGCCGTTAACGCGAGCAATACAAACAAATAGATCAGCTTGACGTTATAGAGCTTTTTCATGCTGGAATTCGCCCTTCCGGTATTGGGCGGGACTGACGCCGACATTTTTCTTGAACAGCTTGCTGAAATAAAAATAATCCTTGAAGCCGACCTTCTCGGAGATTTCGGCCATGCTGATATCGGATAGCAGCATGTACTCCCTGGCTTTGTCCAGCCTGAGCTCGTTGATGTATTTGGTGAACGTTTGACCCGTTTTTTTGCGGAACAACTCGCATAAATAAGTCGGACTGATATGGAAATCGCGGGAGAGGTCGCCCAGATAGAGGTCTTCGCTGAAATGGGCGTGAATATGGCTGAGCAGCCTGCCGAAATCCTCGTCGGAGGCGGTCGGCTTCGATTGGCCGCTTGCATAGCCGCCGCAGGCGTGACTTAAATAAGCCACGTAGTCGTCGATATTTTTGTGCTTGGCAGCCAATCCGTTGTAGGTGAGCGGCTCCAGCGCCGCTTCGGCAAACCGTTCTCCGTACTTGTAACGGTACAGCACCGACAGGCTGTTGTGAAAATATTCGACTGCTTCGATCCCGAAGCCGGGCTGCTTGAACGTCGCCGGGAGCGAGCGGCACAGATCTCCGAGTTCGTCCGCGCGGCGGGCGGTGGCGGCCGTGAAAAACCTGTCGACCAGTTGCTTCACCGCCTCCGTATCCGCGCGGGTATAGCGGCGCAGCGGACGATCGGCATCGAGAAAGCCGGAGGCATATGCCTTGAAGGCTTGATTCAGCAGCTTATTCCAGTTGGTCAAGCGCGCTGCCGTCTCGCTGAAGCCCGCCCCGGTAGAGCCGTCCGACCGATTGGCCTGGCGCAGCAGCTCGCCGACCGCTTCTTCAACGGCTTGCACGGCCGCAGGCGCGAAGTTCAGCAATACCATGTACTGCCCGTGTCCGACCTTCAGAATGAAGCTGGACACGTCCTTGATCGCCATGGCGGCGGCGATGTCGTTCGGGGCGACGCCCGATAGCAGGCATGCCTGGAAGCTTGCATAGCGGCTGCCAGGTCCGATCTCGCTTTGCTCAAACAACGCCTCGAAGTCGAACAAATCGGCGCCGCGTTCGGAGACCGACTTTTCCGACAGATGGACGACAAGCTTCGAAGCAAGCTTTTGCAATTCATCCTCATTGATGGGCTTGAGCAAATAATCGAACGCGCCGTACTTCAGCGCGCTCTTCGCGTATTCGAATTCAGCATAGCCGCTGACGATAATAAATTCGGAGGTAATGCCCCTCTCGCGGCATATTCTCATCAAGTCCAGGCCCGAATAGACCGGCATGCGAATATCCGAGAACACGACATCCGGCTTCAGCCGCTCGATCGTCTCCAGCGCAGCGACCGAATTCGTCGTCTCGCACACGACGGTCAAACCCGCCCGCTCCCACGCCAGACTGCTTTTTAGCCCCATGAGCGCCCATTGCTCATCGTCCACCAACAACACCTTGAACATGCAGCGTCTCCCCCTTTGTGCTGTAGCCTTTCCCTTCGCTGCCGGAGAGTCTTATGAATGCACACCGATTTGAATGCGCATACATTTTCATTAAAGCATAGATGTCCGATATCGAAAAGACCGCGATTGCCGCCGATTGTGGCTGTATCGCGGTCCTTCGTCCATCTGACTGTCTCCCCGTCAACGCTTAACCGATGCGGATCGCCAATCGCTGGCCTGCCTTCAGCGTGAGCGGCTCCTCGAAGCAAACTTCGCCATCGGCATCCACCCGGCAGGCAACAGGGTGCATGGCGGACGGTTCGGCAAAGGCCGCTCCGTCTCCGACAAAAGCCTGAATGCGGCTCGTTCTCGTCAGCTTGGGACTGCGGAATAAATTCAGCGTCAGCTGTCCGTAGCGCAGATCGAGGCCGATCTCGCGATCCGCGATCGTGGCCTGGCCCCAGCCCTTGCCCATCGACCAGAAGCAGCGGAACGTCGAGACGCCGGCTTCGTCGTCGGACTCAGGCATTGCCGCCGGATCAAAACCGATTGCGCCGGCGCGCATGTCGTAGGAGAAGCCGCTCAACGCCAGCAGCAAGCCGTACGATGCCATCGAGCGAACGTAGTTGCTGCCGCATTCGAATTCATTCCACGGATTGCGACGTTCTCCGTCGTATCTGGCGCGAATCGCTTCCACAATATCGAGCCCCTCCCTCACGAGCCCTTCATGGATCATATGACAGGCTGCCTGGTACTCGAATCCGTTCATGCACTCCCCGGCATAAGGAATCGGGATCAACGGGCTGTTGCCGTGCGGATAGGTGCAGATCATGACGCCTTTCTCGTCGTTCAGCGCATAGATGCGGCAAGCGTTGGCATATTCCCGCATCGGGCCGACAAAGTTGTAGCGATAGATGGCCGACAAAGCCGATCTGACTTTCTCCCGGTCGAAAATATAGCCGAGCCCCGTAGTATGCGCGAACCATTGGCCGATCACCTGATCGATATGACAGCCTTCCGCCACCTGGTACTTGACTTGTCCCAGCTCGGGATCGACCGGATATCGCGTATCTGTCAGATCGAGCTTCTGATAAAAGTAGTCGCCGTTGAACAGATGCCGATCCACCCAGTCGCTGCCGCGCCGGAACAGTTCCCGGTATTCGTTCCCGTCCGGATCGCCGACCGCATCGGCCATTTGCGCGGCGGCCAGCAATGCCGCATGGTAATAACCGTTCAGCCACGAGCTCGGTCCGTACAGCTCCATATCCAGCGTATGATGCTGGGTTCCTTCAAGCACGCCGTCCCGATCCGCATCCCATTTGTCGGCGTTTTCTTCGGACCAGGCGTACGCGAGCGAACGCTTGACCCTCGGCCACTGCCGGCGCAGCCATTCGTCGTCGCCGGATATTTTCCACTCGCGGTAAAAGCGGACGATACTGCCGAGCTGTCCGTCGGCGGCGGCATGAAAGTCGAGCTTGTCGCGTCCCTCGGGCGGCAGCATCATGCGGAAAGCCATCCGTCCGCTCTCGAAGTAGCAGTATCGGTATTCCGCCTCGCGCATCGTGCGGGCGAGATGGGGGAACAGGAACGGCGTCACTTGCTCGTAGTTCCACACATGCGTGCACGAGCCTTCGCAGGAGCCTTCCTTCATGTGATTGCCTTCAAAGCCGTACAGCGTGCCGTCTGTCAGGCGGGCTACGGTCGGCGACTTGATCACCGACAAATTGGCGGATACGGCATCCAGCACCGATTCCGGCAACGAAGAGGAAAATAGCGTGTCGCGGAAGGAGAAGGTGTGCGCTTCGAGCTCGTCCAGCCGGCTCCATACGTGGGCGGCGATATCGATGGAATCGCCAAAACGCGTTGCATAGTGGTTTTTCCAGACGGGAGGCTTGTCGGCTCCCGGGTTCCAGTAGTTGGCGTAATTCGGGTAATGCCACGTCAGCACGTAGCGGAAAATCCGGCTCTCGCCCGGCGGAATCGACTGCCTGCCCGCCAATGTCGCCGTATCCTTATGGTTGTGAATGACGTGCTCCTGCTTCTTCCGTTCGTCGTCGTAGTCTCGCGGCTTGAACGGTCCGGGCTGGTTGAACTCCTGCCAGAATACGGTGACGTTGTCGAACCAGATGCCCCGGAACCAATAGTTCTGATGGCTTGTGTCGTCCATATCCGTACTGATCGTCAAGCTGCCGTACTCCGGCTCTTCTTCGCTTATCGTCGACGTGCCCAAGCGGACGCCGCGGAACCCTGCCCGCTCCTCATAGCTGTTGACCGCTCCGCCTGCGGCCGGATTGGCCATGCAGCCGGCCACCGTCACGTCCAGCGTCTCGTCGGACACATTTGTGATCTCGTAAGCGAGCACGGCAGCGGGGAGCGACGAATCGTCGTCCGCGTGCGGAATGAACGGGCTGTACGCCGTCAGCTTCGCCTGCAGCGGAGACGTCCCGCATGAAGCCGCACGGCCGCTCCGTTCTGCCCTGTGTCCGGACGTTCCCGATTGGTCTTCGTCGTCCGAAAATGTCACTTCCGCCACCGGGTACTGCCCCTTGAACGCGGCTGTCCGAAAATGCGGAAAGCCGGACATCGACTCCCGCTGCACGCCGTGCCCATAGCCCGCGTAAGGCGTATCTCCCGTTCCGTGATACGGCGGCGCCAAATCTCCGTGCAGCACCTTGGCGAAAATGACCTTTTCCGCCCTTTCGGCCTTGACTGCAAAAAAGGAAAACCCGTTGCTGCCGCCTTTATTGGGGCGATTGAAAATTTCCCAATCGACGAGCCGGCCGTTGCCGGCCAGTCCGATGCTGCCCGTACCGATGCCGCCGAGCGGGAACGATATTTCATTTGTATTTTTCCCCGTATACGTGAATGGTTGTCTCATCGACGTCAGCTCCTTAAATGACTTCGATCTCGTCCCGGGTCGGGAACGGCGGGAACGGCGCGCAAGGAATCGTCTGGTACCAATAGGCGACCGAAGCCATATCGTCCTGCCGCGGCAAATACCGCGTCTCGCCCCGCCAGCCAAGATCCTGAAGCGTCACTCTGAGATCGCTGTCGAATCGGATCGGGTCCATCACATGCCAGCGATACATGGAAAACCGCTGCTGGGAAACGTACAGCCCGTCGGCGGGAAGAATCTGGTGAAGCCCCATGTACGGAGTCGTATAGGACGTATACTTTCCTTCCACATCCCAATCGTAGGCGCCGCCGAAGTAATCCTCCGTCCCGGTTCCGCAGATCGTCGGAAACTCGCCGTCCCCGTCCATAAAAAATTTGATTTCTCCCTCGCCCCACCACTTGCCCGCGCCGTTCAAGCCGACAAAAAGCGCTGTCCCGACATAGTGCCCTTCCCCTCTAATGCCGTCGACAATCGTATAATCCTGCATATAAGGAACGGGATTGGTCCGCCGAAATTGCGCATGAAAATAAGCCGCATTATCCGGCACTGCAGTCAGCGTATAGTTGATTTGGAAGTAAAGACCGTTTTCCTTCGGCCCGATATTTTCGATCGTCATCTTGCAATGCTCGCGGAACGGCATCTCCCAGAAGCAATTCAGGCCGCGATTCGGATTGACCGCGACAGGGACGGAGCTGATCTGGGCGTGCGGCCCCGTAAAAGGTCCGCGTGTGTTCGATTCCCAGCCCAAAGCAAAAAAATCGCTCAACGGACTTTCCACCGAAGGCGATTCCAAGCCATCCCAATAAATACGCAAAATAAAGTCGCGGCCGACATAGCCGCCGAACCACATGCTCTGAATCGCTCCCGGTCCGTCAACGTCCGCGATGACTGCCGTCGTACCTGCCGGAATGGCGATGCTGGGCGATATTTTCCAGCCGCGTCCCAGCTCCCGCGCACAATGCGAGCCGGTTCCCTGCTCGGCCATCCCGCCTTTCCCCTTCTCCCCTGTCGGGTTCTCGGGACTGATTGAACGCGTTTTTGCTTTGGATAAAAGGGACAGGCTGCCGAGATTCATGCCCAATCCGTTGAACGATGCCGTCATACAATAACCCCCGTTTGTCAGTGTTGAACTCTAACTTATTACACGGACAAGGGGGATTCCATGGACTCGATTCGGAAAGGACATGTAATAAATTCGGCTAGTTGTTCCGGCTGGCGCGGCGGCTTAGCGGCGGCCATGCCGGAGGCGCGCCTGAGTCACGACGAGGGAAACGGGCCGGCGGACAGGCGGCTAGACCTCGGATCGACCGCGCTGCGCGCCGGCGCAGGCGGCGCAGATGCAGACTCGGCCTTGCAGCGCGTCGGGTACGCGCGCCAGCACGTCTGCGCATATCACTACGCTCATGCACCAGCAGGACGTCGCTGCTCTCCCCTCCGCGATCGCGCAGCCGTTCGGCCCGCCGCAGAGCGGGCAGACGGCCGCTTTTATTTCCGACCGGTCCATATCCGCCCCTCCCCGCTCAACTGTTGAAGATCCACGACTGGAACCAGCGCAGCGTGTGCGCGACGTACGACTTGTCCACGGTCATGCCCGAGAGGATCGGATAGAACAGGACGAACAGCAGCAGCACGACGCCCAGATAGCCGTAGACGTGGCCGCGCCTTATCCAACCGTGATCCCTGCCTGCCTTCAATACGTAGACGATCAGGAGGATTACAAAAGGTACGCTCGCAAAGAAATGGTAGATAAACGTCAAGCGGGACACGCCGACCCACGGCAGGAACTGGGCGGCCAGGCCGATCAGCAGGAAGACGAGCCGCGGATCGCGCGCGCGGCCTCTGAACAGCAGGGCGACCGCAGCCGCGACGGCTGCGATGCCGGTCCACCATACCGCCGGATTGCCCATCGACACGATGCTCGACACCTGGTCGGCACCGACGCTGCCGCCGTAATACCAGATCGGCTTGACCATGAGCGGCCACTCCCACCAGCTTGAGGCGAACGGATGGGTCGCGACGAGGTGGGCGTGATAGTTGTACATGAACTCCTGATATGTCAGCATGTCATGGAAGCGGTGGCCCGACCCCGGGACGAGGAAAAACGGAATGTAGCTCGCCGTGTAGATGAGCGCGGGCACGATCAGGAAAAACGGCACGCACCACAGCACCGTACGCAGCAGAAACGCCCGCTCCGCGCGGCGGCGCCACAGCGTAATCGCGAATATGACCGCCAATCCGCCGCCCGCATAAATATCGATCCACTTGCTCGCGGCGCCGAGTCCGAAAAACAGCCCGGCCAGCGCGAGCGGCACGGCGACGCGGCGGAAGCTCTCTCCTGCGATCGCCCGGACGTAGTACTTGTACATGTAAAGGTACATCAGCAGAATAAAAAATACGCCATAAACGTCGACCGTCGCGATGCGCGTCTGCGCGAAGTGCATGAAGTCGAACGTCATCAGAAACGCCGCCGCAAAGGCGAATTCGGTGCGCCCGAACAGCCGCTTGGCCAGCAGATACATGAGCGGAACCATGGCGATGCCGAGCAGTGTGCCCATAATGCGCCATCCGAACGGATTCATGCCGAAGATCGCCACGCCGAGCGCCATGATGCCTTTGCCGAGCGGGGGATGCGTGTTCTCGTACGGCTCGATATGATGCAGGAATTCGTAGGCGGTGCGGCCGTGGTAGATCTCGTCGAAATACATGCTGTTGAGATACGAAGGTTTCTTCGGCACGTCGCCCGGCTCGTCGAGCAGCGCGCCGCCGCCTTCGCTCGTCTTGACCGGGGTCACGCTTCGTCCGGTCGCGTCGCGGAAGGCGAGCTCGTATAGCGTCCAGCCGGGATTCGAGGCCGTGACGCGCACGTACCGCTGGTTGATGGCGACGGGCTGTTCCTTCCACTGGAAGACGGAGCCGCCGTTCAGCGCGAACGACAGCGCGCCGGTCCAATTCGCGCCGTCCGCCGACTGGGACAGCTCGATCGTGCTGTCGTCGGCGCGCCCTTCGTCGCGCGTCCCGCCGAACCAGAGGACGGAGGCGACGGACTGCGGCTCGCCGAAGTCGTACACGATGGCGCTCGCCGGTGCGACCGGCGTCCAGCCGGATTCGGGCGCGCGCATCGTGCCGAGGTTGACGAGCGCGATGATGCCGTAGGCGAGCGTCAGGCCGACGACGAGCAGGCGGTCGAGGCGGGACAGCTTGCCGTCGCCGTCTGACGACGTTATGTCGAATGCCGGTCGGACCGATGCTGGGCTCGCGGGCATGCCCTTGCGGGCTGCGGCCGGGCCGCCCCGGCGGCCTTGAGACGGGGCGGTCGCCGATGCAGCCGACACGGCGCTCGCAAGCGGCTTGCCCTTGCCCAGTGTCCAGCCGACCTGGACGGCATAGGCCGCGATGATGACGTTGCACAGCGACAGCAAGCGGAAAAAGCCGTCCGTCTGGGACAAATAGTAGTTTTTGTCCAGTCCGAAGAAGAGCACATAGGCGGCGTCCACGAAGTTCGTAAACGTGAGCCCGAGGAACATCCACAGCAAGCGGCGGTCCCGTAGCAAAATAAACGCGAGCAGCGCCAGCGCGACCGCAGGATAGCCGTAGCGCTCATGCATGCTCGTCTTGAGCGTGAACACGAGCAGGAATGTGAAAAACGCGAGATACGTCCACAGCGGCGCGACCGCCAGCTTGCGGTGCCGCCAGGCCAGCCAGACGATATAAGCGACGATGAGCACGACCGACAGATTGCTCCAGAACGCCATCGCGGCCGTGACCTTGACGCCGTTGAGCCCGAGCAGGCCGTACAGGTTGGCGGCGTTCAGCGTGGCATACGGATAGCTGTCGAACATCGCCCGGTAGCGCTCGGCGATCCAGCCCGGGTCCTGCCGCAGAGAGAACGGCAGCACCAGCAGCACGAAGACGGCAACGCCGTAGAGCGCCGCTTCGCCCCAGGCTTTGCGGCTGCGGCGGACGATGAGCGCGAGGAGCAGCACCGGGATGATCACGACCGCCTGCGGCTTGATCAGCACGGCGGCGACGACGGCGGCCGCGGCATAAGGCAGCTTGCCCGCGGCGATCGCCCAGACGGCGAGCAGGATAAACAGCGCGAGGAACGAGTCGATCTGGCCCCAGACGACGGAGTTGTGGAACACCATCGGGTTGAACAAATAGAGGGACGCGATCGCCATCCCGGCCGCGGCGCCGAATCGCGGACGCGCGAGGCGCAGCAGGATGTACGACGCCGCCAGATCGGCCGCGATGGACGGCAGCTTGAGCAGCAGCGCGGCGCCGGCGGACGGATAGCCGATATGCATCAGCTTCTGCAGTGCGCCGACGACGTACAGCACGTAGATATAGCCGGGCGGATAGTCGACGAAAATATCGGCCGTATAGAAGCCGTGCAGTCCCGCTTCAAAGGCATGATTCGCCCAGAAATAAAAGTCGAGCGCGTCGATGGGATGCCCCTGCATGATCGGCGCGCAGACGACACGGATGAGCAGCGCGCATCCGAAGAGGAGCATGGCGGTCCCCTTGCCGCGAGCCCCAGCTCCGGCAGGCAGCCGCGCGCCTCCTTGGCCGGTGCTGCCGCTGACGCTGCTGCCGGACGATAGCGGCGTCTCCGCGCGGCGCAAGAAGGAGACGATCCCCCACGCGAGCGCGGCATAGACGGCGGCGAGCAGGAACATCATGGCCGTATACGTGCCGCGGCCGTCGGCGGCCTTCTCGCCGCCAGACGCAGCGCCGGCGTAGGCTTCGGGCCATAGCGGGATGACGGAGGCGCCGGCCGGCGCCTCCGCGACGCGCTCGAGCGCGATGTCGTCGAAGTCCGCCCGGCCGCCGTTCAGGCTGCCGTAGCTGCCGAGCCGGGCTGCGACGGTGATGCTCGTCTGGTCCGGCCCCGTCCTGCCGTACCACTCGACCTGCTCCCACTGGCCCCCCGTGTCGGTCAGGGCGGGGAATGGCGCGGCGATGCCGAGCACCGACAGATTGCCTCCCGTGCGGCCCTCGAGTCCGCCCGCGACGCGAATCCAGCCGGACAGCTTGTAGACGCTGTCCGGCTCGACCGCGACCGGCTGAATCCAGCGCGCATCGTTCTCCGCGGTGCTGGCGACGCTCAGGTAGCCTTGACCGTCGTGTCCGCCGTCTTGACCGAGCGTCAGCGTACTGACCGGCGTCCCGTTCGCATCAGCTGCGTATATGTCCTGCGTCCAGCCCTCCGGTTGTCCGGTCCCTCCCCCGGCCAGCTCCGCTCCGCCGTTCACGATCAGCGAAGCGGCCTCCTCTGCCGCCGCGACGCCTGCGCCGCTCCAGCCCAAGCCCGCGCCGGTCAGCAGCACGACCAGCAGCGCCATCCAACATCCCCGCAATGTTCTCCTCATATTTCCCCCCGACAATGCTTGTCATCTGGCGCAGACGGCAACCGGACTGCCGAATTTGCCTTACGTCGCAAGAAATGCGCATCCCCGCTTCGGAGCGAAGACGCGCATTCCTTAGGTTCGTGCCGCGACGATTATTCGGTTGGCTTCGACAAATCGGCAGCCGCCAGGACGCGGGCCAGCATAACCGCCGCCTCGGCGCGGGTGGCCGCGGCGCGAGGCGCGAAGCCGCCGTCCGGCAGCCCCTTCACGATGCCGAGCGCCGACGCGGCGTCGACCGCTGCGGCCGCCCAGCCGTGAATGTCGGCGGCATCGCCGAACGCGGTCTGCGGCTGTGCGCCTGCCGCCTCCAGGGCGGCCGCGTTCGCCAGCTTCAGCGCCTGCGCCGCCATCACCGCGATCTGCTCGCGGGTGATGTCCGCCTGCGGCCGGAAGGTGCCGTCGCCGTTGCCCTGCACGAGGCCGTAATGCGCGGCCGTGCGTACGTCGGCTGCGTACCAGGCGGCAGCGCTCACGTCGTTGAAGCCGGTGTCGCCGCCCGGATCGCGCAGGCCGAGCCCGCGGACGAGCAGCGCTGCGAATTCAGCGCGCGTGATGCTGCGCTTCGGTCCGAAGGCACCGTTGCCGTCGCCTTTGACGATAAGCTTCGACGCGAGCCGCTCAATATCCTGCTTGGCCCAATGATTCGACAGATCCGCAAATGAAGCCTTGTGCTCCGCGATGACGTACACGCTGTTGCCCGGGCTGCGAACGGTGACGAGTGTGCCGCCGTCCGCAGCCGTCTTGAACAGCGCCGGCACAGGCGCGAAGCTGCCCTCTTGGCCCGCTGCGCCCGGCTGATAGACAGCCGCGACGGAGCCGGCCTCGTCGAGCTTGCCGCCGGCCTTGATCGTACGCTCGACGTAGATACCGCCGAAATCGTCGATCGTCTCGGTCTTGCCGCTGCCGCTATGCAGCGTGATGCCGAATTGGACCGGCGGCGCGGCCAGCTTCAGCCCCTGCCGCTGCGCATCCGCCGCGATCGGCGCGGCGGACGCGTCGTCCAGTGTGCGCGCCTCGAACGTCCAGACGGCAGCGGTGTCGCTCTCCAGGCTGCGCGCCTTGAGCAGCTTCGCCGCGAGCGACAGCGGGAAGACGTAGGCGACATCGCCGCTGTCGATGCGCAGCACGGCATCCGGGCGGCTCTTCGCCGCAGCCAGCAGCGCCTGCGCCGAGAAGGACGCTGTGCCGTCCTGGCCCGCCTGGATGGCGATGATGTCTTCGCCGGCCGCAGCCTTCAGCTTGAGCCGGGCGTCATTGTCGGCCGTGGAGGCCGCCCCGCCTGTGCCGCCGGACGAACCGGAGCTGCCGGGACCCGGCGAATCCGGCGTGTCCGCCGCCGCGCTCACCTGCACCGTATAGATGCGCTCGGCTCCGCCGTAGGCAACCTTGAGCCGCGTCGTCCCTGCGGCGACGCCGGTCAGCAGGCCATTGGCGCCGACGGTGGCGATCGCCGCATCGTCAGTGGTAAACGCAGCCTGCGCCGTGACCTCATGCCCTTCGCGGTCCGTGACCTTCAGCGCGGACGCCTTGCCGGCCGTCAGCGCGAAGCCGTTCGGTCCGCCTGCGGCCGCCGTGACGGCGAACGGCTTGGGCGACGAGGCGAAGCCTTCGTTAATCTCGCTCAGACGGAAGACAGATGAAGCGTTCGCCACGTTCTCGATGCGCGCGCCGCGCACGATTACATTGTCGACCTCCGCCGTACCGGATACCGCCTGGCCCACACTTACACCCGAGACGCCCGCCCCGTCCAGCACGATATTTTGCAACAGCAGCCGGCCCGCGGCGGATTGGGTGCCATTTACGACAATGCCGTTGTACGTGCTGTCCTGCGCGACATTATCCCGTACGACCACTTCGCCGGTCATGTTTTTCGTATCGAGATACAGCCAGATCGCGCCGAGGTTTTCCAGCAAACCAGTGTCGTAGCTGCCGGTGCGGACCAGTGTATTGCGCTCGACGACCGTCGTGCCCGCGAACGGCAGCGGGTTGAAGCGCGTCGATACGGTGATGCCCGAGCCGTTGACGATCGTGTCCTTGGCTACATTGTCCTGAATTTTGTTGTCCGTGCCGCCGAATACGGCGATGTTGTTGGCGAGCCACGGCAGGCTCACGTTGTTGAAGCGCGCCGTATTGTTCACGCTCGAGCGGCCGTCGGTCGACCACATCGCGATGCCGTCGTCGCCCGGATAGCGGACATCGCTCTGCTCGAGCATGCTGTCCGTCGTGCCGACGCTGAAGTTGATGCCGTCCGCCATCAGGTCCCGCATCCGCAAGCCAGCCATATGCAGTCCGCTCGTGTATGCCTCGCCGTCCTTCACCTTGGTCAGCCAGAGGCCGGCCTTCGTGTGCTCGATCCACACGTTTTGCAGCACCGAGCCGGGGCCGAAGCCGCCGTGGAAGGCGTTGGTGATCGCCTCGTCGTCCCGCACGTTGATATCGCCGTCGATCAGCAGATCGTAGACGCCGATCTCGCTGCCCCGTCCGACGAACTTGGCGCCCGTGAGCTGCGTATGCCACATGCCCGCGCCGCGAATCTGGACATGGTCCAGATCGAGCAGGCCGTCGCCGAGTCCGAACTCGCCCGCCGGGAACCATACGCCCTTGCCTTCGGCCTTTGCGGCCGCCATCGCCGCCTTGAATGCGGCGGTGTCGTCGCTGCCGTCGTCCGCCGTCGCCCCGTAGTCGCGTACATCGACGAAGCCTTCGGGCTTCGCAAGCGGTGCTGCCGCCAGCTCGAAGTCCGCCAGGTCGATCGTGTAGTAAGGGGAGAGGCTGTCGCCGTCCTTGACGAGCGACACCTTGGCTCCGGCCGGCACATCGCCGATCAGGGCGTGCATCTCATCGAAAAAGCGGTGGCCGCTGCCCTGCGTCGGGTCGTTCGACCACGGATAGCTGCCATACTCCCAGGCGTATTTGGACGAGAGTGTCAGCTTCTGGCGGAACTGTCCGTTGACGTACAGTCCGAGTGTCTCCGTGCGGCCTGCGCCGTCCGCGCTGTCCGGAATCGAATAGCGCAGCACGATCGAGTTGGCCGGATGCGCCAGCGTGAAGGCGACGTAATCGCCGGTCGCGCTCAGCTTCACGGCCTGGCGGCCGGACGCTTCGGCGGCCGGATCGTACAGCGCGCGCGAGGCGCGGAGGATGGCGGCGTTGGTGTCGGCCTGCTCCGCCTCGTACGTCGTGTACGGCGTCGTCGCGCCGCGATAGGCCGGAGCCACGCTGTCCGCCAGCGTGAGCGAGTCGACCGCGAGCTGCGCCGCTCCGCCTGCGGTTGCGGGCTGGACGGAGATCGTGTTGATGCCGGCCCGCAGCTTGATCTGCTGCCGCAGCGTCTGCCAGCCGCCGCCGGTCGTCGGCAGCGCGAGCTGGCCTGCCGGCAGGCCGTTGACGGAGAGCGCCAATGCTGCTTGGGCGCCGCCTGCATTGGCGGCGGCATAGCGGATGACGGCGTCGTAGCTGCCTGCGGACTGCGCGTTGACCGTGAAGGTCAGCTTGCCCGCGCTGCCGTCTGCGCTCCAGCCGGCCGCGTAGCCGGTGCCGGTGTAGCCGCTTTGTGCGGACTGCGGCTTCAGTCCGCCGTCCATAAACGCGTCCTCGGCCTCGTAGCGCACATCGCCGGGCAGACGCTCATAGGTCCAGCGCTGCGCAGCAGCTTCGGCCGAGGTCGCGGCCGTGGCTGTCGGTGCCGCCGCCGGGCCGTAGCTCGCCTGGTTGCCGGCGTGCAGCAGCCTGCCGCCTGCGGCTTCGCTCGCGGCGTTGCTCAATTCGAGCAGGCCCTGCGTTTCCTCGATCGCCCACTGCGCGGCGAGGGCGCGGCTCGCGGCGGAGACGACGGTCGGCGCGCCGTTCGCGTCCAGCGCCAGCAGCCGGCCGCTCGCCCGGTTTTGCACGAGCTTGCGCCCGTTGAAGTCCTGCAGCAGCCACTGCGCCTTGGCGTCCTCGGCCGTCGCCGGCGTCAGCTTGACGGCACCGGCGTCCGTCGCGGTTCCGGTGTCGGTCAGCCATGCGCCTTGGCCGCCGCTGCCGAGCCGGATATACGCCGTATCGTTCTGCACCGGCGTCCCGGTATTGGTGTTGATGTCGCCGCCTTCGCTGGGCGTCGTGTACGCTTCGGGCGCCGCCGCGAAGCTCCAGCGCGCCGTCGCGAACGTGGCCGGCACGAGGCCGCGCTCCGCATAGCCCGCCGCGCCGCCGACGTTCACGTATTCGTCGTCGAAGCCTGCGGCGAGGCTGCGGATGAGCCATTTGCCCGCGGCGGAGGCCGATGCCTCGACCGACCAGGCGGACGCGGTGTCGCCGTTGTTGCCCGCGCTGCCGTTGCTGCCGCCCGTCGTCTCGATATAGCGATAATCCGGGGTTAGCGTCATCGCATGCCCGGTCGCCCGGTTCACGATCCTGGTTCCGCCGCCGCCCGTGCTCTCGAGCTTCCAGTGACCGTAGCCGTTATCCTCGGCGATGCTGCCGTACAGGACGACGCCGCCGCGATTTTCGTACAAATACTGGCCGTTCGCTTCGTTCTGAATGCGGATGTAGCCGTCCGGCAGCGATGACGGCAGCTCGACGGGCTCGCCCTTGAACAGCGCGCTGTCCGCGAAGCTGCCGTCGCCGCCCTTGGCGGTTTTGCTCACCTTCGTCCCGCCCGCGCCGTCGGTATAGACGTAGTGGCCCGCCCAGCCGCTGCGCAGCGCGATCCGGTCGCTGTCCGGTGCCGTCTCGAGATACCATTTGGCGCTGCCCCAGGAGTCATAGATGACCGCCTCGGTGCCAAGCGGCAGCTCGGGAGCGTCCTCCGTCTCGTGCCCGGCCATATTCTCCATCGCCATGTAATGGCCGGTGGCTGTATTTTTCAGCCGCTTCGCGCCATTGCCCGCGTCCTCGATATACCAGACGGCGCTCAGATCGGCATTGTCTTTTTCCCCGTAGCGCACGAGCCCGGCCTTGTCGCCCGCCGTCGCCTCGTACAGCGCCTGCCCCGTCCCGTTTACGAAGCGCAGATGCGATGGCCCTGCATCCTTGCCGACCGGAATCAAGGTCCAGCGCGGACTGCCCCAGTTGCGGTTGATCGCCGCGTATTCCGCGTACTTGTTCAGATTTTGCAGGTTGATCAGCTTCTGCACATCCTGGCCCTTCACACGGTCGGCCACGTTGTAGAACAGCTTGGAGCCGGCGCCCAGCGTCTCGACGACCCAGATCGCGCTCGTCCAGTCGTCCTCGACGTCGGTCACGCGAATATGCCCGTCCGTCATGTTTTGCAGGTTGACGTAGTGGCCGGTGGCGCGGTTTTTAATCCGCTTGCGCCCCTGGAACTTCTCGATCAGCCATTGATCGCGCTTGTCCTGCCGCGAATTGCCGTACTTCAGATCGCCGTGCTCGTCCTCGTACCAGACGAACGGCTGCCACTCGTTCTGGATGCGCACGTACTGATCGGCGGAGACGCCGGCGTACGGGTCCTCCAGCAGCCACTGCGCGCCATCGGCTTCGGGATTGGCGGCCGCCGTCTTCAGCGCGCCGTCCTGCAGCAGCAGGTAGCCGGAGCCGTCGCCTGCGGCGATGTTCAGATAATCGTCGTAAATGTCGGACGGCGCGAGCTGCCATTGATAGACGCCGGCTGCGACCGAGGTCGGCTCTCCGGCCGTCAGCGGATCGCCCGCGCTCAAGTAGCGACCCGTCCCGAGATTGCGGAGACGCTTGGCGCCGTCGTAGTCCTCCGGCACCCATTCGTAGGACAGATCGGCGCCGAGCGCGCCGTGCGACATCGAGCCATCCATTGCCGCGGACAGATAATCGGTGCCGACCTGGGCCGTCGTGTAGCCCACGATGCGCATCGGCCGCGTGTCCGGCGCAGGCAAGATCTGCCACTGGGCGTATACGTTGTCATAGCCGTCGCCCGCCCAGTCGTTGGTGCGCGCGTAGGAATCGCTGCTCTCCTGCGCATGCAGCAGGTTGCCGGGCTGCCCGACGTTGCGCAGCCGTACGAAGCCCTCCGAGGCCGAGCCCTCGAGCTTCCATCTGCTCAGCTCGGCGCCGTCGGCGGCGGTCAGTTCGACGGCGCGCCAGACGTCTTCGGTCATCTGCGTCAAATATTTGCCTGTGGCATGGTTGCGCAGACGCACCGAGGAGGCGCTGCCGTCTCCCGGGTCGACGACCTCCATGTCCCACTGGGCGGTCGGACTCGTCGGATCGACCCGGCCGTATGCGGCGACATCCGCAGGCCGGTCCTTCGGATACGGGTTGGCGGCCTCATACAGGAATTGGCCGGCCCTGCCCTTGCTGGCGATGACGACCGGCCGCTTCCCGACCGGCTGCAGCATCCATTGCGGACTCTCGAACGTAATGTTGATGTCGTCGCTGACTTCGGCATAGCCGAGCTGGTCCTCCTCGTGAATGACGAGGTTGGCGGCGGAACCGGCCGTCGCGCTTTTGATGACCTTGTAGCCCGGCCTGCTGGCGTCCTCGATGAGCCAGCGGTCGGCCGCCGTGCCGGCATCGATGGCGCGCGCCTTCAGCGCGTCTCTGCGCTTCGCGGTCTCCGCCACCGTAATATAGTGGCCGGTCGCGCGATTGCGAAGACGCGTGCCGCCGTCCGCGGTCTCCAGCTGCCACTGCGACGTCTCGTCGTCGTATGCGGTCCGGCCGTAGCGGACGGTGCCGTCCGAGGCCTCGTACAAATAGTTGCTCTGCCATTTGTTCAAAATGCGCACATAGTCGGCAGCCGCAGCTACGGCGCCTCCCGCGGCGCCGTATTCGGGCTGCGGCTCCTGCGGCGCGCCCTCGGCCGCATACACCGGTGCCGACGTCAGCAGCAGCAATGCAGTCATACAGGCTGCAAGCCATTTTTTCCAGCTAGACATGATCGATAGTCCTCCCCTATCGTATGGAATCTTTACCATCGTAAGATGAAAACGGTTCCATGACGATGTGCGATTATGAGCGGACTAGGCGTAAAATTACGGAGTTGCGAATTGCGAGGGGATGGGGGCAGTGTCAATGTTGTCAGGTTAACTGCAAATATACAGTTACTCTCCGTGGTGGCGGCATTTATCGGAGCGATAGCTGCGAATATACAGTTAATCTCGCGAAAATCGACCGTCATCCGGCTCAGACTCGAAAATAACTGTATAAATGCAGTTATCGCCGCCAGATGTCCTGGCGCAGGAGAAAATAACTGCGGTTTGGCAGTTATCTCCCCTTTCAAGGCTGTGTTGCACGAACGGTTTGGGGAAGAACCTCAACGTAGCCGCATCCCTGTCGTCCAGGATCGCTCGTTCAAACGCAACAAACAGACCAAGCACAATTTATTCATGAAGACCACGCGCCGGGGAGCGGCAGGGTTCTTAACCTGACAACATTGGGGGCAGTGTGGCCAGGTTAGGTACCCGCGCGCGCCCCGAACCGCATGAATTGCGCGGTTCTCCGTCCCTCCCCCGCAGCGCCGCCTCAGCCCGGCACAATCGCAAATAACCGCACAACGAATTGTACGGTTATTCCACACTCGCGCCGCGAGGCGTCCTCTTGCACTTCGCCCGCCCTGTCCGACCGCTGCTCCACCTTAAAGCAGCGGGCAGCCGGCGCATGGCGGCGAACCTTACAGATTTTTGGCTTTGAACGTGTCGCCGCCTTCGATCGTGCCGCTGTCGAAGCCCTTCTTGAACCAGCGCATCCGCTGCTCGGACGTGCCGTGCGTGAAGCTCTCGGGCACGACGTAGCCCTGCGCCTGCTTCTGGAGCGTATCGTCGCCCACGGCGCTCGCCGCCGTGATCGCTTCCTCCAGATCGCCCTGCTCCAGCACGTTCATATCCTGCGCGTGATGCGCCCACACGCCCGCGAAGTAATCCGCCTGCAGCTCGGTGCGCACCGACTGTGCGTTCGACTGCTTCGCGCCCATGTTCGTCGTGCCGAGCAGCGTCTGCACATGATGGCCGACCTCATGCGCGATGACGTAGGCCATCGCGAAGTCGCCCGGCGCCTTGAACTTCGTCCGCAGCTCGTCGTAGAAGCTGAGGTCGATATACAGCTTGTGGTCGCCGGGGCAATAGAACGGCCCGACCGACGAGCCTGCGGTGCCGCATGCGGATTGCACGCTGCCGTTGTACAGCACGAGCTTCGGGTCCTCGTACGTCAGTCCCCTTTCGGCGAACAGCTGCGTCCATACGTCCTCGGTATCCGCGAGCACGACCGAGACAAACTGTGCCAGCTCCTGCTCCTCCTGGCTCGCCTCGTACGGTGTATCGCTGACCGAGCTCGTCGTCGTGCCGGTCATATTGTTCAGTATGCTGCCTATATCCCCGCCGCCGAACAGCAGCGCGATCACCAGCACGATGATCCCGCCGATGCCGCCGCCGACGAGCTTGCCGCCGCCGCTCATGCCGCGCCGGTCCTCCACGTTGGCGCTGCCTCTTCTTCCCTGCCATTGCATATCGGTTCCTCCTGCCGTCTTCAATCGTCATGTCGCGTGTAGCGAATTGCTTATTACGTCTATACCCGGCTGGCCGCCGCTCGCAACTGACAAGACGAGCCATGCCTACTGCCGCTGCAAGTGCGGTGCAGGTGCAGTGCAGGTGGGCTGCATGCTCACACTGCATTCGCATTATTGTCCCTCGAAACTGGGAAAAGCGCCTTTTGGACAAAATTAGATGCACTTTAACGACTATTTGCCGCAAACGGAGAGAAGATCACCAGATTTAGTTGCGTTTTGACACTTATTTCTCCCGCGCGGCTCGCTTGAGAGCGAGACTTCTTCTCTCAAGATTTTATACTTTCCGGAGCGGGAACAAAATACGGTTGCGCAAATTCGACCCTCATTTATCCTGTCTTTGACGCCGAAAAAGGATCGGGCCGCAGGCTGGCTGCAGGGCCGATCCTATTTTTCAAGCATTGCATATCAATCCGGCTGCTCGCTTAACCGTAAACTTCGAACTCTGCAAGCTGCGCAGCGGGCCAAGCGGTATTGTCCGTGACGACGACCCGCACGTAACGTGCCTTGGCGCCGTCCGCGAGCTTGATCTCGGCGACGTTGCCTGTCGCCGGATCGAAGGTCGCCGCCTGCGCCGGCGCGATGGAGGCGAACTTCTCCCCGTCCTCGCTCCCGAGCACCTCGACCTGCTGGTCGCGCTTCTCCCAGGCGTCCTGCGGCGGCAGCTTGAGCTTCACGGTCTTGATATCCCGCGACTCGCCGAGATCGAGTGTGAGCGACTGCGGGAAGTTTTTGGCCGCGCTCTCCCAATACGTATACGGATCGCCGTCCGTCGCCAGCGCCGCCGGGAATTCCTTCGCCGTGTCGGACGTCGACAGCGCCTTCTTGCCTAGCGCCAGATTCGTCTGCGGCTTCACCTTGTCGAAGCCTTGGGTCACGCCGCTCGGCGCGGAAGCCGATGTCAGCGCGACATAAGCCGTCTTCTTGTCAAGGATGAGCGCGACATAGTCGACGCTGGCGTATCCGTCCGCTTCCTTGACGGGAAGATCGGCGATCTTCCCGCCGTCCGCCGTATAGGCGGCGGCAGCCGCATGCCGCCACTTCGCCCCCAGCTTCACGCGGATCGTCGTGTCTTCGCCGTACGGCTGATACACCCGGATCTCGTCTGCTTGGCGCACCTCCGCGAGGATGTGCTCGCCCGGATCGAGATCCGCGCCATTGTAGCGGACATAGCTGCCGGCACGGTACGAGCCGTCGTCCGCAGCAATATCGAAGCCGCCCGGCGCGAGCGCCGTATTCGCGTCAACCTCGTATGCCCCATCCTTGCCCGCGTTCGCCGTGACCTTGACCGTCTCGAAGTCCGTCCGCGTCACCTGCGGCGCCAGTTCCTCGAAGCCGGTCACCTTTTCCGCCACGTATCTGGACAGCACTTCCCGCTGCAAGACGCCCGCCAGATCGACCCAGGGATTGGACGCACCGTTGAACAGATCGGCGCTCAGATTGAAGCCCATCGCGGCGTTCCAGCGCAGCATATCGGGATTGTCCGTCATCGTCTCTGCGGCCAGGTCGTGCTGGTAGAGCATCACCTTGTCCCGGACGAGCATCCCGATCATCGGATAATAGTCGGTGTACGAGGCGGTCTTCGGCCGATAGCCGAGCAGGTCCCACAAGTAGTTGGAGCCCATGAAGCCGAGCGCATGGTCGGCCAGCACGTCGAAGCCGTCCTCCGTATACAGATTGTAGTCGGCGGCCGCGAAGTAGTCGCGTACGCCGGCCAGATAGGCGGTCGAAGCGTCCGTACCGCCGGGGAGCGACGGATTGTAGACGAACGGCGCGTTGCGAATGCCCCACTGATCCTCGAATACGCCGTCGAAGCCGGCCGCCTTCATTTTCGCATGCTCATCTGCAATCCGCTTGATCGTGAAGGGATGGGACGGATTCATCACATAACCGCTGTGCGCTCCATAATCTTCCTTGATCGCAGTACCGTTCTTGTCTAGCACGGCGATGTCCTGAAGTGTCAAACCCTCCGGCAGCGCCGCCAGCGTAGGCGAGTTCACGCCCCACCACGAGAAGTTGGTATACGGCACAATCTTGTGACCGCGAGACTTCGCGTCCCGGACGAACGCGGCGAGCGCCTCGTCCCCGCCCCACTTCGGGTCGGGTGGCAGGAAATCCGGATAGTTCTCGTCGTGGCCTCCCTTCTGGAAGCCGACAAGATGCAGCACGCCGTCATAGTTCAGCGCATCCGCGTACTTTTGCCGGAGCGTATCCCAGCTGCCGTCCTTGACCGCCGAGATATCGAGCTTGTAAAAAGGAAGCGCTGCGTAGTCCGCGAGCGACTGGCCCAGCTTGGCATCCAGCGTCTTGTAATCGTCGATCCCGTTCAGCTTGCCGTACCCCGCGATCGACTGCGGATAATCGACGCCGAGCTCGACGATAATCTCGGGCGTCTGCCACTTGGCGTCCTGGGCGACGGCCGTCTGAAAATCGTGCACAATCCCCGTCTTGCCCGGCTCCTTGACCTGGGACTTGAAGCCGACGTTCACGGTAGCTGCCGTCTTGACGTTGACGTCGTACACTGCAAGCGCGCCGCCGTTCGTCGTCCGCAGCGCCGTGTACGCGGCGAACATGATGCCCGGATACTGCGCGTCGTAGGAGTTGCTCTCCCGGAAAAAGGCGCTTCGCAGCTTCGCGCCCGGCAGCATCGGCAGCAGGCCGTCCTTGATCTCGGCGGTGTCGACCTTGAGCTCGTAGGGGAAGCGGAACGACTTCAGCGTCTTGCCGGTCCCGTTCGCCACTTCGGCGGACAGCGCGATGCGGTTGTCTTTGCCGAAGGCGACGGTCGCATCGACGCTGAGCGGCCCGCCGTAATGCAGCGTCAGCTTGCCGGTCCGCTTGCTCCACTTGTAGGAGAAGCTGTCCGCCTTCGAGGCGTTCACCGCGCTGTCATCGTCCAGGAACGCCCACCACAGCGCGCCGTCGCGGTTGCCGCTCGTCAGGTCGCGCTGTGTGTTTTTGTCTTTGATGTAAGCGATTGCACCGCTGTTCGCATCGAAGGCGGCTTCATAGCTCGCGCCGGAGAAGACGAGCAGCGAGTCCCGCTTGAGCATCTTCACGCCGCTGCCTTGAGAGACGGACGGTCCCAGCAGCAAGGCAGCGGTGCCGGCCAACAGCACAACCGCCGCGACGGCGGTCCATATCCACTTCCTTTTTCTGTTGTCCACTACATCTCCTCCTTTAGTGGAAAAGCAGCGGGATGCGCTGCGCGCCGCTTGTAGCGGCTAGCGGCTGGCAGCTTTGGGAGCAGCCGCGGCGCGGTCGCGCATCCTGCTTGGTTGTTCATCAGGCCCTTTTAGCGTCCCGCCTCGCCCAACTGGAGCTGCAGCTCAAAGCTGCCGGCCGCTTCACCTTCCACGTCGGCGACGAGCCGCCGCGCCGCTGCGTCGTACGACCATTCGCGCAGCGCAGCGCCATGGCTCATCGACACCTGCGACGGCTCGCCCCGAAGTTGTTCGACGACGATTCGCAGTGTGCGCGGGGATGTCGGCAAGTCGGTGCCCTCCAAGCCGTCATGCGTTAATTCGCAGCGCAGCATCGCAGACTCTCCCGTCTCCGAGTAAGCGAATTCGCGCAGACGGTACGTCCCTTGCTCATACGCGTACGTCAGGCCGTCGTCCTCGTACAGGCGGAAGCTCCCTTCGCCGCCGGCATAGACGGTGAGCGCGAGCGGCCCCGCCTTCGCGGCTTCGTCGCCTGCGTACATCGCCAGCGGCTGCTCCGCCAGGATGCCGCCCGCCCGCATGTACATCGGCATCGTCTCAAGCGGCGCGGCCGCCAGAATCCAGCGGCCGCCTTCATGGCGCTCGCCCGTCCAGTAGTCGTACCAGACGCCCGCCGGCAAGTAGACGGCGCGCGAGCGCGTGCCGGGCCGCAGAATCGGAGCGATGAGCAGGTCCGGGCCGTACAAAAACTGATCGCACAAATTGTAGACTTCCGCGTCGTCCGGGTACTCCATGAGCAGCGGCCGCACGATCGGCATGCCCGTGACGGACGTCTCGTAGAACAGCGCATACAGCGTCGGCATCAGGCGGTACCGCAGGCCGATGTAGGTGCGGCAGACGTCCTCCACCTTTTCCCCGAACAGCCAAGGCTCCTGCCGGATCGTATCGATGGCGCTATGGTTGCGGCAGAACGGCGTGAACGCGCCCACCTGGGTCCAGCGCGCCAGCAGCTCGCCCGTCGTATGATGCGAGAAGCCGCCGATATCCGGCCCCGCGAACGCAACGCCCGACAAGCCCAGATTGAGCACCATCGGGATGCTCATCGCCAGATGCTCCCAATAAGCCCGATTATCGCCGGTCCATACCGTCGCATACCGCTGGATGCCGGTATAGCCCGCGCGCGTCAGCACGAACGGCCGCTCGCCTTTCAACTGCCGCTTCATCCCCTCCTGGGTCGCCTTCGACATCAGCATGCCGTACAGATTATGCCATTCTCCGTGCGTCTTCGGATTGCCGTTGTTGGCGTGGACGACATCGAGATCCATCGTCTTGGATTCATTGAAGACGGACGGCTCGTTCATGTCGTTCCAGATGCCCTTGATGCCGTGGTCCGCGTAGTGAACATGCAGATCTCCCCACCACTCGGCCGCACGGTCGTCCGTGAAGTCGGGAAACGCGCTCTGACCCGGCCATACCGGACCGATAAAAATCTCACCCTCGAGCTTGCGGCAGAAATAGCCGTTTTGGACGCCTTGCTGATAGACGGGATAGGAAGGGTCCTTCTTCACGCCTGGATCGACGATCGGGACGAGGTTGAAGCCGAGCGCTTCCAGCTCCCGCATCATCTCCTTCGGGCGGGGGAACGCCACGGGGTCCCAGGTGAACACGCGGTATTCGTCCATATAGTGAATGTCGAGATAGAGCACATCGCAAGGAATCCCTTTCGCACGGAACGTCCGCGCGACCTGGAGCACTTCGTCCTGGCTCATGTAGCTGTAGCGCGACTGCTGGTAGCCGATCGCCCACTTCGGCGGCAGCGGCGTGCGGCCGGTCAGCGCGGTCAGATTGGCGACGACGTCCTTCAGCGTCGGGCCCTCAACGATATAGAGATCGAGCGCGCCCTTCTCGGCCGAGATCTGATAGCGATCGGCGCGCGTACGCATATCGAACGCCGTGCGGCCGGGGTTGTCGAGCAGCACGCCGTATGCCGGACGGCCGTAGCGGAAGTGAATGCTCCAGGGAATCGACTGGTACAACGCGTCGATATCCGGCACATGGGGCGCATAGACGTCGCTGTTCCACATCTCGTAGCGCTCTCCCTTTTTATCGAGGAAGCCGGTCTTCTCGCCCAATCCGTAAAAGTGCGACGCCTCGTCCATCGCCAGTGCGATCGTCTGCGTGCGCTTCTCGTTCCATTCGATATTGAGCGCGCTGGCCAGCAGCTCTTCGTCGGCGTCGTACACGTGGATCCGAAACGGGGACTTGGCAACGACCGCACGCAAACCGCATGCCATCAGCGTATAGGCGTCTTCGTCTTCGGTCAGCGCAGCTTCGTTCTGTTGCGGGAGCGCGAGGACGGCCGGCGTCGTACCGAGATCGGGTACAGCCTCGCCGAAAAAGACGCGGAGCCTCAAAATGCCCGGCGCCACGGCGATAAGCGCCAGATTCGCATTGTCTCCGTAAAAAATCGCGCCTCGTCCTTCGAACGGCACGGCGCCGGTCAGCCTTCCGATCCGGCTGAGCGAGTGCTTGAACGGGTCCTTACCCGGACCCTGATGATCGGGATGTATCTCTTCGCTGGTCAACATGTTGCTTAGCCACCTCTATAATCCAAGATGGCTCTATAATAGCAACGGCCAGCTCGTATGAAAATTGGCGGGGCTACGCATTGTATGCGCAGGATTACGCAGTTTAAAGCTGGTGTTTAAACAGCTTAGGCAGCACAGTATAACTCGTAGTTTTTCCGCCCAGGGTGCGATTGGCTTGAATGAAGCCTCTGTCCCCGAGGTCCTGCAAACCCTTAGAGGCGGCGGCATACCCGATTTTTAAAGCAACCATCACTTCTCTGACCTTGATCGAGCGCCTTTGTTTGCCGCACCAATGAAGAATCGCACGTTCCTGCATGCTCAGTTCTATCGAGTTCGCAGAGCCGCCGCCGCCGTAACCCCATGCCGTCATTGCCGCTAACAACGTCTGTTGGCAGCGCTTCGGTTTTTCCAACATATCGTCCCTGCCGAACCTGAGCATATGCCAGCCGTCGATCAGCAGGAGATTCTGCCGCTCCAGATTGTCCCCGAATCGGAACCGGCTTACGTCTCTCAAATGCGTCCCATAGGCGTCCGATTCAACGAACAATCCCCGGTAGCAGCCCGGCGGTACATAGGCGTTGTCCACGAACCGGATGACTCCGTTATAATCGACGACTTCATATTCGGGATGCACATGATCCAGATTGCCGATTGCCGGCCACCATACGTTTTCCAGCGCCAACCGCTCGTTAAACCGATCGACTTCCTTCAGCCTCCGCTTCCTCTCGCCTTTACTGTTGCGTATGGCCTTCTCCATCATAGCTTTGTAGGCCGTGTCAAACGAGCGATCGATCGTCAATCGGACTTCCTCCCTGCCAAATAATAAAGGCCGCCCATCCGAAGTGTTTTCGGAACAGACGGCCTGTGCTTCAGGCTGCAACTTTATATTTGATGGTAATAGTTTATCAGACACTTCGCGAGACGACAAGCTGCATTCTACCTGAGATTACTTTGACCGCACTCCGCCGCCGACTCACCAGTTTGTTCCTACCCGAGACTACTTTGCCCCCACGCTGCCGCCGACACGCCAGTTTGTTCCTACCTGAGACTACTTTACCCACACTCAGCCGCCGACCCGCCCATTTGTTTCTACCTGAGACTACTTTTCCCACACTCCGCCGCCGACACGCCAGTTTGTTCCTACCTGAGACTACTTTGCCCCCACTCCGCCGCCGACACGCCAGTTTGTTCCTACCTGAGACTACTTTGCCCACACTCCGCCGCCGACTCGCCCATTTGTTTCTACCTGAGATTACTTTTCTCGCGCACCACCGCGGACATGCCCATTTGTTCCTACCTGAGACTACTTTGCCCCTACTCCGCCGCCGACTCACCAGTTTGTTCCTACCTGAGACTACTTTGCCCCTACTCCGCCGCCGACTCACCAGTTTGTTCCTACCCGAGACTATTTTGCCTCCACTCCGCCGCCGACTCACCAGTTTGTTCCTACCTGAGACTACTCTGCCCCCACTCCGCCGCCGACCCGCCCATTTGTTCCTACCTGAGACTACTTTGCCCCCACTCAGCCCGTCGACTCCGGTCAATAACAAACGCCGCGCGGACATAGCCCGCACGGCGTTCTCCTTCACAAACTATTCGACCTTGATGGCGTCGTAAAACTTGGATTGCATCGTCTTGGCGGCGGAGTCAAGCTGCGATTTGACGTCGGTGCCCTTCTTGGAGAACACTTCTTGGATGACGTTCGTCATCGTCGCATAGTAATCCTGCGTATTGTATTGCGCTTCGGGCTTGCCGTCCAGCAGCGCCTGGGAGTCGGCGTTGTATTGGTAGACATTGTCATGCTTCGCGTATACGGCTTTGACCTTCTGACCGTACTCGGAGTCGTCCTTGAAGTACTGGATGACCGGCGGGATGAAGTATTTGTTGTCCTTCTTGCGCGCTTGAATGTTCTCTTCGACGGAAGCCAGACCCTTGTCGGAGAAGTAGTCGAACACAGCGTATTGGAAGGCAATCGCTTGCTCATCCTTGGTGGCGTTCGGGTTGATGACGAGGAAGTCGCCGCCGAGCACGCCGGTGTGCTTGCCGCCTGCTTCAGCCGCAGGCATCGGATACACGAGCACATCCTCCGGCTTCATGCCGCCTTGGTTCAGCGCTTGGTCGACAGGGCCGTCCGGACCTGCGATGACCATCGCCGTGCGTCCTTGCGCGAACGCGCCTACCGCGTCGCCCCATCCGAGCGCCCAATCCTTCGGGATGGCTTTGGCTTCCCAAGCCAGCTTGTTGTAGAAGTCCATCGCCTTGACGCCGGCGTCGGAGTTGAATGCGGCCGTTACTTTGCCGTCCGCCACGTTCTGGATCTCGCCGCCCGCTTCGAACAGGAAGTTGGTCCAGTTCCAGCCGGCTTCGTTGCCCTTGCCCATCGGCGCGATGCCCGCGATGCCCTTCGCCGGATCGGCGACGGACTGCGCCGTCTTCAGCATGTCGTCCCACGTCCAGTCGTAGGACGGCACCGCGACGCTCTTCGCGTCGAGCAGCTTCTTGTTAAGCACGGTGCCTGTCACATAGCCTTGCTGCGCGATGCCGTACACCTTGTCTCCGATGATGAATTGATCCTGCAGGATCGGGTTCATCTGATCCTTGTATTCGTAATTGTTGAACAAATCGGTGATGTCCGCCGCCCAACCCTTCTCGGCGAGGAACTTGCCTTCGGTTGCGTACGTATTGAACAGCGTCGGCGCTTCGCCCGCGCCCATCTTCATGCCTATTTCATTCGGATTGTACTGCCAGTCGCTCTTGACGATCGTGACGTTCGGGAACACTTCGTTGAATCGCTTGATCTTGTCGTCTTCAAGCGCACGCCTCTCTACGAGATCGGGTGTCGGATAGTAGATGCTGATCGTGACTTTTTTCTGCGTAAGGTCGTCGGTAGGCGCCGCGCTGGCGCTTCCGCCTGCATCTGTCGAAGCGGCGGCCGATGACGAAGCCGGTGCGGCAGAGGAAGAGCTGGCTGATTTGTCGCCGTTATTGCTGCCGCAGGCGGACAGCAGCAATGCCGATGCGGCCAGGGTGGCCAGGGTGATCGATGTCTTGCTCATAGGAACTCCCCTTCTCGATATGGATTGATTGGTTACACGCTCATCATAATGGAGGCGTTTGCATCCGGGCGATGTGCATTCCTACTTCGATTGTGTGCAGGTTTACGATCCGGCCATGTGCGTAATATCGCACATTCGTGCAGCGTAGAAGCGCACATGACGGATGCACATAAGCCTCTTCGGACAATCTCGCTTACCCCTTGACGCCGCCCAGATGCAGGCCGCGCACGATGAAGCGCTGGAGGATCAGGAAGATGACGATCGGCGGAATCATGATCATCGTCAAGATCGCGAAGCGGATGTTGAGGTCGAGCCGTCTGGCGTCGATGACAAACTTCTTGATCGCCGTCGCCAGCGGATAATGCTCGCCCCCCATGACCATGCCCGGCCAGAACCAATCGTTCCAGGAAGTGGCGAAAACAAATATCGCCAGCGTCGCGAAGATCGGCAACGACAGCGGGAACGCCAGCTGCCAGAATACACGGGGCTCGGACGCCCCGTCGACGCGGAATGCCTCGAACAGCTCCTGGTTGATGCCGTCGAAGAAGCTCTTGAGCAGCAGCAGGTAAAACGCATTGGCCCCGGCCGGCAGCCAGAACGCCCAGAACGTGTTCATCAGGTGCAAATCGCGCAGGTTGATGAAGTTCGGAATGATGTACGTCGTCGGCGGAATGAACAGCGTCGCCAGGAAGAAGTAGTACATGGCCTTGCGATACGGCCAATCCAGACGCGACAGGCTGAACGCCGCGAAGCCGATGACGATGACAGTGACGACCATATTGCCGACGAAGATGAAGAGCGTATTTTTCAAGTACATGGTCAGGTCGATGAAGCCCCAGCCCTTCTTGTAGTTGTCGAAGTGCCATTCCTGCGGCAGAAAATGCGGCGGGAAGCTGTTGACCTCCACGTTCGCCTTCAGCCCGTTGAGCAATGCGGCGGCGATCGGGTACAGCATGCTGAGGCACATGACGGCTACAAGGATGCACATCAGGATGTAGACCGTCTTGTTCAGCGGTTTTTTCATATCGTAGCTCGAGATAATGCCGCGCTCTGCGTTTTTCATACCGCATTCCCCCCTCTGTTCGACAGCCGGTGCTGAATGACGGCCAGCACGCCGAGGACGAGGAACATGAGCACCCCGAGCGCCGAAGCGACGCCGTAGTTAAAGCTGTTGAAGGCGTACTTCACGATGTACAGTGCGTACGTCAGCGTCGTGTTATTCGGTCCGCCGTCGAGTAAAGCGAGCTGGGACTGATAGCCCTGGGAGGTGCCGATCAGCTGGAGCAGCAGCATGAGACCGATCTGATTGCGGATGGCCGGCAGCGTGATATGCCAGATGCGGCGCCAGACGCCCGCGCCGTCGATCTCGGCAGCCTCGTACCAGTCGCGCGGGATGCTGAGGATCGCGGCCAGATAGATGAGCATCGCGGAGCCGAATTGCTGCCATGTCTCCATGATGACGATCGAGATCATCGACCAGCTCTTGTCGGTCATGAAGCTGATCGGGGCAATGCCTAGCTTCTTCAGCACTGCGTTGAACGGTCCGACCGAATCGTACAGCCAGCGCCACAGGCCGTAGAGCACGACGACCGGCACGACGTACGGCAGGTACGCCGCGACGCGGGCGAACCCCTGGAAGCGCCTTAGCTCGGATATGGAGATGGCGAACAGGATCGGCACCCAGAATCCGATGACGATACACAAAAACATATAATACAGCGTGTTCTTCACGGCTGTCCCGACGTCAGGGTCCTTGAAGATCACCTTGTAATTGTCCAGTCCGACATAGGAATTGCCCTTGACGAAGTCGATGTGGTAGAAGCTGAACACGATGCCCTTGACGATCGGCAGCCACAGGAACAGCAGGAAAATCGCCACGGCAGGCAGCACGAAGGCATAGCCCCAAGCGTATTTTTTCCATCTTCCCCGCGGTTTGGACGCGTCCGCGCTCAGCGGGCCGGCTACGGCGGTTGTCTGATTCATACGGTCTCCCTCTTTCTTTGTGTGCCTCCTCCCTATTGTAGAAAAAGGGTCCGCCGCTGAATATGTGCGTATCTATTCGGATCGTGAGTGATCTTACTTCTTCAGCTCGCTGGGCGTAATTCCATAGTATTTCTTGAATATTTTGCTAAAATGTTCCGGCGATTCGTAGCCGACGCGCTCGGCGATCTCATAGCGCCGCAAGTCCGTCTGCTGCAGAAGCCGCTTGCTCTCCTCCATCCGCAGCTTGATGACGTATTCCCATAGGTTGAAGCCCGTGTTTTTTTTGAAAAGGTAGCTTAAATAGTTCGGACTGACGTGATTCCGCTGGGCCACCTCGTGCAGTGTAAGTCCTTTTTGCGCATAATTTTGCTGAATATACGCCATCGCCTTCTCCACGATCTGGTTGTTCTGCTCCGTCCATTCTTCTTCAGTCGGCTCCTCGCCGAACAGGCTCCACTTGAAGTCCCCGTAGTAGAACACATGATGGTCCTTGTGCTGGCGGTTCCACAGGATTGCCTTGCGGGCTTGCTCGCCGAGCGCGGGGAGGAAGGCTCCGCCCTTCAGAATCTGACTGATGCCGACGACACAGGGCAAGTTCAGATACTTCGTAATATTGTGATGGAGGCTGCGGCCGATCATCTCGAGCTGGCTCATCTTGTCGACGCTGGAGTCGCCGAACGCTTCGTCATCCCATTGAATGACGACCGAGATCTCCATACTCGGCGTGTAGAAGGCGTCGTGATGCCAGTCTCTGCCGAGCAGCTCGTTAACGATGTTGAGAGCGGCATACTGCAGAAGCTTCTCGTCCTCGCTGCCGTAACGGCGGCCCGACTGCTCGCGCTCCGGATCGAGCTTCACCTTGATCGCGGCGAAGTAAGGGCCGGCCAACCCGAGCTCGCCTAGCTCCGAATCCGGCAGCACCGCCTCTTCCCCCGACAGTACCGCGTTCAGCCGATCCGTACGGTGCTGCCCCGGGGTCTCCATATGAAAATGCTCGCGGAGCTGGGACAGCAACTCGTCCTCCGCCGGAATCGGCTTATCCATATGAAGCAGCACGCTCCGCACCGAATCGAGGAACTGCTCGCTCTTGATCGGCTTGATGATATAGTCCTTGGCGCCGAGCTTGATCGCCAGCTGCGCATATTGGAACGTCTCGTGCGCGGAAATGACGATGGCCTGCACCCAGGGCTTGAGGATCTTGGCCTGATGCATGAGCTCGATGCCGTTCATGGCGCCCATCTGAATGTCCGTGATGAGGAGATCGATGTTCTCCATCCGGAGGTAATCGAGCGCTTCATGACCGCTCGTAGCTGTATAGATGTCCTGAATATTCAGGCCAGAAGATTGCAGAAGATTGCTCAGCCCTTTGCAGATGAGCGGTTCGTCGTCGACGATTAAAATGTTGTACATCCGTGCTCCTCCTCTACTCTTGGCGCTGAATCGGCAAGATGACCTCAGCGACTGTGCCGCCGCCCTCGCGGGCCCGGTACGCCAGTCCGTAGTCCGGACCGAATTGCAGGCGAATGCGCTGCTGGACGTTCCGGATGCCGTAGCCGCCGCCCGGGCTCTCTCCTTCGGTATCGAGCAGCCGCCCGATCGCTTCGTAGTCGGTCTCCTTGTAGCCGTTGTCCTCGACGCGAATGACGACGCCGCGCGGCTCCAGCCGCGCGCTGACCGCGATCTCCCCGTCTTCGCCCATGTTCCGCACGCCATGGATAATCGCATTCTCGATCAACGGCTGGATCGTAATCTTCGGGATGAGATTCGCGAGCGTCTCGTCCTCAATGTCCCAGCTCACCGCAAATCCGTATTCGTAACGCTTCTGCTGCAGGCTCGTATACGCCTTCGCATGGGCCAATTCCTCCTCCAGCGTGATCAGATCGCGTCCGCGGCTGAGCCCGATGCGCATCAGCTGCGCGAGCTCCTTGATCATCTCGCCGGATTCGGATGGCCCCTCGAGCGTGCTTTTCCAATAGATGCTCTCGAGCGTATTGTACAGCAGATGCGGGTTGATCTGCTGATAAAGCAGCTGCAGCTGCGCTTCCTTCTGCTTGATCTCCAGCAGGTAGCGGTCCTCGATCAGCGAGTTCAGCCGTCCGGCCATGCCGTAGACCGAGTGCATGAGCACGCCGACCTCGTCGTTGCGGCCCTCCGCGGGCTGCTCGGGCACCTTTTTGCCCGGCACGTACGACCTCGTAAATACGGCGAGCCGCTGGAGCGGCGTGAGCAGCGAGCGCCAGAAGTAGGCCATGACGATGATGCAGAAGACAAAGTAGACGATCGAGATCAGTTGAATGACAAACTTTAATTCGTTCTGCTGCTGAAGCAGCGAACGTGTCGGAATCTTGTAGATCAGCTTCTGCTGCGTCAGGTACTGATAGCTCTGGACGTAGATGTATCCGTCCGTGATCACGCCGGTCAGCCCCTCTACGTCATCGCCGGCGCGAAGCTGCTCGGGCAGTTGGAGCCGGTCGCCGATCGGTCCGGCGGACGAAGCCAGCACCCTGTCGCCGTAGTCGGTGAGGTAGATCTCACCCTTGTCGGGGAGGGAGACCGAACGCATCGACTCCACGAGCTTGCGGTTGATATTCGTGGCGACGAGGACGCCGACGACCTCGTTGCCCTGCGACGTGCTGTACACCGCCCGTACGTAAGCAAGCGTGTCCGGCCGTGAGGACGAGCCCAGATCCTTCATGATGCGAAGGTAGCCCTTGCCGTGCTTGCTCAGAATCTCGTCGATCCATTCAGGCTTCTGCTTGTCATTGTAAAAGTAAACGCCGCCCACCGCCTTGAACTTGGAGGAGGGCGTCGGCGCGAAGTTGTACCGGTTGTTCGGATCGTAGGCGTAGAGGTAGTAATAGACCGCTTCGCCGCCGTTCACCCCCATCGAATAGGAGGAGAGCAGCTTGTCGGCGTCGGCGTACTGACGGACGCGGTCCGCAGTATCGCCGCTCATCGGATTCAGCGACTGGATGAGCGTGTGCTGAATCAGCGTCGTCATCACCCGGTTGACCGTATCCATGTCGCGGTTCATGAGCGACAGATTCTGCTTGTTCAGCTCGGCGTATGCGCTCGTCACATGCTGCTTGAGAATTTCTTCGGCCTTTACATTGGCGTACCAATTCAGCGCAAATACGGGACTGACCAGCAGCAAGAACAGAAGAATCAGCTGCTGCTTGACCTTCATTCTCGTGAGCGGATTCGTTAGATGAAGCTTCAATGCCGGCACCCCCGTCTTTCAATCGCTTCATTTAGTATGGCGGATCGGCCTCGTCCAAGTGTATGCGTCGGTGCAGATTGCGTGGAACCGCGCCTGATATTCGTAAATATGCACACGATAGTTCCTTTATTGTAAGTGCGCTTTTGGCCCATCGTCCATGCCTTTTAAGATGACCTCGGCGACAGGCGCCGGGCTATAACAAAGAACAGGCCGCCGAGGCAGCCTGTCGGGTAAAGTATGAATGCGCAAGCTCGCCAAAATTAATCTGCTAACGCCTCCGGGGCAAGCCCCGTCATCCGCGCGACCTCCTCCAGCTCCATGCCGCTTTGCAGCAATCTTCGGCCGGTCTCCAGCAGTCTCGCCTGCATGCGCTCTTTTTCCGATTGAAGCGTCTCGGCCTCGGACTTGAGCGTCTCGGTCTCGGACTTGAGTGCCTCGGTCTCGGACTTGAGCGTCTCGGTCTCGGACCTGAGCGTCTCGGTCTCGGACTTGAGCGTCTCGGTCTCGGACTTGAGCGTCTCGGCTTTGGACTTGAGCGTCTCTTTTTCGAGCTTCAGTGTCTCTGTCTCCTGTCTCAACGTCTCGGTGGCCGTTTTCAGCATCTCCGTCTGAGACTTCAAACCGTCCTTCTCAGCCTTTAAGGTCGCCGTCTCAGCCAATAGCTGCTCCATCTCCGCCTTGTAGGCCGCGTCATCCATCATGGTCTTGTGCCACGTCTCGTACCTGGCCCACACCTTCGGATCGCGGCTCATATCCTCCCACCGCTCGAACGCCTCCATCAGCTCCGCATCCTTGCTCATCGCGATCGCCTCCAGTTCCTTCATCAGCTTCATCTGCACTTCTCCGGCCTGCACTGCGCCGAGCAGCAGCAGCCAGCGGCTCTCCGGATCGGCCCAAGGATCTGCCTGGCTGCTCGCGGCCCGCTTCAGCAGCTTCTGCAACTCGATGACATGCAACTCGATCACGTCGGTCAGCGGGAAATGTTCCTCTCTCTCGTAGAGCCCGAACACGCTGTGATATCGCTCGGTCCGGGGCAGCATGTCCACGTTCGAGATGAGGATGGATATCGTGCGGCGAAGATCCGCATACGGCCTGCCTTTTTCCATTTGCTTGGCATAGATTCGGCTCCAGTAGTAGAGCTGCCGCTTGGCCAGATGCGGGCTGCCCGTTACCTGAATCTCGACGTTCGCCAGCTCGCCGCCATTCATCCGCGCCAGCAGATCCACTACGGCCTTCTTGTCCCCTTCATGCTCCCGCTCGAGATCCGTGTTCAAGATGGTCGCAGAAGTAATTCGCGCCTCCGCCGTCAATCCCAGCAGCGCATTCAGAAACGCCACCAGCACCGCTTCGCCGTCCGGCTGTCCGAACATGCGCTTGAACGCAAAATCCGCCTTCAAATCTACGTACGTCCTCGGCGAATAAACGTCCTTTTCTTCCTTCAGTATAACCGATTGCCACATCCCGTCCATCCCCTTTTCCGAATCAGATCGAACACGCCGCTGCTGAATCAAGAGTAAAAAAGGGAACTGGTGTTCTTATAAATTATAACACATGAACGATGCGAATGGTATCGAGAAAGACAAGGAATACCTGCTCTACAGCCGCCGCGGGTGCTATCGCGCAAAAGTGCGGGGTAGAAAGTCTCAGCAGCGATATTTAGTCCGAGTAGCGTTATCCATCATGCAATTTTATGCGGTACGGTCGGGAACACACAGCGCAGTGGAGCACAGCACTGCACACCTAATCGCAGCGTCGCGAAAATAAGAAAAACCGCCGGAAATCATCCCGGCGGTCTTAAACAAAGGGAACAGCTTGGCGCATGCGTTATTGAAAATGTGCGCGGGCGGAAAACCGGAAGCTACGACGCGCCATACCTCGCGTCCTGGCGCCACATCTCGCGTCTCCGTGGCCGCGCGAGATGCATGTGCGCGCCGCCGGGCGGCGGCCGACGCCCTCAGTAGCCCTCTCCCGTACCGCCGGACACGATAGCGACGCTAGAGCTCGCCCCGATGCGCGTGGCGCCGGCCGCGATCATCTCGCGAGCGGTCTGCGCGTCGCGTACGCCGCCCGAAGCCTTCACGCCAAGCGCAGGCCCGACGGTCCGCCGCATCAGCGCGATATCCGCCGCCGTCGCGCCGCCGGGGCCGAAGCCCGTCGACGTCTTGACGAAGTCCGCACCGGCAGCGACGCACAGCTCGCAAGCCTTGACCTTCTCCTCATCCGACAGCAGCCCCGTCTCCAGAATGACCTTGAGCACAGCACGGCCTGCGCAGGCTTCAGCCACGCGCGCCACGTCCCGCTCCACCTCGTCGTACAGGCCCGACTTCAAGGCGCCGACGTTCAGCACCATGTCGATCTCGGTCGCACCCGACGCGATCGCGTCCCGCGCCTCCGCCGTCTTGGCGAATGTGCTCGTCGCGCCGAGCGGGAAGCCGATCACCGTCGTGATGCCCACGCCCGAGCCGGACAGCAGCTCCGCCGCCGGCCCGACCCAGTACGGATTGACACATACGGTCGCGAAGCGGTGCTGCCTCGCCTCCTCGCATAGCCGGACGATGTCGTCCCGGGTCGTCTCCGGCTTAAGCGCTGTATGGTCAATATAGGATGCGAGCAACTCAGGGGCAGGGGACGTCTGGTTGGTTGTCATGCAGTCAGTCTCCTTCGTCTTAAAGGTCTATAAGCAGGTTGATCGTCCGGCTGCCCGGAGTGACCGTTCATCTCTCTAACAAGTATTGCGCCGTATATTGATCGGTAATCAGCACGTTGGCATATTCTCCGCGCAGGGCGCCGTAGATGCCGTCCGCCTTCTTGCGGCCGCCGGCGACGAGCACCGAGCGCTCCTTGAGCTTGAGATCCTCGAGCTCGATGCCGATCGTACGCTCGTTCAGCTCGTCCGAGCAGAGCTTGCCGTCCCGGTCGATATAGCGGGAGCATATATCGCCTGCGCCCCGCTCCCGTATCACAGCCAGATCGTCCTCCGTAAAATAGTTCGCCTTGATGAGCACCGAATCGTCGGTCGGCGAGCCTACGGTGATAACGGCGATATTCGCCTGCTTGCCGAGCTGCAAGATACGCCCGATATGCCGATCCGCCTCGATCGTATGCCGCACGATCGGGTGATCGACGATCGCGGGCAGATGAATGAAGTAAGGCACCGTATGGAACGCCTTGCCGAACAGCTGGACGATCTCGTAAGCGTAGGTGTTCGTCTCCGAATGGCTGACGCCCCCGTTGAGCTGCACGACACGAACATCCTTGAGCTGCCGGTCCTGCAGATGGCAGGCGACATCGTAGAGCGTCGTGCCCCAGGTCACGCCGATCGTATCGCCGTCCTCGACCGTATCGTGCAAGTATGCGGCCGTCGCCTCTCCGAGGTACTTTTTGACGACATTGTCCTCATATTGGGGCACGGGCACAACCACCGCCTTGCGCAGCTTGAACTTGCGCTCCAGCCCTACGGCCAGCGATTCGTTGCTCTCGCGCGGGTCGACGATCTGGATGCGGACGTAGCCCTCGTCCTTCGCCTGCTGCAAAAATCGGGACACGGTCGGCCGCGAGATGCCGAGCCGCTCCGCGATCTCCTGTTGACTGTAATTCAGCTGGTAATACATCTTGGCCGTATCGATCATGCGGGCCAGCCGGTCGCCGCCTGTCTCTGCGTTCATGCGCAACACTCCGTCCGGGATTTGGAACCATCATAATCGATTAGCGGCCTTAAGTTCAACCGTTATTCTCCGAAGGATCTGCGCTTTGCAGCACGGTGAAGGTGCCGGTATGACCGCCAACCTGGAACTCGAAATCCCCCGGCTTCGGGTTTTTAACGAGGAAGATGTTGTCCCCTTTATGAAGCGGGGCCTTCAGGCCGAGCGACGTGGATTCGAAAACCTGGTCCGAAGCGGCGGTGTCTCCGACCTCGATGACGAGCTTCATCATGACGCCCGGCTGAAAATCGATATGGCGCGGATTAAACCCGGCGGCATTCACCTGTACGCGAGCGGTCTGGAGGTCATTCGTCTCGTCGTAAGCGGCGACTGCACTGGCTGCCTGCCCGATCCGTCCGGTGTCGTCCGGCTCGAACCGGGCGAGCAGCGCCGCGCCGGCTACGGCAATCAACGCGAGAGCGGCTGGCGTAAGAACGCCTCCGCTTTTCGATGCGCCTGTCAGTGCGCCTTTCGATTGGCCGGCCTCCTTGGCAGCACCGGCTCCCTTGGCGGCGCCTGCTCCCTTGACGACGGTGGAAAGGCTGGCCCCCTCAGGCTGAGGCCGTGCGCGATGTTCCGAAGCTCGCTGCAGGATGTAGAGCAATGCGACAAATGCCAGATCCGCAGCAAAAACATATCCGGTCGATATATACAAACGGTAACCGCCCGCGATGCCCGCTTCGGCGAGGACGATGACGGTCAGCGCGACGCTCCCCGCCCTGCGAGCGCCGATCCGGTAGAACGCGGCCGCAGCCAACCCTGCCGCAATCGGAATCGAAGCCAGCGCGGCACCGGATATAGCATAATCCAGCGCCTGTACGGCTAAAAATCCCGTCGTCACCCCGGCAAGCGCGGCAACCGCCAGGGCGAAGCGGTACATGGTGTGAACGGACCGAATCGCCCAGATCGAGCCGAACGCGACTAACAGATAGCTGCCCATATATAATATCATACGATCTCCTCCGTCTTTTGGCGGATGTCGTCACAGCTTGGATGCGAACGAGCGATCCGGATAGACATAAGGCACGGCGGCAGGCTTCGCTTCCGTCACGGATTCGGCCAACACCTTCATGACTTCCCGATCTCCGAGGCTCTGGCGCCCGATCGTTCCTTTGACGGTCACCCATTGGTCGTCTTTCAGACCCGCAGCTTGCGGCGCATCTACGATCATTCCATAAGGCGCAATATCCGCGATGCAATGCGTCATCGCCATCCGGCCTACGATGATAAGGCCGTCCGCCAATCCGTCCTGCCTGTACACAAAGCCCGTGATCTCGATCGACTTGCCCTGGAACGGGTCCAGAAATTTGTTGATCGTCTCGAGCTTTTCCAAGAACCAGTCTTCCTTCATCTCGATCATGTCCTGTTGATACAGCAGCATCCCCAGCTTCGCGAAATCGCGATCGTACGCCCTCGAACGGAACATCGCCCGAAGTTCGGGGCTCTCGTCGCCTTCCAGTTCGATCAGCTCTGCGTCTTCTTTGCCGTTGTTGAATGCCGTAGACGCCCCCAGATTCATGCCCTTGCTGTCCGCGATCGTACCGGCAAAAGCCGCGCTCGGCAGCATAAGGCATAACGCCAGCGGCAACACGAATAGTCCGTAGAGACCGGTGACGCGCATCGGCGTCGCAGGCATCTCGTGGCTATGCCCCTCATGGTCGTGGCCGCAAGCGCAAGCCGGTGCTCGTCCGGCAAACGAGCGAACCGCAAAGTATAGTTGGAAGCCGCCCAAGATCAGCAATCCTCCCGCCGCGATCTCTGCGTAAATCACCAGATGCGGCGCAATGTACAGCAAAATATCGCCGGAGAACGTTAAGCGAACGACCAGCAGGGCGAAGCCCCATACGATGAGACCGCGCGCAAGATGGTGCAAGGCTTCCGGATTCCATATCATCGTCTTCAATCGAAGTCGCCTCACTTCAGTGCAATGTAGGGGAGAATCCACGAGCCAGCAAGCACCAGCACGGTCACGCAGGCCGCCAGCAGAACGACGAACTTCGTCTTGAAGACGGCCAGCATCATAATCAGCCCCTTCAGGTTCATCATCGGCCCGAATACCATGAAGGCGACGAGCGAGCCGGCGGAAAACGTAGCGGCAAAAGACTGGGCGACAAAAGCGTCGGAGGTTGAACAGAGCGACAGCACGAAGCCCAGCCCCATCATCAGAACATTCGAACCAAGCTCTCCCTGGCCGAGCTTGACCAACATCGCATTGGATACGAACGTCTGCAGCAGGCCGACCAGCGCGGCTCCAATCAGCAAGTACTTGCCCATGTCGAAAAACTCATTGGCCGCATGTCCCATGACATCCTTCGTTTTCCCCGCGATCATGGAACGAATGGCCCTCCTGCCGTGCCCACCATGAGCCGGACTTGTATGATGGTCGTGTGCGTGTCCGCGATGGTCATGTGCGGCGACGGACGGCCCGCGTTGGCGAAGCGGATCTCCTCTATAGCCACGATAGACGATCAGGCCGACGATCAGCGCAATCGCGAATGCAAGCCCCATCCGGGTGTAGGCGATCTCGGGACGGCTTCTGAACGCCATAAGCGTCGACCAGAATACGATCGGATTGAGGATCGGTCCGACGAGGATAAAGGTCGAAGCGACATAAGTCGGCATGCCTTTGCGGATCAGATTCCGAATCGCGGGAACCATGCCGCACTCGCATATCGGAAATACAATTCCGAGTACGGCCGCCGTTAAAATACCGAGGACCGGATGGCGTGGGATGAATCTGCGGATCATCTCGTCCGTCACGAAAACATGCAGAAGCGCCGCGATCAGCACGCCGATCAATATAAACGGAAGCGCTTCGAGCAGAATGCCGACGAACAGCGTTTTAAACAGCTGCAGCTTGGCGTCGTGCAGCAGGCGTCCGGGCGATTCCGCCGTTACGAAGTACAGTCCGGCTATGCACGCAAGGCCGATCAGTGCGGCGAGGTTGGAGCGGGAAGCAGCTGTTCTGCGGTCTGCCGCCGTCGTTGCATTCATGTCGCGTCACTCTCCTGTTGTTTAGCCGAATGTCCGCTCGATCAGCCAGAGGCCGCCTAGCAGCAGGGCCAGGCTCGAAGCCGCATAGACGATCTTCCTTGCATGCTTGTACCGATGCAGGGCGTACAACAAAGGCAGGCAGATCGCGATCAGTCCCAGCTGGACGGCCTCGATGCCGAGATTGAAGCTCACCAGATCGACACCCAGACTCGCCCTCGGCAGGTGCATCGCAACCAGAATATCCGCGAATCCCATACCATGAATCAGCCCGAACAAAAATGTCAGCACCCAGCGGTATCGCACCTGCGGGCGGATCATGTTGTCGACAGCGACGTAGCAGATGCTGAGCGCGATGAGCGGCTCCACGATCCAGCCGGGGACGGAGATCCAGCCGAGTACGGTCAGCGTCAGCGTGAGGCTGTGCGCGACGGTGAACGCGGTGACCATCGCCGCATACTGCTTGAACGACTGCCGTGCGATAACGAGCGAGAATAAAAACAGGAGATGGTCGTAGCCGCCCAGGATATGGTTCATTCCCAGCTTGAAAAAGCTGAACCAGCCGGACAAAGCACCGCCGGAGGCATGCGTGCCGGCACTCTGCCCCGTGTTCCCGGAGTCTGAACTCGTCGATGGTACGTTTGCGGGTTCATCCGCGCTGCCCGGCGACGCCAGTGCCGACAGATTCGCGGGCAGCGCTCCGTATTCCTCGTCGGTCATGCGCAGCGACCAGGTCCGATCCGATCCCGACAGTGCCGCGGTACTTTCGCTAGAACCGTATTTTACCTTGAGGAGGTTCACGTAATTGGTCTTTTTATCGTCCCGGTAAAGCGTATCCGTCAGGGATACCGTACCGTCGTCCGCGAGCGAAGGATAGATCAGTTCCAGGATGACGCTCGACGCGTCGCCTTTGCGCTGAAGCGTATAGCTCTCTATTTGCGACCACTCCCGCCGGGCGCCGCCCGATTTAAGCACAAGATGCTTTTTCAGTATTTCGGCGAACGGCTCCTTCACGGATTCGAACTCCGTTTGATCGAGCATCTTGTCGTCGTTCGCGTCGCCTCCGGCCCACTCGATCACGGACAGCTCGTCAATGGAATACTCCAGACGAAGCTCCGCCTGCGTGATCGTTAACGTCGAATAACTGGCGCTGTAGGCGTGGGCAAACGCGGAATTGCCGAAGGGCAATAGTGCAAATGCAAATACCGCAATCGCCAAAGCGAATCTGAAGACCGAACCTTGCTTGATCATCATGAGGGCCTCCCCGAAGTCATATCATCGTCATACCAACGCCCAACAATAGGTTCACAGCACAGTAGGATCGCTGCCGGCTATGAATCTATTGTTCGAAGTTCGTATGCGCCAAGGCCGGGATGCCACTCCTTCGAATGGCATCCGGTCCCGGTGCTTCCTATCCTTTATTGCGAAATGAGGTTAAAGATCGCTTGTGCGGCTTCTGCGCGGGTGGCCGTGCCCTTCGGAGCGAACGTCCCGGAGGCGCGCCCTTTGAGCAGTCCAAGCGCGGAGGCCGCGGCCACGTCTTGCTTGGCCCATGCGGCAATGCTGTCCCCGTCGGCGAAAACCGTGCCGGCAAGTCCTTCGGCGTTTGTGCCCGCATGAAGCACCTTGTACGCCTTCACGAGCATCGAGGCCATTTCTTCGCGGGTGATTCGTCCGTTCGGATCGAATACGTCCGCGCTCTTGCCGGATACGATTCCGGCTTTTACAGCTATTGCGACGCAATCCGCATACCAGGCATCGCTTGCGACATCCTTGAAGGTCATCGCTCCCTTGTCCGTCAGTCCGAGCGTACCGACGAGCAGCTTGGTGAATTCCGCTCTTGTGACGGTGCGGCCCGGCTCGAACGTCGTATCCGTGACGCCCGAGACGATCTGCTTCGCGGCGAGCGAAGCGATCGCGCGTGACGCCCAGAACGTATCGGCTACGTCTGCGAATGTGCGCTTCACTTCCAGTACGGCGTACTTGCTGAAGTGCTTGACTTCGGCCGTCCATACGCCGTTCGCCAGCTTGCCGCCGACGTATTCCAGTTTGCCGTCGTCGCCGATGTAATAGACGCCTGTCAAGTCGTTGTCGGCCCCTGCAAAGGCAGCCAGACTGAGCGTGATCGGAGCGCTGAATCGGCTCAATGTAGCGGTATCGCCGCTCACTCCGCTAGCCTTGAGCGTGAATTCGTACGCTCCGCCGGCCAGCTTGATCTTGCTGCTGCCGCTTGCTGCGCCCTTCGCGATCGTCGCTTCCGCATCGGAAACGGCGATCGGACTCATGCGCAGCTCAACGCTTGCACCTTCACGCGCTGCGGACGGCAGTTGAGCAATCAATTGCGCGATCACCGAGGAAGGGACTTGTACCGTCAGGCTGCCGCTGCTAAGCACGAGCGCCCGCTCGCCTACCGCAGCGAGGGCGTCGGCAGTCAATTTGACATCCGTCGTGTCCGATGCCAACTGAACGATTGCTTTCCCATCTACGGTTTTCACACTGTCCTTGGTAATCGAAATTGTGCCCGCCGGCGTCGGCGTTGGCGTCGATGTCGTTGGAGGCGGCGTCGACGTCTCGCTCTTCGCCGGTACGACGACGCTGATCTCCGCCGTATCCGCCACGGAGGCATCCGATGTGCGTGTTACCGTCAGCACCAGCTTCACTGTTGCAGCAACTGCCGAAGGAACGATCTTACCGTCCAATCCGATGATCGCTTCGTTGCTGCTGCTCTTGATCGCCACCGTGAAGCCGCTTGGCATGCTTGGCAGCGTCAGCTGCGTCGCGTCCTTCTCCGGTGCCGCGATGTCCGCAATGCCGCCGGCGATTTCAGCCGCCGTCTTCTCGACCGGAGCCGTCTCGCTCTTCGCCGGTACGACGACGCTGATCTCCGCCGTATCCGCCACGGAGGCATCCGACGTACGCGTTACCGTCAGCACCAGCTTCACCGTCGCATCAGCCGCCGGAGGCACGATCTTGCCGTCCAATCCGATGACCGCTTCGTTGCTGCTGCTCTTGATCGCCACCGTGAAGCCGTTTGGCATGCTTGGCAGCATCAGCTGCGTCGCGTCTTTCTCCGGCGCCGCGATGTCCGCAATACCGCCGGCGATTTCCGCCGCCGTCTTCTCGACCGGAGCCGTCTCGCTCTTCGCCGGTACGACGACGCTGATCTCTGCCGTATCCGCCACGGAGGCATCCGATGTGCGGGTGACTGTCAGCACCAGCTTCACCGTCGCATCAGCCGCCGGAGGCACGATCTTGCCGTCCAGTCCGATGACGGCTTCGTTGCTGCTGCTCTTGATCGCTACCGTGAAGCCGTTTGGCATGCTTGGCAGCGTCAGCTGCGTCGCGTCTTTCTCCGGCGCCGCGATGTCCGCAATGCCGTCCGCGATTTCAGCCGCCGTCTTCTCGACCGGAGCCGTCTCGCTCTTCGCCGGTACGACGACGCTGATCTCTGCCGTATCCGCCACGGAGGCATCCGATGTGCGGGTGACTGTCAGCACCAGCTTCACAGTCGCATCAGCCACCGGAGGCACGATCTTGCCATCCAATCCGATGACCGCTTCGTTGCTGCTGCTCTTGATCGCCACCGTGAAGCCGTTTGGCACGTTTGGCAGCGTCAGCTGCTCCGCGTCTTTCTCCGGCGCCGCGATGTCCGCAATGCCGCCGGCGATTTCAGCCGCCGTCTTCTCGACCGGAGCCGTCTCGCTCTTCGCCGGTACGACGACGCTGATCTCTGCCGTATCCGCCACGGAGGCATCCGACGTGCGGGTGACTGTCAGCACCAGCTTCACCGTCGCATCAGCCGCCGGAGGCACGATCTTGCCGTCCAATCCGATGACCGCTTCGTTGCTGCTGCTCTTGATTGCCACCGTGAAGCCGTTTGGCACGCTTGGCAGCGTCAGCTGCTCCGCGTCTTTCTCCGGTGCTGCGATGTCCGCAATGCCGCCGGCGATTTCCGCCGCCGTCTTCTCGACCGGAGCCGTCTCGCTCTTCGCCGGTACGACGACGCTGATCTCTGCCGTATCCGCCACGGAGGCATCCGACGTGCGGGTGACTGTCAGCACCAGCTTCACCGTCGCATCAG